>NZ_JCADBL010000002.1:0-748857 GCF_059359015.1 Micromonospora sp. LZ37 | reverse complement strand
AACCCGGAAGCTAAGCCCTCCAGCGCCGATGGTACTGCACTCGGGAGGGTGTGGGAGAGTAGGACGCCGCCGGACAATCTTCCAGTCGAGGGCCGCCCCATTCGGGTCGGCCCTCGACTGCGTAGCGCCTTTGGTGGCGCAATGAGGAAGGATGTACCTGTGAGTTCAGGACCGCAGGGCGGAGATCGTCCGCGTCGCAACGAAGACCGCGCCGACCGTCCGGAGGGCCGGGGCGCTGCCCCGCGCCGGGACGACCGTCCGCCGTACCGCGGAGACCGCGACGACCGCGGTGGACGTGACGCCGGCGGCTACCGCGGCGGTGACCGCCGTGAGGGCGGCTTCCGCTCCGGTACCCGCGACGGCGACTCCCGTGGTTACCGCCGGGACGGCGACGCCCCGCGTGAGGGTGGCTTCCGTGGCGGCGACCGCCGTGAGGGCGGTGCGCCGCGCGAAGGTGGCTTCCGGAGTGGCCCGCCGCGTGAGGGCGGCTTCCGTGGCGGCGACCGCCGTGAGGGTGGCGCGCCGCGTGAAGGTGGCTTCCGTGGCGGCGACCGCCGCGAGGGCGGTTTCCGTGGTGGCGAGCGTCGTGAGGGTGGCGCGCCGCGTGAGGGTGGCTTCCGCCGCGACGGCGATGGCCCCCGTGGCGGTGGCTTCCGTGGCGGTGAGCGTCGCGAGGGCGGCTTCGGTGGCGGTGACCGTCGTGAGGGCGGCTTCCGATCCGGTCCGCGCGAGGGTGGTTTCCGCCGTGACGGCGAGGCCCCGCGCGAGGGTGGCTTCCGTGGCGGTGACCGCCGTGAGGGCGGTTTCCGTGGTGGCGACCGTCGTGAGGGTGGCGCCCCGCGTGAGGGCGGCTTCCGATCCGGTCCCCGTGAGGGTGGCTTCCGCCGCGACGGCGAGGCCCCGCGCGAGGGTGGCTTCCGTGGCGGTGACCGCCGTGAGGGCGGTTTCCGTGGTGGCGACCGTCGTGAGGGTGGCGCCCCGCGTGAGGGCGGCTTCCGATCCGGTCCCCGTGAGGGTGGCTTCCGCCGCGACGGCGAGGCCCCGCGCGAGGGTGGCTTCCGTGGCGGTGACCGCCGTGAGGGTGGCTTCGGTGGCGGTGACCGCCGTGAGGGCGGCTTCCGTTCCGGTCCCCGCGAGGGTGGCTTCCGTGGCGGTGACCGTCGTGAGGGCGGCGCGCCGCGTGAGGGTGGCTTCCGGGGTGGCCCGCCGCGTGAAGGCGGCTACCGCGGCGGTGACCGCCGTGAGGGTGGCGCGCCCCGCGAGGGTGGGTTCCGTGGTGGTGACCGTCGTGAGGGCGGCGCGCCCCGCGAGGGCGGCTTCCGTGGTGGTGACCGTCGTGAGGGCGGCGCGCCCCGTGAGGGCGGTTTCCGTGGTGGTGACCGTCGTGAGGGCGGCGCGCCCCGTGAGGGTGGCTTCCGTGGTGGCGCTCCGCGTGAGGGCGGTTTCCGTGGTGGCGACCGTCGTGAGGGCGGCGCGCCCCGTGAGGGTGGCTACCGCGGTGGCGACCGGCCGCACGGGGACCGCGCCGGTTACGGCGAGCGGGGTGGCTACGGCGACCGGCCGCGTCGCGACGACCGCGGCGGGTTCGACGACCGCCGCCGAGAGGGCTTCGGCCCCGACCGGGAGCGTCGCGACGAGGTCGAGGGGGGCCGTACGGCCGCGCCGGCGTTGCCGGACGAGATCTCCGCTAGCGACCTCGACACCGCCGTCCGGGCCGAGCTGCTCTCGCTGAACAAGCCGGTGGCGGAGACCGTCGCCCGGCACCTGGTCGCGACCGGTCAGCTGATCGACGAGGACCCGGCCGAGGCGCTCGCCCACGCGATGGCGGCACGGCGGCTCGCCTCGCGGATCTCCGCGGTGCGGGAGGCGGTCGGGCTGGCCGCGTACCACGCCGGGGAGTGGCAGACGGCGATCGCCGAGCTGCGGACGTACCACCGGATGACCGGGCTGCAGAGCCACCTGGCGGTGCTCGCCGACTGTGAGCGCGCGTTGGGTCGCCCCGAGCGGGCGATCGACCTGTTCCGCGGCGCGGATCGGGAGAAGCTCGATCAGCTCGTCGCCATCGAGCTGCTGATCGTGGCCGCCGGCGCGCGGGGTGACCTCGGCCAGAAGGACGCCGCGGTCGCGATGCTCCAGGTTCCCGAGCTGACCGCCGAGGCGACCGAGCCGTGGACGGCCCGGCTGCGCTACGCGTACGCCGACTCGCTGCTCGCGGTCGGCCGGCGCGAGGAGGCCCGGGAGTGGTTCTCCCGCGCCGCCGACGTGGACACCGACGGTGAGACCGACGCGGCCGAGCGGCTGCTCGAACTCGACGGCGTGGTGATCGAGGGCGACGACGAGGACGACGAGTCGGGCGAGGAGATCGCCGCCGGCCCGGGCACCCCCGGTGCCGTGCCGGCGCGTCCGGACGCCGACCTCGTCGGTGCCGCCGCTGACCTCGACCGGGACGAGAACGACGACGACCTCGACGACGACCGGGACGAGGACGACCTCGAGGACGAGGACGACCTCGAGGACGAGGACGACCTCGAGGACGAGGACGACCTCGAGGACGAGGACGACCTCGAGGACGAGGACGACCTCGAGGACGAGGACGACCTCGAGGACGAGGACGACCTCGAGGACGAGGACGACCGGGACGACGAGGGCGACCGGGACGACGAGGACGACGACCTCGACGGGGACGCGCCCGCTGACGAGTCGACGGCGTCCGCGCCGGAGGCCGGGAACCCGGCCGGCGACGCGCCGACCGCGCCCGCTCGCCCGGCCGGCGCCGACGAGGAGCCGGACCAGCGATGACCGATGGCGCCGGGGATCGGCTGGTCGACGGGTACGCCCTGGTCGTGTTCGACCTGGATGGCGTGATCTACCTGATCGACCGGCCGATCCCCGGCGCGGTCGAGGCCGTCGGACGGCTGCGCGCCGACGGCCGGGCCGTGGCGTACGCGACCAACAACGCCTCCCGCCGCTCCAGCGAGGTCGCCGAACTGCTCACCGGCATGGGCGTCGTGGCGCGGCCGGAGGAGGTGCTCACCTCCGCCGCGGCCGCCGCCGAGCTGCTGCGCGACCGGTTGCCCGCCGGGGCCGCCGTGCTGGTGGTCGGGGCGGAGGCGCTGCGCGCCGAGATCCGCGCCGCCGGGCTCACCCCGGTCAGCCGGGCCGACGAGTCACCCGCCGCGGTCGTGCAGGGGTACGGCCCGCAGGTCGGCTGGGTCGACCTGGCCGAGGCGTCGGTCGCCATCCGGGCCGGAGCGACCTGGGTCGCCACCAACACCGACCGGACCCTGCCCAGCGGGCGTGGCCCGCTGCCCGGCAACGGGTCCCTGGTGGCCGCGTTGCGGCACGCCCTGAACCGGCCGCCGGACCTGGTGGTCGGCAAGCCCGAACCGGCGCTCTTCGCCACCGCCGCCCGCCGGGCCGGCGAGGGCCGGACGCTGGTGGTGGGCGACCGGCTGGACACCGACATCGAGGGTGCCCGCCGCGCCGGGCTGGACAGCCTGCTGGTGCTGACCGGGGTCAGCGACGTGCCCGAGCTGCTGGCGGCGCCCGAGGAGCGGCGGCCGACGTACGTCGCCCGGGACCTGGCCGGGCTCTTCGACCCGGCGGCCGTGATCCGGGTCCCCGGCGAGCCGGCGGTCGGCGGCTGGTCCACCGCCCCGGTGGCGGGTGGGCTGGAACTGCGCGGCGCCGGACGGCCGCTGGACGCGCTGGCCGCGCTCTGCGCCGCCGCGTGGGCGGCGGGGGAGTCGGCCGTGCGGCCGGCGTCACCCGAGGCGGAGCGGGTCCTCGCGGCCCTCGGCCTTCCGGCCTGACCGTCCCGCCCCGGCAGGTCCCCGACGGGGCGGCGCTCAGAGCAGCTTGCGGAGCTTCAACAGGTCGAACGGGTTGGCCTTGATGGAGATCCGGCGGGCGGCGACCGCCTTGGTGATGTCTAGCTGACCGTGTACCAGTGCGATCAGGTCGTCGCTTCCGGTCACCAACGCGATCTTGGCTTTGGGGTCGTCGCCGTCGGCCAGGTCGACCAGCCGGCCACCTTCGAGCCGGCCGTGGAACGCGGTCCCGAGGTCGGTGACCCGGCAGGCGAGGGTGCGGTTCAGGTCGATGCGCTCCTGCATGTCGGCGTGCCGGTCCAGCCGGGCCGCCAGCTCCCGCAACGCCTCTCGGCACTCGTCCACGCCGGCCACTTCGTCTCCTCACGCCCGCCACGCCGTTCCCCGGCACCGTACCGCAACGGGTTCCCGGGGGCGCCCGGTAGCGTGAGACCCGCACACCCCCGCCCCGCGGAAGGACTCAGGCATGCAGGACGCGTGGCGCGCCTACCTCGAGCTGGCCATGGGCCTGACGGAGGCGCCCCGGAAGAAGGCCCAGGACGCCGTGCGTCGGGTGGTCGGCACGGGTGGCGCCACCGCCGCCCAGTTGCAGGCGCTCGCCGAGGAACTCGTCTCCACCGGTACGGCGAACCGGGAGGCGCTGACCAAGCTGGTGCGCTTCGAGGTGGACCGGGCGCTCGGCGCGGTGGGGCTCGCCACCGCCGACGAGGTGGCCGAGTTGACCCGCCGGGTGCACGAGCTGGAACGGCAGCTCCGGGAGGCCAAGGGAGGACCGTCCACCGCGGGTCCGTCCGCGTCCGACGAGCCCACCGGCGGTCCGAGCGGCGCGCCGTCCGGCGCTGCCCCGGGCGCCCCGTCCCCGGCCGGGGCGGGCGGCGCCGACGTCCCGGTGCCCGCCCCGACCAAGGCGGTGGCGAAGAAGGCGGTGGCGAAGAAGGCCGTCGCCAAGCGGGCGCCGTCCGCCCTGGCCGGCACCTCGGGCGAGGGCGCGGTCCCGCCGGCGAAGAAGGCCGCCCCGCGGAAGCGCACCACCGGCGGCGAGCAGTGACCGCGCCCGCCCGCGGCGGGATTCGCCGGTGACCGGCCCGTTCCGACCCGGCCCGCCGCCGCACGTCCGGCCCGGCCCTCGCCCGGGGCCCCCGCCGGACGCCCGTCACGGGGCGACGGACAGCGCGCGTCCCGGCCCGCCGGGTGCCCGCCCGGGCCCGCCGCCGCACCCCGGGCCGGCTGAGGACGTCGACGAGGGCCACCACCCGGCCGTCGACGCCGCCGTCCAGGCGATGATCAACGCCGAGGGGCTCCCGCCGGCCGATCAGATCGCCCAGTACGAGGCGGCCTACCAGACGCTGCGGGAGACCCTCGCCACCATCGACCAGGCCTGAACCGACCGGAGAACCACCCCATGGCACGTCGTACCCGACTCGACGCCGAACTCGTCCGTCGCGGCCTGGCCCGCTCCCGCGAGCAGGCCGCCGCGCTGGTGGAGGCCGGCCGGGTCCAGCTGCGCGGCGTGCCGGCGCGCAAGGCCGCCGCGATGGTCGACCCGGCCGATCCGCTGCTGGTCACCGGGGAGGACCCCGGCTCCGAGTACGTCTCCCGGGGCGGGCACAAGCTGGCCGGCGCGCTCGCCGCGTTCGCGCCGGGCGGGCTCACCGTCGCCGGGCGGCGCTGCCTCGACGCCGGCGCCTCCACCGGCGGTTTCACCGACGTGCTGCTGCGCGCCGACGCCGCCGAGGTGGTCGCGGTGGACGTCGGCTACGGCCAGCTCGCCTGGCCGCTGCGCACCGACGAGCGCGTACGGGTCCTCGAACGCACCAACGTCCGTACGCTGACCCCGGAGGTCATCGGCGGCGAGGTGGACCTCACCGTGGCCGACCTGTCGTTCATCTCGCTGCGCCTGGTGCTGCCGGCGCTGGCCGGCTGCACCCGGGCCGACGGCGACCTGGCGCTGATGGTCAAGCCGCAGTTCGAGGTGGGCAGGGAACGGGTGGGCGCCGGCGGCGTGGTCCGCGACCCGGCGCTGCGCGCCGAGGCGGTGCTCGACGTGGCCGCCACCGCGGCCGGGCTCGGGCTGGGCCTGGCGGACGTGGCGGCCAGCCCCCTGCCAGGACCGAGCGGCAACGTCGAGTTCTTCGTATGGTTACGCCGGGACGCCCCGGCGGCCGACCCCGACCGGGTCCGCGCCGTGGTGGCGGCCGGGCCCGAGGGCCCTGCCCTCGCCGGTGACCTGCCGGCGGACGTCAGCGGGGGTGGTGACAGGGTGAGCGGCAGAGGAGAGGCTGGTCCGGTGAGCCAGAGCGACGGTATGGGCCCCTGCGGCACGGACGAGCGGGTGGCCCGGTGAGCCGCACCGCGCTGCTGGTGACGCACACCGGTCGCCGGCGCAGCACCGAACACGCCCGGGCCGTCGCCGCCGACCTGATCTCCGCCGGCTTCGAGGTGCGGGTGGTGGCCGAGGAGGCCGACGACCTCGACCTGCCTGGCGTGGTTCCGGTGACCGGCCCGGAGGCCGCCGAGGGCGCCGAGATCGTCTTCGCCCTCGGCGGGGACGGCACCTTCCTGCGCGCGGCCGAACTGGCCCGGCCGGCCAAGGTGCCGCTGCTCGGCATCAACCTGGGCAAGGTCGGCTTCCTGGCCGAGGCGGAGATCGGCGACCTGGACGTGGCGGTCCGCGACGTGGTGGGGCGCAACTACACGGTGGACGAACGGCTCACCCTCGACGTGACCGCCGAGTTCGACGGCGGGCCGACCATCGAGTCGTGGGCGCTCAACGAGATCAGCGTCGAGAAGGGCGAGCGGGCCCAGATGCTGGAGCTGCTCGTGGACGTGGACGGCCGGCCGCTGTCCCGGTACGGCTGCGACGGCGTGGTCTGCGCGACCCCTACCGGCTCCACCGCGTACGCGTTCTCCGGTGGCGGGCCGGTGGTCTGGCCGGAGGTGGAGGCCCTGCTGCTGGTGCCGATCAGCGCGCACGCGCTGTTCAGCCGGCCGTTGGTGACCGCGCCGGACTCGACGTTCTCCATCACCGTGGACCCGTTCACCACCCTGGCGGTGCTCTCCTGCGACGGTCGTCGGGTCTTCGACCTGCCTCCGGGCGCGCGCGTGACGGTGCGTCGCGGGGCGCTGCCGGTGCGCATCGTCCGGCTGCGGGCCCGGCCGTTCACCGACCGGTTGGTGGCGAAGTTCGCGCTGCCGGTGCAGGGCTGGCGCGGCAGCCGGCGCTGAGCGCCCGTCGGGCGGTGCGGCCGACGCCACCGGTCGCCCGGCCCGTGGTACGCCGGCAACGTGCCGGACACGCGGCGCTCGGGTCGCGGCTGCCCCGTGTCCACCTGGCGACATGTCGCCGGTGCGGCGCGGCCGCCCTAGTGACCAACGGATGATCTTCGGCGCAGACTCCGGTGGGCCGACCTCCCCGAGGCCGGCCCCGGAGTAGAGGAGCATCGCATGCACCGGTCCCCACGCTGGCTCAGTGCCGGCGCGGTCGGCGCGTTGGTGGTCGGGCTCGCCGTACCGGCGTCCGCCGACCCGCCCGCCCGGCCCAGTGGCCCGAGTCCGGCCACGACCGCCCCGGGCGCCGCGCCCGCCCGCGTCACCCTGATCACCGGCGACCAGGTGGAGCTCGCGCCCGCCGCCTCCGGCCGGGTCGCCGCCACCGTCCACCCCGGCCCCGGCCGGGAGCGGATCACCTTCCAGACCATCCAGGCCGACGGCGGGCTGCGGGTGCTGCCCAGCGACGTCATTCCGTACGTCTCCGCCGGGGTGCTCGACTCGGACCTGTTCGACGTGCAGGAACTCGTCGCCGACGGGTACGGCGACGCCGCCCAGGGCGCGTTGCCGCTGATCGTGCGCTACCAGCAGCCGGCCGGTGGGCGGGTCCGTCCGCTCGCCGGAGCCACCGCCGCCCGGCCGTTGGAGAGCATCAACGGCGCCGCGCTGAAGGTCGGCAGGAGCGACCTCGGCGGGTTGTGGACGACGTTGCGCGGCACGCCGTCGGCGCGTACCGCCGCCGGCGCGCCGGCCCGGCTCGGCGCCGGCATCGACCGGGTCTGGCTGGACGGGCGGGTCCACGCGGACCTGGAGCACAGCGTGCCGCAGATCGGCGCGCCGGCGGCCTGGGCGGCCGGGCGCGACGGCGCGGGCGTCGAGGTCGCGGTGCTGGACACCGGCGTCGACGCGAACCACCCCGACCTGGCCGGCCGGATCGTCGAGGCGAAGGACTTCAGCGGCACCGGCAGCGCGCAGGACGGGCACGGCCACGGCACCCACGTGGCGTCCACCATCGCCGGCGGCGGCGACGCCTCCGACGGGCTGCGCAAGGGCGTCGCGCCGGGCGCGCGGCTGCTGGTCGGCAAGGTGCTCGACGACTCGGGTTCCGGCTACGACTCGGGGATCATCGCCGGCATGGAGTGGGCCGCCCGCTCCGGCGCGAAGGTGATCAACATGAGCCTCGGCGGGAACCCGACCGACGGCACGGACCCGATGAGCCAGGCGCTCAACGACCTGAGCGCCGAGACCGGCGCGCTCTTCGTCGTCGCCGCGGGCAACGAGGGGGCGGCGAACACCGTCGGCTCGCCGGGCGCCGCCAACGCGGCCCTCACCGTCGGCGCGGTGGACCGCGACGACAAGCTGGCGGACTTCTCCAGCCGCGGCCCGCGCATCGGTGACGGCGGCGTGAAGCCGGAGATCACCGCGCCCGGCGTCGGGATCGTCGCCGCCCGGGCCGCGGGCACCAGCATGGGCACCGCGGTGGGCGAGGCGTACACCCGGGCCAACGGCACCTCCATGGCCACCCCGCACATCGCCGGCGCGGCCGCGATCCTCGCCCAGGAACACCCCGACTGGACCGCCGGCCAGCTCAAGGACGCGCTGGTCAGCACCACGAAGCCGACGCCGGGGCTGACCGTCTTCGAGCAGGGCACCGGCCGGGTCGACGTGCCGCGGGCGCTGACCCAGCGGATGTACGGTTCGGCCACCGTCGACTTCGGTCGGCTGGCCACCGGCGCGGCGGCGGTCGAGCGGACCGTGACGTACACCAACGGCACCGCCGCCGCGCAGACCCTGCGCCTGGCGCTGGAGCTGCGCAACCTCGACACCGACACGGCTGAGCCGGACGGCGTCTCGGTGGGTACCGAGGTCACCGTCCCGGCCGGCGGCAGCGTCGCCGTTCCGCTGCGCGCCGACCCGGCGAAGCTGGACCGCGGCACGTACGGTGGCTGGCTGGTGGCGACCGGCGCGGACGGGGTCACGGTCCGCACCGCCGTCGCGCTCACCCTGAGCGGCCCGATCCACACCGTCACCCTGCGCGCGCTGGACATGGCCGGCAAGCCGGGGATGGCGCCGGTGGTCACGCTCTTCGGTGAGCACTCCGACTCGGACCTGCTCGACTACCTCCTTCCCGGCAAAGTGATCAGGACCCAGGTGGAGGAGGGCCCGTACCTGCTGCAGTCGCTCATCGAGCACGGCGTTCCGCTGGACGAGCAGCTCACCCTGGTCACCGACCCGGAGCTGATCGTCGACCGGGACGTCACCGTGGTGCTCGACCCGCGCAAGGGCACGCCCGTGCGGATCGAGACCCCGAAGCCGACCGAGCAGCGGGCGGCGCTCAACTTCTACGAGCACCGGGTCTTCGGCAACGGCCGGCAGGTCGACCACTCGGTGATGGCGTTCAGCACGGTTCAGCAGCTCAACGTCACCCCGACCCGGCCGGTGCGCTCCGGCGAGTTCGAGTTCGCCTCCCGGTGGCAGCTGGTCGCGCCGATGGTGGACGCCCGGATCACCGGGGTGTCCGGCCCGCTGGACATCAACCTGATGGGCCACTCGCCGGCGCCCGCCGGCCGGCGCAAGCTCCCGCTGGTCTTCGCCGGCACCGGGACCGCGGGTGAGCTGGCGCGCGCCCGTGGGGCGGCCGTGCTCCTCACCGCCAGCCCGGACGTGTCCGAGAACGACCAGGTGACGGCGGCCGCGGCGGCCGGCGCGGCGGCGGTGCTCGTGGTCCGCCCGGCGGACTTCAGCGCGTGGACGGTCTGGCGTCCGGCCGGGGAGCGGCTGCCCGTCCCGGCGATGGCGGTGGCCCACGACGACGGGCAGCGGATGATCGCCGCGGCCAGGACCGGCAGCGCGACGCTGGAACTCACGCTCACCGCGAACAGCCCCTACCTGTACGACGTGTTCCAGGTCTCCGCGGACCGGATCCCGGAGCGGATCACGCACACGGTGACCGCGGAGAACACCGCCGAGGTGACCGCCCGCTACGGCGAGACCGGCGGGCTCGACTGGGCCACCGAGCAGCGGTTCGGCTGGCGTCCGTGGCAGACGGTCACCATGGTCGACGACCAGCGGATCGTGCAGACCGGCACCGTCCGGCGGGAGTACGTCAGCGCCGGTGACTCCTGGTGGCAGCACCGGGTGCTGCACAAGCTCATGTGGTCGGACTGGGGTCCGCTCCTGGGCGGCCTCACCGAGCAGGCCCGGCGGTACACCGGCGACGACCGGGCGACCGAGAGCTGGTACGCCCCGGTCGTCCGGCCGGCCGTGCCGGCCACCGGCGGAGCGCCGGTGCCCACCCGCACCGGGGACACGCTCGACCTGCGGGTCGCCGAGTTCGTCGACGCCGAAGGGCACCACGCCCCGGCCGGCTTCGGCGAGGAGCAGGACGACGTCGAGGCGCGGCTCAGCCGCGACGGGCAGCAGATCGCCGACCTCTCCGACGGCTGGGCCCCGGTGTCCACCACCGCGGCGGCGGCCCGCTACCGGCTGGACCTGACCACCCGGCGCGCCTCGGAGGACTGGCGCTGGGCGACCCGGACCGAGACGGCCTGGGAGTTCACCTCGGCCCGCCCGGCCGGGGAGACCGCCCAGCCGCTGCCGCTGCTCCAGGTCGACTACCGGGTCCCGGCCGACCTGCGCGGTGAGGTCGCCGGCGGCCGTCCGCACCAGCTGGAGCTGACGCTGCGCCAGCCGGCGGGCGTACCGGCGCCGACCGGCACCAGCCTGCGGGTCGAGGTGTCGTTCGACGGCGGGCAGAACTGGCGGACCGTGCCGGTGCGCGGCTCGGGCACCCGGTTCACCGCGCAGGTGCCCGCCGGGCACGGCACGGTGTCGCTGCGGGCCCACGCCCGCGACCGGGCCGGGAACACCGTCGACCAGACCGTGGTCGACGCGTACGGCCTGCGCTGACCAGGTCGGGCGGGGCGGCGCCGAGCCGCCCCGCCCGGACCCCGTTCAGATCCAGCCCCGCCGGGCGACCTGGAAGGCCAGCCCCGGCCGGGTGTCCACCCCGGCCAGGGTCATCAGGTCGGCGAGGCGCCGCTGGACGGTGCGCCGGCTCACGCCGAGCTGCGAGGCGATCGACTTGTCCGGCACCCCGGCGACGAAGAGCGAGAGCAGCAACCGCTCGTCCGCGCCGGGGCCGCCGTCGTCGGGCGGCGGTCCCGTCCCGGGCCGCAGCGGGGTGGCCGCGAGCCAGTGGGTCTCGAAGAGGGCCAGCAGGGCGTCGAGGAGCTGGCTGCGGCCGATCAGCGCGGCGCTCGGCGCGCCGCTGGCCCGGTCGGGCACCAGCGGGCAGACCGCGGTGGTCCGGTCCGCGATGGCCAGCCGGACCGGAAGCCGGTCGATGACCCGGGCCTGCTCGCCGCTGCCCACCGCCTTCTCCACGTCGGCCAGGGCGCCCGGTTCGGTCAGCAGATCCCGCTCGTAGATCGCCCGGTAGCTGACCCCGCGGGCCAGCGCGGCGAACTCCTCCACGTTCTCCGGGCCGGGCATGGCCAGCGGGTTGGCCCGGCAGAACCACAGCACCTCGGTGCGGGCGTCGTCCTGCAACCGGCGCAGCCGGGCGCGCAACGCGTCGGCGCCGGTGACTATCTCCACCAGGTGGTCGGCGTCGTGGCGCCGGACGCCGGCCCGGTACTCCTCGGTCAGCTGAGCGACCCGGCGGCGGGCGGAGTCCAGCGACTGCTGTTGGCGCAGCAGCTCGTCGCCGAGGGCCACGTCCGGCGGCAGGGGCCGCAGCGGCGAGTCGGGTCCGACGCCGGCGGGCGTGACCAGCCCCCGGTCCCGCAGCGCGTCCAGCGCCCGGCCGAGCCGGTCGGCCGGCCACGCCAGTTGCCGGGCCAGCTCCGCCGGGTGCGCGGCGCAGAGCCGCAGCAGCGCCCGGTAGACCCGCTCCTCGTCCTCGCCCAGGCCGAGTATCCGCAGCACCTGCCCTCCGACGCTCGTCCTCTCCACGACCGGTGATCGTACGGGCGGCCCCCGGGGCGCCCGCGTCGGCTGGTCAACTGTCGGGGGCCGCGTCTACTGTCGGGTGCTGTGCTGGAAGAGCTGCGCATCACCGGACTGGGCGTCATCGACGACACGACGCTGCCGTTGACCGGCGGGATGAACGTCATCACCGGCGAGACCGGTGCCGGCAAGACCATGGTGGTGACCGGTCTGGGCCTGCTCTTCGGTGGCCGCGCCGACGCCGGGCGGGTCCGCGCCGCGCCGGGCCGGGCGGTGGTCGAGGGGCGGCTGCGCCTGGCCGGTCGGGTCGCCGACACGGTGCACGCCCGGATCGTCGACGCCGGTGGGGAGCCCGACGAGGACGGCTCGCTGCTGATGAGCCGCACGGTCACGCTGGAGGGCCGCTCCCGCGCGCACCTGGGCGGCCGGAGCATGCCGGTGTCGATGCTCGGCGAGGTCGGCGAGCAGGTGGTGGCGGTGCACGGCCAGTCCGACCAGCTGCGCCTGCTCCGTCCGGCGGAGCAGCGGGCCGCGCTGGACCGGTTCGCCGGCCCGGAGCACGAGAAGCTGCTCGACGCGCTGCGCGAGGCGTACGGGCGGTGGCGGCACGTCGTCGACGACCTGGCCGACCGGCGGCGCAACGCCCGCGCGCGCAACCAGGAGGCCGACCTGCTGCGGCTGGGCCTGGACGAGATCACCCGGGTCGACCCGCAGCCCGGCGAGGACGACGAGCTCAAGGCCGAGGCGCAGCGGCTGGAGCACGCCGAGGGGCTGCGCACCGCGGCGCAGCTGGCCCACCAGTGCGTCGCCGGTGGGGTCGATGCGACCGACGAGACGCCCGACGCGACCGCGCTGCTGGGCGCCGCCCGGCGCACCCTGGAGGCGCAGGCCGGCACCGATCCGGCCCTCGGCGAGCTGGCGGCCCGGCTGGAGGAGGCGGCGACGCTGGTCGGCGACGTCTCGGCGGAGCTGTCGGCGTACCTCGCGTCCCTGGACGCCGACCCGGCCCGGTTGCAGACCATCTACGAGCGGCGGGCCGCTCTGCGCGCGCTGACCCGCAAGTACGCCGACGACGTCGACGGGGTGGTCGCCTGGGCCGAGCGGGCCCGCACCCGGCTGTCGGACCTCGACACCTCCGACGAGCTCCTCGACGAGCTGGACCGGGAGGCCACCCGGCTCGCCGGCGAGGTGGCCGACCTCGCCGGGCGGGTGTCGGCGTCCCGGCAGGAGGCGGCAGCCCGCTTCGCCGACCAGGTCACCGTCGAGCTGGCCGGGCTGGCCATGCCGCACGCCCGGATCGAGGTGGCGGTGCTGCCCCGCGCGGCGGGGAAGAGCGAGCCCACCCTGACCGTCAACGGCGCCGAGGTCGGCGTCGGCGCGGACGGCGCCGACGAGGTGGAGCTGCGGCTGCTCGCCCACCCGGGGGCGCCCTCCCTGCCGTTGCAGCGGGGCGCCTCGGGCGGTGAGCTGTCCCGGGTGATGCTCGCCATCGAGGTGGTCTTCGCCGGTTCCGGGGGCCCGCCCACGCTGGTCTTCGACGAGGTGGACGCCGGGGTCGGCGGCCAGGCGGCGGTGGAGATCGGTCGTCGGCTGGCCCGGCTGGCCCGCAGCCACCAGGTGCTGGTGGTCACCCACCTGCCGCAGGTGGCCGCGTTCGCCGACCGGCACCTGGTGGTGGCGAAGGACACCGGGGGAGCGGTCACCACCAGCGGCGTGCGGGTGGTGGAGGACACCGAGCGGGCCCGGGAGCTGGCGCGGATGCTCGCGGGTTTGCCGGATTCGGACCTGGGTATCGCCCATGCCGAGGAGCTCCTGGCCGTCGCGGCCAAGGAAAGGCGGCCCCGAGCATGACGATTGTGAGCGCAAGCACACCGGCCTGCGCTCTCGTGTGCTTCCCTGGGTAGGCGGCCCTGCTCAGGCATGTCGCGACAGAAAAGCCTGCCCCACATGCCAGGATGGTCACGATGCGTCTACCCACGTTGCGCCGGACCCGGAACGCCGAACCGGGCTCAGTCGTCGGCACCGCGCGCCTCGATCGCCGTACCAAGCGGCTGACCGGCCGGCTCCGCCCCGGCGACATCGCGGTCATCGACCACGTCGACCTGGACCGGGTCGCCGCGGACTCGCTGGTCGCCGTCGGTGTCGCCGCGGTGCTCAACGCCAAGCCGTCGGTCTCCGGCCGGTACCCCAACCTCGGCCCCGAGGTGCTGGTCGCCGCCGGCATCCCGCTCCTGGACGACCTGGGGGAGGGGGTCTTCGAGCAGATCCGCGAGGGCGACACCGTGCGGATCGAGGGCAACACCGTCTACGTCGGCGACGAACCGGTGGCGCACGGCGAGCTGCAGGACGTCGAGACGGTCGCCAAGGCGATGGCCGACGCCCGGGAGGGCCTGTCGGTGCAGTTGGAAGCGTTCGCCGCCAACACCATGGACTACCTGCGCCAGGAGCGCGACCTGCTGCTCGACGGGGTGGGCGTACCGGACATCCAGACCCAGGTGCAGGGGCGGCACTGCCTGATCGTGGTCCGGGGCTACGACTACAAGGCCGACCTGGACGTGCTGCGCCCGTACATCCGGGAGTTCAAGCCGGTGCTGATCGGCGTGGACGGCGGGGCGGACGCGCTGGTCGAGGCGGGCTACACCCCAGACATGATCATCGGGGACATGGACTCGGTCACCGACGACGTGCTGCGCTGCGGCGCCGAGGTGATCGTGCACGCGTACCCGGACGGACGGGCGCCGGGCCTGGCCCGGGTGAACGGGCTGGGCGTGCCGGCGATCACCTTCCCGGCCGCCGCCACCAGCGAGGACCTCGCCATGCTGCTGGCCGACGAGAAGGGCGCCTCGCTGCTGGTCGCCGTCGGCACCCACGCCACCCTGGTGGAGTTCCTCGACAAGGGTCGCGGGGGGATGGCGTCGACCTTCCTCACCCGGTTGAAGGTCGGCGGCAAGCTGGTCGACGCCAAGGGGGTGAGCCGGCTCTACCGGCAGAGCATCTCCGGCTCGTCGCTGCTGCTGCTGGTCCTCTCGGCGATCGCCGCGATGGCCTCCGCGGTGGCGGTCTCCACCGTCGGCAAGGCGTATTTGGGCGTGGTCTCGGAGTGGTGGGACAATTTCGTGTTCCAGCTCGGCCAGCTCTTCTGACTCCCCGACCGATCAAGAGGCAGTAAGCGTGATCAACTTCCGGTACCACGTGGTGTCCCTGACCGCGGTCTTCCTGGCGTTGGCGATCGGCCTGGTGGTCGGCACGGCAGCCCTGAACGGCCCGGTGGCCGACTCCCTCAAGGAGAACGTCAACGCGCTGCGCAAGGACAACCAGCAGATGCGCCAGTCGGTCAACAGCCTCCAGAAGGAGTTGGAGCTGGAGGAGGACTTCGCCGCCGAGATGGCGCAGGTCGTCCTGCCGGGCAAGCTCACCGGCAAGCGGGTGCTGGTGCTGAGCATGCCCACCGGCCGGGACCAGACCGAGGGCGTGCTGGAGATGCTCAAGCTCGCCGGGGCCGACGTCACCGGCCGGGTCGACCTGCAGGACAAGTACGTGGACCCGGACAACAACACCAACCTGCTGGAGCTGGCGGTCACCGCCGCCCGCCCCACCGCGCCCGCCTCCGCGCTGCCGGGCAACGGCAACGGGGTGGAGACCTCCAGCGCGCTGCTGGCCAGCGTCCTGCTCGACCCCGCCCAGGGCGCCACGACCGTCACCGAGGCCGACCGCCGGGCGGTGCTGGCGGCGTACTCCAACGCCGGGTACCTCACCACGGAGAACAAGGTCACCGGGCCCGCCGAGGCCGTGGTGGTGGTCAACGGGCAGCCGTACGTCGACAAGGACTCCGCCACCAAGGACGAGTCGGTGGTCAAGGTCGCCGAGCAGTTCGACCGGACCGGCGCGATCGTGGTCGCCGGCAACGGCGCGGCCGGCGGCAACCTGGTCGCCGTGGTGCGGGCCGACCCGGTGCTCGCCCAGACCATCTCCACCGTCGACAACGCCAACACCGTACAGGGCCAGCTGGTCACCAGCCTGGCGCTGGTGCAGCAGCTCACCGAGAAGAAGGCCGGGCAGTACGGCGTCGCCGACAACGCCTCCCTGTTGCCTAGACTGCCCCAGTGAGCGAACCACGTACCCGGCTGACCGGAGTCCACCCGAGCGTCCCGTCCGGCGGTGCCGCGTGAGGGCCCTGGGGCGGCTGCTGGTCGCCGTCGCCGGAGCCGCCACCGCCCGCTACGCGCTGCGGGAGATCTCCATCGCGCCGCCCGCGCCGACGCTGGAACGGACCAACTTCCGCGGCCGGACCGTCACCCTGGCGGCCGGCCCGGCGCTCACCGTCGGCGCCGTCACGGCGGCCGCGCTCGGCGCGCCCAGCGCCCCGGCCGGCGGCGCGGCCCTGCTCGCCGGGGCCGGCGCGGGCGCGGTCGGGCTCTACGACGACGTGGTCGGCGCGCGTCCTGAGCAGAAGGCGGCCAAGGGCTTCACCGGCCACCTCGCGGCGCTGCGTGAGGGGCGGGTCACCGCCGGCCTGGTCAAGATCGTCGGGGTAGGCGCCGTCGGCCTCGGCGCGGCCGCGCTGCTCGCCGCCGACCCCGAGGTCGCCGCGCACCCCCGCCGGCAGCGCCACGGCGCGCTCGGGCGCACCGTCGACGTACTGCTCGGCGCCGGGGTGATCGCCGGCACCGCCAACCTGCTCAACCTGCTCGACCTGCGTCCCGGCCGGGCCCTGAAGTCGGGCCTGCTGCTGGGCGCCCCGCTGACCCGCGGCCCGCACGGCGGCATCGCCGCCGGCGCCCTCGGCGCGGCCTCCGGGCTGCTGGAGGCCGACCTGGACGAGCGGGTGATGGTCGGCGACAGCGGCGCCAACGCGCTCGGCGCGCTGCTCGGTGTCGCACTCGCCGCCCGCAGCGGGCCGCTCGGGCGGGCGGGGATCCTCGCCGCGCTGGCCGGGCTCACCGCCGCCAGCGAGAAGGTCAGCTTCACCCAGGTGATCCAGCGCACCCCGGGACTGCGTGAGCTCGACGCGCTGGGCCGGCGCACCGACTGACGTGACCAGACCGGCACCCCTCGCCGGCGCCGGCCGGGTGGCCGGAGCGGCCGCGCTCATCGCCGTGCTCACCGTCGTCGCCCGGCTCGCCGGTTTCGGCCGGACCGCCGTGTTCACCTGGGTCGTGCAGCAGAGCGACCTCGGCGGCATGTACGTGATCGCCAACACCGTCCCGAACATCATCTTCGAGATCGTCGCCGGGGGCGCCCTGGCCAGTCTCGTCGTACCGCTGCTGGCCGGACCGGTCGCGGCCGGCGACCGGACGGCGGTGGCCGCCACCACCGGCGCGCTGCTGACCTGGACGGTGACCCTGCTGGTGCCGCTGGCGGTGCTGGTCGCGCTGCTCGCCGACCCGATCGTCGCGGTGATCAGCGAGGCCCGCTCCCCGGCGGAACTGGCCGCGGGCGCCCGGATGCTGCGCGTCTTCGCACCCCAGCTGCCGCTGTACGGCATCGGCATCGTGCTGACCGGGGTGCTCCAGGCGCACCGCCGCTTCGCCTGGCCGGTGATCGCGCCGCTGCTGTCCAGCCTCACCGTGATCGTGGTCTACCTGGTCTTCGGCGCCACCCAGGGCCGGGGCGCCGCGGTCGGCGAGGTGAGCCGGGCCGGGGAGCTGATCCTCTCCGGCGGCACCACCCTCGGCGTGGTGGCGCTCTCGCTGTCCCTGCTGGTCCCGCTGCGCCGGCTCGGCCTGCCGCTGCGCCCCGGGTACGCCTTCAGCGCCGACGTCCGGGCCCGGGTCGGCGGGCTGGCGCTGGCGGGCGCGGTCACCGTCACCGCCCAGCAGGCCGCGCTGGTGGTGATCCTCAACCGGGTCTCCGGGGGCCCGACCGGCTCGCCGCAGGTCTACAACCTGGCCCAGACGATGTACCTGCTGCCGTGGGCGGTGCTCGCGGTGCCCCTCGCGGTCGCGGCGTACCCGACGCTGACCGCCGCCGCCACCGTCGGCGACGAGGACGGCTACCGGACGACCCTCGCCTCGACGGTGCGGGGGGTGCTGCTGTTCAGCTTCCTCGGCGCGGCGGCCCTGGTCGGCGTCGCCGAACCGGTGGCCCGGTTCTTCTTCGGCGACGCGGCGGTGACGCCCACCGCCGCGGCGATCGCCGGCTTCGCTCCCGGCCTGGTCGGCTACGGACTCTTCGCGGTGCTGTCCCGGGCGCTCTACGCCCGCGGCGCCACCCGGGCCGCCACCGCCGCCATCACCACCGGCTGGCTGGTGGTGCCGCTGGCCGCCGTGGCGCTGGCGGCGCTGCTGCCCACCGCGGACCGGGTCCTCGCGGTCGCCCTGGCCAACTCGGTCGGGATGCTGGTGCTCGGCGCGCTGCTGGTCGTCGCCGTGCTCCGGGCCGCCGGCCGGCCCGCCCTGGCCGGGGTGGGCCGTGCGACGGCCGCCGGGCTGCTCGCCGCCGCGCTGGCCGCGCCGGCCGGTGTGGCCGCCGCGCGCGTCGTCGGGGCGGCGGGGGACGGCACCCCGACGACATCGCAGGCACTCGTTCAGGGCATGCTGTCCGGGGCCGTGGTCGGCGTCGTGTTCCTCGTCGTGGCCGGGCTGACGGACCGGCCGGACGTCCAGCCGCTGCTCGCCGGGGCGCTGCGCCGGATCCGGCGGCGGCGCCCGCCGGCGCGCGACCTCCAGGACGGTATCCCGCCGGAACGGGGTGACGGGAAGGAGACGGTGCACCGGTGAGCGCGAGGAGTGAGCCGGGTTTGCGAGCCCCGCAGTCGCGAACGAAAGGTCGGCACCGGTGAGCGCGAGGAGTGAGCTGGGTTTTCGAGCCCCGCAGTCGCGAACGAAAGGTCGGCACCGGTGAGCGCGAGGAGTGAGCCGGGTTTGCGAGCCCCGCAGTCGCGAACGAAAGGTCGGCACCGATGACCGAGCCGACGCCGGCGTCCCGCCGGCAGGGCACCGTGGTCCTGCTGCTCGCCTCCAGCACCGGTGGGGTGGGCCAACACGTCCGGTCCGTGGCCCGGGGGCTGACCGGGGCCGGCGTACCGGTGCTGGTCTGCGGACCGGCGGCCACCGAGGACCAGTTCGACTTCACCGGCGTCGGCGCCCGCTTCGCCCCGGTGGAGATCCCGGCCAGCCCCACCCCGGCCGACGGTCGGGCGGTTGCCGCCCTGCGTCGGGCGCTCGCCGCCGAACCGGCGCGGGTGGTGCACGCGCACGGCCTGCGCGCCGGCCTGGTCGCCGCGCTGGCCCGCCCCGCCGCGCCGCTGGTGGTGACCTGGCACAACGCCGTGCTCGCCGGTGGCCTGCGGGGGCAGCTGTCCCGGTTGGCCGAGCGGATCGTCGCCCGCTCCGCGCGGGTCGCGCTGGGCGCCTCCGCCGACCTGGTCGAACGCGCCGTCGCGCTGGGCGCCGCGGACGCCCGGCTCGCCCCGGTCGCCGCGCCGGCCCTGCCCGCCCCGCGCCGCCGCCGGGCCGCGGTCCGCGCCGAGTTCGGCGTCGTGGCCGACCAACCGCTGATCCTCTCCGTCGGCCGGCTGCACCCGCAGAAACGGTACGACGTGCTCGTCGACGCCGCGGCCCGCTGGCGTACCCGGACCCCGCCGCCGGTCGTCGTCATCGCCGGCAGCGGCCCCGCGTACCTGCAACTGGCGGCCCGGATCTCCACCGCGCGGGCGCCGGTGACCCTGCTCGGGCACCGCACCGACGTGGCGGACCTGCTCGCCGGCGCCGACCTGGCCGTGGTCACCAGCGACTGGGAGGCCCGCCAGCTCTTCGCCCAGGAGGCGCTGCGCGCCGGCGTACCGCTGGTCGCGACCGCGGTGGGCGGGCTGCCGGAGCTGGTCGGCGACGCCGCCGTGCTGGTGCCCGCCGGCGACGTCGACGCGGTCGACGCGGCGGTCCGGTCGCTGCTGGACGACGAGAGCCTCCGCACCGACCTGGCCCGGCGCGGCGCCGCCCGGGCCGCCACCTGGCCCACCGAGGAGGACACCGTCGCCGCGCTGCTGTCGCTCTACGCCGAGCTGGGCCCCGACGCCGCCGGGCCGGCGGCCCCCGGCGCGGACGCCCCGTCGACGGGACGCCGGTGATGCTGCGCAGACTCACCCCGGTCCTGCTCACCCTGCTCGTGGTGGTGCTCGGCGTCACCGCGCTGGCGGCCCGGCCGGACACCGGCGCGCCGCAGCGCACCGCCGACTTCGTGGTGCTCGCCGGGGTGGCGGGGCTGCGCTGGGACGACGTCGACCCGCAGACCACGCCGACCCTGTGGCGGATGGCGGAGCAGGGCTCGATGGGATCGCTGTCGACCCGCTCCGCGCACCGCCCCACCTGTCCCACCGACGGCTGGCTCACCCTCGGCGCCGGCAGCTACGCCGCCTGGAACGGCAGCCGCCGGGCCGACGGCTGCCCCTCCGCCCCGGTGACCGTCGAACAGCCGGACCGGATCGGGGCGAACCTGCCCGCCCAGGAGAGCGTGGTCCGATACAACTTCGACCGGCTGCCCTGGGGCACCGTGCCCGGGTCGCTGTCGGAGTCGGTGCGCTGCTCGGTGGCGGTCGGACCGGGGGCCGCCGTGGCCGCCGCCCGCCCCTTCGGCCGGGTCGACCGGTACGCCCCGCGCCTGCCCGCCGACCCCGCTCCGCTGCTCGGCTCCTGCGTGCTCAGCATCGTCGACCTGGGCACCGTGGCCGCCGACGATCCGGCCACCCGCCGGGCCGAGGCCCGCGCCGCCGACGCCGCGCTGGCCCGGGTGCTGGCCGCCCGGCCGCCCCGCTCCCTCGTCATGGTCGCCGGGGTCTCCGACACCGGCACGCCGTCCCGGCTGCACGTGGCCGTCGCCGACGGTCCCGGCTGGGAGCGCGGCTGGCTGACCTCGGCCAGCACCGGCCGGGCGGGCTACCTGCAACTGGTCGACCTGGCCCCGACCGCGCTCGCCGCGCTGGGCCGGCCGATCCCGGAGCGGCTCTTCCTCGGCCGCGCGGCGGTCCGCGTCGACGGTCGCCCCGACGACCTGGCGACCGCGATCAGTCGGCCGGTCGACGCCGACCGGGAGGCGGGCGCGCAACGCACCGTCGCCGGCTGGTTCTTCGCCCTGCTCGCCGCGGCGCAGGTGGCGCTGGCCGTGACGGTGCTGCCCCTGCTGCGCCGGGCCCGCCGGCTCGCCGGCCCGCACAGTCCGCCGCCGGTGTCCCGGCGGGTGGTGGCGGCCGTGGAGCTGATGCTGGTGGCCGCCGCGCTGGCCGTGCCCGCCGCCCTGCTCGCCGACGTGGTGCCCTGGTGGCGCGGCGACCGCGCCGGCCTGTGGTTCGGCCTGGCCACCGTGACCCTGATCGCCGCCGGCACCGCCCTGGTCCGGTTCGCCCCCGGCCACGAGCGCACCCTCGGCCCGCTCGGCGCGGTCGCCGGGTTGGCCACCCTGGTGCTCGGCGCGGACGTGCTCAGCGGGTCGCGGTTGCAGCTCAACGGCGTGGTCGGCTACTCGGCGTTGGAGGGTGGCCGCTTCTCCGGGCTGGGCACGGTGGGCCTCGGCGTCTTCCTCGCCGGGTCGCTGCTCAGCGCCGGCTGGCTGGCCCAGCGGGTACGCCGGGGCTGGCGGCCCATGGTGACGGTCGCCGTCGGCGGGGCCGCCGTGGTGGTCGTGGGCAGCCCGTATTTCGGGTCGGATCCGATCGGCGCGGTGGCGCTGACCGCCGGCGTGGCCGTCGCCGCCGCGATCAGCACCGGTGGCTGGCTCACCGTGAGCCGGCTGGTCTGGGCGGCCATGGCGGGATTCGCGGTGACCGTCGGCTTCGCCGTGGTGGACGTGCGCCGGCCGGCCGAGGAGCGGGCCGCCCTGGGCCGGTTCCTCGCCGCGCTGGCCGACGGCACCGGCGGGCTGACGGTGCACCGGGTCAGCACGGCCAACTTCCAGACCCTGGTCAACAGCCCGCTCACCGTGCTCGCCGTGGTCGGCGCCCTGCTGGTCTGGTTCGCGCTGCTCCAGCCGTGGGGCGGGCTGATGCGGCTGTTCGGCATCTACCCGGCGATCCGGGCGGCGCTGGCCGGCACCGCCGTGGCGGCGGTCTTCGGCGGCCTGCTGGGCGGTTCGGCGCTGGACGTGGCCGGGGCCGCCGCCGCGCTGGTGGTGCCCATGGCGGCGCTGGCCTCGCTGCGGGTGCTCGACCATTCCACCGACCGCACCCAGCCCGGTGCCGGACGGCAGCGCGGGGACGGGTCGGGCGGCCCGCCGGTCGGCGATGCCCCGGACCGTGGCCCGGACGGGGGCGTCGTCGACAGCGGCGACCTGGTCGCCGAACCCGGCGCGGCGGCCGGCCGCGACGAGGGCTCCGGGCGTACCCGGGGCGGGGCCGGGACCGGCCGCGGGCCCGCCGCCGTGGACGCGGCCGAACCCGGACGGTCCGACGCGGCCGACCGCGATCGACCCGGTCCGGACCGCTCCGCCGGCGACGGGGAGCCGGACGGGCGTGCTGACGGCGCGGCTCGTCCGGCGGGGGGCGGTCCGAACGTCAGCGTGCCGTCGGCGCGTACCCCGGGCGACGCCGCCGCGACATCGACCGAGGTCGCGGCCCCGTGACCGGGTCCGCGCCCGGCGCCCGCCCAGGTCGGGTGCGACGCCGGGTCCGGGCCGGAGAGGTGTTACCGTGGAATCCCGTGGATCGCGTGATCACTTCGGTGGTCGGCACGGCGGTTCGCACGACCGCTACGGACGACACGGGAGCAGGCCTTGGCCCCTTCAGCACGGACGACCCGGCACATCTTCGTCACCGGGGGCGTCGCCTCCTCGCTCGGTAAGGGCCTCACCGCCTCCAGCCTCGGCAACCTGCTGACCGCGCGCGGACTGCGCGTGGTGATGCAGAAGCTCGACCCCTACCTCAACGTCGACCCCGGGACGATGAACCCGTTCCAGCACGGTGAGGTCTTCGTCACCGAGGACGGCGCGGAGACCGACCTCGACGTCGGGCACTACGAGCGGTTCCTGGACCGGGCGCTCTCCGGCAAGGCGAACGTCACCACCGGCCAGATCTACTCGGAAGTGATCGCCAAGGAGCGGCGCGGCGAGTACCTGGGCGACACCGTCCAGGTGATCCCGCACATCACCAACGAGATCAAGGCGCGGATCCTCGGCATGGCCGAGCCGGACGTCGACGGCCAGGTGCCGGACGTCGTGATCACCGAGGTCGGCGGCACCGTCGGCGACATCGAGTCGCTGCCGTTCCTGGAGGCGATCCGCCAGGTTCGCCACGACCTGGGTCGGGACAACTGTTTCTACCTGCACGTCTCGCTGGTGCCGTACCTGGCGCCGTCCGGCGAGCTGAAGACCAAGCCGACCCAGCACTCGGTGGCGCAGCTGCGCAGCATCGGCATCCAGCCCGACGCGCTGGTGCTGCGCTGCGACCGGGACATCCCGGACAAGGTCAAGGAGAAGCTCTCCCTCTACTGCGACGTGGACTCCGAGGCGGTCGTCGCCGCCCCGGACGCGCCGAGCATCTACGACATCCCGAAGGTGCTGCACCGCGAGGGTCTCGACGCGTACGTGGTGCGCCGGCTCGGGCTCTCCTTCCGTGACGTCGACTGGGTCGGCTGGGACGACCTGCTCGACCGGGTGCACCAGCCGCGGCACACGGTCACCGTCGCCCTGGTCGGCAAGTACGTCGACCTGCCCGACGCGTACCTGTCGGTCAGCGAGGCGATCCGGGCCGCCGGCTTCGGCCACCGGGCCCGGGTGCAGCTGCGCTGGGTGCCCAGCGACGACTGCGTCACCCCGGCCGGCGCGGCGGCCGCCCTGGCCGGCGTGGACGGCATCGTCATCCCCGGCGGCTTCGGCGTGCGCGGCATCGAGGGCAAGATCGGCACCGCCCGGTACGCCCGCGAGAACGGCGTCCCGCTGCTCGGCCTCTGCCTCGGCCTGCAGTGCATGACCATCGAGGTGGCCCGCCACCTGGCCGGCCTCGACGGGGCGAACTCGCTGGAGTTCGACGAGGAGGCCAAGCACCCGGTCATCGCCACCATGGCCGACCAGGAGGACATCGTCGCCGGCCGGGGCGACCTGGGCGGCACCATGCGGCTCGGGGCGTACCCGGCGACCCTGGCCGAGGGTTCGCTCGTCGCCGAGGCGTACGGCAGCACCGAGGTCAGCGAGCGGCACCGGCACCGGTACGAGGTGAACAACGCCTACCGGGACCAGCTCACCAAGGCCGGCCTGCACATCTCCGGCACCTCCCCGGACGGCCGGCTGGTCGAGTTCATCGAGTTGGACCGGGAGCTGCACCCGTTCTTCGTCGCCACCCAGGCGCACCCGGAGCTGAAGAGCCGCCCGACCCGCCCGCACCCGCTCTTCGCCGCGTTCGTGAAGGCCGCGGTGGCGTACTCGGAGGCCGGTCAGCTGCCGGTCGACCTGGACGGCGTGGCGGAGACGCCGGCGGCGAAGAAGGCGGCGCGCAACGGCGGTGCCGCGGCGAAGGCGGCGTCCGCCTCGTGAGCGCCGTCGAGCACCGCTACGAGCTGACCCACCGGCAGGAGCGATTCGCCGGGCGGATCTTCTCCGTGGTCACCGACGAGGTGACCATGCCGGGCGGCGGCACCGCGAAACGGGACTACGTCCGGCACGTCGGCGCGGTCGCCGTGGTGGCGCTCGACGACGCCGGCCAGGTGGTGCTGGTCCGCCAGTACCGCCAGCCGGTCGGGCGGCACCTGTGGGAGCTGCCCGCCGGGCTGATGGACGTCGACGGCGAGGAGTTGCCCGTGGCCGCCGCCCGGGAGCTGGCCGAGGAGGCCGACCTGACCGCCGGCGCCCTGGACCTGCTGGTCGACGTGCACACCTCGCCCGGTTTCTCCGACGAGGTGGTCCGGGTCTTCCTCGCCCGCGACCTGCACGAGGTGCCCGCCGAGCAGCGGCACGAGCGTCGCGAGGAGGAGGCGGACATCCAGATCGTCCGGCTCGACCTGGACGAGGCGGTCGGCATGGTGCTGGCCGGGGAGATCACCAACGGGCCCTGCGTGGCCGGCCTGCTGGCCGCCGCCCGGGCCCGGGACGCCGGCTGGTCGGTGCTGCGCCGCCCCGACGCCCCACTGCCCCGCTGACCCGGGACCCACCCGGAAAGGGCCGCGCGGCTACACCGCGCGGCCCTTTTCTCTGCCCGGCCTCGACCGCCTCGCCCCACGCCTCGTGCCGTGGCGGCCGCTTCGCCCGCCCTGCACCGCGCGTGCCCACCTGAGCCCCCCGTTTGCGGCGTGTCGGGGTGTCCCGGCGTCGGGAAGCCGCGACACGCCGCAAACGGGGGTCGGCCAGCTCGCGGCCGGGACCGGTGAGGGAGCGGCGCCGCCTGGTCGACGGCGTGCGGCGGCGTGCCGGAGCGGCCGGCACCGAGCGCGGCGGCGTAGACACCCGGCGTGTCGGCTGCGGCTTCCGCCCGGCGATGCCCGTCCTGCGGTGCGACGATGAGAGCGAACGTCGCGCGGACGGCGTGGACCGGGCGCCTGACACATCGTCAGGCGCATCGGGCACCGGATGTCACTGTGCTGGGCCCCACCGGGTGCTCCCACGCCTAGACTGCCGCCGGCGGGACCGGTGGACCGCGCCGGCAAAGGAGCCGGCGCGCACCGCGCAGTCGGGGGAAGGCAGCCCCGAAGAGAGGTGTCTGCATCGTGAAGGTCGGAATCCCACGCGAGGTCAAGAACCACGAGTACCGCGTGGCGATCACGCCGGCGGGTGTCAACGAGTTCACCCGCAACGGGCACGAGGTCTTCGTCGAGTCCGGCGCCGGCGTCGGGTCGAGCATCACCGACGACGAGTTCGCCGCCGCGGGCGCCAAGATCCTCGCCACCGCCGACGAGGTGTGGGAGACCGCGGAGCTGGTGCTCAAGGTCAAGGAGCCCATCGCCGAGGAGTACCACCGGATGCGCGAGGGGCAGGTGCTCTTCACCTACCTGCACCTGGCCGCCTCGAGGGAGTGCACCGACGCGCTCATCGACCGCAAGGTCACCGGCATCGCGTACGAGACCGTCGAGCTGCCGGACCGGTCGCTGCCGCTGCTGGCCCCGATGTCCGAGGTCGCCGGTCGGCTCGCCCCGCAGGTGGGCGCCTTCTACATGATGCGCACCGGCGGGGGTCGGGGCGTGCTGCCCGGCGGCGTCTCCGGCGTGTACGCGGCGAAGACCGTGGTCATCGGCGCCGGTGTCTCCGGCCTGAACGCCGCCGCGATCGCGCTGGGCCTGCAGTCCGAGGTGCTGCTGCTGGACAAGAACGTGGCCCGGCTGCGCCAGGCCGACGCCATCTACCGGGGCCACCTGCAGACCGTGGCCTCCAACGCGTACGAGATCGAGCGGGCCGTGCTCGACGCGGACCTGGTCATCGGCGCGGTCCTCGTCCCCGGCGCGAAGGCGCCGAAGCTCATCTCCAACGAGCTGGTCTCCCGGATGAAGCCGGGCAGCGTGCTGGTCGACATCGCCATCGACCAGGGCGGCTGCTTCGAGGACTCGCGTCCCACCACGCACGCCGACCCGGTCTACAAGGTGCACGAGTCGATCTTCTACTGCGTGGCGAACATGCCCGGCGCGGTGCCGAACACCAGCACCTACGCGCTGACCAACGTCACCCTGCCGTACGCCCTGGAGCTGGCCAACCAGGGCTGGCGCGAGGCGCTGCGCCGCGACCCGGCCCTGGCGCTGGGCCTGAACACCCACGCCGGCCAGGTCACCTACGGCCCGGTCGCCGAGGCGCACGGCATGCCGACCCTGCCGCTGGCCGAGGTGCTGGCCTGACCGCTGCACCGGACACCGCCGGCGCGGGCACGCAGCCCGCGCCGGCGCTGCGCCGTGCCGTCCGCGGCTACCTCGACCACCTCACCGTCGAGCGGGGGCTGTCGGCGAACACCCTCTCGTCGTACCGGCGGGATCTGGAGCGGTACCTGACGACCCTGGCCGACGCCGGCGTCGCCGACCTCGGGTCGGTCGGCGCCGGCGTCGTCGAGTCGCACCTGGCCCGGCTGCGCGCCGGCGACGACGACCATCCGCCGCTGGCCGCGTCCTCCGCCGCCCGCGCCGCCTCCGCGGTGCGCGGGCTGCACCGTTTCGCGCTGCGCGAGGGGCTGGCCGGCGCCGACCCGAGCCGGGACGTCCGCCCGCCCACGCCGCCGCGCCGGCTGCCCCGGGCGCTGCCCGTCGACGACGTGGTCCGGTTGCTGGAGACCGCCGGCCCGGTGACCGCCGCCGGTGACGGCGCGGCCCTCGCCCTGCGCGACCGGGCGCTGCTGGAATTCCTGTACGGCACCGGCGCGCGGATCTCCGAGGCGGTCGGCGCCGCCGTGGACGACGTGGACGTTGACGAGGGCACCGCCGTGCTGCGCGGCAAGGGCGGCCGGACCCGGCTCGTCCCGATCGGCGGGTACGCCGTCGAGGCGTTGCGCGCCTGGCTGGTCCGGGCCCGACCCGGGCTGGTCGCCGCGGGTCGCGGCACCCCGGCGGTCTTCGTCAACGCCCGGGGCGGGACGCTGACCCGGCAGGGCGCCTGGACCATCCTGCGGCGCGCCGCCGAGCGGGCCGGGCTGCCGGTGACCGGGCCGGGCGCGGTCTCCCCGCACACCCTGCGTCACTCGTACGCCACCCACCTGCTCGACGGCGGCGCCGACGTGCGGGTGGTGCAGGAGCTGCTCGGCCACGCCTCGGTGACCACCACCCAGGTGTACACGTTGGTCACCGTGGAGCGGCTGCGCGAGGTGTACGCGACCGCGCACCCGCGCGCCCTGGGCTGACCGGGCGCCGCCACCGGCCGACACGCCGGACCGGTACCGAACGCGCTGCTGGTCGGTGGCGTAGAGTCGGTTTCGGCGCGGACCTCCTGGGGCGACATCCGGGGTGCGCAGCGGCGCCGCGAAGGACGTCGGAAGGCTCCGACGCCGGGTGGTCGTCGGGAGGGGGCAACGAGGACATGGCTGGCAACGGTGATCGTGCCGACGCCTGGACGTCGGAGCTCCGCGAGCAGCAGGCGTCGCTCGGCGCGGATCTGGGTCCGGCGGACCCGGCCGCGTACACGATGCGCAAGCCGATCCCGGAGCCGATGCCCACCGACCGGCACGGTCCGGCGCGGATCATCGCGATGGCCAACCAGAAGGGTGGCGTCGGCAAGACGACCACCACCATCAACCTGGGCGCCGCGCTCGCCGAGTACGGCCGCAAGGTGC
Organism: Micromonospora sp. LZ37; assembly: GCF_059359015.1. Lineage (NCBI taxonomy): Bacteria > Bacillati > Actinomycetota > Actinomycetes > Micromonosporales > Micromonosporaceae > Micromonospora > Micromonospora sp. LZ37. The sequence goes on along the minus strand of NZ_JCADBL010000002.1, from coordinate 720,654 downwards.
TGCTGGTGGACTTCGACCCGCAGGGCGCGCTCTCGGTCGGGCTGGGGGTCAACCCGCACAACCTCGACCTGTCGGTCTACAACCTGCTGATGCAGGACGACGTCACCGCCGAGGACGTCCTGATCAAGACCGACGTGGCCGGGCTGCACCTGCTGCCGGCCAACATCGACCTCTCCGCGGCCGAGATCCAGCTGGTCAACGAGGTCGCCCGGGAGATGGCGCTGGCCCGGGTGCTGCGGACCGTCCGCAAGGAGTACGACTACATCCTGATCGACTGCCAGCCCTCGCTGGGCCTGCTGGCGATCAACGCGTTGACCGTCGCGCACGGCGTGCTCATCCCGCTGGAGTGCGAGTTCTTCAGCCTGCGCGGGGTGGCGCTGCTGCTGGACACCATCGACAAGGTGCGCGAGCGGCTCAACTTCGACCTGGAGCTCGAGGGCATCCTCGCCACCATGTACGACAGCCGCACCACCCACTGCCGCCAGGTGCTCCAGCGGGTGGTCGAGGCGTTCGGCGACAAGGTCTACCAGACGGTCATCACCAAGACGGTGAAGTTCCCCGAGTCCACGGTGGCCGGAGCGCCGATCACCACCCTCGACCCGGCGTCGTCCGGCGCGCGCAACTACCGCCAGCTGGCCCGTGAGGTGATCGCCGCCCAGGCGGACCGGTAGGCCACGGTGCACCTTCGCGCCGGCCGGCCGGGGCCGTGGACTACGGTCTTCCGGTGACCGCGCCGCCCCTCGACCCGCCGACGACCCCGGAGCAGCCGCCCGTGGTGGCCGCCGAGGCCGCCGCCGGGCCGACGACGGACGCCGCCGGTGTGCCGCAGGCGGAGCAGAGCGCCGGGTTCACCGTCCGGCTGGCGAACTTCACCGGCCCGTTCGACCTGCTGCTCCAGCTCATCGGCAAGCACAAGCTGGACGTCACCGAGGTGGCGCTGCACCGGGTCACCGACGAGTTCATCGCCTACATCCGGGCCATGGGCGACCAGTGGGACCTGGACGAGGCGAGCGAGTTCCTGCTGATCGCCGCCACCCTGCTGGACCTGAAGGCGGCCCGGTTGCTGCCCGCCGCCGACGTGGAGAACGAGGAGGACCTCGCCCTGCTGGAGGCGCGGGACCTGCTCTTCGCCCGGTTGTTGCAGTACAAGGCGTACAAGGAGGCGGCGGCGCACATCGCCGAGCTGGAGTCGGTGGGCGGGCGACGCTACCCCCGGGCGGTCACCCTGGAGCCCCGGTACGCCGAGGCGCTGCCCGACCTGGTGCTCGGCATCGGCCCGGAGCGGCTGCTGAAGCTGGCGGTCAGAGCGATGACTCCGAGACCGGTGCCGGAGGTCTCCATCGCCCACGTGCACATGGTGCGGGTCAGCGTGCGGGAGCACGCGGCGATCCTCACCGAGCGGCTGCGCCGCGCCGGCACCGCCACCTTCTCGCTGCTCTGCGCCGACTGCGAGATCACCCTGGAGGTGGTGGCGCGGTTCCTCGCGCTGCTGGAGCTCTACCGGGAGGGGCTGGTCGCGTTCGTGCAGGAGCAGGCCCTGGAGGAGTTGACGGTGCGCTGGACCGGCCCGGCCGAGGGCGGCGCCGAACTGCACATCGACGAGTACGCCGGCGCCCTCGCCGAGCCGGCCGACGCCGGTGCGGCGGACGCCGGCCCGCAGGACACCGGTCCGGCTGAGGTCGATCCGGGCGATGCAGGTCGGGCCGACGTCGGGCAGCACCGGGCCTCGCCGGCCGGGGCCGGCGAGCCGGCGTTGCCGGGGACGGCGACCGGTCCGTCGGGCACCGCGCAGGACGCCGAGAACGAGGAGCAGCGGGATGAGTGACGAGGAGCGCCGGGACTCCCTGGCCGACCAGGCCGCCGCGTGGATCCCCCCGTGGCAGCGCCCCACCCCGCCGAAGAACCCCACCCCCGACCCCGCAGAGCGGGCTGAGCCCGAGATCTTGGACAGTTTCCGTTCGTCGGGAACGGAAACTGTCCAAGATCTCGCCGCCGACCTCACCGCGTCGGCGCCGACCGCGGGGTCGCCCGTCGATGCCGAGCCTTCCGTCGACGACGAACCGGCCGTACCGGCCACCGCCGACGCGGGCGGGACCGCTCCCGAGCCGGCCGGCGTCGGCCCGGACAGCACGGCGCTTCCCGCCGCCGAGCCGGCCGAGCCGACCGCCGCCGACGCGGGCGGAACCGCCGCCGACCCGACCGGCGCGGCTTCGCGCAGCGCCACGCTGCCCGGCGCCGACCTCGACGGCGCCGAGTTGGACGGCACCGACCTCGACGGCGCCGACTTGGACGGCGCCGACCTCGACGGCGCTGAGTCGGCCGGGGCCCTGCCGGCGGAGCGCGCCGCGGCCGGCGTACCGGGGAAGCGGGGACGGCGGCGGGTGACGCCCGCGCCGGAGCCGGCGCCGGTGCTCGACGACGCCGAGCTGCGCGGTGCGCTGGAGGCGATCCTGCTGGTGGTGGACGAGCCGGTGAGCGAGCTCACCCTGGCCCAGGTGCTGGAGCAGCCGGCTGAGCGGATCGGCCCGGCGCTGGACCGGATCGCCGCCGGCTACACCGCCGCCGGGCACGGTTTCGAGCTGCGTCGGGCCGCAGGTGGCTGGCGTCTCTACACCCGTCCGGAGTATGCGACCTACGTCGAGCGGTTCGTGCTGGACGGGCAGTCGGTACGGTTGACCCAGGCCGCGCTGGAGACCCTCGCCGTGATCGCCTACAAGCAGCCGGTGACCCGTTCGCGGATCTCGGCCATCCGGGGTGTCAACTGCGACGGGGTGATCCGTACCCTGGTCTCGCGCGGGCTGGTGGAGGAGTGCGGCACCGAGGCCGACAGCGGAGCCTTCCTCTACCGGACCACCACCCTGTTCCTGGAAAAGCTGGGGCTGAACTCGGTGGCCGACCTGCCGCCGCTCGCCCCGTTCCTCCCCGACGACGTAGAAGAGCTTGCCGATGCGACGCGATGACCGTGCCCCGAAGCCCGACGCCCCCGTGTACGAGGGGGCCGAGCGCCTGCAGAAGGTGCTCGCCGCCGCGGGTGTGGGCTCCCGGCGTGCCTGCGAGGACCTGATCTTCCGGCGCCGGGTGACCGTGAACGGCCGGGTCGCGCAGCTCGGTGACAAGGCCGACCCGTCCCGCGACGTGATCCACGTCGACGGGGAGCGGCTCCAGGCCGACACCCGGCTGGTCTACCTGGCGATGAACAAGCCGCGCGGGGTGGTCTCCACCATGGCGGACGAGAAGGGCCGCACCGCGCTGGCCGACTTCATCGGCAACCGGGTGGAGCAGCGCGTCTACCACGTGGGGCGGCTCGACGCCGACAGCGAGGGTCTGCTGCTGCTCACCAACGACGGCACCCTGGCCCACAAGCTGATGCACCCGTCGTACGAGGTGCTGAAGACCTACCTGTGCGAGGTGGCCGGGCCGATCCCGCGCAACCTGGGCAAGCGGCTGATGGCCGGGGTGGAGCTGGAGGACGGGCCGGTGCGGGTCGACTCCTTCAAGCTGGTGGACAGCCTGGGCAAGACCGCCCAGGTGGAGCTCTCCCTGCACGAGGGGCGCAAGCACATCGTCCGGCGCCTGCTGGCCGAGGTGGGGCACCCGGTGGCGCGTCTGGTGCGTACCGCGATCGGCCCGATCCGGCTGGGTGACCTGCGTGCCGGGCGGACCCGCCGGCTGACCAACGCGGAGGTCGCCGCCCTGTTCAAGGCCGTGGGGGACTGACCCGCCTCGTTCGGGGTACCGGTGCCGGTAGGCTCCCTCGCGGCCGGTGCGCCGGCGGGTGGCGCGGGTCGCCCCCGACGGCGTCGCGCACGGCTGCCCGCGTGGCGCGGGCATGATTGAGAATGTTGGACAACCGCTCAACGGCGCCGGAGACACCGGCGACCCGCGAGGTACGGGCTGAGGAGGACAACGGTGGGGGAAAACGTACGGGCCGGGCGCTGCGTGGTCGCTGTGGACGGGCCGTCCGGTTCGGGTAAGTCCACCGTCTCGCGGCGGCTCGCCGTCAGCATCGGTGCCCGCTACCTCGACACGGGGGCCATGTACCGGGCGATCACCTGGGCCGTGCTGCGCTCCGGGGTCGACCTGACCGACGTCGAATCGGTGGCCAAGGTCGCCCGCGAGGTCGACCTGCGCATCGGCACCGACCCCCAGGGGTACGGGGTGACCGCCGACGGCGTGACCGTCGACCGGGAGATCCGCGGCCCCGAGGTGACCGGTGCGGTCTCCGCCGTGGCCGCCGTGCCGGCGGTGCGCGAACTGCTCGTCGCCCGGCAGCGTCAGATGATCGCCAACGCGGGCCGGATCGTGGTCGAGGGCCGCGACATCGGCTCGGTGGTGGCGCCGGACGCCGACCTGAAGGTCTACCTGACCGCCTCCGAGGCGGCGCGGGCCCTGCGGCGCAGCACCGAGGACGCGGCCGACGTCGCGGCGACCGCCGCGGACCTGGCCCGGCGGGACAAGTTCGACTCGACCCGCAAGGTCAACCCGTTGCAGCAGGCCGCCGACGCGGTCGAGCTGGACACCACCGAGCTGGGCATCGACGAGGTCGTCGCCCGGCTGCGCGAGATGCTCAACGAGCGGGGGGTGGCATGACCGACGACGCTGGTTGGGTGGAGCTGCGGGAGCCGGACATCGACGTCGAGGAGCCGTCCGGTCCGCAGCCCGTGGTGGCCGTGGTCGGCCGGCCGAACGTGGGCAAGTCGACCCTGGTCAACCGGATCATCGGCCGTCGCCAGGCGGTCGTGGAGGACATCCCGGGGGTGACCCGCGACCGGGTCCCCTACGACGCGCAGTGGACCGGCCGCTCGTTCACGGTGGTGGACACCGGCGGGTGGGAGCCGGACGCGAAGGACCGGGCCGCGGCGATCGCCGCCCAGGCCGAGATCGCCGTCGCCACGGCCGACGTGGTGGTCTTCGTGGTCGACGCGATGGTCGGTTCGACGGATGTGGACGAGGCCGCCGTGAAGATGCTGCGGCGCAGCGCCAAGCCGGTCATCCTGGTGGCGAACAAGACCGACAACACCGCCATCGAGATGGAGGCGACCTCGCTCTGGTCGCTCGGCCTCGGTGAGCCGTACCCGGTCTCCGCGCTGCACGGGCGGGGCTCCGGCGAGCTGCTCGACGCCATCCTGGAGGCCCTGCCGGAGGCGCCGAAGATCGTCGAGAACCGGCCGCGCGGCCCGCGCCGGGTGGCCCTGGTCGGCCGCCCCAACGTCGGCAAGTCCAGCCTGCTCAACCGCTTCTCCGGTGAGGAGCGGGCCGTGGTCGACTCGGTCGCCGGTACCACGGTCGACCCGGTGGACAGCCTGGTGGAGATCGGCGGCGAGACCTGGCAGCTGGTGGACACCGCCGGTCTGCGCAAGCGGGTCGGCAAGGCCAGCGGCACCGAGTACTACGCCAGCCTGCGGACCGCCTCGGCGATCGAGGCGGCCGAGGTCGCGGTGGTGCTGCTCGACGCCAGCGAGCCGATCAGCGAGCAGGACCAGCGGATCCTGACCATGGTCACCGAGGCCGGCCGGGCGTTGGTCATCGCCTTCAACAAGTGGGACCTGGTCGACGACGACCGCCGGTACTACCTGGACAAGGAGATCGAGCGGGAGCTGCGCCGCATCCCCTGGGCGATCCGGCTGAACCTGTCGGCGCAGACCGGCCGGGCGGTGGACAAGCTCGCTCCGGCGCTGCGCAAGGCCCTGGCCAGCTGGGAGACCCGGGTGCCGACGGCGCAGCTGAACCAGTGGCTGACCGCGCTGGTGCAGGCGACCCCGCACCCGGTGCGCGGCGGCCGGGCGCCGAAGATCCTCTTCGCCACGCAGGCCGGTGTGGCCCCGCCGCGCTTCGTGCTCTTCACCACGGCTCCGCTGGACGCCGGCTACCAGCGCTTCGTCGAGCGCAAGCTCCGGGAGGAGTTCGGCTTCGAGGGCAGCCCGGTGGAGATCTCCGTACGCCCGCGCAAGAAGCTGGGCCCCGGCGGCCGCGGCAAGGCGCACGGCTGATCCTGGTACGTCCCGACGCCGGGTGGTCCTCGTGACCACCCGGCGTCGCTGTTTCTCGCCCACGACCACCACCCCATCCTCCTAGGACGCCCTAGGGGGAGTGGCGTGCCCGATCGAGTTGCGGTGCCGCCGGCCGTCGGCTCGCCCGCCCCGCCGCACCAGCGCGACAGGGCGGGCGGCCGTTCACTCGGCGTCCGGCGCCGCCGTCTCCCGTAGCCGGCCCTCGTGCAGCCGCAGCCACCGCCGCACCCCGATCTCCGCCAGGAACCGCTCGTCGTGGCTGACCACCACGAACGCCCCCTGGTACGCGCCGAGCGCCCCCTCCAGCTGCGCCACGCTCACCAGGTCGAGGTTGTTGGTCGGCTCGTCCAGCAGGAGCAGTTGCGGCGCCGGTTCGGCGCACAGCACGCAGGCCAGGGTGGCGCGCAGCCGCTCGCCGCCGGAGAGCACCCCGACGGGGAGGTGCGCCCGGGGACCGCGGAACAGGAAGCGGGCGAGGAGGTTCATCCGCTCGGCCTCCGGCATCGCGGGCGCGTACGCTGCCAGGTTCTCCGCCACCGTCCGGTCGGGGTCCAGCAGGTCCAGCCGTTGGGACAGGTAGGCCACCCGCCCCTCGGCCCGCCGGGTCGAGCCGTCCTCCGCCGTCAGGTCGCCGTTGATCAGGCGCAGCAGGGTGGACTTGCCGACGCCGTTGGGTCCGGTCAGCGCGATCCGCTCGGGTCCACGGATCACCAGGTCGACGCCGCCGTCGGCGAACACGGCCCGGTCACCGTGGCGGACCTGCATCCGCGCACCGTCGAAGACGGTGCGGCCGGCCGGGACGGCGGTCCCGGGCAGGTCCAGCACGATCCGCTGTTCCTCGCGCAGGGCCCGGCCCGCTTCGTCGAGCCGGGCCTTGGCCTGGCTGACCCGCGCGGCGTGCGTCTCGTTCGACTTGCCGGCCGACTCCTGGGCGTCCCGTTTCAGGGCTCCGGCGACGATCCTCGGCAGGCCGGCGTTGCCGAGGTTGCGGCTGGCGTTGCCGGCCCGGCGGGCGGCCCGCTCCCGGGCCTGCTGCATCTCCCGCTTCTCGCGTTTGACCTCCTGTTCGGCGCTGCGGACGTGCCGCTCGGCGGCCTCCTGCGCGGCGCGTGCCGACTTCTCGTACGCGCTGAAGTTCCCACCGTGGAAGCGGAGTTCGCCCCGTTCGAGTTCGGCGATGCGGTCCATCCGGTCGAGCAGGGCCCGGTCGTGGCTGACCAGCAACAGGCAGCCGGTCCAGTTCTCGATCGCCTCGTGGAGCGAGCGCCGGGCGTCGAGGTCGAGGTTGTTGGTCGGTTCGTCGAGCAGCAGGACGTCGGGCCTCCTCAGCAGTTGCGCGGCCAGGCCCAGGACGACGATCTGACCGCCGCTGAGGGTGTGCAGGTGGCGGGTGAGGGAGACCGCCCCGAGGCCCAGCCGGTCGAGCTGGGCGCGGCTGCGCTCTTCGACGTCCCAGTCGTTGCCGACGGTGGCGAAATGCTCCTCGCTGGCGTCTCCCGACTCGATGGCGTGCAGCGCCGCGATCACCGGGGCGACGCCCAGGACCTCGGCCACGGTCAGGTCGCCGGCGAGGGGCAGGCTCTGCGGGAGATAGCCGAGCACCCCGTCGACGGTGACTGCGCCGGCGGTGGGCCGCAGCTCGCCGGCGATCAGCCTGAGCAGGGTGGTCTTACCGGCGCCGTTCGGCGCGACGAGTCCCGTGCGGCCCTCGCCGATGCTGAAGGAGAGGTCCTCGAAGACGGGTGTGTCGTCCGGCCAGGAGAAGGAGAGGCGCGAGCAGATGACGAAGGCGTCGGACATGCGAAGTCCTCGGGTCTGACACGGGTCAGGCTACGGCCGCCCGTGGAGAACAGGGGCAGGTGGAACGACGGCATGGCCACGGCGGCCGCGCTTTCGCGCGCCGAGCCGGTGGCCGGACACGTCCGGTATCACCCGGAGATGTCGTCGTCACCTGCCACGTCTGGTCTCCTCTGTCGCTCCCGATGGATCGGCGACCATTTTATCGCAGTGCGAGGTCCCTTGCTGCTGGAGCGCAGCAGTCGGTCACTCGGCGTGATCGGCGGTTGGCGGGCGGTGAATTTCCACCGGCCCGGCGGGTACCCGTCGCCCATGGGCAGTCATCAGCAGAACAAACACGACAGCGGTGGCGAGTCGGCCCGCGGCCGGCGACACCCGGGCAGCGGCGCGCCGGGCCGGCAGGGCTCGGAGGTCGAACGCTCACCGAAGCGCCGGCACCTACGGACGGCGACCGGCGCCTCCGGTAGCGAACGCGACCACGGCCGGTCGAAGGTGACACAGGAGGGCCGGGTCCACCGGCAGGGCACCTGACCCGGGCGGGTGGGGCGGGTTCAGGGCTCCTGCCGGTCGTCGGTCATCGCCTGGCCGGCGGCGGCGGGCAGCAGGTGACGCACCTCCGGCTCGCCGTCGGCGAGTTCCCGGGCCCGCTCCTCCGCCTCCTGGTCGGCCCCCGTCAGCCGGCCCCCGTGCTGGCGCAAGTGCTCGTCCCAGGACGGCACCAGGTACACCTCGACGAGTCGCTCCCGGGATTCGCCCTCCCGGAACAGTCCCCAGCGCATCGCGCCGGTCCGCTGCCGGGAGCCGCGAACCAGGTCCATCGCCTTGAGGAACTCCCGCTCGCGCTCGGGGCGCACGGTGTAGGCCACCGTCACCAGCACCGGGCCGACCCGGGGGTCCGGTTCGTGCGCCAGTTGCAGGCGGGGCCAGTAGGTCGCCGGGTCTCCGGCCACTCCCCGCAGGTCCGGCAGCCGCCAGATCTGGCTGGTCACCGAGCCGACCAGCATCAGCGCCCCCGCCGCGACGAAGGCGGTGACCAGCCCGGCCATGTCGGCCACGACGCCCCAGATGAACGCCCCGAGCGCCTGCCCGCCGGCGAAGACCACCTGGTACACGGCGAGGCCACGGGCGCGTACCCAGCCGGGCAGGAACAGCTGCAGCTCGGCGCTGACGTTGACCAGCACCGTCACCCAGGCCAGCCCGGCAGGCAGCAGGACGAGCAGCACCAGCGGGATCGCCCGGACCGTCCCGACCACCAGCAGCGTCCCGCCGAACAGGAGGCCGGCCGCCAGCAGGATCTGGTTCGGCGACAGCCAGGTCTGCACCCGGGGAAGCAGCACGCCACCGAGGACCGCGCCGACCCCGAGGGCGGCCAGGAGCAGCCCGTACCCGGTGGAGTCCAGGCCCAGCCGTCGGTCGGCGACCAGCGGCAGCAGCGCCCAGAGCGCGCTGCCGGGCACCAGGAAGACCAGTGCGCGCCGCAGCAGCCGCCGGACGATGGGGGAGTGGCGTACGTACCGGCCGCCGGCGCGCAGCGCGGCGGTGAACCGTTCCGGCACCTCCACCGCCCGGGCGTTCTCGGGCCGCCACCGGTACAGCGCCAGCGCGAAGACGCCGAAGGCCACCGCGTTGAGCGCGAAGACCGGGGCGATCCCGATCCGGGCGATCAGCACCCCGGCCAGGGCCGGCCCGACGGCCCGCGCCGCGTTGAAGCTGATCGAGCCGAGCGCGGCGGCCGACCGGAGCTGGTCCCGCGGCACCAGCTCCGGGACCACCGCCGCCCAGGCCGGCAGCGTCAGCGCCTGCCCCACCCCGAAGGCGAAGGTGAGGGTGAGCAGCAGCGCCGGTGGCATCCGGCCGGCGGCGGTCAGCAGGGTCAGCGCCGCCGCCACCACGAGCAGGAACAGTTGGACCGAGATGAGCAGGTGCCGGCGGTCGAAGGAGTCGGCCAGCGTGCCGGCCGGCAGGGCCAGCAGCAGCACCGGCAGCAGGCTGGCGGTCTGGACCAGCGCCACCAGCGTCGAGGCGTTCGGCGCGTCGATCAGCAGCCACTGCGCGCCGACCGTCTGCATCCAGGTGCCGACGTTGGCGGCGAACAGGGCCAGCCAGAGGTTGCGGTACACCGCTGTCCGCAGCGGTACCCACGCCGAGAGGGGCCGCTCGGCGGTGGTGCCTTCGGCCCTTACCACCGCCCGTCCGCGCGCAGCACGCGCTCGCCGGAGACGTAGAGGTCGTCGGGGGCCAGCAGCAGCAGCCGTACGACCTCCGTGGCGACCTGGTCGGGCAGTGCGTAGGTCTCGTCCAGGAACTCGTCGCCGACGCGCTCCTGCAACCGGGTCGGCATCGGCCCGGGGTGCAGCTGCATCACCTTGACCTGGTTGCTGTGCTGCGCCTCGGCCAGCGACTCGACCAGGCTGCTGCCGTAGCTCTTGGTGGCGCGGTAGACGGGAATGCCGGGGCGGGCCTTCGTCACGGCCATCGCGCCGACGTACACCACGTTGCCGTAGCCCTGCCGGTGCAGGTGGTGCAGCGCCTCCTTGAGCACGTAGGTGGTGCCGAGCGCGTTGACCTCCACGGCCCGCCGGATCCGCTCCGGGCTGAGGTCGGCGAGGTCGCCACCGGCCCACACCGAGGCGGAGTCGACCACCCCGTCGATCGTCCCGTACCGGTCGACCACCCCGGCGAAGGCGTCCCGGACCTGGTCGTAGCAGGAGATGTCGCAGACGCTGCCGTCGCAGCCCAGCTCGCTCATCGTCGCGGTGACCTCGTCGGCGACGTTGCCGAGGACGACGACCCGGTTTGCGCTCGCGAGCCGGCGGGCCACCGCGAACCCCAGGCCGCTGGTGCCGCCGACCACCACGAACGTTGCGGCGTCCATGTTCCTCCAGCCGTCGCCGTACGAGCGGGTCACGCAACGGCGCGGTCTTCCCCCTCTGCCGGGCTCCACACCCGGCTGGACCCGCCGGGTGTGCAACCCCGGCGGGTCGGCGCGGGTAACGGGCTTCCCCCTCAGGCGAAGGTGATGTCCCGCAGCTCGATCGAGACGATGACGGTGTCCTTGACGGGGTTGCGCTGCTCGTCGGTCAGGTAGACCAGGCGGCGGGTGGGGACCAGGATGCCGTCGACCCGCTGCGGGTCGAAGCTGTAGTTGGCGGCGACGGGGGCGCCGGGTCCGAAGACCTCCGGCACGTAGTCGTGCCGCCGGATGTGCCCCTCGTCGTCGACGTAGTAGGTCTGCTCCCTGCTGTGCGTGGCCACGTTGTCGGGGAACACCACGCGCAGCGGTCGCCACACCTCACCGTCCTCGTGGTGGGGTGCCAGCTCCTCCAGCTGGAACCCCGGTCCGGCGAGCAGGAACGGCTTGGTCAGGTAGTTCGACATCGCGTACCCGTTGAAGTACGCCAGGTGCAGCCGGTCCCAAGGGGTGCCGATCTCGTGGCCGGCGAAGGCGTCCCGCGGGTGGGACCGCTCCTCGACCACGTCTCCCGTCTCGGTCTAGATCGCGACGCGGTCGGGGGTGAAGGCGCTGCGCAGCCCGGGGGCGCCGAACGGGGTGGTGCCGCTGAACTGGCGGTGCAGCTCGGCCCGCGTCACCACGTCGTTCAACACGCCCTCCTGGCCCTTGAGCCCCCAGAGGGCGCCGCCGCCGAGCACCCGGGCGCTGACGGAGGTCAGCTGGTTCCACCGATCCATGCCGCCGTGCGCGGCGATCGCCCGGTCCAACAGTTCGCTCATCTCGTCGCTCCTGCTCGTGGTTGGGAAGGGGCCGGGCTCACGCGAGCGTGTCGAGCACGACGCGGAAGCGCGCCCGGCCGGAGAGCATGCGGGCGTACGCCTCGGGCGCCTCGGCCAGGGGAACCACCTCGTTCATCGACCGCACCCCTCGCCGTGCGCTGAACCGCAGGTTGTCCTCGTTCTCGATGGCGCTTCCGGTGAGGCTTCCGCTGATCGTCCGGGTTCCGAAGATCAGGTCTGCCGGCTGCACGGAGATCGGGTCGAAGCCGGCACCGACGACGACCAGCCGGCCGCGGGTGGCGAGCCCCGGCACCAGGGCGGACATCGACGCGCCGCTCGCGGCCGTGGCGATGATCGCCGCCGCTCCGCCGAGCTTGCGCAGGGCGGCGCCGGGGTCCTCGGCGGTGCTGTCGAGGTAGTGCTCGGCGCCCAGTTCGGCCGCGAACTGCGCCTTGTCGGTGCCGCGGGCGATGGCGACGACCCGGTAGCCCAGCTCGCGGGCGTACTGGATGCCGAGGTGTCCGAGGCCACCGATGCCCTGGACGGCCACCAGGTCACCGGGTCGGGCGTCGAGCCCGAGCAGCGCCTTGTACATGGTCAGTCCGGCGCAGAGCAGGGGCGCGGCGTCCGTTGCCGCCATGCCGTCGGGGATGCGCACGAGCCCGCTGGCCCTGGCGTAGGCGACCTCGGCGTACCCACCGTCCACCGTAGTGCCGGTGAGCGGCTGGGCGGAGCAGTTCACCAGGTCGCCGCGGCGGCAGAAGTCGCACTCGCCGCAGTTGCCGTTGAGGAAGCCGACGCCCACCCGGTCGCCGACCTGCCAGGCGGTCACGCCGACGCCGACCGCGTCGATCACGCCGACGATCTCGTGCCCGGGCACGATCGGGGTCGAGGGGTCGTCGCGGAGCAGCCCGTTCGCGGCGAGGTGGTCGGTGTGGCAGACGCCGCACGCCGCCACCCGCAGGCGCACCTGGCCGGGCGCCGGATCGGTCAACTCCCGCTCGACCAGGGCGAAGTTCTCGGTTCCGGTGACCTCGAAGGCGCGGTAGGTGGACATGGTTGTTCCTCTCGGTGGAAGGGGTGATCGCCGCCCGGCGGGGACCGCGTAGGGCGTATGACTGGTCGTCTTGGAACAGATACGCGACAGGACCGCGCCCGCCACCGGAGGCGTCGGGCGGACGTGCCGAAGATCAGGTGAGCAGCCGCGCCGTGGTGACGGCGAGGAAGTCCCGGACGGGCTGAGGACTGCCGGCGGCCTTGGCCCGCGCCACCGCGCCCTCGAAGCCGCTGATGATGTAGCCCGCGAGGATCTCCGCCGGCTCGCCCGGAGACAGTTCTCCGGCCGATCGCGCCTGCTCGATGGCCTCGGCCAGCATGCTCACCCAGCGGGTGAAGCGCTCGTCCACCGCCGCGCGGAGGGCGTCGCTGTGCGCCGGGACCTCGGCCGCGAAGTTGCCGAGCAGGCAGCCGCGGTCTCCCGTGGTCTCGGAGAGCTCGGCGAGGTGCCGCAGGTGGGCGGTGATCCGCTCCAGCGGCGTGCCGCCGTGCCGCTCGTCGAGCAGCTCCACCCGCATCGCCGCCGAGTACCGGGCCACCGAGTCGAGGGCGAGGGCTTCCTTGCTGGCGAAGTGGTTGTAGAAGGTGCCCTTCGGCGCGCCCGCCACGGAGACGATGTCCTGGACGCTCGTGCCGTTGTAGCCGCGCGAGTGGAAGAGGTCCAGCGCCGCCTCGGAGAGTCGCTGCCGGGTGCCGGCGGAAGCCGACGATCGGGGTCGCCCCATGGTCCTGCCCTCCCCACCGCGGTGGTCCTGACACCGCCCGGTCGGGCGACGTGCCACAACACTATGACCGGTCGTCTTGAAATGCCAGCCCTGTGACCGCCATCGCAGCGACCACCGCCCGGTCTGCGCCCGGGCGGTGGTCGTCGGCGCGGTTGACCCCGCCCCGGGTGGGTAGTCACCGCCGCCAGCCGGGTGCCGGGCGGAGCGTCGGCACCCGCCACGAACTGCTGGCCGCGCCGCGGGGGTTCACGGGCCTATGCCGGATGTGTCGCCGCCCTCCGGAGACCAGACAGCGTCGGAGGACGTCGTGCAGTTGCGCGTCCACGGCGTCTCGGGTGCCGGGGCCGCCCTGGTGCTCGACCGTCCGCACGTGCACCAGGTGGCCGGTGACCGCAGCGGCGGCTTCTACCGCCCCCGCCCCGACTACCCGGACGCCTCCGGGCCCGGGGGAGTGGTGCTGGAGGCGTACCGGTGGAGCGACCTGCCCTCGGGCACCGCCACCCGGACGCTGTCCCTGGTGTTCCTGCTGCCGTTCATGCTGAGCAACGTGGCGATCTGGATGCGGCCCTCGGGGCGGGGATCCGGCTACGGCGTAAAGGTGCTGTGCCGGCTCTTGGCGCTGAACCTCACCCTGACGTACGTGCTCTCCGCCGCCGGCGTCGCTCTCGACCTGATCGCCTGGAAGTGCATGGCCTCGCCGCAGTGCCTCGCGGGTCGTACCTGGCTGTCCTGGCTGGGTGGCCGCCCGGTCGGACTGCGCCTGGCGGTGCTCACCGTGCTGCCGATCGCCGCCGTCGTCCTGGTCTGGCTGCTCGGCGCCCGCCCCGGCCGCTCGTACGACGCCTTCCAGGTGCCCGGCGGCGGGCCCGAGGGCGACCGGCTCGCCGCGGTCGGCCAGTGGGACGCCATGCCGATGGTGGGCCGGTTACGGGCGATCCACATCGCTGCCGCCTTCGCGGTGCTGGACCTCACCCTCCTCGTCGCGCTGGCCGCCGCCGGCCCGTCCCCGGTGACGATCGGGCTGGGCGCGGTCGCCGCCGTGGTGCTGGCGACCTGCGCGGCGCTGCTCTGCGCTCCCACCCTGCTGGAGCGGCCGAGCGCCGGCGAGATCACCGACCGGGTGACCTCGGCGTTGCGCGCCACCGCCTGCGGCCTGACGATGGTGACCCTCGTCCTCGTCGCGACCGCACCGACCCGCTGGCCGAACTCCGACGGGCTGCCCGGATACGGCCGTCTCATCGGTTGGGTCCTGGTCAGCCAGATGGTGCTGCTGTTCATGCTGGCCGTGCTGGCGCTCTGGCGGCGCACCGACCGCGACCCCAGACCGGCGCTGCTGCGTGGCCTGGGCGCGCCGGTCATCGCCGCTGTCGCGGTGGGCCTGGCGGGCGCGCTCTCCGCCGAGCTGATCTACCGCACGGCATACTTCCTCAACCGGCGGGCGATCACCGGTCGCCCCGGCGACCTGGCCGCCCCGCCGCTGGCGTACAAGTGGGCGATCTCCACCTTCTTCTTCACGACGATGGCCGCGGTGCTGGTCGGCGCGGTGATGGTCCTGCTCTCCCGGCGGGGCCGTCGCCGGGCCGCGGCGGCGATCGTCGCCGCCGACTTCCCGGACGCCCCGGCGGGCGCGGCCGCCCGGGTGGAGCGCGTGAGGAGGACCGTCGCCCGGGCGCGGTTCACCGAACGGCTCGGTCCGCTGGCCATCGCGTACGCCTCGCTGACCGCATTGGGTCTGGGGGCCAGCGTGCTGGGGCTGTTCGGCCTGCAGCCCAGCCCGCTGGCCGAACGCTTCCTCGGCGTGCCGAGCGGGTTCGTGAACTTCGTGATCGTCCTGGGCAGCTACCTCATCGCCGTCGTCGTCGTCGCCCTGGTGGTGGGCGGCCTGTTCGCCTACCGGACGGCGGAGTTCCGCCGGTACGTCGGCGTGCTGTGGGACCTGGGGACGTTCTGGCCCCGGGCGGCCCACCCGTTCGCGCCGCCCTGCTACGCCGAGCGGGCCGTGCCGGAGTTGGCGAAGCGGATCTCCTACCTGGCCGCCCGGCACCGGGGTGTCCTGCTCACCGGGCACAGTCACGGCTCGGTCCTGCTGGCCGCGACCGTGCTGCAACTGCCGCCCGAGGTGCGCCGGCGGGTCGCGCTGCTGACCTACGGCTCCCCGCTGGACCGGCTCTACGCCCGGCTCTTCCCCGCCTACCTCGGTCGGGACGTGCTGCACCAGGTGGGTGAACAGATCGACTGGCGCTGGCTGAACCTGTGGCGGGAGACCGACCCCATCGGCGGCTGGATCTTCGCCCCGCACCGGCCGGGCGACCCGCCGGTGACCGGCCCGAGCGGCACCGTCGACCGTCGCCTCCGCGACCCGGAGGACGTCGTGGTGCCGGTCAGCGACAGCGTCCCGCCACCGATCAGGGGACACTGGCCCTGCGAGTCGGAGCCACGGTTCGCCGCGGCGGTGTGCGAGCTGGCGGACCGCCTGCGCGAGCGGAACCGAGGCTGACGGCGGTAGGGTCCGGGCGGTGGAGATCGCTGACATGGAGGCGTCGGGCCGGCGCGACCGGGTCGACAGGTGCCTCGCGGTCGCCGCGGTGAACCGGGTGTCCTCCGTCGTGCCGATCTTCTTCGGACGCCTGGCCGGCCTGTCGAACACCGACCGGGCCGACGGGATCCAGGGGGTCTACCTGGTCTGGCGTGAACTCGGTGGACAGCCCAGGGCGGACGCCCTGCGGCGGCAGGTGCGGTCGACACTTCCGCAGCTGCGGGACGTGGCAGCCGGATGCGGGATGCGAGGTGCCGCGGCGGTGGTGTCGGCGCTGGACGCGATCTCCGCGCTGATCGAGGAGCCCGTGGACGCCCCGGATTACCTGCGTCGGTCCCTGGCGGCGTCGCTGGCTGTCGCGCTCGACTTCGATCTGCTGGCGGTTCCCGCACCCGCCGGGCGGTCGAGCTGGCTGGCGCACGAGCTGCACGGCCAGGCCGAGCTGTGCGAGCTGCTGCCACCGTCGGCCGCGGACGTGTCGTCGGCGCTGGTGTCCGAGCTGCGGATGAGATCCGGCGAAGAGTCGATGAACTACCGCAACGCGATGAAGTCCGTACTCGCCGCCCCCGGTGGATGATCTCCGCTGCCCGACGGGCGGGCAGTCCGGGCACCTGCCCGCCGAGGACGCCGGCTGACCTGCCCGCATCGACGCGGTTCGGGCCGGTGCCGGTCTGTCAGCCGCCCTGTCGGCCGGAGCCCCACCGGTCCAGCTCCTCGCGGACGGCGGCGGCACCGGCCGGCACCACCTGACTCGCGGTGGTGGCGACGACGTCCTGCATCTCGTCGGCGAACCACGCCGACCCACCGCCGGCCGCCCGGAGCTGGTTCAGGCCGGCGCGTCCCAGCACGACGGCGGCCGCGAGGTAGCCGCCGGTGAGTCCGGCGGTGGCCAGCCGGCGAGGCAGGAAGGTCTCCAGCAGGCGCAGCGCGGTCGCTGAGGCAGCCCCGACTCCGAGCACGAGACACCCGCCGGCCGTGGCGAGCAGCGCCACGCCGACTCCCGTCGGACGAGCGACCCTCATCAGTTGGGTCCGCGCCTCCCGAATCTCCGTACGCACCACCGCAGCCACGTCCGCGGCCAGGCGTTCGGTGGGACCGACCGCCCCTGCGGACCGTTCCGCCGCCTCACCCATGAGTCCCCCTCGTCCGTATGCGGGCACCCGCTTACCCGCCGGGATCACCGCTATACCTGCGCGCGGCCGCGCGGGTAGGTGATCTTCCCCCGATCGCCGGACGACGGCCGGGTTCGCGGTGCGAACCCGGCCGTCACGTCGAGCGGTGTGCAGACGGCGGGAGTCCCATGCCGGGCGCGGGTCACGACGCCGCGCCGATGGACCACGGCTGCGCGCGCCGCTGTCCAGCGGAATCGGCCTGGTGTCGAGGTCGGCCGTCAGGCGGGGATGTCGGCGACGCCGTTGGGGAACATGGCTCGGGCGGCACGGACCTGGTCGAGCGACTCACGGAGCAGCTTGATCTTGCCGTTCTCGGCGACCAGGCGACCCATGTACAACTGGCTGAAGGGGCGTCCCGTCGCGGTGGTCCGCTCCACCGACCACTCGCCGAAGACCTGGTCCGGGGTCTCGATGAAGATGTTCACCTCGTCGAAGCCGAAGGTCGGCACCGTCTGCAGCAGTCCGACCAGCAGCTGCCGAACTCCCTCGCGCCCCTCGAAGCGCCAGCCCCCGCCGAGCGACTCCAGATAGGGCAGCTCAATCGCGCCGTCCTCGGCGAACAACTCCGCCGCCGCGTCCGGGTCCGAAACGTTCCCCGTGTACGCCAACAGCAGCTCACGCGCGTTCATCATGTCGATGTCCTTCTCTTGGGGGCGGTAGTCCCCGCACCGGCCGTCGGTGGCCCCCTGGCCGGCGCCCTCGGCGGACTGCTCGAGCGACGGCTTCGCGCCAGGGACAGGTCGGAGCGGTACCTAATCTGTACCGACTGGTACGTAATCCGATGCTAGCGGGTCCGTGGCGGACCGACAAACCGGGGGTCGTGGACAACCGACCGGCCGGTACGGAATTTGGGATCCGCCACGGGCTCCGCTACGCTGGAATCTTGTACCAGGCGGTACTGAATTCGGCGGGACGACCGGCGTCACCTCGACGCCGGACGTCCCGCTCTCTTGCCGGGCCGCAGCGCCAGCAAGGCCCCACCCGGTCGCCGACGGCGGCCAGGACCACGGCGGCCGGGTCGACACCGAGCAGGTTCGACCCGGTGACCGCCGGCGCCGCGACGCGGCCGTCCAGCCCTGAGATGCCGAAGTGACGCTGACTCGAGTTCGCGGGCCGCACACGGCGCGGAACCGGCTCGACGCGATCCCGACCCTCCCGAGAGAGACCAGAGATGAGACCAGCCGGCCCGGCCGCACCAGCCCCTTCGAGTACGCCCCGAGCGACGTCCACGACGCCGAGCGGCGGATGGCCGGCGGTGACGTCCGTCGCGGTGCTCTGTTTCCTGCTCGTCCTGTCGGAGTTCCTGCCGATCGGCCTGCTTCCCCAGATCAGCGCGGGTGTCGGCATCTCCACCGGCACCGCCGGACTGATGATCGTCACGCCGGGCCTGATCGCCGCGGTCACCGCCCCGCTCGTCACCATCGCCGCGGGGCGGCGGGACCGGCGGCACGTCCTGATCATTCTGAGCGGCCTGCTGGCCGCCTCCAACGCGCTGGTCGCCGTCGCGCCCAACCTGGAGGTCCTGCTGATCGCCCGCATCCTGCTCGGTGTGGCAGTGGGCGGCTTCTGGGCGCTCGGCATCGGGATCGCGGTCCGCCTGGTGCCCGCCGGCAGCGTCCACCGGGCGTCCTCGGTGATCACGGCTGGCATCTCGGCCGCCACCGTGATCAGCCTGCCGCTGGGCGCGCTGATCGGGCACCTCGTCGGCTGGCGGGTCGGATTCCTCGGTGCGGGCCTCGCCGCCCTGCTCGCCCTGGTCTCGCTCGTGGCGCTGCTGCCCGCTCTCCCGCCCAGCGCCAGCGTGGGCATGGCGACCCTGACTGCGGCTGCCCGCCACTCCGGCGTCCGCCGGGTCGCGCTCGCCACCGTGCTGGTCTTCCTCGGCCACTTCGCCAGCTACACCTACATCACCCCCTTCCTGCAGGAGAGCGCTCACTTCGGGTACCCGGCGATCACCGTGACGCTGCTCGGGTACGGCGTCGGCGGGCTGGTCGGCAACTTCGTCGCCGGCGCGGCCCTCGGCCGGGGCGTACGACGGTCGTTCGTCGCCGCGACCGTCGCGCTCGCGTTCGCTGTCGCCCTGCTCGCCCCCCTGGCCGGCGTCGCGCCGCTCGTCAGCGCGCTGGTCGTCCTCTGGGGCCTGGCCTTCGGCGCGGTGCCGCTCATCCTGCAGACCTGGATGGCGCGGGCCGCCACCGACGGACCCGAGGGCGGGATGGCGATCCTGGTCAGCGCCTCGCAGATCAGCCTCGCCGCCGGCTCCCTCGCCGGCGGCGTGCTGGTCGACGGCGTCGGAACCGGAGCCACCTTCGCCGCCGCGACCGTGCTGATCCTGTGCAGCGCCGTCGTACCGCTGCGCGCCCGGTAGCTGCCCGGCACCGGGTCCGGGCTGTCTCGCCGCGACGACTCCCCAGACAACTGCCGCTGTCCAGGGCTCTGTGCTCACCTGGTCATTCGTTCCGCTCCGGACCGACCGGGGTGGTGGTGGCGGGCCGGAGCTGGTGCAGCCGACGAGACCCGTCGGGCGGTTCAAGTGGGAACCGCCCGGCGGTGATCCGCCTGTCGATGGCGACGACGCTGGCCGAGGAGCAGAGCACGTAGCCGG
Source organism: Micromonospora sp. LZ37 (assembly GCF_059359015.1). Lineage (NCBI taxonomy): Bacteria > Bacillati > Actinomycetota > Actinomycetes > Micromonosporales > Micromonosporaceae > Micromonospora > Micromonospora sp. LZ37. Next base: position 701,020 of record NZ_JCADBL010000002.1, on the reverse strand, counting down.
GTGTGGAGCCGGACGAGACGGTGAGGTGGAGCAGCCGGTCCTGATGGCGTGCCGGCACCTGCGCAAAGGAGATCATCGCCGCGCGCTGTGCCGGCCCGGCGTGGTCCAGGACCAGCGGCCGGTACGAGGAGCGGAGCTGAACGGCCAGTACGCCGCGAAAGTACACCGCCACGTCTTCCTCGTCGTCCGTGCCCGCCCAGGAACGGATGACCAGGCGCGAGTGGCCCACGTTGTAGGCCCAGGGCCGGAAGTACCGGTCAAGCACGATCGGCAGCACGCCTGCCAGGTTACGGCGGCCGGCCTCGTCGGCGATGCGTCGTAGCAGCTCGACCAGCGGCTGTCGCGTTTCAGCCGTGGGCCACCGGCTGGTGGTGGCTGGCTCAGCGGACGGTGGGGTCGGCCAGTCGGGCCAGTTCGGTGGCGGCGAGCCGGCGCAGGGCCTGGTCGGGGTCGTGGGTGTACCGCTGAAGGATGCCCGCGGCAGTGTCGGGCCCGAGGTGTCGCGCCACAGCGGCGACTCGTTGCCGGACGGTCGGGTCCGGATCGTCGGCCAGCTCGACCAGGAGCTGCTCCCAGTGCCCTGGCCTGCCACCTGCGCTGGCGATTCCGCTGACGGTGGCCGCTCGTACCGCCACCTCGTCGTCTGCCGCCAGCACCCTGACCCCCGGCGTCACGCGGGGATCCGAGTCGGCCGCCTTCGGGAGCGCCTTGGCGGCCTGGATGCGCAGCTGAGGGTCATCGTCGGCAGCCAGCGCCATCAGCGCGTCGACCGCGGCCGGCCCGCCGACGGAGCCGAGGGCTTCTCCGGCGTACGCACGGACCTGTCGTTCGGGGTCGTGGAGCAGCCGCAGCAGGGCCGGGGTCGCCTCGGCGCGGCCGAGCCGCCCCAGCGCGTACGCGACCATGGACCGCACCCGGGGCGCCCGGTCGGCGGACAGGGCAACGAGCGACGCGACCGCGTCAGCCCGGCCGGTGTGGCCGAGCCGGCTGACCGCCGCCACCCGTACCTTCTCGTCGAGGTCGCGCAGCGCCTGCACAAGCACGCGAAAGGCCCGGTCGTCGCCGGCCGGGTCAGGAATCGCGCCGACTGCCCTGGACCTCACCTCCGGGTCGACGTCAGCCGCGGCTGCGGCCAGCAGCTCGAGATCCTCTGCCTCGACCACGAATCCGAGCGCCCACAGCCCCACCCGGCGCAGCTCGGGCCGATCACCCGTGACGCACTCCAGCACCGCGCGGCGGCCAGCCGCCCGGTCGGCGTGCAGCAGCTCGATGATCTCAGTCCGCAGGCTGTCCTGGTCATCGCCGAGATCGCGGGCCGCGGCGCGCAGCAGCACCGGAAGCGCCGCCACACCCTGGACTCCGGCCAGGACGCCGGCGATCAGGTCGCGACCGTAGAAGTTCTCCTCGTCGAGGAACACCTCGAGGGCCTCGTGCAGCCGGGGTGCCAAGGTGCTGTCACCACACGCCGCCAGCGCGCTGAGGGTTGGCGCGATGTCGTCGTAGTCGTCCTCGAGCTCCACGGCGTGGCGGACCACGGCCTCCAACGCCGCGCGACTGTCGATCATCCGGGCACGATGCCACAGGACGACCGGCGGTGGAACCCCGCACCGGTCGTCGCGCCCGGTCGTTGGCGAGGACGATCAGGGGGAGTGGGGTGGCCGGATCGGGTCCGTGGTTGACGACGCGGTGGCGTGGTCGCTCGGTCTGTCTCGGGGCGGGGTCGGCCGGCACTCGAGGTAGGCGTCCAGTGCGGCGGCGCCGGTGAGCATGGCGCGGCCTCGGGCCGAGAGGCGGGCATGCCAGTCGCGCAGCGTCGACTCCAGCGGCGCGACACCTCCGGCGGAACGGACCTGGGCGATCAGCGGGGCGACCTGTTCGAGCAGGTAGCCGCCCCGCCTGAGCTGGTGGGCGAGCAGAGCGTCGCGTACGTCGGCCGCGCTGTAGACCCGGTAGCCCGTCTGCGGGTCGCGGCGCGGCTGGACCAGGCCGGCGCGTTCCCATTTGCGCAGGGTGGCCGGGCGGACGCCGAGTCTTCTGGCCAGGGCGCCGACGAACATCGCCCCGCGTTCCGGCGGTACGGGTTCGAGGTCGCGGAGCGCGGCTTCGACGGCCTGGAGGGTGCGGCGGTCGTCGAGCAGCTGGGCGTGGCTCTCGTCGATGAGTCGGAGCGCGTCCGCGGTGGCGTCCCGGTTGATCGCCTGCATGATCGCCGTGGCCGTCTGGTGGCCGTGTCCGGGCACGAGAGCCAGGAACGCGCGCAGGGCTTGCGCGTGCCGCGGGGTGTAGGTGCGGTAGCCGTGTGCGGTGCGTTCAGCGGCCGGGAGGATCCCGGCCGCCTCGTAGTTGCGGATCGCCTGCGTGGAGAGACCGTGCGCTCGCGCCAGGTCGACCGGCCTGAGTTGTCCGCCGCTTTGAAGGTTTCGCCCCACTGTCCTGCCAATATCGACGAGAAGTTTCCACCGGTGATTCAACGATACCGTTGAGGGCATGACTGCTGGTATCACCGCCGCCGCCCATGTCGTCGACGCTGCTGCCGTCATGGGCCTGCTCCCGGGCAGGCCGCGGCTGCTCGCCCTGGGCGAGCCCACCCATGGCGAGGACGTGCTGCTCGAGCTGCGAAACGAACTGTTCCGGCAACTCGTCGAGCAGGAGGGCTACCGGACGATCGCCATCGAGAGCGACTGCATGACGGGCCTGGTCGTGGACGACTACGTCACCTCGGGCACCGGCGTCCTCGACGAGGTCATGGAGCGCGGCTTCAGCCACGAGTGGGGCGCCTTCGCGGGCAACCGCGAGCTGGTGCGCTGGATGCGCGCGTACAACGACGGCCGGCCGGCGTCCGAGCAGCTCCGCTTCGCCGGTTTCGACGGCCCGCTGGAGATCACCGGGGCGGCGAGCCCCCGGCAGGCCATCACCGCACTCCACGCCTACCTCACCACCCGGGTCGACGTCGACCTGCTTCCCTGCACCGCGGAAACGCTCGACCGCCTGCTCGGCACCGACGACCGGTGGACCAGTCCCGCCGCGATGTGGGACCCGTCGCAGTCCGTGGGGCAGACGCCTGAGGCCAACCAGCTGCGGCTGCTCGCCGACGACCTGGTGGCGCTGCTCGAGGCGCAGACGCCACAGCTGATCGCGGCGTCCTCTGCGGACGACTGGGACCGGGCACGCCTGTACGGACGTACCGCCATCGGGTTGCTGCGGTACCACTTCCGGATGGCCGACACGTCACCGAGCCGCATGGGTTGGCTCTGCGCGCTGCGCGATTCGATGATGGCCGCCAACCTGCTCGCCCTCGCCGAGCGGGGCCCCACGTTGGTGAACGCCCACAACAGCCATCTGCAGCGGGACAAGAGCAGTATGCGGATGGGCGGCCTGCCGCTGGAGTGGTGGAGCGCCGGCGCGATCGTGAGCGCCCACCTGGGCGAGGGGTACGCCTTCCTGGCCACGGCCCTCGGCACGATCGGCCACCACGGTGTGGACGCCCCGCCCCCGGACACCGTCGAGGGGCTGCTGTACGCGCTCGGGCAGCAGCGGTGCCTGGTCGACGCCCGCCGGCTGGCCGCCGCGCTCGCCGAGGCGACGCCGGCCCCCCGTGTGTCCCCCTGGTACGGCTACTCACCGCTGGATCCGGCGCACCTGGCCAGCCACGACGGGATCGTCTTCGTCAAGGACGCCCGGCGGAGCTAGCCTTCCCCAGCTTCAGCAACAGCTCGATCTCGCCCTCAAAGAAGCCCTGCGCGACTCGGCGCAGAGCCGTGAAGGTTACCGTCGCGCTCGCGCAGCAGATCCATACCCTGCGACCGGCGACTGCGCGCCATTTTCGTTGGACGGTCGGGATGCAACGCGCGTAGCTTCACGCCGTGACGCGCCTCAAGCGGTACCGGTACGTCGGCCCGGCGGAGATCCTGGCCCGACAATCAACCCCGGCCGGGCTCGTCATCGTCGATACGCGAAGCACTCTCGACAGGTGGCTGGATGATGGCCGGGCGTCCGGGCACGTCGAGCCCGCCACGTTCGTCATCGACCTTGACCGCACGCTCCGGTTGGCCCCGCGCCAGAGCGAACACGTCGCCTGCGCTGCCGGACAGGACGTCCTGGCCGCTGGGGAGATCACCTTCGCCATCGACAACACCGAGCGCTTCGTCCAGGCGGTCAGCAACCAGTCGACCGGCTACTGCCCGGATCCCGACTGCTGGCCGGCGGTGGCCGCAGCACTCGATCGTCTGGGCGTACCCCGTCCCGGCGGCTTCAGCGACGCGGTGACCTTCCGGCTCTGCACGGCCTGTGGAGAGCGGAACATCGTGCGGGACAACGACTTCGTCTGCGCCCTCTGCGACGGCGTCCTGCCCACGCACTGGAACTTCGAGCGCGCCTGACTGGGACCGTACGGGTGCCACCCACCCGGACGACGCCAAGCCGATTGCGACCGGGCGAGCGACGAGCGCGCGGGGCGGACCTGTACCGCCGCTCTGGGCCAGCCAGGCTGGCCCGCGCTGCGGTCGAGCCAGTTCCGCTCTGCGGGAAATCATCGCCGCGGTCGATCGGTGGCTGGCCTGACATCCGACCGCCGCTGATGGCGCGTACGGGCGAGATGGTGTGCCGTCCGGAGCAGGGCTCGAACAGCGGTCGTGGTGCGTGGCCCCGGGTTGACGACGCAGAGCCAGCCCAGGCTGCCGTAGACAGGATGGGGCAGTACGACGTCTGCGGTGCTCGGATCGACATCGTGTGGTGCCGATCGGCCTGGCTCGTAGCCGGTCCACTCGTGGAAGGCTGCTTTCCCGACGCCGATGTTCAGGCGGAAGACGTCCGGTCGGTCGAGGCGCGACGTCTGGTCGTCGGGGTAGTCCTTCGTCACGATGGTCGCGAAGGGCTGCGACCTGGGGACGACCCCGTCAGGGGCGTAGTAGCAGAACACGTCGCCCCAACTGATCTCCGGCGAGCCATCGCCGGGTTGTGGCTCGAGGGTCAGGACGCCGCCCAGTGCGTCGAGGTACGCGATGATCTCGTCGATGTCCATGCGTTCCAGCGTTTCATTAAAGTCCTGGTGGAGACTCCGGCGGAACTGCTCCTGGGAATGACGTGAGAAGTCGCAACTCAGCTCTACGAACGGTCGATGTCGCCCGCCAGGCGGGGTACTCGGTCCAGCAGGTGCGCAACCTGGAACGCGACGGCGTGTTGCCACCCTCGACGCGCACCGCTGCCGGCTATCGGGCCTACACCGAGGCGCATGCGCAGGCCGCCGTGGCCTACCGTGCACTGGCAGCCGGTGTCGGCCCGATCGAGGCGAAGCGGATGATGCGCGCGGCTCATCGGTATCCCGCGTCGGACCTGCTCGAACGCTTGAACGCGGCGCACGCGCGACTGCACGCCGAACGTCGGGAGCTCGAGGCGGCGAAGGAGGCGGTCGCAGCGATTTCGGCGGAACCGATCGAGGACCCTCGACCGTCGGATTGGATGACCATCTCCGAACTTGCCGAGGCCCTCGGAGTGCGACCGTCGGCCCTTCGTCACTGGGACGCCGAGGGACTGGTGGTGCCTCAGCGGCCGTCGGCCCGGGCGACACGCACCTATTCGCCGAGTGATGTCCGGGACGCGCGCATCGTGCACCAGCTACGCGTGGCCGGCTATGGCATCGGCTCGATTCACACCCTGATGCCGCAGCTGCGCCGGGCGCAACGCTGGGAGGAGATCGGCAGCATGCTGGCCGCTCGGGAGCTCAGTATCACCTCCCGGTCACACGCCCTCCTGAGAGCTGCCGCCGCACTCACTGCCGTGCTCGACGCTGCCAAATCCACTGAGTGAAACAGCCAGGCGAAGGTCGGTGTCCGGCGACAGGTCTGTCAGGGGCGGGCCCCTGGAGACGACAAGAACCCTGCCTCTACGGTGGACCGATGGCAGCGGTCAAGCAGATCCAGGTCACCTTCGACTGTGCGGAACCTGAGCGCGTCGCTCGTTTCTGGTGCGAGGTGTTGGGGTACGTCGTGCCGCCGCCACCGGAGGGGTTCGCCACCTGGGACGATTTCGACCGCGCGCTGCCGGCTGAGCGTCAGGGCTCAGCGTTCGCGTGCATCGATCCCTCAGGTGTGGGCCCGCGACTGTACTTCCAGCGCGTTCCCGAAGGCAAGGTCGTCAAGAACCGCCTGCATCTCGACGTGCGGGTGGGCACCGGGCTCGTGGGTGAAGAGCGCCTGGCCGCACTTGAGGCTGAATGCGCACGACTGGTCGCGCTCGGCGCGACACGCGTGCGACTACTGGCTGCCGATGACGACAACGAGTCGTGCCTCGTGATGCAGGACATCGAGGGCAACGAGTTCTGTCTCGCCTGACTGCCCGCGAACGTGGCACCTTCGCGAGCCGACCGGTGCGGGTTGTGCGTCATGCACCGGCGGCGCCACTCTGCGCCGGTGGCTTCCGGGCCGGGGCTACGAGCGGTGCTCAATCATTCTGGACCGTCTCGGATGCGCGTAGCGCGGCGTACCGGTCGAGCAGGATCGGCACTGCCGTGTGTGCCCACCATGGAAGGTGAACGGCGCCGGCGGACATGCCATGACCTGGGTCGAACTCGGGGAGGTGTACCGCGGCGGTGTTGTCGTGCCACGGTGTGGATTCGCGGTTGGCGAGAGGTTCGCCGACGACCTGCTCGATGGTGTCGGTGATGAGCGTCCGTAGGGTGAACCAGTCGTCTGGCAGCGGCGTGTCGGCGAACCGCGCGCGAAGTTCCCGCCACAGGTAGGGGTCGCCGCGCAGGGAGTACTGGACCGGCTCGCGCTCGAACAAGGAGCCGACCGTGCCTGTGCCGACGAGCGGCGGACATCGAACCCAGATCGCCGCGCGGATCTGCTTGTACACGGCTTCGTCGGATGCGACGAGCCGTACCTCGGCGACGCGGGTCCTGGCAGCCGCGATGGTTCCGATCGCCGCCGCGATGGCGTCGGCGCGGGGCCAGCCGTAGACGCCCGTGCTGATCAGCGGAAATGCGACGCTGCGCGCGCCGAGTTCGTCGGCGACCTCCAGCGCGCGCCGGTAGCACGCCTCCAGCAGGGAGCGGTCGCGCTGCCCGGCGCGGTAGTTCGGGCCGACCGTGTGGATGACCCGCCGGGCGGGCAGGTCACCTGCCGTCGTCCAGCCGGCGTCGCCAGTGGCGAGGCCGTTCGGGAACCGGGCGATGCAGTCACGCAAGATCGCCGGGCCTCCGCGGCCATGGATGGCGCCATCCACACCGCCGCCTCCACGCATAGCGTTGTTCGCCGCGTTGACGATGGCATCGACATGCTGCGTCGTGATGTCCCCGAAGACGGCGGTGATGACTGGCACGCCATCATTCTGCCCGTGAGCACCAGCTGCAGACCCAGGGCCATCCGGTTCCGTCGGGCGTGAGGGTGGCGCGCTGGCCGTAGCAGCGCGGGCTCAGGCGATGAGCAGGCAGAGGCCGAGCTCTGCTGCCTCGAGGTCGACGAGGTCGCGGTTGCGTTCCGCCCACCGACCTGAGGCGAGGTCATCACGGAGGCTGCGCACCGCCCTCTGCTCGGCCTCCGGCCCGACTCCGGTCCAGACCGATATCCCGCGGCGGACGTTCTCGTCCAGGTATGCCTCGGGCCGGCGCCAGTAGGCCTCGAAAAACCCGTCGACGCAGTCCCATGGAATGAGCACGGGCTCCACGCGAGCTCCGATCGCGCCGGCCAGCTCGGTCAGCGAAGGCCGGCCGACCAGGAGGTCCGCGAATTCCGGAAGGTAGTCGCGAGTGAGCCAGAACCGACGAAGCCATCCGGTGTCACTGCTGTCGTACGTGAACACCACCACGCGGCGAGCCACGCGCCGCATCTCGCGCAGGCCCGCGATCGGGTCCTGCCAGTGATGGATGGTGGCGAAAGCCATCGCTGCGTCGAAGGACTGGTCCTCGAACGGAAGGTTCTCCGCGGCGGCAGCCACGCACGGCGCTGCGCCTGGGGGGCGCTGCGCACGCATGAGCGCCGACGGTTCCACCGCGGTGACGTCACGGTCGGCGGGCTCGTAGGAGCCGGTGCCAGCCCCGACATTCAATACGGTCCGCGCGTCGCCGAGCGCAGCCCAGACCCTCGCGGCGATCCGCGGCTCGGTGCGCCGCGTCACGGTGTAAGTGGCTCCGATGGTGTCGTACAACTGCGCGTTGGACATGTCGCCGCCTCCCTGGCAGTCACCAGCCCCACGCCGCGCACAGGGCCTGGCGTCGCTGCCGCCTTGGAAAGTAGGTCACGTGCGCACCACTTCACCACATTGGCCGCCCGTCGATCCAGCGGCGGATGTCCGCCCGAGGCGCGGGTGAGCTGACAGCGACAGCAGCTCTGGCTGCTACTCAGACACCCGGTTGGGCACGCGGCCGTGCTGCGGACCGAGCTGGCTGATCTCGTACCCGTCGGGGTAGCTCCTGGTTTTGATCCCGTCGGCGAACAGCGCGGTGGTCCGTGGCGTTCCGAACCACCGTTGAAGCCGCGAGCGCGTCTTCAGCGCCAGGTGCAGGCCGGCCCGGACGGGCCAGGCTGGGGTGCTGACTCGCGTCGCGCGTCGGAGCGGCGCGTCGTACATGGCGCTGACCAGCGCGTTGCCCAACGGGGCGAGGGGCTTGGGGATGCGGGTGAGCATCAGCATGCGGGTGGCTCGCTCGATGGCGGCCGCGTCGTCGTTGGGCTGCAGATGGGCGGCGTCGTGGGCGTCGAACCAGGTCTCGAACTCCTCGTAGGAGCCGGGGATGTCCGTGATGCCCATCCGCCGGCCCAGCTCCCGATAGAACAGGTAGGTGGCCTGCCGCTCGTGGCAGCAGGGTTGGCGCCAGCCGTACTGCTGCAGCCACCGGGTCGGGATGACCACCAGGCAGCCGAGGACGTAGAGGTAGTCGTCGTTGGGGATGTCGTACGGGCGGTGGATCTGGTTGACGCGCCGCAGCGCGTCGCGGCCGCGTGGCTGGTCGAAGCCGTTGAGCACCATCTCGTACATCAGCAGGCCGGTGTCGTCGATTCGCTTCTGGGTGCGTTCGGTCAGCTCACCGGTGGCGGTGTGTACCGCGGCGACGGCGGGGATGGAGAAGGACCGGTTGAAGGCGAGGTTCAGCCCGAGCTTCATGTCCCACGGGAACTCGTAGCGCAGCATGGTCTGGTAGATGGCCAGGTAGTCACGCTCGGGGTCCAGGGCGCGGGTACGGGTCAGGTTGGCGTAGCGGTCTCTCATCGTTGCGCATCTCCAACCCTGGGTCCGGGGCGTCCTGGCGTCTGTGAGCCGGGCCGCGACGAGCGTCCGGGTCGCCACGGTTGACCGGGCACAGGCGTCCGTGCCCCGCATCAGCCAGGCGATCTCGCCAGCGTAGCCACCGTCCGGGCGGTACAGCTCGTCCGCCGGCTGGGGACCGCAACGACCACACCGGCATGGTGTCCATCGTGACCTGAGGGCGAGGCTCCAGGTAAGACATGAATCGGCCAAGATCCGATGCCCCGACCGGGAGCCTCGTCGTGCTGCCTCATCCCGCCACGATTGCGCTGTGCCGTCGAACCCTGGGCCACCTCCCCGCCTCGCCGCCGACGCGGACGACCTTCGCTGTCGCCATGGCCCGAGTCCGCAAGCTGGCGTACGCGATCCTCGACGGCACGCTGATCCAGATCGACCGTGTCACCAACGTCCATGGGCAGAACCCTGAGCGGAGCTGACCGGGCTCAGTCCCGTACCCAGGTGAAGGTGACCCGGGCGCCGGCGGGTAGGCGGTCCAGGTCGTTCAGCTCCAGCACGCCGGTGACCACGCCGAACAGCTTGGCCTTGCGCAGCCGGAGCTGCCCCTCGGGAAGTTGGTAGCGGTAGAGGCGGTTGGCGCCGGTACGTTTGCTGTCCTGCACCGCGATGGTCCAGTTCCCGTCCTTCGCGTGCAGGCCCAGCTCCTTGCGCCAGGTCAGGCCGGTGCCCAGGTTCAGCACGAACTCCACCTGGTCCGCCGGCTTCACCCCGGCCTCGATCCGGTAGTCGACCGCGTCGTGGTCGCGGGTGATGAGCTGCCCCGCCGACCGCTCGGACCAGGCCGGCAGGCGGGAGGCGGGCAGCGGGTCACCCTTCGGCAGGGCGGCCAGGGAGCCCCCCGGCACGACCCCGACCCGGTCCCAGCGCAGCCCGAGCGCGGTGAACGTGACGGGGTCCGGCACGTGCCGCAGCACCCCGTCGACCATGAGGTAGACCGGATTCCGGTGCTCCTCGCGCAGCAGGGTGCCGTCGACCGGCAGCGGGCGCAGCGCCCGCAGCGAGTCACGCGGCAGCACCCGGACGTCGGACCAGCTGAACCCGAGGCGGACCAGGGTGTCGGGGTCGGGGATGTGGAAGCCGTGCCCGCCGTAGGTGACGTACACCTCCGCACGGTCGATCTCTCGGAGCAGGACGCGGTCCCCGGGCGCGTCGGCGACGTACGACGTCGACCTGTCCGGCAGCTCCACGACCTCGTTCCAGTGCAACCCCAGCCGGTCGAACTCCTGCGGGCTGGTCACCCAGAACTTCGCCCCGCCGTGCACAAGGTAGATCCGGGGGTCGGAGCGGTCGCTGAGCAACTTTCCCCCGGCGAGGTACCAGGGCAGCCGCGGCGCGTACCGTTCCACGAAGAAGCCGCGCCACTGGTCGCCGTTGCTCTGTCGCACCACCCGGTCGGCCGGGTCGTACGCGGTCTTGAACTCAAGCACGTCCTCGCGGCGGGAGTACCGGTTGTCCCAGATGAAAATCCGCGTCCGCTCACCCTCCTCGTAGCCGTACGCCACCACCTGGTGGTCGTTGCCGAAGCCGCCCGGGTCGCGGGCCTGACACAGGCCCAGCGGCTGCGGTAGCCCCTGGTCGAGGAGCTGCTTGAGCTTGGGGAACTGCTCCTCGCGAGTCATCCGGGCCACGCCGATCCCGTGCAGGGTGGTCGGGTGGTCCGGCGTCCCCATGAACCGGAAGTACATCGACCAGTTGTCGACGATGCTGGTGATCAGCCGGTCGTAGACGTAGTCGGCGACCGGGTTGCCGTCCGGCGGTAGGGCACTGGCGGCGGGCACCGGCAGTCGCTGGTGCCAGTGGTCCAGTGCGGCGAACGCCATCCCGCCGCACCGGCCCTTGGTCTCGGTGATTGGCAGGCCGGCGATCTTGATGTGGTTGGTGAAGCCGTTGCGGAAGGCGAAGCCGTCCCGGGACGGCCGGAAGGACACCCGCATGAGAACTCTCCCGTACCTCAGTAGGTGACCCGGACGCCCATCTGCGCCCAGGTGAGCCGGCCGACGACGCCGTCGTCGGTGAGGTCGCGCGTCCGCTGGTACCAGCGGACGCCGGTCTCGGTGAACTCGTCGAAGTCGGTGCCGGGCGGGCCGCAGCGGCCTGCGCCGACGAAGGCCACGTCCGCCAGCGGTCCGCGTCCTCCCGCCCTCGGGCGGTACGCGGTGGAACTTCTGTGTCCACTGTTGAAAGCGCAGGTCGCGGCGGCAAGGGATGAGTCGGCTATCGGCGTTGCGACCACCCGGGTGGCGGCCGGGTGCCGCCGATCGACATGCCGGCTCGCCGATTGGCGATTCACCCGGGTGGATCGTGGACCTCGGACGGAACATCGGTCGGCGGTCCGCCCGGCTCGGGCGGTCAGCCCACCGGTTCGGACAGGCGGGTCGGCCCACATGTCGGTCATCGCGGCGCGCACTGCCGCCGTCAGATCCGCGCCTGTGACAGGCCGGCGCCGCTGCTCAGCTTCTGCTTCACCTACGAGCGACTGCGCCTGTTCCTTGACCGCACCTTCGCGCTGCTCATGCTCGGGGAGGAGTCCGGGTGGGCGGAAGCCCGACAGATTCCGGAGGACCCCGCCAATCCGCGGGAGGCAGCGCTCGTCGCGCTGGGCCACACAAATGTCGGCGAAGCAGCGATGCGGTGGGGGCGGTAAGACGAGGCCAGTGCACGACTGGCCAGGGCGCGGGCGCTCGCCGAGCGCTACGAGTTGCTGGCGACGGCATCGCCTGCACCCAGGCCCACCTCGACTGGTTCATCGGCGCCTGGACGGGACTCGCGGATCGGGCGGCGCAGCTGATCGACGACGACGCCCACGAGTCAGGTGCGGCGACGTCACTGCCGGAAGAACCGTTCGAGCACGGGCGCGACCGCCGTCGGGTCGGCCACGTGCCCCTGACCTTGAATGATCTTGCGCTGCCCGCCGGGGATCGTCCGGGCGATCACGTCCGCAGCCAGTCCGAAGAAGCCGTCGCCGCCCCCGGTGGCTACCAGGGTCGGCTGCGTGATCGTAGCGAGGCGGGCCGTTGGTGGCTGGCCGTAGCAGGCCGCGTCGTAGGCGAGGGTGTGCGCAAGGACCTCCAGGCTGTGCCAGTACGGTGAGGCCCTGGCCTCCGCGATGTTCCCCTCGGAGGCCCCGGCCAGCCGCATGAACAGTTCGACCGCGTCGCCGCGACGGCCCTCCGCCAGCGCCGCTGCGAGCTGCTCGCCGTATCGCCGGTACCGCTGCGGCGCATCATCCGCCGGGTCGTACGGCACGTCGTACACCGCGAGCCTGTCGATGGCGACCCCCGCCGCTGCGGCCTCCAGCGCGAACCTGCCACCTGAGGAGACGCCGTACACGTACGCCGAACCGCCGGCCTCGGCGACCAGCGCGTCGATGTCCTCGATCTCGCGCTCCACCGCGTACGGCGGGGTGTCGCCGCTGTCACCCCGGCCGCGTCGGGCGTAGTTGTACACGGTTAAACGCGCTGCCAACTCTGCTGCCAGCGGCGCGTTCTCCGCACCGTCGTCCAGACCCCCACCCACCAGGATGACGGAAGGTCCACTTCCCTGGCGGTGGTACGCGATCGACGTGCCATCCTTCGACGTCACACGGCTCATCTGGCTTCTCCGAGTGAGGTGGAGGGATTCGCTCCACCACCCTCATCCTCGGCCCCGGCTGATCATGGTCGACTGTCCCGGCGCGCCGCAGCTCACTGAGCGGCGTTCGCGCAGGGCGACGGGGCTCTCCTCTCGCCGCCCGGTCCGCGCAAAAAGGCACGCCCGGCTCGACGCGGCAGGTTTGTTCGTCCTGATTCCGGTCAGTCCGTCAGCCGAGGGCAACATCAGGTCGGCGAGACGGTGAGGTGACTGGTTGTGAGCATCTTGCGCAGGAAGTCGGTCGAGCAGTCGATCCGCGACACGGAGCAGCCGGAGCACCGGCTCCGGAAGGACCTGACCGGCCTGGATCTCACCGTGTTCGGCATCGGGGTCATCATCGGTACGGGTATCTTCGTGCTGACCGGGGTGGCCGCGAACCAGACCGCCGGGCCGGCGGTCGCGCTGTCCTTCGTCGTGGCCGGTATCGCCTGCGCGCTGGCGGCGCTGTGCTACGCGGAGTTCGCGTCCACCGTGCCGGTCGCCGGCAGCGCCTACACCTATTCGTACGCGACGCTCGGCGAGCTGATCGCGTGGATCATCGGCTGGGACCTCATCCTGGAGTTCGTCCTCGCCGCTGCGGTGGTGGCCGTGGGCTGGTCGCAGTACCTCGCGGTGCTCCTGGAGACGCTGGGGGTGACGCTGCCGCCCGCCATCACAGGGGGCGAGGGCGGCGTGTTCAACCTGCCCGCCGCGTTGATCGTGTTGATCCTCACCGCGGTCCTGGTCGCCGGCATCAAGATCTCGTCACGGCTGAACGCCGTGGTGGTCACCATCAAGGTGGCGGTGGTCCTCTTCGTGATCGTCGCCGGACTGTTCTTCGTCAAGGCCGACAACTACACGCCGTTCGTCCCGCTGGCCGAGCCGGCGGCGGGCGGTACAGGCGCCGATGCGACCCTGCTGGAGGCCGTCTTCGGGCAGGCCCCCGCCAACTTCGGGATCAGCGGCATCTTCGCCGCGGGTGCGCTGGTGTTCTTCGCGTTCATCGGCTTCGACATCGTGGCCACCGCGGCCGAGGAGACCCGGGTGCCGCATCGCGACGTGCCGCGCGGGATTCTCGGTTCGCTGGCGATCTGCACCACGCTCTACGTCGCCGTCTCACTGGTGGTGGTGGGAATGCAGAACTACGCCGAGCTGGACACGGAGGCACCACTGGCGGCGGCGTTCCAGGCTGTCGGGCAGCCGTTCATCGCCAATCTGATCACCGTCGGCGCTCTCGCCGGGCTGACCACGGTGGTCATGATCCTCATGCTGGGGCAGAGCCGGGTCGCGTTCGCCATGAGTCGTGACGGGTTGCTGCCGCGCTGGTTGGGGCGGGTGCATCCGCGGTTCGGCACCCCGCACCGCATCACCATCGTCGTGGGCGTGGTGGTGGCCGTGCTCGCCGGGTTCATCCCGCTGGCGGAACTCGCGGAGTTGGTCAACATCGGCACCCTGTTCGCGTTCGTCCTCGTCGCGGCGGCGGTCCTCCTGTTGCGCCGTACCCGGCCGGACCTGCCTCGCGGCTTCCGCGTCCCCTGGGGGCCGGTGATTCCGGTGCTCGCGATGGCCGCCTGCGCCGTGCTGATGCTGTTCCTCACCGTCGAGACCTGGCTGCGGTTCTTCGCCTGGATGGCGCTGGGGTTCCTCGTCTACTTCCTCTACGGCCGTCGTCGCAGTCGCCTCGCCCACGACGGGCAGGAGCGCCCGCCGATGCCTGGCCAGCCGGACCTCGACACCGGCTTCGGCTCCGCCTCGCCTCCGCCGCAATGATCGCCTGATCGTCCCTGCCGAGGACTTCCGGCGCGTACGCCACCGGGCCACTGCGACCGGCGGATGCCCGCTGGCCCGGCCAATAATGGTGGATATCTCCGCTTCTCGGCACGACCCATCGCCGGAGACGACAAGGGAGTACATCGGCACCGGGCTCGGTCCCGGGGTACCTGGCCCGGGGCGCCGCCGGGATTCTCCGTCGTCGGTCGATTACGCGACGTAGTCAGCTTGCGGATAACACCGCGACACGCCACTACCTACCGTCAACCCGTCATCACCACCGGCCCCGGTGCCGGCAGCGGTTCCTGCGAACCGGACAGCCCATGGGCGCCGTCTCCGGGGCCTCAGACGGGAGAACACATGCGTGATCAGAAGGAAGCCCGGCGGTTCGGCGCGCGAGCGTCCGTAGTCGTGCTCGGCCTCGCCGTGACCGCCGCGGTGGTCGCGCCGGCGAGCCCGGCCTCCGCCGCGGTCCCCGGCCTGGTGCGGATCTCCGCGACCAGCGCCCTCAACTCCAACGACTTCCGCACCGTCACCGCGACCTGCCCGGTCGGCAAGGTGCTCACCGGCACCGGGTACCAGCTGAACGGGGCGGCCGGGGAGGCGGTCGTCGACGACCTGCGCCCCAACGGCGGCCCGGGCACGGCGCCGACGGCCGTCACCGTGGGCGCGTTCGAGGCGGAGGCCTTCGCCGGCGACTGGTCGGTGAGCGCGTTCGCGATCTGCGCCAACCCGGTGCCCGGCCTGGTCCGCGTCGCGGCGGTAAGCACCAACAGCTCGAACGACTTCCGCACCATCACCGCGGCCTGCCCGGCCGGCAAGGTGCTGACCGGTACGGGCTTCGAGCTGACCGGGGCGACCGGTGAGGCCGTCGTGGACGACCTCCGGCCCAACGGCGGCTCCGCCACGGCGCCGACCTCCGTCAACATCGGTGCCTTCGAGGCGGACGCCACCACCCTGAACTGGGACGTCACCGCGTACGCCATCTGCGCCAACCCGTTGCCCGGCCTGGTCCGCGTTTCGGCGGTGAGCGCCAACAGCTCGGCCGACGTCCGCAGCGTCACCACGACCTGCCCGGGGGGCAAAGTGCTGACCGGCGCGGGCTTCGAGGTGAACGGGGCGACCGGTGAGGTCGTCGTGGACGACTTCCGCCCCAGCGGCGGTGCCGCCCCCGCCCCGACATTCGTCACCGCGGGCGGGTTCGAGGAGGACGCGTTCGCCGGCAACTGGGACAACACGTCGTACGCCATCTGCGCCACCCCGTAACAGCCACCGCGCTCGGTGCGGCCGTCCGGTTCCGCCGGACGGCCGCACCGGTGCGTGCTGCGCCCTGGCGATGGACCACCCGCCCCTCCCGGGCGACGGTGGAGCGGCCCTGGTCGTGTCCCGTGCCGGCGGAGCCGGCGCCTTGAGCACCTGGGATTGGCTTTCGGAGCAGTCGTCCGGACTCTAGATGCCACCCGGCCGTCGTCCTTGGCCGCTGGTCAAGGAACGCTAGGCGCAGCGAACTCGACCGATCTTGGTGGCCAGGACGCCAAAGAGGGCCGACCCGAATGCCCGGATCAGCCCTTTGAGCTGCGTCGGGACGGCCGGATTCGAACCGACGACCCCTTGACCCCCAGGCAACGATCATCACGCGCCCAGGTGCGGCAATCGTGGGCTACCCTGGGTCATCTTGACCATCGGTGTCCACCGACGTCCGCCTTGCTCGCACCCGTCGTCACTCAGTTGGTCACCCAGCCAGATGCGGGAGCTGAAACGATGCGTGGGCCTGTCGCAAGAGAGTTACTCCGTCAGGAGGTTAGTGAGCTGACGGCCCTCATGCGGGATGACAGCGATTTCTCTGACATCCGTGAAATCTTGACTTCTAAAAGTCTAGTGCCAGCCGACACTCTGCTGGCTGGACTCATCAGCGGCGAGGACGGTAGTCAATACGGGGCACTAATCGTTGGCGATGCACAATGCGTCCTTTTCGAGACCAATCCCTATGGGTCATTGATTCTATGGGAAACCGTCGATGATATTCCGTCTTGGACGGAGATTTCGACGCAATTGCTGTGGGTGTCGAGATTAAACTGGATGGCCAGCTTTTCTAGGTGACCCGTCCTGTCCGGCGAGAGGCCGGCGGCGGTGAGGTCGTGGTGGGGATGCGGCGCGTGTTCACGGGCAGGCCACCGCCTGCCGGCAACGCCGGCGCAGAGGCTCCGGGGTCAAGGGCGGCCCGCAGGGACGTCGCGTAGGGATGCGAAGCACCCTTGGGGCCGGAGGGGCGGCCCCGCATCCTCCGCGCAGCATCCCCACCACGGCCGGCGGTGACTCGCCTCACGACGCGGCGGTGCGACGGCGGCCGCGCCCCGGCCGGCTGCCGGCCCGCCAACCTCAACCACCCACGTCGCCACCGTCTACGGCGGCCCCGGGGATTCCCGCTTCCCGCGCCAGCCGCCGGGCGTGTTGCGTGGCCGGCGTGGAGCGCCAGCGGAGCGACGGACGCGCGCCCCGGGACGCCGGCGGAGTGCGCTTTCCCGGTGCCGGCGGGCCTGGCGGCGGCGCGTGCGGCCCGTCAAAGGCCGCCTTGAAGACGTACAGAAAGTTCTCACCACTTCGCCGGCAGCCGGTTGTCGGGTCTCACGACCTGCGTGACGCATCGGGACCAGGACCTGCGTGACATCGCCCGGGCGTTCAGGCCGTCTCCCAGGCGTCAGTCACGCACGCCTCCTCAAACTGCCACCAGCCCTCCGCCTCGCCCTGAAGCAAGACCGCCTTAATCCGCGGGAAGTCAGCGTCGGCCGGCACGTTGAGCGCGACGAGCGGAAGGTCCTCGCTGAACGACTCGCCACCGAGGCCGAAGGGCGCAAGTCGGTCGTGCACGGCCTGCGCGCTTGGCCCGAGCGGGCCGCTAGGGATCGGGAGCACCCGCACCGTGCAGTTGCCGGACGCCTCGACCCGCCCGGCCGCCCAGCGAATCCCGTCAGGGTCCGTTATGAAGCGCACCACATCGCCCTCAGCCACTCCGTCCTGAAGGAACGGCACGTTGCTGACCCGAGCGACGTCAGGACCAACTTCGACGGCCCACAGGCCCTCGGTGTCGTAGGGTAGCCACCCCTCACGCGGCACGAACCTGAACCAGATCTTGACGTACTGGGCTCCGTTGGGCCGCTGCCTGTCCAGGCCTGTTGAGGTCATGGCCGACATGATCGCTCAACCTCGTACGCGGTCTTCAATCCGAGCCCTCGGGCGAGGTTGGACAGCTTCTCGTACGAGGCAAGCATCTCGGCGGAGACGACCGCGTACGGGTCCTTCGCCCGCCTCGAATTTGCCACCGACGGCCACGGTGAGCGGTCCGGTACCCAGCATGGCCCGCTCGGGCCGGGGTCCAGACGACAAGAGCTGACCGACTCGGGCACGGCTCATTCCCACGACCTGGGCGATCTGCGCGTGAGTCATGCCCTGCGACACCATCTCGTCCAGCGTTTCACGGCGCAGCCGCGACAGCTCGTTGACCGCTCAAGTGGCGGGCCGGCAGCCGGCCGGCACGCGGCGGTCGTCATGGACCGAATCTTCGACGCTGAGGCGTAGTCACTCAGTTAGTCACCCAGGTACGACAAAGGGGCCGTCTCGAACTTCCGAGATGGCCCCTCACCTGTGTCGGGACGGCCGGATTCGAACCGACGACCCCTTGACCCCCAGAGATCGGCAACACGGTGCCGTGCGGTCCGCACCGCTGGTCGTCGGTCTGATGACGGTCACCGTGGTCCCGCTCGGTGCGATTGGTTGCTGTACTTCGCTGCTGTACTGCTCGCCGACAGCCGTCTATCAATGCCCTCTACTTGAAGACGCCGATAACCCCGGTGACGGTACCTATGACGAAGCTCAGGGTGGCCAGCTTCGCCTGGGCGCCGGTCCAGATTCCTCTGGTCTTCTCGCCCCACCCCAGGGACCACCAGTCGCGTCCGAACTTCTGCCACTTGTGCTGACGAAGGTGGCAGCCGAGTAGCAGGCCAGCCGAGTTGTTACGGCAGAACTCGACTGCGCCGCCACGCTTCCGGTTGATCGCTCCGCAGTAGACCGGCGCCTGAAAGAGAACGAAGACGAGCAGGAGACCGACGAGGAGGGCGTAGATGCCGGGACCGAACGAGTTGCTACCGAGAGACAGGAGGAGCACAGCCAAGATGCCGTAGCCCCAATACCGCCACAGCTGCGACTTTCCGCGAGGCGCCATGATCGCGAAGAGTACTCAGGCAAACCCAGAACGTGAACACTACCCGCCTGTCAGATGACCGTCACTTCCAGCGGTATTGATCTAGGGCGGCGGTGTAATCGATCAAACCGGACGACTGCGGCCCCGACCTGCGACTACACCTTGCGTGGTTGGTCAACCATGGTCACTGCTGGCTCTCGTTGGACGGCCTGGAGACGGCATGATCTTGCGACCGGGCAGCGGCAACTACAGATGTGAGGGGATTTGAACCCCTTACACCCACGACAGGAGGAGAGGATCATCCGTCAGACCGACCGACGCGGTGACCGACAGGAGATGAGCGTGCAGGAAGGGCCGAGCCACGAGGCCGACCTCCGTCCCCAGCTGCCGACGCAGCAGCGGCAACCAGGAAGCGAGCACGATTCGCATGCCGCTGCGGAAGTGGCACCCGAACCGGCCATGCCGCCCAACGAAGACGTCCGCACACGACGTGACTGGCTTACGCCGCTCCGCCGCTCCGCTGCTGTGCTCTTCATCCTGGCTGGGTGCGGGTTGGCAGTAACGAGTTACTGGAATGACAGAGCCCGAATCTGTCAGGAAAACCCGACCGGCACAGTAAGTTCATCTTCCGCAGGTGCCACACCCTCGCCCTCTATTTCCCCTTCGCCTAGCAGGACGACGGTTAACACCCCCTCTCAGCTTGGCCAAGTTGCCGCACCGTCGCGAACATGTCGCCCTTGGGGCCCTGCAGAAATCAGCCCGTTTCTTGTGGTGGCTTTGCTGCTACTTCTGGCGGACGTAAGCGAGATTGGTGTCGCTAATCTACTCACGCTTAAACGCGAGGTTGCAACGCAGAAAAAGGAAATCGACGCAAACGCTTCCCGACAGGACGCACTTGAGAGCCAGCTCGCACTTGCTCTCAACTTGAATAACAACCAGTCAAATCAGTTCTCCTTCTACTACAACCTCAGCGACTTGCCGCATGAAGTCGAGGAAAAGATGGCGGCCTTCAAGAGAGCGTCGCAAGGTACGGGCGGACCACCGCTCCAGGGCGACGATGACCATCGAAGGTCGGAATCCGAGCAGCCGCCGGACGAGGCTGCCGAAACGGCGAAGCTCACGGTGGAGCTGATCGGCATCTGGGAGAGGCTTCTTCCGTATGTGGACGTCGATCGGCCGGGAAGTCGGAATAGCCGAAATAGGTGGCATGACAATGATCTGCTCCTCGAACTCACGGACAGCCAGCGCAGGACGGTAGCAAGATGGAACACTGTTTTCCAGGATGAAATTAGGGCAGTGAGGGCAGCCCGGAATCAGGTAGCCCATTCGAGGCCGATGGAACCGATCCAGCTCGGGGCGGCCGTCGATGGGGCGAAAAGGCTAGAGGCTCTTCTTAAAGAAGGTCTTGACCGCAAGTAATGTACGACCCAATTCCCAATTCCCGTCTGCCGTCGACCCACACCCTGTGGAGCGGGCCAGGGCCAGGGCGACAAGGTGGAGCGCCCTACGTCCGAACGACCTTGGCGCCCTGGCCCTGGTCTGCTCGGCTCCGCCTGGGTCGTCGGAAGGCGGGAACCCTCCCGGAGCCGGAGCGCCTGCTCTTCGCACTTGTAGCGACCCCATAATCCGCGATCGCTACACTGCTCGGCTCGCTGCTTACCGCCTGCCAAGGTCAAGGACCCGCGCCGGGAGCTGGTATCAGCGGCCCAGGGCTTCGTCGTATGTCGCGCCGCCGGCGGGCTGCAACCGACGCGCTGGCGGCCGAAGGCCAGAGGCGCGGCGGCGGGTCATCGGCCCGGCCCAGGTTCGGCGGCGCGAGCGGCCCGCGACGGCGGGCCGCCTTGATCTCGTACAGAAAGTCATCACACGCCGTCCTTGCAGGTATTCCACGGTCACCCCGGATCTACTATCGTCAGGAAATGGCCGAGACACCCCCATGGGCTGGGCCCCCACGCATCTTCCTTAGCTACGTCGCCACCGATCGTGCGATCGCGACCTTCCTTGCGAACGGGTTGAGGCGATACTTCGATGTGCAGGTAGAGCCCGGCCTCATTGAGCCGGGGCGTGCTTGGATGGGCCGCCTGGCTAGCGCCCTCAAGCGCTCTGACTCCGTTGTCATCCTGTTATCAGAGTCCACTCAGGAGCACGCGCGGAGCAGCTCGGACTTCACCGAGTTAGCCGACTCCGCAGTGCAGCGCGACGTCAACATTGTTCCAGTACTTCTTGAATCAGCCAAGGTACCCATTTCCCTCGATGCTTGGCCTCCCCTCGACCTGTCTTCAGTAGGCGCACTTGGCTTCGAGCTGTTGATATCTAGACTAATCGGTCAGAGCGCTATCGACTTCGGTCGGATCCACCCAATGGCCTTCGAGAATATGGTCGCCACTCTTCTCTCGAAAGAGGGATTTGAGTTCCACCGGGAAGCCCCGACCAGCGACTACGGCATTGATCTACTAGGTTCTAAGGACGGCCTGACCTACATAGTCCAGGCCAAGCATTACTCTCGAGGAAGAGTATCGGTTAGCTCAATCGGGCAGATGGCCGAGTTAGTCAGATACCTTGACCAGCCGACAGCCCGCGGGATCCTGGTAACCAGTGCCCACTTGACCTCGACGGCCCGCCACCTGCTACGACAAGAGCGGATCAGCAACAAGGTTGCCGTTCTGGATGGTCCTGCGTTGAAGAGCCTGCTCCTCAAACATCCCAGCGTGGTCGAGGACTACTTCGAACCAACTCAACTTGGTGGATTCGGATGATCGAGCCGGAGCAGTTGAGGCGCAAGTTGCGAAGCGTTCCGGTGGGCTCTAGCGCTTGGCGCGAGTTCGAGGACACCTGTATAGAGGTGTTGAGGTACTTGTTCGTGCCGCCACTAGCAGAACCGAAGATTCAGCCGAGAACATATTCAGGCACCGAGAGACGCGACGCCGTGTTCCCTAATCGCAACCACAACAGATACGGCACGTGGGGCACTCTTCTGAATGAGCTGAATGCGCGCCTGGTGCTCTTCGAGTTCAAGAATTACGATCGAACTGAGATCGGAAAAGACGAGGTCGTTCAGACCAGCAGCTACATGCGTGAGGCCATGGGACGCCTCGCCATCATTGTGGGCAGCAAACTCCCGGATGCAGGTGCCCACACGAAGCGCAACAACATCTTCTCCACGCACAAGAATGTCATCCTCTTTCTCACCAAAGAGCACCTTATGGAAATGCTCTACATGAAGGAACGGGGCGAGGATCCGGCAGATCTCATAATGGATGAGGTCGAATTGTTCTACCTCCAGCACGAATAGGGATACGGTCGGAGTGTCGACTCGAAAGGGAATGTGTGACTGAGGAACTGGATGGGCTTGAACAGCTTGCAGGGGCGTTAGATTCGGTTATCGGCGAGCGAGCCTACGACATTCAGCGAGCATTAGCCGAGCAGCTCCCGCGCGTCAGGCAGGACGACGAAGAGATCGAGGGAGAGCCCATCGACGACAGTACGCGAAACAGCCTGCTAACCGCCGCCAGGATGGCCTTTGACTACAAAATCCATCTCGAAGAGGTGAACGGCAAAGAGCGTGCTGTTGTATCTCCACAATTTGTCGGACCCGACGGCAATGAGTATCCTCTGCCGCCTACGAAGGTGGCACCCGAGATCGCCGAGGTGTGGGAACGGCTTGCGGAAAGGGTAAGTGCTCCATACGCAGTTGCGCGATTCAATCATCTACTATTCGTAGCCAAGCGTGGCAACGGCCGGGAGAGAGCGGCGGCCGCAGCCGCGAACTACATAAAGTCCGCTAGCAGCCTAGCCAGCAGCTATGACAAAATTCATGACCTGTCCGTCGCAATTCGTCTTGCGGCGGCGGTCCGCGAGGCTGATATTCAGTCATCAGCCATTGCGCTGGTGCGAATGGAAGTGGAATCAGCACTTGCCCACACGCCGCCTGTCTTCGGCCCTACGGTTCAGGGCCTACGCCTGCTCGTCGGTGAATTGGGCCGAACGGACGATATAGTTGGCCTACTTGCGCAGGCGTATGACGCTTTCCCCGACGTTAATCAGCGGGATCGGATTATTCAACTACAGCTGAAAATTGAGGACCCCCATTCATTGCCCGCACTCAGGGCCAAGCGGGTCGAGCTCTGGCTCGATGCCGCGGCGCAAGCTACAACGCTTATCAGGGCAGGTCATCTGAAAACGGCCCTGAGCCTTGCCGAAAAGGCGGGTGACAGAGAGCTTACGCAACGCGCCGCCGCCGCTCTCCAGAGTCTGCGATCAGAAGACTTGGGGATGATGTCGATTACTGCATCGAGTTCGCTCAGCGCCGCCGAAGCTCGCGAGGTTACCGCACACATCACCGAAGCAGAAACCTGGCAGACGGCTCTGCTGCGTTACGCGTTCTGGGGGCCGCCGACCGGCCAATGGGAGCAAACCGAGAAGGCCGTGGAAGAACAAGCCCGGTCGTTCATTTTTTCCCTATTGCCCACCGAAATGTATGGGGCAGACAACCTCCCTCGCTTTTACCCCGAAGATGACCAGCAGAAGCACGAAATGGCGCTAGCACAGCACGAAACCTTCCATATGCAGGCGTGGATCCCGCATCTCGCCAGGGCGCTGCACGGGATCGCGGACCGCCATGGCATGCCAAGCGAGGACGAGTTGGCGGCCCACTTTGTGGAGCGTCCAATCCTCGATGAAGCATCCGCAAGGGCAATCGGGCGCTCGTTCGCTCGGTATTGGGTGGGCGACTACGAAGGCGCTGCCCTCGCGGCAGCCACGCAGGTGGAGGCCGTTGCTAGGTTGCTCCTGATCAAGCTGGACGCGGGAATCTACCGACTTCAACGCCAATCGAAGCCCGGGCAATATCCGGGTCTGGCGGTTCTGCTGAACGCGCTGCTCAAGAAGGGGCTCAACAAGTCCTGGTACAGGTACATTCTCACGCTATGCGCGAACCCGGCCGGTGGATGGAACCTACGGAATGACCTGCTTCACGGATTTCACTACACCATGGGCCCGTACCCGGCGGCCGCACTTCTACAATGCGTCGCGTATCTGTCCTCGCTGACGCCTAGTCCTAGCGAAGGTGCAGGCGAGCGAGAAAGTGAGGATAGCGAGGCTGAGCCCGCCGGCACTGAGATGAACCAAGGCGATGCCAATAGCACGGACGCCGATCCGGACGGTAAGGTCGAGGAGTGACCAGCATCGTGAAGCGAGCGTCTCAGACAAGCGAGCGTCACCTCGCAGCTTCGTTGCCGCGACGTTGGAAGCATGTACAGGGTGTAGCCTCTAGCGCCCAGCAGTTGACTCGAATCGTTGGCCGTGACGGCGATCTGCTCGTCGCCGCCGCCTGGCTACACGACATCGGCTATGCCCCGGAAATCGTGGACACCGGGTTTCATTCCCTAGATGGCGCTCGCTGGCTGCTGCGCAAGGGCTTCGGGATGAGGCTTTCTGGCCTAGTGGCTCATCACTCCTGTGCCTCCTATGAGGCGGAAGAGCGCGGGCTCGGGGAGGTCCTTGCAGCGGAGTTTCCCCTCGAACAGTCTGCGACGTCCGATGCTCTCTGGTACGCGGACATGACTACTGGGCCGGACGGTCAGAGAATGTCCACCGGCGAGCGACTCACCGAGATCAGGTCGCGATACGGCCCTGGCCACTTAGTGACCCGCTTCTGGCAATCGGCAGAGCCTGCGCTAATGGAGGCGGTACAGCGAACGGAGATGCGCCTTGCAGATCACCCGATGTAGGGCCCGGGTCGACACTCGAAACCATGGCTGATCCGTAGCCTCATTGACGGGTGGATGTCTAGTCTGTCCAGTTCAGTCTGTCTAGCCCACCGGACGGCCGAAGATTCGTCGCTTGTCGTCGGTTGGCCGCCAACATAGCGGCCCCGAAAGCAGATGGAGAACTGCTGTCGCACCTCGCCGTCGCTGTACTCGACAAGGTGGTTCGGGTTGGTGTAAATCCCGATCACCCCGGTCACCTCGATCTCGACGCCGGTCTCCTCGCGCGTCTCCCGCACGGCTGTCTCGGCGATGTACTCGCCGAAGTCTTGGGCGCCGCCAGGCAGTGCCCACAGGCCGTTGTCGGTCCGCTGGATGAGCAGCACCCGTCCCTGCTCGTCCTGAACGAAGACGGTGACCGCTACGACGATGCTGTTCGGCTTCGGGGCGCTCGGGTTGTTGAAGTGCTCGGTCCGGGGCATGGTTCTAGCCTCTCACCGCCGCCGGCTCAGTGTTCGGGCCAGACGGCTCGCTTCACGCCAAGCACCCGGTTGAAGCTGGCGACGTAACTGTCGAACAGATCCCCGCCGCCGAGCCGGCGTAGGTGCAGTACCGGGGCGTAGGCGGCTGGCGTGCCGTAGAGGTGGGTGTTGACCAGCATCTCGTCATCGAAGCGGTAGATCGAGTTGTGCGCCGCGTCGACGACCTCTCCGTCGAGATCCACGGCGACCCGCGCACTCACCTCGGTCGGCTCATCCGCGCCTGCTGGGACCTCGGGGAGAGCACCCCGACTACGCCCGGCTGCGCCGCTGGGCGCACCAGTTCGGCTACGGCGGACACATCGCCACCAAAAGCCGCGCATTCTCCGTCACCCTCGGCTTCCTGCGCATGCAGCGCACCATCTGGCGGCGCACCGAAGGCCACCCCCACACCTGGGACGACGAACAAACCGAGCGCGTCATCTACGAACTCGGCTACCAAGCCACCGGCTGGATCACCACCGGAGACGCCATGCTCGCCAACACCGCCGCCGCCATGGCCCGCGCCCGACACCTGGCCGGCGTCGACGCCCTGGCCGACGAACTGACCACTAACCACGCCACCGCCCGACCCCTGGCCGCTTGACACGTACGTGTCAACGCCTGTGAAGCCGTTCCTTGACAACTCCACAGCGCAAGCAACAACCCAACTGACCTGCCCGGATGGAGAGCGCCATGCCCACACGTCCCCGCCCCCTGGTCGCGGTCCGACTCATCGGTCCGACCGCCATCGTCACCGCCCACGCCGCGACCATCGCGGCCCAACTCACCGCCTACTACGGCCGCGAGCGGGTCATCTGCCGCACGAGCACCCGCCCGGCCGGCTACAGCGGCGAAAGCGGCACCTACATCGCCATCACTCCGAAGGAGGCACCACATGGATTGAAGCCTGGTCCCGATCGTTCCGAAGTGGCATTCCCCGGCTGACGTCGCCGCGATCCTCGGCTACGGCTTGTCCAAGGTGAAGATGAAGATTGCCACCGGCGAACTGCGCTCGGTCAAGGACGGCAAGTACCGCCGCATCCTGCCGGAATGGATCGATGAATACATCCAAGCCCAGATCGACCGACAGGACGCGGCCTGATGCCGGGCAAACGCGCCAACGGCGAAGGCTCCATCTTCCCGTACCGCAACGGGTTCGCCGCCTACGTCTGGGTCACCAAGCCGGACGGCAAACGCGCCCGGAAATACGTCTACGGCAAGACCCGCGATGAGGTCCACGACAAGTGGGTGAGGCTGCACCAACAAGCCAAGGCCGGCCCGGTCGCCACGAACGTCCCCACGGTGGCGTACTACATGACCTACTGGCTCGCCGAAATCGTGGAGCCGAACCTCGCCCCGCTCACCTATGCCACCTACGAGACGCTGAGCCGGCTGTACATCGTTCCCGGCCTCGGCGTTAAGCGGCTCGACGGCCGGCTTTCGGTAAGGGAGGTGCAGACCTGGCTGAACAAGGTTGCGAAGACGTGCCAGTGCTGCGCTCAGGGAAAGGACGAACGCCGGCCAGCGAAGAACCGGAAGTGCTGCGCGGTCGGCAGGTGCTGCCAGGACCTCCCATCGGCTCGCACCGTCAAGGGAATCCGCGCAGTCCTCCGCTCGGCGCTCTCTCAGGCTGTCGTGGAGGAGCTGGTCGTGAAAAACGTCGCGGCTCTCGCGAAGCTGCCGCCGATCCGCGCCCGCAAGGGCAAGTCGTGGAGCAGTGAGGAAGCCCGCGCGTTCCTCGAAGCAGCCCGGGACGGCGACGACTACCTTTACGCCGCCTACGCCCTGGTCCTCGTGCTCGGCCTGCGCAAGGGCGAAGTCCTCGGCCTCACCTCGGACCACATCGAGTGGGACAGCTGGGACAAGCCCTGCACCCCACACTGCGAGGAATTCTGCGAGCACTGCCGGGACCGTCACGACATCAGCCTGGTCATCGACAAGCAGCTCCAGCGGGTCCGCGGCCGGCTCCTGCACCGAGCTACCAAGACCGAGGAGTCCGACGCTCCCCTGCCGCTGCCGGCCATCTGCGTCACCGCGCTGCGGCGCCGCCACCGCCAACAGGAGGCAGCCAGAGAGAAAGCCGGCGAGGCGTGGCACGACACCGGCATGGTCTTCACGACCCGCTACGGGCTGCCGGTCGAACCGCGGAACTTCAACCGCTCCTACGACAGCCGCATCGCCAGCGCCGGCGTCCCTAAGATCACCGTCCACGACGCCCGGCGCACCTGCGGTTCGCTCCTGGTCGACCTGGACGTGCATCCCCGGATCGCGATGGCGATCCTGAGACACGCAGACTTCTCGATCACGATGGAGATCTACAGCCAGGTCTCGTCCAAGGCCACCCGGGAAGCCCTGCGGAAGCTCGGCGAGAGCCTCGATCAATACTGAAGCTCGCAGCCACGGAGCGTCACGGTGTCCACGTAGGTTTCCGAAGCTCGATCGCCGGTTACCGGAAAGTCATATGCGGCGCGGTACGGCTCCGTCCTGCCAGCGGTAGAGGTCGCGCAGCAGGGAAATCTCGGCGCCGTGATGAATCAGCTCCCGGTTGACGTGCAGGACGATGCCCTCCATGGGAAACCGCTCGGGACCCACCGTCGGCGGATTCTCCAGGTCAACGTCCGAGAGCTCGCGGACCCCCGCGTTCCATCTCCCATACATCTCATCGAGCTGTTTTAGCGCCTCGTCAGTGGTCCCCGCGTAGGCGAATGTCTGAGAGTCGACGTCCTGGCCGCCGAAGTGCCATCCGACCCGATAGCCGAGGCAGGAGACGATGATGTGCGCCAGCCGCCAGGCAATCGTGGTCACCGGCGCCGGCACCGGGTCAGGGGACGCGGAGTCCATCGTCCATTCCCCCGAACCCACCGACATCGGTGCGGCCGACGTGCCACGTGGGCGGATGCTCCAGCAGCCACGCACCGGCTCCCAGAAGTACTCCTCATCGGCAAGACCGTGCAGCCGCGGCCGCAGGTTCTTGTGCCAGTGCCGGTCCAGCTGGTCCGCGAGTCGCTCGCTTCTTGTCACTTCCGCACACTACATACAACGGAGACCTGGCTGAGACCCTCGCGGACGCCGTCGCCAGCCGTGGACCGCGCCCGAGATCAGCATGAGTATCCCGAGCGAGCGCCAGGCCAGAGCCTCCGACCTGCATGTTCGAAGATGGCGACTCAATGAGCCGTTGCTGTACTTCGCTGCTGTACAAGATCAGAAAAGGCCATCTGGAAGATTCCAGATGGCCTTTGACCTGCGTCGGGACGGCCGGATTCGAACCGACGACCCCTTGACCCCCAGTCAAGTGCGCTACCAAGCTGCGCCACGTCCCGATGCCCTCGCGCGGTTTCCCCCGCGACAGCCGGTACAGCTTAGCGCAGGATCTTCGCGCCGCGCGCGCAGGCCCCTGCCGCGTCGTGCGGCGCGCGGCTCACTCGTACGGCTGTCGGGGTTCGGCGACCCGGCGCCAGTTCTCCACCTCCAGGTACGGGATCTCGAGGTCGTTGATCGGGTCCCGGCCGACCCGGTCGGTGTAGCGGCCGGTCACCTCGATCCAGCTGTCCTCGGGCAGTCGGGCGGGGACGTTGCCGCTCATGCCGATCTTGATCGGGCGGCCGTCGGCGGCGCAGCAGGAGAGCCGCATGCGGGCCAGGAGGGGCTGTCCGTCGGGGCCGGCGACGGTGAAGCCGGTGACCCGGACCCGACGGTCGCCGATCGAGCGGCCCTTGTCGAACACCGCGCGGGCGGCGTAGTCGTACACCGTGAGGTCGGCGGGGTCACCGTCGGGCATCGGCGGGTACTCGGAGACCTGCTCCGAGGTCAGCGCGGTGCCGGCCTGCCCGGCCGCGTACGAGCCGAGCGCGGGCGGGGCGACCAGCAGGAGTCCGAGCACCGGCAGGATCAGCAGCCAGGCCACCTGGAGCCCGTGGTGCCCGTGCCCGTCGTGGTCGGCCGGGTCGGCGGTGCCGCGTGGCGCGGGGCGCAGGTCGTACCAGAGGGTCATCACGGCGGTGACGATCAGGACCAGGCTGGCGGCGATCAGGAAGGGGCGTAGCCCCTCCTTGACGTAGCGCAGGTACAGGTCGGTGAGGCTGGCGCGCAGTACGGCGCCGCCGAGGAGGATCAGGACGCACGCCTGGGCCTGGCGGTTCACAGCAGCACCATCCCGGTGACGGTGGCGACGCCGACGGCGACGCAGAAGGTGGTGGGCGCGAACCGGGCGGCGAACCGGCGGCCGAAGATGCCCGTCTGCATGGAGATCAGCTTGAGGTCGACCATCGGCCCGACGACCAGGAACGCCAGCCGGGCGGTGAGCGAGAACTGGGACAGCGAGGCGGCGACGAAGGCGTCCGCCTCGGAGCAGATGGAGAGCAGCACGGCGAGGACGGCCAGCGCCAGCACCGAGAGTACGGGCTGGTCGGCCAGGGTCTGCAACCAGCGTTCCGGGACGAGCACGTTGATGCTGGCCGCGGCCATCGCGCCGACGACGAGGAACCCGCCGGCGTGCACCACGTCGTGCTGGACGGCGGCCCAGAAGGCGCGGGCGCGGGAGGAGTCGTCGAGGTCGGGGCGGCGGGGCAACCGGATCCAGTCGGCGCGGCCCAGGCGCAGCCAGAGCCAGCCCATCACCATGGCGACGACGAGGCTGGCGACCGCCCGGCCGACCACCATCTCCGGGTTGGCGGGGAAGGCCACCGCGGTGGCGGTCAGCACGATCGGGTTGATGGCCGGGGCGGCGAGCAGGAAGGCCAGCGCGGCGGCCGGGGTGACCCCGCGACGGATGAGGGAGCCGGCGATCGGCACCGACCCGCACTCGCAGCCGGGCAGCACCACTCCGGCGGCGCTGGCCACCGGCACGGCCAGCGCCGGGTGGCGCGGCAGCGCCCGGGCCCAGAACGACCGGGGTACGAAGACCGCGATCAGCGCCGAGAGCAGCACCCCGAAGACCAGGAACGGCACCGCCTGCACCAGCACCGAGACGAAGACCGTCGTCCAGGTCGCCAGGGAGGGCGCGGAGAGCAGCCCGGCGAGCGGCTCGCGGAGCACGATGAGCAGGACCAGCAGCGCCGCGAGCACCTCGACGGAGCCGATCCGGTCGCCGGCCCGGCGGCGGGGAGCCGGCCCGGGGGAGGGGGCCGGCGCGTCGTCGGTCTGCCGGCCGTCGGCCGGTCCCGGGCCGGTGGTGGTGCGGTCTGGTGCGACCACGTCATCTCCCTGTCTCGCCGTCGATGACGGTGGTCCGGGCGAGGCGCGGGGGCGTGCCCGTGACCTCGGTCGCCTGCTCGGCGGTGGGGTGCGCCGGGCGGGGGGACAGTTTATCGAGCGGTGTGGTTGCCGATCGGGGCGCGGGGGCCGGCGGGCGGATGCCCGGGCGGGTCAGGCGGTGGCGGGTGCCGGTTCGTCGAGGGCGGCCGGTCCCAGTTGGAATTCCGGGTCGATCTGGGTGGTCAGGTCCGTGCCGGCGCGTTCGTTCGCCCAGGCGGCGGCGTTGCGTCGGTGGAACTCGTGGGCGTGCCGGGTGAACGCCGCCCAGTCCTGCGTGGTGTCGTCCACCGCCCGGGTCAACTGCTGGAGCACCGCCCGGTTGGCCGGCTCCAGGTCGTCGAGCGGGCCCGTCGTCCCACGTTCGGCCCGGCGTATGTACCCGGACCTGCTCATCCAGGTGAGCAGGTCCTCGCCGACGTGCTCGCGGAGGAACTCCACGTCGGTGGCGTCCTCGATCTTGTTGCCGACCACCGAGAGCGCGACGCCGTAGTCGCGCGCGTAGCCGGCGTACTGGCGGTAGACGCCGACGCTGCGCACGGTGGGCTCGCAGACCAGGAAGGTGCGGTCGAAGCGGGTGAACAGGCCGGAGGCGAAGGAGTCGGCGCCGGCGGTCATGTCCACCACCGCGTACTCGCCGGGGCCGTCGACCAGGTGGTTGAGCAGCAGTTCCACCGCTCCCACCTTCGAGTGGTAGCAGGCGACGCCCAGGTCCTGGGTGGTGAACGCCCCGGTGACCGCCAA
The DNA here is from genome assembly GCF_059359015.1 of Micromonospora sp. LZ37. NCBI lineage: Bacteria > Bacillati > Actinomycetota > Actinomycetes > Micromonosporales > Micromonosporaceae > Micromonospora > Micromonospora sp. LZ37. The sequence goes on along the minus strand of NZ_JCADBL010000002.1, from coordinate 669,965 downwards.
CCGCACTCCGCCGATCGGTCGGACGCAGGCGGCGTAGACCGGGTTCTCCTCGTGGATCCGCAACAGCCGGGAGCCCCGCCCGGGTGGCGTGGTCTTGACCATCTCGGCGGCCGAGCCGATCCGGGGGTTGTCGCCCCGCAGGTACTCCTTGATGGCGGGGAGGTGCTCGCCGAGCGGCGGCAGGTCGGCCGCGACGTGGGCGGGGGCGCCGAGGGCGACGGCGAGGTGCTGGTTGATGTCGGCGTCCACGGCCAGCACCGGCGCGCCGGTGTGGACCAGGTGGCGGGCGAAGAGGGCGGCGAGGGTGGTCTTGCCGCTGCCGCCCTTGCCGACGAAGGCGATCTTCATGGGAGCTGCTCCACCCTCGCGTTTTCGGTAACCGTTTTCATGAGCGATAGAGTAGTGGACCGTCGCGGCGCGGGGGCGGGAACCGACCCGGTGTGTCCCATTCCCGGGTGACCGGCCTACGCCGGTTCGAGCACGTCGACCGCGAACCGTTCGATGTTGGCGAGGGTCGGCTCGCGTCCACCCGCGCCCTCGACCATCAGCAGCAGGTGGCGTACCCCCGGCAGGCGCGCCGCCGCCGCGAGGACCGCCCGGCACCGGGCCGGCGACCCGACCGGGTGCATGCCGATCAGGTCGGCGACGTAACGGTCGTGGTCCCGCCCGGCGCTCGGAGCGCCGTCGATGCGCACGTACTCCCGTACCCCGGCCAGCAGGCCCGGCAGGCCGGACCGGACGGCCCGCTGCGCCGCGTCGTCGGTGTCGGCGACGTACGCCAGGTGCGCGCTGGCGTGCGCGGCGCTCTCCGGGTCGTGGCCGTGCCGGGCCGCGACCCGGGCGTAGCGGTCGAGCAGCTCCGCCTTCTCCGGCAGGTCGGCGTGCATGCCGAGCAGCAGCGGCAGGCCGTGCCGGGCGGCCAGCTCGACGGTCGGCGCGGAGGTCGCGGCGACCCAGACCGGGATCCGGCGCGTCGGTCGCGGCACCACCGGCACGGGGCGGAACGGGAACCGCTCGTTGCCGGCCACCGTCGCCGCGCCCGAGAGCCACCGGGTCAGCAGCTCCACGCCGTCGGGGAAGCCGTTGTCGTGCCGGTCCAGGCCGGTGCCGAAGACCTCCAGGTCCACCCACGGGCCGCCGCGGCCGACACCCAGACGGAAACGTCCGCCGGAGAGCTCGTCGAGCAGTGCCGCCTCCTCGGCGAGGGCGACCGGGTGCCGGGTGGACAGCACACAGGCGGCGGTGCCGACGGTGATCCGCCGCGTCGCGCCGAGCAGGTGCGCGGCGAAGGCGACCGCGGACGGGCACACCCCGTAGGAGATGAAGTGGTGCTCGGCCATCCACACCCCGGCGTAACCGGCGGCCTCCGCCGCCGTGCCGTAGCGGTGGGCGTCGGCGAGCGCCTCGGCGTGGCTGCCGCCGGGCTGCCGCCCGGCGAGCAGGAACAGGTGCGCCTGGACGCCCTGTCCCGCCCGCCGGGCCGCGGGGCGTTCAGCAGTCACGCAGCTCGGGGGACTGGTTGAGCAGTTGTCCCCGGGTGGAGATGAACCGGCGGTAGCGGTCCGAGTCGACCGCCGACGGCCGGAAGGCGGCGACCCGGTGACAGTTCTGGAAGGCCAGCTTCACGCCGAAGTGCCGCTCCAGGCTGCCCCGGATGGCGTCGCTGGCCAAAGCCCGGAGCAGCTGGCCGCGCTCGGCCTCGCTCGGCGGCGGCGTGCTGTCGTCGGCGAAGGTGCCCTCCGACGCCTCCAGGTCGGCGACGACGCGGCTGACGGTCTGCCAGGCGTAGGGCAGGGAGTCGCGGACGCAGCCGACGAACTCGGCGTCGTCCACCGGGCCGGCTTCGGCGGCGTCCAGGAGGGCGGGCGGAACGGTGAGAGACATGCTGCTCCTCAACATAACGACAACGGTTGTCATTAGCGTGACGCCTTGAGCAGATCACGTCACCGACGGTGACGTCAAGGGTTTCCGCGGGGTTGTCCCGGTCGGCTCCTCGGCCTCGGCGTCGATTGGAGACCGCCGTCGCGGCCGTCGACTGCGGTACGAGCCGTGCGATGTGGATGTCGGGCCGAAGGAGGCCAGTTCCCTGAACTCGTCCAGAAGGTGAGCCGGATACTCTGCACGGCGTGAGGAACTCGTACGCGGGCCTTGACGATGCCGGGGTGGCGATAGCTGCGGCACGTTCTGGCGCGGACGTGGTGCGCACGATGTACGGCCATCGGCTCACCCGCATCGACAAGGGCGGTGGTGACTTCGCCACCGCGGCCGATGTGGAGGCTGAGAAGACGATTCTCGGGGTCATCCGTGCTGCTCGGCCCGATGATGCCGTGCTGGGCGAGGAAGGCGGGCAGCGGGGCCCGGCCGACGCGGTGCGGCAGTGGTTGGTGGATCCCCTGTGCGGCACGCTGAACTACGCCGTCGGCAACATGTTGGTGGCCGTCAACGTGGCGCTGCGCGACGGGGCGGCGGCGGTCGCCGACCCGTTCAGCGGCGAGATTTTCTTCACCGACGCTAGGACCGCCTGGGCCCGGCGCGACGGGGTTGACGAACAGTTGGCGCCCACGCCCGGCATCCGGATGGTGGACGTCAACCTGGATCCGCCCTTTCCGGGCGCGCCCGGATTCCGGGCCGTGGACCTGCTGGCCCACCCCGGGTTCGTCGAGCGCTTCCGGCCGCGAGTCGTGTCCACGACGCTGGCGTTGGCCTGGGTCGCGGCAGGCAGGCGCGCCGCGTACGTGACCGATGGCGGTGATCTGTCGGGCAGTGTGCATTTCGCCGCCGGCATCGCCCTGTGCCGGGCCGCCGGCTGCGTGGTCACCGGAATCGACGGCGCTCCGATCGGGCCGACTGGCCGCGGGCTCGTGGTGGCCGCCGACGCCGAGACCCACGGGCTGCTGATGTCGATGATCCGCGGCCGAAACTAGGCGTGTGGTCAGCCGGGCCGGGCCCGGCCGGTCAGACCGGTGGCGGTCACCCGGGCGAACTCCTCCGGGTTGTCGAGCATGACGTTGTGCCCGGCGGCCCGGACCGTCACCACCCGTACCCCGGCGGCGGTGAGGCCGTCCGGGTCCCGGACCGGGGTGCCCTGCTCGCCCTGGACGTACGTGCGGGGGATCGGTAGGCGCACCAGCATGTGCCGCATGGTGGGTCGGGTCGCCGCGACCAGGTGCACCGCGCTGCGGTGCAGGCCGACCGGGTCGGCGAGGCGCATGGTGGCGGCCCACAGCGGTCCGACCCGGTCGAGGGTCTCCGCGAAGCCGCCGGCCAGGAATTCGGCCTCGGTGTACGCGTTGATGCCGCTGCCGCCGACCTTCGGCGCCGGGCTCGGCTCCAGGTTGGCCTCCACCAGCACCAGCCGGCCGACGAGGTCCGGCCGGCGGTGGGCGAGGACGATCGCCACCGCGCCGCCCATGCTGTGGGCCACCACGTCCGCCGCTCGGACCCCGGCGGAGTCCAGCGCCGTGGCGAGGGTGGCGGCGTGCTCCTCCAGCGTGTAACCGAAGTCCGGCGGTCGATCACTGAGCCCGTGGCCGAGCAGGTCGACGAGGAGCGACCGGTGCCCGGCCATCGCCGGGTGGGTGGCGACTGGGAGGAAGTACGGGGCGGACATCGCCCCCAGACCGTGCAGGTACACCCGGACCGGCTCGTCGCCGGACACCTCCATCCACCGCATCCGGGCCCCGCCCGGACCCACCGTCGCGTCACGCATCCGCCGGACGACACCTCCGCGCCGAGCTGTCTCGGCCTCGCGAACAAGGGGAAGGCGCCTACCCGGCCACCATCGCCTCGAACCCGCCGGCGTGACAGTGGCGGTGCTGAGGCGTACGCCGGGTCGCACGGCAACCATCGAGTGGGTTCACGTCAGGACGGCAATTGCCAGTACGCCGGCAGCGGCGGCGAGGTAGCCCACCGCGATGGGCACGTTGCGTGGCTGTTTCCTCTCGGCTCCGAGGCGTTCGTAGAGCCTGCTGAGAGGTCGGCGTACTCGATCGCCGCGGGTGGCGCCCGCGATGAGCAGCAGCAGGCACGGCACGCAGTAGACCAGCGCGTAGCCGGCGATGATCAGTAGTGCGGGCGTCGTGCTGACGCCGGCGTTGACGATACGTTCGATGGCGATGAAGTACGGGAAGGCGTTCGGCAGGTCCGCGCCGGTCATGAGCAGGCCGAGTACGGCTGCGGTCAGCGGGTTGACCCAGCGCGGCACGGTGACGGCAGGGCGGATGCGTGGCCGCAGCCGGCGCAGTCCCACCACGGCCAACGCCGTGGCGGCCACCGTGAACGCGGCCCGCCGCACCCAGACGAGACCGCTGCCGGCGATGTCGGCGGCGGTGTCGGCGCCGACGTACACCAGGGCACCGAGGCCGAACACCGTCAGGTAGGCGCCGCCGACGAACCCGGCCGCCGCCCGGACGGGATGTGCCATCGGGGCGAGCAGCAGCAACGCCACCCCGGCGATCGTGGCGGGGTTCAGCGCGTCGAGGAGAGCCAGGCCGGCGACACCGGCGAGCAGGGCGGCGGTCATGCGCGTGTCGCCGACGTAGGTAGGTCGAGGTGGCGCAGGAGCTGCTCCACCTCGTCGGACGTCGGTGGCTGACCGGTGAGGGCAGCCAGGAACAGCCCGTCACCGACGAGCCGTACCAGCCGGGCCCGGACCGGATCCCCCAGTTCGTCGGTCAGCATCTGCCGCCAGCGTCGCTCGGCATCGGTCACCTCGGCCGGCAGGTCGAACTCACCTGAGGTGGTCAACCGCAGGGTCGACGACATCGCCCGGTACAGCTGACGCTCACTCGGCCCGGGTACCGACAGCCGCAACCATGCCGAAGCCATCACACCTTCGGCCGCGGCGGCGGTCAGCCGCTCATCGAAACGCTGCACCGCCCGGATCATCAGCGCACGCAACAGGGACCGCTTGTCGAAGTGATAGAGCAGACCGCCCTTGCTCACGCCCGCCGCGGCCGCCACCGCGTCCAGCGCCGGGGGCACGTGGCCTGAGGTGATCAGTTCCTCGGCGGCGTCCAGAATGCGTTCCCGAGCTGACTCCATGCGGCTTACTGTACCGTCCGGACGGTACAGTTGACCGCGCCGGTGATGCCCGCCACGTCACCGGCGCACTCGGGCTCCGGCTTCGATCAGTCCCGGCGGTCCTCGTCCGGCGTCGGGATCTCCTGGTTCTGCTCCACCGCGTCCGCCGCGCTGACGTCGTCGCGCACGGCGTCGGCCATGCCGGCCCGGTCGCTCGGGGGCACCAGGACACCCTGCTCCGCCAGGTCCGCCTCGGACGCCTCCGGCCCGGCGCCCGACACCGCCCCGGTCGGGCCCACCTCGATCTCCTCCTGCTGTTGTTCCTGGGCGTCCGCCTCGGACGCCCGGCCCAACAGGTCAGCCTCGTCCCGGTCCACAGCCATCTCTGTCTCCTCGGTCGACCGTCAGGCCTGTCGTCGGACGAACGGCGCGGTCTGGTCGGCGACGTCGCCGTACTCGGCCGACAGTTGGGTGACCACCTGCGCATAGCCGGTGGGGCCGAGGGCGTCCCGAAGGACGTCGAAGACCGCCGTCACGCCGTCTTTCGCCCGGTCCGCGTCGAGGTCCGCGCGGCCGCTGACCCGGTCGACGAAGACCTCGAGCCCGAACCGTTCCGCGGTCTCGCTGCCGCCGAAGGCGTACTCCCGCAGCCCCTCGGGAAGCTGGTCGGCCAGATCGCGCGCCTCGCCGCCGTCGATCCGTTCGGCCAGGGTGGAAAGCGTGGCCCGGGTTACGGCGGTGGCCTGCTCCGACGACATGCCCGAACGCGTCGCCACCAGACCGAGGAACTCGTTGTCGTCCACCGTGCAGCCTTCCTCTCGCCGTTGGGCCAGGCGATTTCCCACGCTCCACGTCCGCAAACGAGGCGCTCGTGTCGACGCGGGCGCGTGGCCGGCTGCGGTCGGACACCGGGGCCGCACCGACGAAGGCTCAGCGGACCCTGGCGAACTCATCGCGGTAGGCGCCCGGCGAGCGACCGGTGCTCCGTTTGAACGCGACGCTGAGCGCGCTCTCCGAGCTGTAGCCGACAGCGCGGGCGATCGTGGCGACGGTGTCCTCGCCCCGCCGGAGCCGGTCGGCGGCGAGCTCGATCCGCCATTCGGTGAGGTACTCCAGGGGGCCCTTGCCCACCACGTCCTTGAACCGCGACGCCAGCGTCGACCGGGAGACGGCGACGACCTGGGCCAGCTTCGCCACCGTCCACGGGTGGGCCGGCCGGGCGTGCATCTCCCGCAGGGCGGCGGCGACCGTCGGGTCGGCGAGGCCGGCGAGCCAGCCGGCGTCGGGCCCGGGGTCGCGGGCGAGGTGCAGCCGCAGTATCCGGACGAGCATGACGACGGCGAGGCGCTCCGCGATGAGGGTGGCCCCCAGCAGCCTGCCCCGCAGCTCGGCGTCGAGCTCGCCGAGGGTCCATCGGACGGCGCCGGCCTCCGGCGTCCCGGCCGGGACGTGGATCACCGGTGGCAGGCTGTCCAGCAGCAGGGCGCGGGCCCGCTCGGTGAAGGTGAACGCGGCACCGATGAGGAAGACCTCGTCGCCGTCGCCGGCGCGAGCCACGCCGTCGCCGGCCGCCGCGAAGATCGGGTGCGCCGGCTCGGCCGGCAGGTCCGGGTCGCTGGCCAGGGTGTACGCCACGGGGCGGGTCAGCAGGAAGCAGTCACCCTCGGCGAGGTGGACCGGATCGGGCACGCCGTCCACCTTCAGCCAGCAGGAACCGAGCCGGACGGCGTTGAACTTGGCCCCGGCCGGTGGCGGGAACCGGACCGCCCAGCGGCCACCGGCGGCCAGCCCCGCCGACACCTGACTCGTCGCGTCGAGCAGGGCCAGCACATCCTCCAGCGGGTCCACCCGCGACCTCCTCTGGACGCGCCCGAAAGAGCGGCGGACGGTGAACCATGGGCGGCCCCGCGGGGCCGTTCGTAGCGTTGCCATCATGACAGCCACCGCACGCCTGACCACTCCGTTCGCCGCCCACGCGACGGCCGCCGAGATCCTCGACGGCGTCGACCTCACCGGGCGCCGGATGATCGTCACCGGCGGCGCCTCCGGCATCGGCGTGGAGACCGTACGCGCCCTGGCCGGCGCCGGCGCGGCGGTCACCGTCGCCACCCGCGATCCCGGCCGGGCCGCCGCGCTGGTCGAGGAGTTCGCCGGGCCCGGCCCGGGCAGCGTCCGGGCGGCCGCCCTCGACCTGGCCGACCTGTCGTCGGTCGACGCCTTCGTCGCGGCCTGGGAGGGGCCGCTGCACGCGCTGGTCGCCAACGCCGGTGTCATGGCCGTCCCGACCCGGCAGCTCACCGCCGAGGGCTGGGAGATGCAGCTCGCCACCAACTACCTCGGCCACTTCGCACTCGCCCGCGGCCTGCGCGACAGTCTCCGCGCCGGCGCGGGACGGGTGGTGGTGGTCAGCTCCGGGGCGCAGTTGCGCCGGGCCGTCGACTTCGACGACCCGCACTTCGAGCGCCAGCCGTACGAGCCCTGGGCGGCGTACTTCCAGTCCAAGACCGCCGACGTCCTGCTCGTGGTCGGCATCGCCCGCCACTGGGCCGCGGACGGGATCACCGCCAACGCGGCCAACCCCGGCTACATCATGACCAACCTCCAGCGGCACCTCGACGACGACACGTTGCGTTCGGTCGGGGTGACGATCGACGAGGCGGGCAACCGGACGGTGCCGGACTACTTCAAGACCCCCGCCCAGGGCGCGGCGACCTCGGTGCTGCTGGCGGCGTCGCCGCTGCTCGAGGGGGTCACCGGCCGCTACTTCGAGGACAACCAGGAGGCGGCGGTCGTCCCGGGCGGCCCGGAGCCGATGACCGGGGTGGCCCAGCACGCCGTCGACCCGGCAGCCGCCGACCGGCTCTGGGCGTACGCCGAAGAGGTCCTGACCTCCCGCCAGCGGTAGCTGGCTTCCGCCGTCAGCGCCGGTGCAGCTCCGACTCCAGCCTCTGGACGAGCGTCTTGCGGGCCTTGTCGCCGCGCTCGCGGCGCAGTGCCGCCTTGAGCTGGTTGGTGTCCAGGTCGCGGACGAGCTTCACCGCCTGGGCGACCGGCATCTCCGACAGTTGCTCCGCCGCCGTCACGTCCCGCCGGGCCCGCTTGGCGGGCCCGGTGTTGGACACGAACTGGCGGCCGGTGCGGGACGTCTGCCGCTTCTTGCGGTCAGTGGCGCGCCGCTCCTCCTCGGAAAGCTCCTCCCAGGCCTGCTTCGGCAGGTACCGGCTCGTCTCGCCGTTCCGGCGTGCCCGGGTGGAGCCCTCCTTGGTCTGCCACTCCTCGGCTCCCCACCGTTGCAGGGACTTCTGCCGCTCGTCCTTCGGCCCGACGTAGCCACCGCCGCGCCGCTGGTACTCCTTGGTGAGCAGCTGCGACTTGCGCGCCGACCACTGCCCCGGCTTGCCGCCCTTGTCGGAGGCCTGAATCTCCTTCTTGACCTGCTCACGGAGTTCCGGCTTCGTGTACCGCGCCATGAGCTGGCAATACCCGGAGCCAGGCGGAGTGAACATCCCGTAATGGCGCCTCAGGCATCCGGACGACGAGGTCGTGGCGGACCCGACCGGGGCCGGGGGACGAACGGTAGGCGCCGAGCGTGTGCCGCCGCGCTCGCCGGTCGGGAGAGGATCAGGCCGCGTAGCGCGGGTCGGTGACGGTCTCGGCGATGCGGGTCAGCCAGTGCAGGTCGTTGGCCCGGGATTCCGGACTGGCCTCGGAGTTGAGGATGCTGTGCAGAAACACGGCGACGTCGTCGAGGTGCCGTTCGCTGCGGTAGTAGCGGAGCATGGCCTGGTCCGGCTCCAACGGCCCGTAGCCTCGACGGAAGAGTTCGGCGCGGTGGGCGTTGATCGGGTGATCGCCGAAGTCCTGGCTGTGGACGAACATCAGGTCCCGCTCGCGCGGCGCGAGGATCGGCGCATCCCAGTCCACGACGTGCAGTGGACCGTCGCCGTCGGCGATCAGGTTGCCGGGGTGGACGTCGGCGTGGCAGATGACGTGTCGACCTCGCGTCACCCGGGAGGCCAGCTCATCGACCGTTTCGGACAACCGGTGCAGCGCGACGCCGTACCGGTCCCAGAAGACGCCGAGGGTCTCGGTCGCCGCAGCCTGCTCGCCGAGGATTCGCAGCCGCTCGCCCGCGCTCGACCGGTAGGTCTCGGCCGGCAGGACCGCGGCGATGTCGGCGCTCGGCGTGACCGCGTGCAGCCGGCCCAGGAACTCGCCGTACTCGACCCATTGGCGGTCGGTGAGACCGCGGCCCCACAGGCTGCCGCCGTCGTGGAACGGGTAGAGCAGCAGCCGGTGGTCCCCGAACTCGCGACTGGCACTGCCGTTCGGCAGGTCGATCGGCGCGACGACCTGCCGGACGCCCTGCGCGCGGAGGAAGCCGGGCAGCAGGACGGCCGCGGGGGTGAACTCGCCGCGGCGCATCTTCAGGAAGTAGCGCTCGCCGTCGGACGTGTCCACCCGGTACGCCCATGCGTGCCCGTCGAGCCCGACCGGCAGGAACACGAGATCGGCGAGGTCCACGGCCCAGGCGGCGGCCACCTCGGCCGCCAGCAGCCGCTCGTCGATGCCGGGCTTGTCGATCACGGTCGAAGCGTCGCAGCCGGCTGTCCGGCCGGCAGGGCGGTTTCGCCATCCTCATCCGGGTCCCAGGCCAGGAGCAGGTCGAAGAGACGTCGGTCGCCGTCGAGCTTCAGCGAGTCCACCGGAACACGGCCGTACAGGGCCAGGACCAGGTCACTGGCCGCGCCCCGGAGGGAGGCGTCGGCCGCCTCGCCAGCAGCGGTGGCGGGCGTCGTGCCGGGCGTGGGCAGACGGGTGGCCCGTACGCCGTCGGCGGCGAGCGAGAGGCGCCAGGATCGACCCTCGGTGGCGTGGTAGTCGACGGCACAGGGCTCGTGCGGCCAGGCGTACGGCCCTGCGCAGCAGGTGGACAGGAACTCGTCGACACCGTCGAGTGCCGCCTCGTCCGGCAGCGGCGTTGGGGCGCCCAGGGTGGTCTGGGCGTCGTAGGTGTGCACCGCGACCTCCTGGAGTTGGTGCCGGGCGACGGCACCGCAGGCCTGCGGCGACTGCGACCCAGCCCACCACGTCCAGCAACCGCGATCCGGGCCGGACTCCCGCAGTGCGCTCAGCAGCTGCGCCGTGGACTCGGCCGACCAGGCCAGCAGGGCCTCGCGCTCCCGGGGCGCAGCCGGGGCGCCCTCCGAAGCGGTCTCGGCCGGGGGAGCGTCGGCAGGCCCTGCGGCGACGGTGGCGGCCCACCGGCGGTGCCCCCTGCCCAGGTGCTGCACCAGATCCAGCAGCGTCCACTCGGGGCAGGTCGGCACTTGCGCCTCGAGGCGGGGGCGGAGGCGACCGCGGCCCGGAACGCGACCGACCGTTCGTCGATCAGCCGCAGCAGGACGGGGAACTCCAGAGTCTTCGCCACGCCGACTGTCTATCACCGTGCTCCCACAACCGGACAATGAATTGACAGCCGACGCCGCGGGCGCCGCGGCACCGGCCGCGCGTCATCGTGAGGCGAACCGACCGGGTGGCGATGGCATGCCGGTCCGGCGCCTGTCGAGGCTCGACCTCCGGTCGGTCAAACGGTGGCCAGTAGCGCGTCGAGCGGCCGCGGCAAGGTGTCCCGGCCGACCGCCGCCTCGACGAGCAGGCGTGCGTAGCGCAGGTTGCGGCGCGAACTGCTGCGCAGGAACCGCCACAGCTGCGCTTCGGGCTCCTGGCCGCGCCAGGCGGGCTGGCTCTGGAACGAACGGAACGATCGGAGGTCGCCCTGCGAGTCGAAGAGCGCTTCGACCCGCGCCGTGCCCAGGGCGCGGATCAGCTCATCCTCCAGATCGTTGACGCAGACGTAGAACCCGAGGCGCTCCATGTCGCTGCGGGTCCGGGGTGTGCCGAGGTGGTTCATGTCCAGTCCGCGCCGGAACACCTCCTCCTCACGCACGTCGCACAGACCGGCAAGTCGCACCCGGGCGCCCAGCGGGCCCAACCTTGTGAGGAAGCGGCCGATCGCGTGCGCGCCGCCGATCGGCACGATCACCACCCGCTCGGCCTCGAGATCGCGGCCGCGGCCGGCTGCGGCGGTTTCCAGTGCGATCTGGTCGCTGATGCCCTCGACGAGCACCACGGCCACGGCGGACCCGACCTTCGCCAGGGCGCGGGCCGTCGCCCGGATCGAGGCAGCATTGCCACCCAGGTGGCCATCGAGCGCCCTGCCGGCGAGCTCACGGCGCTCGATGCCCCCCATGGTGGTTCCCCCGTCCGGCTGTGCTGGCAGAGAACTCCCGCGCACACCGGCCAGCGCCTGGTCGCCATCTGGGTCGGGTGGGTCAGTGGGCGTTTCGGCCCGTCGGGTCGTGGCCATGGCCGCAATCATCGGTGAAGCGCCTCCCGGCCGACCAGGGATTTGACCGGCCGACCTACGTCACAGCTGGCGGAGCAGCTGCTTCGTGGTTACCGCGTCCGATGTCATCAACAAGGGCGGACCAGGGGCGGTGCCCTGACCTGCGGGCAGGGGGGCGAGCGGGCCGGCGTGAACTCCCAGGAGACCGACGTGGTCGACGTTCGCTCCGTGCCCTCGTGCGGGCCCAACCGGTTCGTGGTTCCGTCGCCGGTTGGGCTCGCACTGGGCTCGCGTTACGGGGTGGTGGGGATGTTGGTCAGTCCGTTCACCGCGTTGGTGACGGTGTTGGAGGAGTACACGACGTTGGGGTTCGAGGAGCATTTCGACGTCGAGGTGACGTAGATGGCGTACCGGCCGACGCCGCCGAGATCCGACGTGTTGTTGCGCCAGATGTTGCCGCAGCCGTAGCCGTCGATCAGGTTGTGTGTCTCGTAGCCGTTGGCGAAGGTGCCGGGCGTACGGAAGGTGCCGGTGTTGCCCTCGATGAGGTAGCCGTTGCCCTTGGCGTCGACCCACGAGTCGGCGGAATTGGATCCCGAGATGCCCTGGCCGTTGAACCGGTTGCCCCGGATCACGCCGCCCACGGTGCCCTCCTTGACGTCCACGTGCTCGGCGGCGACGTTGGGGCCGATGGTGTTGTTCAGCACCTGCACCCGGTCCGAGCGGTCCATCCCGCCGGAGTTGCCGTGGCAGCCGAAGTTCGACTGCGAGGAGCCGATGTAGACAGCCTCGCCGTAGCCGGCCTGCACCAGGCCGGTGTCGGTGATCGTGGAGTTGCGGATGATCCCGTCCGCCGAGGAACGGCGGAAATGCACCGCTTCCTCGTCGGTGTGGTGCACGTACAACCCGTCGATGGTGACGTGGTGGGAGTTGTCGAGCACGATGCCCTTCTTCGACTCGGCCACGGTGAAGCCGGTCAGGTTCCAGTACGGCGCGTTGGACAACCAGAGGCCGTAGCCGGAGTCCCAGCCGGCGGTCGGCGCCGGGCAGGACGGGGCGGTGCCGGAAGGGCCGTCGTTGACGAGGACCGCGGTCCTGGGGCCGGTCAGCGTGATCTTGGCAGAGGCGGTGCCGGCCCGCTGGGTGAGGAACGCGCCCCGGTAGGTGCCGGACGCGAGCCGGATGGTCTGGCCGGGCTGGGCGGCGGCCAGGGCGGTCTGCAGCTGGGCCGCGGTGGCGACATCCACGACCGAACCGCTGGGCGGTGGTGTCGTCGGAGGCGGTGTCGTGGGCGGCGGGGTCGTGGGAGGTGCGGTGGTGGGCGTCGGGGCCGTCGGGGCCGTGCCGTCGCAGGGCCTTCCGTTGACAGTGCAGTTGAGGGGGGTGCCGGTGCCGGAGACGTTGAAGCCGAAGTCTTCGGTGGCGCCGGGTGCGATGTCGCCGTTGTGGCTGGCGTTGGTGAACCGGTAGTGCTGTCCGCTCTGGGTGCGTACGGAACTCCACGAGTTGGTGATCGTGGTGCCGCTGGGCAGGTCGAACTCGACGGTCCAGCTGGTGCTCGCGGCGTCGCCACGGTTGGTGATGAGGTAGTCCGCGCCGTAGCCGCCGTTCCAGGTGGAGGTCTTGACGAAGCGGGCGGTCAGGTCGGGCGCGGCGGCGTTCGCCGCGGGCGCGAACACCAGGGCCGCAGCGCCGAGGGCGGCGACGAAACCGGCCACGGCAACCGCTCTGCCGGTACGTGGGTGTGGCATCAGCAGGGCCTTCCGTTGATGGTGCAGTTGAGGGGGGTGCCGGTGCCGGAGACGTTGAAGCCGAAGTCTTCGGTGGCGCCGGGTGCGATGTCGCCGTTGTGGCTGGCGTTGGTGAACCGGTAGTGCTGCCCGCTCTGGGTGCGTACGGAACTCCACGAGTTGGTGATGGTGGTTCCGGCGGGCAGGTCGAACTCGACGGTCCAGCTGGTGATCGCGGTGCTGCCGGTGTTGGTGATGAGGTAGTCCGCGCCGTAGCCGCCGTTCCAGGTGGAGGTCTTGACGAACCGGGCGGTCAGCCCGCTCGACGGGGGCGCCGTGGTGGGTGGCGGCGTCGTCGGGGACGGCGTCGTGGTCGGCGGTGGCGTCGTCGGCGGTGCGGTGGTGGGCGGCGGGGTGGCGCCGCCGACCCGGGTCAGGAACAGCGACGGCCCGGTGTCGGTGCGGGTGGCGTCGACGCCGTGCCCACCGGTGTAGTCGCGCTGCTCGTTCTGGGCCCAGTCGGCGATCGGCGTACCGCCGATGTCGAGGTGGCGGAAGCCCGTGCCGTTCCAGCCGAACTGGTAGATCCGGGTGCGGTCCGGGTAGTAGGCCGTGTAGGGCGCGGTGTTCGAGCCGAGCTGCTTGGTCATCGTGTTGTTGAAGAAGACGTTGCGGGGCCCGGTGGAGCCGGACCATTTCACCGCCTTCTTGCCGGCGCCCCACCAGATCGGGAACCAGTTCGAGGTGTCCGGTCCGCCGCCGCCCTCTTCGCCGCAGTTGGCCGTGCAGTTGGCGGAGCGGTGGGCGTACGGGACGGTCACCGTGTTGAGCTCGAAGAGGTTGTGGCGTTCCCAGCCGCCGTGCAGGTTGAGGTCGGAGTCGAAGTCGTTGCCGATGACCACGTTGCCCGACGCGGACCACTGGAACGTGAAGTGGCGCAGGTTGCGGGAGACGTTGCCGGCGTAGAGGGAGTCCCAGACCCGGGAGCCGCGGAAGTAGCCGTTGCCGCCCTTGCCCTTGTTCCACGCGCCGTCGAGGTGGTTGTCGACGATCTGCAGGTTCTTGGCCTCCTCGGTGACGATCGGGTGGGAGCCGGTCATCTCGGCGCGGATGCCGCGTACCCACGAGTTCGCCGCCCACTTGAAGACGATGCCGTGCATCTGCGCGGCGGGGTCCAGGTTGCCGTAGTTGTGCTTCGCGGCCGCCGGGGCGAGCCCGGGTATCTCCTGGGTGAGGGAGAGGGACTCGATGCCGACGCCGAGAACCGGGTCGACCAGTGGCGCCGCCTTGGACTGGTAGACCGTGCCGTCGATCGGCGCCGACCCGTCGGAGGTGGAGTTCACCGGTACGTCGTACTCCAGCGGCTTGTCCAGGGTGATCGTGCGGTTGGCGGAGTCGGCTGCGGTGATCGTGAAGATCTGCTGCCGCATGTGGAGGTTGAGCAGCGGGTGTGGGGTGGGCAGCGCCTGCTGCTGGGCGTAGAAGTTGACCGAGTTCGCGGCCCGGATGTTGACCAGCGCGCCGGCGGTCAGGTGGGTCATGGAGGCGTTGCTGGCCAGGTGTACGACGGTGTCGCCGGCCCGCGCGGCGTACGCGGTGTCACCGGTCTTGCCGCGTAGCGCGACACCGGCCTTCCAGTGCACGTTCACCGTGCCTTCGAAGATGTCCCTACGGTTGGCCGGGGCGGCGGCGTGATCGCTGGCGTAACTGGTGTGCACGCCTCGGGACTGCACCCGGAACAGGCCGCGGCCCGGCCAGAGCCAGCCGCCCTTGCCCTGCCCGAAGGTCATCGCGTCCTCGTCCCAGTCCGATCCGTCGGGGGTGAGGGTGTCGTAGCGGGTGTTGGCGTCCGGCCGGTAGGCGATCCGGGTGCCGGTGGTGGGGTCGGCGCCGGCGCCGCGGATTACCAGGTAGTCGGCGTCGACGTGCAGTTCCCGACTGACGTTGAGTACGCCGGCGGGCAGGTTGATCAGGCTGAGCCGGGTGTAGCTCGCACTGCCGGAGCAGGTCGACCGGACCGCGTCGATCGCCGACTGGAGGCCGGCGGAGTCGTCCACCCCGTCGCCGGGGCGTACCCCGAAGCTGCCGGCCAGTTCGGCCGGGGTCACCTGGCAGGCGGCGTCGGGGTTGATCTGACTGCTGCCCGGCAGGGCGGCACCGCCGCGGTAGCCCGCGCGGCGCCAGTCGTAGAGGCCGGTCAGGGGAGCGCGGCGGTTGCCGGTGGAGAGATCCAGGGTGAGCGCCGCGTCGGCCGACGCGGCGCTCACCTGCGGGGACTGCTGGTCGGCCGCGGCGAGCGCGACCGGCATGGTGGCGAGGACCACGGCCGTGCCCACGAGGGGCACGAGCCGGGGTAGGAGGGAAGGGGGCACCACGACCTCCGGGTGATTGTCGCCGTCGGAGAAGCGGCGGGGGCGGGTGAAGGGGGGTGACATCGCCAGACATCGACGAAGGTTGCTAGCCAGTTAACTGAACGGCGGCCAACGGGTCAATGGTTGTCCTGCAGGTAACATAACTTCCACATATGTGGACGATGTTGCCTGTCTTTCCACGTATGTGGATGGCGTGCGCTGTGGAAGACGGAGTCCTTGTATCAGGACAGCGGGGGTTATGCTGTGGCACCCATTCCGCAACAGACCAACGGAAGGCAGTGGCATGGCGGAGGAACGCATCCTGATCACCGGAGGGGCCGGAAAGGTGGCGACCCTGCTCCGGCCCCGGCTGGCTCGCCCCGGCCGTACGCTTCGGCTGCTGGACGTCAGGCAACCAGAACCGACCACGGAGCCTGCCGACGGTAGGGAAGAGGTGGTGGTCGCCTCGGTTGACGATCTCGACGCGATGGTGGAGGCCTGCCGCGACGTCGACGCGATCGTCCACCTCGGGGGGCAGAGCCGCGAGGCCGGCGTCGAGGAGGTGCTCCGGCTCAACGCGTACGGCACGTACTGCGTGCTGGAGGCGGCCCGGCGCACCGGCGTACGCCGGGTGGTGCTCGCGTCGTCGAACCACGCGGCCGGCTTCCACCGCCGGCACGGGGCGCCGGCGGGGGGTCTGCCGGCGGACGTGCCCGGGCGCCCCGACACGCTGTACGGGTGGAGCAAGGTGGCGGCCGAGGCCGCCGGGCAGCTCTACGCCGACCGTTTCGGCATGGATGTGATCTGCCTGCGCATCGGGCTGTGGTTCCCCAGGCCGCCGGGGCTGCGCGGCCTGGCCCTGTGGCTGTCCCCCGACGACGGGGCGCGCCTGGTGGAGGCGTGCCTGACCGCCGACTCACCTGGCTACCGGATCGTCTGGGGGGTCAGCCGCAACACCCGCCGCTGGTGGTCGCTGGCCGAGGGCGAGGCGATCGGCTACCACCCGAAGGACGACGCCGAGCAGTACGCCGACGAACTCGTCGCCGCCCACGGGGAGCCCGACTTCGACGCCGACCCGGTGCTCGACCGGGCCGGCGGCCAGTGGTGCGACGTGCCTCTCGGCGAGCGCTACTAGCGGATTCCCTCCCGGCGAAGGGTGGCGGCGAGTCGCTGGGTGTGGGTCACCACCGCCTTGACCACCCGGTCCAGCTCCTCGCCGTCGGCCAACTGGGCGGGCATCGAGCAGGAGATGGCGTCCGTGGCCGGAATCCGGTAGCCGACCGGCGCGGCCACGCACGCCACCTCCTCGGTGCCCTGCTCCCGTTCGAACGCCCAGCCCCGCTGCCGTACCGCGTCCAGTTCGGCGTACAGCGCCGCCCGGTCGGTCATGGTGTGCGGGGTGGCCTTCTCCAGGTCGGCCGGCAGGATCTGCTCCACCTCGTCGGTGGTGAGCTCGGCGAGCAGCGCCTGGCCGAGGGCGGTCAGGTGGGCCGGCAGGCGCCGCCCGACCCGGGAGACGACGCGGACGGCGTCGCGTGACTCCCGGCTCGCCAGGTAGAGCACGTGCGCGTCATCGCGTCGGGCGTAGTGGATCGTGTACCCGACCTCGGCGCGCAGATCCTCCAGTGTCTCGTGCGCGTACGGCAGGGCGCGGTCACGGTCGAGGTAGGCGGTGCCGGAGAGCAACGCGTGTGGCCCGACCCCGAACGCCATCCCGGCCTCATCGGTCTCCACCCACTTCAGTTCCCGCAGCGTGCGCACCAGCGCGTGCAGGCTGGAGCGCGGGTAACCCATCCGCTCCTGCAGCTCGGAGAGCGTCAGGCGGGTGGGTGACGCGGCCAGCGTCTCCAGGATCCGCACGGTGCGCTCGGCGGACTTGACGGGGGAGGACTCGGCCGGCGCGCCGGCGGGGCCGTGCGCGGCCGCGCGTCCGTTCCTCTCGCCGCCGGCGCGCCGGCCGGCGTCGTCGGAGCGGTCAGCGCTTTCAGGTCGTTCGATGCGCGAGCGAGTGCGGGGCATGGCTCCACCCTGATGGTTATTTGTTTCGGGCCTGTTGACCGCCATGGTACCGGAAGCTAACTTGTTGATGCCCAAGTGACACACATCAGGAACGCGTCCATATATGTAGACAGGAGGCAGTCTCGTGACTGACCGTCAAGGCGCGACCAAGCTTGTGGCCCTGTTCGCCGTCGCCGTCACCGCCCTCGGGGTGAGCGCCTGCGGAAGTGACGCCGGTGACGCGGCGCAGGACGCCAAGGCGCCGTTGCAGATCTGGGTCCGCAAGCCCCCGGGAGCGACCGAACAGACCGCCAAGGCGCTGGCCGCCAAGTTCACCGAGTCCAGCGGCATCCCGACCACCGTCACCGCCCTCTTCGAGGACTTCGAGACGAAGCTGCAGCAGGCCGCCGCGCAGAAGCAGCTTCCCGACATCGTCATCAACGACACCGGCCAGCTCGGCACCCTGGTCAAGCAGGGCCTGGTCCGCGAGGTCGACCGCGCCGACATCGCCGGCGAGCAGGAGCTGACCCCGGTCGCCTGGGACGCCGCCAAGGCGGCCGACGGCAAGCACTACGCGGTGCCCTTCTCCGCCCAGTCGTTCGCCCTGTTCATCCGCAAGGACTGGCGGGAGAAGGTCGGGCTGCCGGTCCCCCGGAGCTGGGCCGACCTGGACACGCTCGCCACCGCCTTCACCAGCCGGGACCCGGACGGCAACGGCAAGGCCGACACGTACGGATACGCCGTACCCGCCTCGACGAAGCGCGGCTACACCGCGTGGTACTTCTCCAGCTTCCTGTGGGCCGGCGGTGGAGACTTCCTCAGCGGTAAGCCGGGCGCCTTCACCCCGGCGATCGCGAGCCCCGAGTCGGTCGCGGCGGTCGACTGGTTCAAGGCCCAGTTCTGCACCGCCAAGACCGTCGCGCCGGGCGCGGTCACCATGGAGACCACCCAGGCGCACCCGGTGTTCGAGACCGGCAAGGCCGGCATCTACCTCACCGGGCCCTACAACATGGCCCGCTTCGACAAGAACCTCGGCAAGGACAAGTACGAGGTGGTCCCCGCGCCGCCCGGTCCGAGCGGCAAGGCCGCCTCGCTCGCCGAGGGCGAGAACGTCTACCTGATGGCCGGTTCCGACAACCGGGCCGGACAGGAGAAGTTCGCCGAGTTCGCGGTCTCCGTGGAAGGGCAGACCCTCGGGATGGCCGGCGACACCGCCGGCAACTTCGTCCGCCTGCCGGTGAACGCGACGGTCAAGCTCGCCGAGGTCCGTTCCGACGCCCGGTGGCAGACCTTCGACGAGATCTACCGGACGGTCGGGCGGTACGTCCCGGCGGTGCCGGAGTGGACGCCGTTCCAGCAGAAGGCGGCCGAGACGATCAACGCGATCGTCGCCAACTGCGGCACCGACACCAAGGGCGAACTCGAGAAGCTCGCCGCGACGTTCGCCACCGAGCTGACCAAGCAGGGAGTGAAGGCGTGAGTGGGACCCGGGCGGCGCCGACCCGGCAGGGTGCGCCGGTGCCCGCCGCGACGGGCCGCCCGGGCCGCCCGCCAGGTACGCCGGTCCGCCCGGGTCCGCCTGGTGGGCGCCGCGGGCTCTCGATGCCGATGTTCGGCTCGGTTCAGCGGTACCTGGTGCCCTGGCTCTTCCTCGCCCCCGCGCTGATCATCTTCGCGGCCTTCAAGTTCGTGCCGATGGCCCGGGCCGTCGAGATGAGCTTCCACGAGGTACGCCCCTACCTCGGCGACCAGTGGGTCGGTCTGGACAACTACCGGCAGGTGTTCACCGACGACGCCTTCCTCGCCGCGATCTGGCACACGGTCGTGCTCGCCGTCGGCCAGACCGGCGGTTCGATCGTGCTCGGGCTGGCGCTGGCGCTGCTGCTGGAGGGCGCCGCCCGGCACCTGTGGTTCGTGCGGACCGCGGTCTTCCTGCCCACGGTCGCGGCGATGGCCGTGGTCGCCGAGGTCTGGCGCATCCTCTACTACCCCGCCCCGGATGGCATGGTCAACGGGTTGCTCGGCTGGGTCGGGCTGGGCCCGTCACAGTTCCTCAACGGCGAGGACACGTCGCTCTGGTCGGTGATGGCGGTCGGCATCTGGCGAGGCGCGCCGTACGACATGATGATCTTCCTCGCCGGCCTGGCCGGCGTCGACCGCGCCCTGTACGAGGCCGCAGCCGCCGATGGCGCCGGACCGTTGCGGCGGCTGTGGCACGTCGCCTTCCCGGCGCTGCGACCCGTCTTCGCGATCCTGGCCACCCTCGCCGCCATCCGCGGGTTGCGGGTGTTCACCGAGATCTTCCTGCTGACCAACGGCGGACCCAACGGCTCCACGGAGGTCCTGATGACCCTCATCTACAAACTCGGCCTGGAACGCAACGAACTCGGCGTGGCCGCCGCCGGATCGATGGTGCTGCTCGGGGCGACCGTCGTGCTCACCCTCGCCGTCCAGGCAGCGCGGCGCCGCGACCGCGGGGCAGCCCGGTGACCGCCGGCACCGCCGCCCGCCGGGCCGGTACGCCACGTCGCCCCGGTACCAGAGCGCAGCGGGCACAGCGGCTCGACACGGCACTCGGGTTCGCCGCGCTGCCCGGACCGGTCGCGCGGATCGTACGCCTCCTGCTCTACGCCGTCCTCGTCTGCGTCTTCGCCGGCCCGCTGGTCGCCCTGCTGGTCAGCGCGTTCACCCCGGTGCCCGACCCGAGCCGGCTGACGCTGCTGCCGACCCGCCTCACCCTGGACAACTTCACCGCCGCGATCCGTCGTGACGTGCTGCTCTACCTGCTCAACTCGTTCATCGTGGTCGGGGTCGGGTTGCTGCTGCAGATCATGGTCAGCATCTCGGCGGCGTACGCTCTGGCCCGCAAACGCTTCCCCGGCATGCGGCTGGTCTTCCTGCTGATCCTCGCCACGATGATGCTGCCCGAGGAGATCCTGGCCATCCCGCTCTCCCTGGTGCTCGCCGACGTGCCG
This sequence comes from Micromonospora sp. LZ37, assembly GCF_059359015.1. NCBI lineage: Bacteria > Bacillati > Actinomycetota > Actinomycetes > Micromonosporales > Micromonosporaceae > Micromonospora > Micromonospora sp. LZ37. Next base: position 649,540 of record NZ_JCADBL010000002.1, on the reverse strand, counting down.
GTGATCCACGTCAACCTCGTCGGCAGCCTGGTCGGGATGATCGTGCCCGTCGCCGCCTGGGGCTTCTCCATCCTGGTCATGACCGAGTTCATGCGGGAGATCCCCGTGGACCTGGAGGAGGCCGCCCGCATCGACGGCGCCGGCGACCTGCGGATCTTCTGGTCGGTGGTCCTGCCGCTGTGCCGACCGGCGCTCGGCGTCATCGGCATCTTCGGCTTCACCATGATCTGGGACCAGTACATGCTGCCGCTGCTGGTCGCCCAGGACGCCAGCCAGTTCACCCTGCCGCTGGCGCTGCGCACCCTGCGCAACGACGAAGAGGTCGGGGTCGGCGTGCTGCTCGCCGCGTCGCTGCTCGCCCTGCTGCCCTCGGTCCTCGTGTTCCTCGCCATGCAGCGGCAGTTCATGCGTGGCCTCACCTCCGGAGCGGTCAAGGGCTGAGCCCGACCGCCGCCCCGCCCGACCGCCACCCGTGTACCCATCGAGACCGCACAGACAAGGAATCCCATGCGCCTGCACGGCCTGCTCTCCTTCCCGCTGACCCCGTTCACCTCCGACGACACCGTCGACCTCGCCGTGTTCGCCGAGCACGTCGCACAGCAGGTCGCCGCCGGCCCGTCGGCGCTCTTCGTGGCCTGCGGCACCGGAGAGTTCACCGCCCTGGACCGCGACGAGTACCGCGAGGTGGTCAGCACGGCGGTGCGGGTGGCCGGGGGCCGCCTGCCGATCTTCGCCGGCACCGGCGGCGGACCGCAGTGCGCCCGGGAATTCGCCCGGATCGCCGCCGACTGCGGCGCGGACGGGCTGCTGCTGCTGCCGCCGTACCTGGTCACCTCCACGCCCGCCGGCCTGGTGCGCCACGTCGGGTACGTCGCCGGCGGCACCCCGTTGCCGATCATGGTTTACCAGCGGGCCAACGCCGTACTCGACCCGGCCGCCGCCGTGGCGCTGCTCGACATTCCCACCGTGACCGGGATCAAGGACGGCCGTGGTGACGTCGACGCCATGCTCCGGCTGGTCACCGCGGTACGGACCAGCGGCCATCCGCGCGCCGCCGAATTCGCTTTCCTCAACGGGCTGCCCACTGCGGAGTTGTCCGTTCAGGCGTACCGGGCCATCGGGGTGGAGAGCTACTCCTCGGCGGTGCTCTGCTTCGCGCCCGACATCGCCACCGCCTTCCACCGGGCGGTGCGCACCGGCGACGACGAGACGGTGACCAGCCTGCTGGCCGAGTTCTACCTACCGCTGGTGGCGCTGCGCGACCAGGTGCCGGGCTACGCCGTCGCGCTGGTCAAGGCCGGCGCCCGCCTCACCGGGCTGCCGGTGGGCCCGGTCCGCCCACCGCTGGTCGACCCCAGCCCCGCCCACGTCGAGCAGTTGGCGGGAATCCTCGACCGCGGTCGCGCCGCGCTCGCCCGGCTGGACCCGACCGGTGTCGCCCAGGTCGCTCACGCCGCGCCCGGGCCGGTGGCGGCATGAGCGGACTTTCCGCCGGCGAGCCGAGGAGGTCGCCGTGCCTGACCCGTTGACCGTCACCGGCGTCACGGTCACCCCCGTGGCCTTCCCGGACCCGCCCCTGCTCAACTCGGCCGGCGTGCATCAACCGTGGGCGCTGCGCGCGATCGTCGAGGTCCGCGGCACCGACGGGCTGGTCGGCCTCGGCGAGACCTACGGCGATGCGCCGCACCTCGCCCTGCTGCACCGGGTCGCGGCCGGGCTGACCGGCCTGGACGTGTTCGACATCGCCGCGCTGACCCGGCACGTCGGCGCCGCGGTGGGGGCCGCCGACGCCCCCGACCGGCACGGCCTCACCGGCGGCTCCAGCACCGCCAAGACCCTGGCCCGGGTGCTGTCCCCGTTCGAGGTCGCCTTCCTCGACCTCCAGGCGCGGGCGATCGGCCGGCCGGTGTACGCGCTCCTCGGCGGCAAGGCCCGCGACGAGGTGCCGTTCGCCGCGTACCTGTTCTACAAGTGGGCGGCCCATCCCGGAGCGGAGCCGGACGAGTGGGACGAGGCCGTCGACCCGGACGGCATCGTGGCCCAGGCCCGGAAGATGATCGACAGGTACGGCTTCCGGTCGATCAAGTTGAAGGGCGGGGTGCTGCCGCCGGAGGAGGAGATCGCGGCGATCCAGGCCCTGCGGGGCGCGTTCCCGGAGCATCCGCTGCGGCTGGACCCCAACTGCGCGTGGACCGTCGACACCTCGCTGCGGGTCGCCGAGCAGACCGCCGGCCTGCTGGAGTACCTGGAGGACCCCACGCCGGGTATTCCCGGGATGGCGCGGGTCGCCGCCCGGGCACCCATGCCGCTGGCCACCAACATGTGCGTGGTGAGCTTCGCCGACCTGCCGCAGGCGGTGGCCGAGGGCGCGGTGGGAGTGGTCCTCGCCGACCACCACTACTGGGGTGGCCTCGCCGCGTCCGCCCGCCTCGCCAGCATCTGCGAGACCTGGGGCATCGGTCTGTCGATGCACTCCAACAGCCACCTCGGCATCAGCCTGGCCGCGATGACGCACCTCGCCGCGGCCACCCCGCACCTGGCGTACGCGGTCGACACGCACAGCCCCTGGCAGTGCGGCGTGGACGTGGTCGAAGCCCCGCTGTCCATCGTCGACGGAACCGTGACGGTGCCGGACACCCCCGGCCTGGGGGTGACACTGGACCGCGACGCCCTCGCCCGGATGCACGAGGACTACCAGCGGTGCGGTATCCGCGAACGGGACGACACCGCCTACCTGCGGCAGTTCCAGCCCGGCTACGAGAAGCGGAGGCCCCGGTGGTGACCGTCAGCGGACACGCCTACCCCTGGGACGTCATCGGCGACCCGTCGTTCCCCCACCGGGTACGCGAACTCGGCCTCACCGGCGTGACCCTCGCCGCCAGCTACCACTCCACCCGGGCGGCGACACCGTTGCACCCCCGGCACCAGCTCGTCGACGCCCGCTGGGCTGCCCTGTACCGCCCGGTGCGCGACAGCGTCTGGGCCGCTCACCGCCTGCGTCCCGGGGTCGCCGAGTGGATGACCGAGGCGGACCCGTTCGGCGTCGCGGCTGACGCGCTGCGCCGTGCCGGGGTACCGGTCACCGCCTGGATCGTGCTCACCCACAGCACCCGGTTGGGCAGCGCCCATCCGGACCTCGCCGTCACCAACTGCTTCGGCGAGCGCTACCCGTACGCGCTGTGCCCGGCCAACCCGCAGGTGCGCGACTACGCGGCGACGCTCACCGCCGAGGCGGTGCGCGACGTACCGGTCGACGCGGTGTCCCTCGAGGCGTGCGGCCAACTCGGTCTGGCCCACCTCGGGCATCACGAGAAGACCGACGACGCGTGGACGGCGAATGCCGCCCGGCTGCTGTCGATCTGCTGCTGCCGAGGGTGTCAGTCGGCCTGGCGGGAGCGTGGGCTCGACCCGGGCGAGGTGGTCGACCGGCTGCGGGCGGACGTACACGCCGAAGCCGCCCGTGGCTCCGACCCGTCGCCCACACCGCTCACCGACCCGATGGTGGTCCTGTTGCTGGACGCTCGTCACGCGGCCACCGACGCACTGCGGACGCAGGTGCTCGCCGCACTGCGGGAGGTGCTGCCGGACGCGCCGGTGACCCTGCACGCCAACCCCGACCCGTGGGCCACCGGTCCGTCACCCGGGCTCACCCCGGCCGCCGCGGCCGACGTCGACGCGCTGCTCGTACCGGCCTGGCCCACCGCGCCGGCCACCGCCGAGACCGTGACCCGGGCTGCCCGGACCGGTCGCCCGGTCGACGCGTACGTCACCGTGCTCCCGCCGACTGCCCCGGACGCGCTCGCCGATCACGTCCGGCGGCTACGCGGTGCCGGGGCGACCCGGTTCAGCCTCTACCACCTGGGCCTCGCGCCGGCATGGCGCCAACGGCTCTTCGTCGAGATCGCCAAGGCGGTGCACGATGTCTGACCCCCAAACCATCCACGAGTACACGGCCCGCGCCGCCGACGCCGCCCGCGTCCTCGCCACCTGGACCGGCGCCCAACGCCGCGACCTGCTGCACCGGTGCGCGGACGCGCTCGCCGCCGCCGAGGACAGGATCGTCGCGGTCGCCGCCGCGGAGACCGGACTGCCCCCGGCGCGTCTCGCCGGTGAGCTCGCGCGCACCACCGGCCAACTCCGGCTGCTCGGCGACTTCGTGGCCGCCGGGCGGCACCGGGAGGCACCCGCCTCGCCGGGCGCCGCGCCGGGTGGAGCCGACGTGGTCACTGTGCCAGTTCCGGTGGGACCGGTCGCCGTCTTCGCGGCCTCCAACTTTCCGCTCGCCTTCGGGGTGCCCGGCGGGGACACCGCGTCCGCGCTCGCCGCCGGCTGCCCGGTGGTGGTCAAGGCGCACCCGGCCCAACCGGAGACCGCACGGCTGCTCGCCGAGCTGCTGGCCAAACCGCTCGACGCCGCGCCCTCGGGCACCTTCGCCCTGGTCGAGGGCGGACCCGAGGTATCTCTGGCGCTGGTCACCAGTCCGCCGATCCGGGCGGTCGGTTTCACCGGCTCGCTGGGTGGGGGCCGGGCGTTGATGGACGCGGCAGCCGGCCGCCCCGACCCCGTTCCCGTCTACGCCGAGATGGGCTCACTCAACCCGGTGCTCGTGCTGCCCGCCGCGGCCCGCGACGAGACCTGGGCAACGGCCCTGGCGACCGCGGTCACCGCTTCGGCCGGGCAACTCTGCACCAAACCCGGCCTGGTCCTGCTCCCGGCCGACCCGGCCGGCACGGCCCTGGCCGCTGCGCTCGCCGCGGCGGTGGCCGCGGCGCCGTCGCACCCGATGCTCACCGCGGAGATGGCCGCCGCCCACGCCGGGTGGCGGGACCGGGTTGGCGCCCTGCCCGGCGCGCAGCTCACCAGCGCCCCGGCGCCCCCCGCCGCGGGCCCGGACGAGGCGCAGGTGCCGCGCCCGTTCGTCGTCCAGGTCGACTCCGACCAGCTCAGTGGGGAACTGCTGGAGGAGCACTTCGGGCCGGCGGTCGTCGTCTGCACCGCGCCCGTCGAGACGTACCCCGGGATCGTCGCGCGGCTGGCGGGCAGTCTGACCGCGACGCTCATCGTCGACCACGCCGACCCGGCCGACAACGACCTGGCCGTCGCCCTGCTGCCGGCGCTCGCCGAACGGGCCGGGCGGATCGTGGTCAACGGGGTGCCGACCGGAGTGGCGGTGTGCGACGCGATGCACCACGGGGGTCCTTGGCCGGCGACCTCGGCGCCCTGGTCGACCAGCGTCGGCACCGCTGCCGTGCGCCGGTTCCTGCGCCCGGTGGCACTGCAGGGCGTACCGGCCGACCTCGCCGCCGCGGTGTTCCCGGGATGAGTCTCCGCCCCGGTCTGGTCTCGGTGACCTTCCGACAACTCGTCCCCACCGAGGTGGTGGCGCTGGCTCGCGCGGCCGGGCTCGCCGGGATCGAGTGGGGTGGAGACGTCCACGTGCCACCCGGAGACGACTACGTGGCCCGGCGGGTCGCCGACCTCACCACTGGTGCGGGGCTGGTTGTCTCCGGGTACGGGTCGTACTACCGGCTGGGCCCCTCGGCAGCCGAGGGCCTGGCGCCCGAGACGGTGGTGCGCACGGCCAGCCTGCTCGGCGCACCCATGGTCCGGGTGTGGGCCGGGCGCCGACCGAGCACCGAGGCGGACGCCCGCTACCGGGGCAGTGTCGTCGAGGACGCCCGGCGCATCGCCGACCTGGCCGGCGCGGCGGGGCTTACCATCGCCTTCGAGTACCACCGCAACACGCTCACCGACACCCGCGGCTCCACGGCGTGGCTGCTGGACAGCCTGGCCGGCCTACCGGTCCGCACACTTTGGCAGCCCCAGCCCGAGCGGGACCGCGCGGAGAACCTGGGCGATCTGCACGCCGTCCTGCCGTACCTGGCCGACCTGCACGTGTTCGCCTGGAACCCGCAGCGCCTGCGACTGCCGCTGCACAGCCATCACGCCGACTGGGCGGCGTACCTCACCGCGGCGAGGAGCGCACCAGGACAACGGTTCGCCTCGCTGGAGTTCGTCATCGACGACGATCCCGGCCTGCTGCCTACCGAGGCGGACACGCTGCACCGACTGCTCGGGACCGACCCGCCGGCCCCCCGACACCCACACCACGCCGCGCCGCGTCCACGCCCATCAGGAACCCCGCCACGAACAAGGTGAAGGCCGCCCGTCCCTGGCGGCGCCGAACAGGTCGCTTCGGTGGTCATGCGAACCATGCCATTGCCTGCCCGTTGCCACGGGTCCGGGCCAGCGGCACGGCGTCGAGCGCGAGCACGTCGTGCAGCGCCTGGTCAGGTGCGGGTGGCGGGCCTTCGTGGGAAGCGTCAGCGACAACGGCGGGCGTTGAGCCGGGCGGCCTGGCGCGTCAGGTGGTCGCGCTCGGCGAGGTTGGGTGCCTTCTGGGCCGCCTCGGCGTAGAGCCGCGCCGCCGTCGCCAGGTCGCCGTCGCGTTCGTGGAGGTACGCCGCCACCGCGGTGTGGCGGGGCAGTGAGTCGTCCAGCGCCTTGAGCGCCGCCAGGCCGGCGCGCGCTCCGTCGGCCTCGCCGACGGCCACCGCGCGGTTGAGCCGCACGACCGGGCTGTCGGTCAGGCGGGTGAGTTCGTCGTACCACTCGACGATCTGCACCCAGTCGGTCTCAGCGGCGGCGGGCGCGTCCGCGTGGAGTGCCGCGATGGCGGCCTGGGCCTGGAACTCGCCCAACCGGTCGCGGGCGAGGGCCGCCTGCAGGATCTGCACGCCCTCGGCGATCGACTCGGTGTCCCACCGGCCGCGGTCCTGCTCGGCGAGCGGCACCAGGCGCCCGTCGGGCGCGGTCCGCGCGGCGCGCCGGGCGTGGTGGAGCAGCATGAGGGCGAGGAGCCCCGCGACCTCGGGATGGTCGATCGCGGCGGCGAGTTGCCGGGTGAGCCGGATGGCCTCGGCGGCGAGGTCGACGTCGCCGGAATAGCCCTCGTTGAAGACCAGGTACAGGACGCGCAGCACGGTGGCGACGTCGCCGGGCTGGTCGAACCGTACGCCGGAGACGGTGCGCTTGGCACGGCTGATGCGCTGCGCCATGGTCGCCTCGGGCACCAGGTAGGCGTGGGCGATCTGGCGGGTGGTCAGCCCGCCGACGGCGCGCAGCGTGAGCGCGACCGCCGACGACGGGGTCAGCGACGGGTGGGCGCACAGGAAGTAGAGCTGGAGCGTGTCGTCCACCGCGGGCGCGGGCCCGGGCGCCGGCTCCTCGTCGAGGAGGTCCTCACGCCGGCGGCGCGCGGCATCCGCCCGCGTCGCGTCGAGAAACCGGCGCCAGGCCACGGTGACCAGCCAGCCCTTCGGGTCCCGGGGCGGGTCGGCCGGCCAGACGCGGACCGCCTCGACCAGCGCGTCCTGCACGGCGTCCTCGGCCGCCGCGAAGTCGGCTCCGCGGCGGACGAGGATCCCGAGCACGCTCGGCGTGAGGCTCCGGAGCAGGGCCTCGTTCATCTGAGAGATCACTCCGTGATGGTGGGCGGCGCGGTCAGGAACGGGCGCACCTCGAGCCACTCGTGGATCGGCTTCCCGCCCGCCCCAGGGGCGGCCGACAGCTCCCCGGCCAGCTCGATCGCGCGCTCGTAGCTGTCGACGTCGATCACCATCCAGCCGGCGATGAGGTCCTTGGTCTCGGCGAACGGGCCGTCGGTGACCGGCGGACGACCCTCGCCGTCGTACCGGACGAACGTCCCCTCGGGGGCGAGCGCCTGACCGTCGACGAACTCGCCGGTCCCCTCGAGCCGGGCCGCGAAGTCGTGCATGTACTGCACGTGCGCCGAGATCTCCTCCGGCGTCCACCGGTCCATGGGCACGTCGTTGACCGCAGCCGGGGCGCCGCGGTAGTGCTTGAGCAGCAGGTACTTGGCCATGGTGTTTCTCCTCGTGGCTGGTGCGACCTGTGTCGGTTGCGTTCCTCCCAGGGACGGAGCCAGCCGCAGGTTCTCGACATCGGCGTCCGAATATCTTGGTTCTCTCTTGGAACGAGTCTTCGATGTTCCGACGACGCCCGGCGACGGCGACCGGGTGGTGCATGGTTCGGGTGGCCAGCCGCGGTAGGTCGCCGGCTCACCGGTGGTGCGGATCAGCAGTCACCGACGACCTGCGGGCTCATTGGTTGCCTGCGGCAGGGTTTCCGGCGGGAAACACTGTCTCCGGCTGAAGAAGTGAAGCGGCGGGTCTCTAGGACGCCTGGCGGATGCGCATGTCGGCCAGCCAGACGTCGGCCAGGTCGCTGAGGGGGACGTCGAGGGCCTGGCTCAGGCAGACCACAGTGCCGAACGCCGGTGCGGGAAGGCGACCCGCCTCGATCTTACGCAGCGTCTCGGGGGAGATGCCGGCTGCCAGGGCCACCTCGACGAGGCTGCGGCCGGCCCGCGCGGCCCGGAGCGCGGCTCCGAGGCGCTGGCCCGCTGCGACCTGTTCGGCGGTGAGTGGTTGGCGAACCATGCCAGCAGGATATCCCACCGGAGACGCCCCGACCTGGCGTGGTATAAAAATACCGCACAGGGAGAGGGAGGCTGTCGTGATCGAGCTCAAGTCCGCCGAGGAGATCGGCCGGATGGCGGTGACCGGCCAGTTCGTCGGCGAGCTGCTCGCCGAGCTGAGCGGTGTCGCCGCAGTCGGCGTCAACCTGATGGACCTCGAACACCACGCCCGCCGCCGGATCACCGAACGCGGCGCCGAATCCTGCTACTGGGACTACGCCCCTTCGTTCGGCCGCGGTCCGTTCCGCAACGTGTTGTGCCTGTCGGTCAACGACGCGGTGCTGCACGGCCTGCCGCACGACTATGTCCTACGGGACGGTGATCTGCTCAGCATCGACATGGCGGCCTCCATCGACGGCTGGGTCGCCGACGCCGCGCTCTCCGTCATCGTCGGCACCCCCGACCCGGCCGACCTGAAGCTGATCGAGGCCACCGAGGTCGCCCTGGAGGCCGGCATCGCCGCCGCCCAGCCCGGCGGCCGCCTCGGCGACATCTCCGCCGCGATAGGCGAGGTCGCCCACTCCTACGGCTACGGGGTCAACGCCGAGTTCGGCGGTCACGGCATCGGCCGCACCATGCACGAGGCCCCGCACGTGGCCAACAATGGCCGCGCCCGCCGCGGCATGAAACTCCAACCCGGCCTCACCATCGCCATCGAGCCCTGGTTCTGCCGCTCCACCGACAAAATCAAGTTCGACGACGACGGCTGGACGGTCCGCTCCGCGGACGGCTCCCGCACCGCCCACTCCGAACACACAGTCGCCGTCACGGCTTCCGGCCCCCAGGTCCTGACCCGCCGCCCCACTCCGGGCGCCACCTCGGCCGACCCCAGCAAGAAGCCCGCCACAGCCTCCTGACCGACTGCCCGCCTCCCCTGGGGCGTGAACCAAGGCGGGGCCTGCCGCAGCTTCCTGAGCAAGTCCCCAGCCGGCAGCCACCGCCGCATCTCGGGGTCCACACCACCTTCGAGACTCGGCCGTGGCTGCGTGCTGTTCACGGACAGAACCACACCACTCCAGCAGGTCAGAACGGATCCCCTGCTGGAGTGTCATACAAGAAGTCGGGGCCGGAGGATCGGCTCTGGCTCCGGCTTGTCCCTCGTGGGCGGCCGAGGGTGCGCAGGCGAAGAGGCCTTCAACCTCGTCGGGTGCTGGCTGCTGCCGTTGAGGGCGATCTGTGGACCGGCATCCGAGTCTCCGGACGAGGACGCACGTCGAATCTGCCGTCCATGATTTGACAGAAGGATCAGGTCTTTCGGCTGACCTCCGCGTCCGTCCGTCTCCGTAACATCACCGCACGTGATGGCGAGGGCACTTCACGACAGTCGAGGAGAGACATGGGATTGTTCCGTCCCGACGAGCCGCTCGAACAGCGCTTCTCCGACGTCCTATTTGCCAGCGACAACCGCGCTCGGCAGGCTGTGACGAAAGGTCAGAACGGGATCCGAGCTGCCCTGCTGCCCGGCGAGGCGGTGCTGGGAATCGCGTTGGACGAGCGTACGCACGACGAGACCGTCGTCCTGACCGGCCGACGCGTGCTGACGATGCGCCGAGGTGGCCGCAACCTCGTGCGGACGACCGCTATCGCGGACGTTCCCGGCGCTTACGCCGAGGGAACGCAGGGTGGCGCGACGTTCGAACTGGACCGCATGGGTGTGCGGATCCACCTCAACGGCCTCGCTGCCGCCGATGCGTTGACCAAATTGGTCAACGACCTGGTCCTCAGGCATCGGCCAAGGACGATCCCGGTGCTGTACCCGGACTTCTACCTCGACCTGCTGGCGAGCGGTGGGGTCTCCGATACGCCAGTCAATCGCGTCAGGCTGGCGGAGCGGACGGCGTTCACCATTGGTACGCAGGCCGGCGCCTTCACGGCCCAGCTCCACGACCGGGAGGCGTTCGCAGCATTCACGACCCGCTTCGCCGGCACCTCACCGGACCGGCTGATGCACCAGGCGGACGAGATGATCGACTGGCTCTGGGCGTGGCATCCGTTGTGCCATCACGGCTTGACGAGGCAGGTGGCCAAGTGGCGCGACGGGCTACTGCAACCGGGAAGCTTCCTCACTGCCGCCGCCGGGGGCGAGATTCCGCCCTGGAGCGATTCAACCGCCGAAAACAGCCAGGCTTGGCAGCTGGTGTTCGACAAGAACTGGCGGAACTGACGCGGCCCCACTCGCTCTCATGCTGGCGCCCAGCAGCCCCCAGCCGGGCAGTCCCGTCAGTGTCCGCTGCCGGGACTCCCCGACCTTGGCGACGATTGGCGACGCCACTCGCAGCTCCGCCCTCCGACGGCCGGATTGGCCGGAGCGGGGCCTTCCTCCGCGCTTGCGGGCTGCTGACGTCCGGTGTTCGTCATCGCACCGGGCTCCGGAACCTGGTTCGGATGATGGCCGTTCCGCCGATCCCGACAGAGATGCCATCGGTGGTGGCGGTCGTGGTGGCAAGGACGCGGGATGGGCGGCCGGCGGTGGTCCCTGTCGACCTCGATGCCGGTGCGGCCGTGTGTCGCAGACGCGGTGATCATCGCGCTCTGACTCCCACCTAGCGAAGCCCCGGCACCTCGGGGGCCGCGGCTTCGGTGTGGCTGTGCCACCAGAGGCCCGGTTCAGGCTGGGAATGACACCTGCCCCGTCGGGTACGCGACCATCGCCACGGTTGATCCGACGTGCACGGGAAGGGAGCCCGCGATGAAGGGCACGATCGTGACGGGGTTGAAGAAGAGGGTGCGTTCGATCATGGTGCGCCGTCGTGCCAGGAATGAGCTGATCACCCAGCCGACCAAGGCGAGAAGGCCCGGCAGGCGCTATCAGTGAGAGCGTGGCCCGGCCAGCCGCAACAGCAGCACAGGTCATAAGGGGATGATCGGGCCGCCGCCGGCGAGGCCGGCGTACAAACCGGGGTGCCAGGTGAGGACGTTACAGCCGTGGTCGACGGCGGCGGGCAGCGCGCTGGCCGCGTCGAGCCGACCGACGGTGTCGTAGACGACCGCGAGGGCCCGCCAGCTGACCGGGTCGACGTGAGCACCGCGGCTGCAGGGCGGGCGTCGATGCTGGCTTGGGGTGAAGGCGATGATCGCGGAGGTGTCGAGGATGGCCCGGATCGGGCGGTCGCTCACGCGGCGCGGGGAGCGTCGATCTGGGCGCGCAGCACGGCGTCCGGCTCCGGGGTCCACCGGTCCCGGCCCTCGTCACGCCGCGTGCCGAGATTCCCGGGCTGCTCGCCGGGTGGCTGCCGCTCGACGTCGTGATCGGCACCTGTGATCTTTGGTCCACCCCGGGGGTGGCGTCAGCACCATGACGGCGATGCGGGACGGCGTGCCACAGGTCCTCGCGCCCGAGTGGGACATCCTGCTCGTCACGGTGCGGTGAGCTGCGGACTACGGGGCGGCGATGGTGTTGGCACCCGGCCTGCAGGACGGCGACGCGGTCGCACGGGCATGCCGCGAGGTGTTGTCATCCCTCGTACCGGGGCAGGCTCAACTGCTCGCCGCACAGATGGCGGCGCTGCCGCCGCCGGCGCACGTCGTCGCGGAGATCGAGAAGTTGGTCGTGGCACGACGGAACCGGGTGGCGGTGGCCTGACCTCGGCTACGTGGCATCGGGCGCCCCCAATGGTGATCCGCGGGCCTGATCCAACGGCCCGCGGATCACCCGTCGTAGAGGTCCGAGGCGAGCAGGTCCGGGTCCATCAGACGACGGGGACCGGGGCCCTGCGTGCCGAGGACGTCGTCCGGATTGGCGAGTTTGCATCGGTCCAGGGAGAGGCAACCGCAGCCGATGCAGTCCGTGAGGCTGTCACGCAAAGTGGTCATTTCCTGGATGCGGGCGTCCAGTTCGTTACGCCAGTACGTCGACAGATGCTCCCAATCGCCGCGTGTCGGTGTCCGCCCGTAGGGAAGGGTGGCAAGCGCGTCGCGAATCATCGCCAGCGGTATTCCCACTCGCTGCGAAACGCGAATGAAAGCCACTCGACGTAGGGAATCCCGGGTGTATCGCCGTTGGTTGCCCGACGTTCTCGTACTGCTGATCAGGCCCTGCCGTTCATAGAAGCGCAGGGCGGAAGCCGAAACGCCGCTACGGGCGGACAGCTCGCCCACCGCGATGTCCCGCAATACGCCTGGGGGCTCCTCCATGCCGAGCAGTCTAGCTTGACGTGAACCATTGTTTAAGTAGGTGCCTGTCGTTGATCACCGCACTGCTAGGGAAGGTCTCGACATGGCACCCATTCCATCGGAGGAAGTGGGCAGGGGGCACCCCCCGGCTCGCTATGATCCTGATGCTGAGCGTCTCGCCATTGACGCTCATGGCCGGTGCCATCATCACGCCGGTGCTCGAGGTCATCCGGGGCGAGCTCCGAGTGGACGGCACCGCGGCCAGATGGACCATCGTGACCGTGCATCAATGGTCGGCCGCCGCGGGTCGCGGTAGCCCTCGCCCGCCTTTCCCATCTCGTTGCCGGAGCCGGCGGGGGCGCAATGAGCGCGGGCTGCGCGGCGCGGACCGGTGATCCTTCGGGCCACGCCGGGGCCGTGGGTGAGTGCGGAGCCGCCCGATCCCCGGAGCCGATCCGCCGCCGGCTGGCAATATCATCGATGCCGGTCATTTCAGGGGATCGGGTCGCGGGTGGCGACCCCCCTCCGCCAGGACGCCGGGTGCTCGTACCGATGGCTGGTCGTGGTGCCTACCCCAGCATCACGAGGAGATGGTGAGCCACATGGTGTCCTCGATTCGCGAGTTCGTCACGGCCCGTTCCTGACCGGCGTCCACGGCGCCGCGGTGGTGATCCCGCGGGGTCACGTCCGTCGCTTGACTTGAACATATGTTGAAGTCGGAAGGTGGAGTCAGCGACATCGGATCGCCACCGTGCCGATGGCATTCCGGGCCGCGCACGGCGCCACAGGGCGGCGGTGCGAGTACCACGATCCCCGAAATGGACGAAAGGACGCACTATGTCAGCGGACCCGCTGAAGATCGCAGTACTCCTCGGTAGCACCCGTAAGGGCCGGTTCGGACCCGTGGTGGCCGACTGGTTCGTCGGGCAGGCCCGGCAGCGCGACGACATGGACGTCGACGTCGTCGATCTGGCCGAGGCCGACCTGCCGGCGATCCTGCCGGACTTCTCCGACGAGCAGGAGCCGGAGGCCGTCCGGGCGCTCGCGCCGCGCCTCGCGGCGGCCGACGGTTTCGTCCTGGTGACGCCCGAGTACAACCACAGCTATCCCGCCTCGCTCAAGAACGCCATCGACTGGTACCTGAAGGAGTGGCAGGCGAAGCCTTTCGCCTTCGTCTCCTACGGCGGCGTCTCCGGGGGTCTGCGCTCGGTGGAGCACCTGCGGCCGGTGCTGAGCGAGGTGCACGCCATGAGCATCCGCGACACGGTGAGCTTCCACGGTGCCTGGGAGCAGTTCGACGAGAACGGCCAGCCGCGGGAGCCCGACGGGTGCAACACCGCCGCCAAGACGATGCTGGACCAGCTGGCATGGTGGGCCATCGCACTGCGCACGGCGAGGAACGAACGCCCCTACGGCGCCTGACCCGGGATCCCACATGACCGCCAACGTCTCCACGGACGAGCAGATCGGCAGCCGTCCCCGAGCTGTCCTGGGCGTGCTGCTGCTGGCCTCCACCCTCACCGTCATGGCGGGGGCGATCCTCACACCCGTACTGGACGCGATCCGGCTCGACCTGGGTGTCACCGGCACCCAGGTCGGGCTGATCATCACCGCGCACGGGCTGGCCATCGCCCTCGCCAGTCCGTTGATCGGGACGGTGATCGACCGGCTCGGCGTACGGCTCCCGCTGGTCTGGGGGCTGGTGCTCTACGGCCTGGCCGGGGGTGCGGGGCTGTTCATCGACTCCTACCCCTTGCTGATCGTGAGTCGGATCGTGTTCGGCGTCGCGGCGGCGGCGGTCTTCGCCGGCACGACGGTGGCGCTGCTGGCCCTGTACCGGGACGCCGAGCGGGACCGGGTCATGGGATGGCGTTCCACCGCGATCAGCATCGGCGGGGTGGTCTGGCCGCTGCTGGCCGGCGCGGTCGGGAGCCTGTCCTGGCACAAACCGTTCGCCATCTACCTGCTCGGCGTGCCACTGGGGATCGCCGCGCTCCTGATCCTGCCGGACACCGGCGGCGAGAGGGCCCGCGGGGACGGTGACGAGCGGATCCTGCCGGCCCTGCGCCGGCACCCCGTGGTGCTGGGGCTGTACGGGCTGGTGCTGGTCTCCGCCATCCTGCTCTACGGCATAGCGGTGTTCATACCGCTGCGGCTCGCCGAGATCGGTGTGCAGCGGCCGCTGCTCATCGCGGTCATCGGGGTGAACGTCTCGGTGGCGATGAGCCTCGTCGGCCTCGCCTACGGCCGGCTCCGGGCGAAGGTCGACTACCCGGCGATGCTGCTGGGCGCGGCGGTCCTGTGGGCCGGGTGTTTCGTGCTGCTCGGCACCACCGGCCAGCCTCCGCTCGTGGTGGTGGCCCTGGCGCTGTTCGGCGCCGGTCTGGGGCTGGTCATCCCGGCGACCACGGTGCTGGTCGGCGAGACGCTTCCGCTCGATCTCCGTGGCCGGGGGATGGCGCTGCTCGGCACGGTCACCTTCACCGGACAGTTCCTCTCCCCGCTCGTGCTCGGGCCGGTGGTCGACGCGACGTCGATCACCGTGGGTTTCCTGGCCTGTGCCGCCCTGTCGGTGCTCCTGGCGCTCGCGCTGGCCCTTCCGGGCAGTCGGGCCGCCGTGGCCCACGCCGGGGCGGACCGCGGCACCGACGACTGAACCCCCTTCGGCCCACCCGCCCGGCCGCGCGGATGGCACCCCGCCATCCGCGCGGCCGTTTCCGTCCGGTCGGGAGGATCCCGTCCACCGGGACCGCCCGCCGCGTCCGTGAGGAGAGAATCGATGATCAATGTGTTCCAGTCGAGCCTCGGAGCCGACGAGCTCCAGGCGGTCGCGGAGGTCTTCGAGAGCAACTGGCTGGGCCACGGCCCCCGCACCAAGGCGTTCGAGGAGGAGTTCGGGGTCCACCTGGGCGTCTTCTACACCCAGTCGGCGGTCGAGTCGGCTCAGCTGATGCTCACCGCGCTGGTGGACGCGGCCCGCCCGGTGCTGCGACTCGGCGCGATCCGCGACCTGGGGTGGCCCGTCGGCCTGCTCGACCTCGCGCTGGGCGTCATCGTCGAGACCGGCGGGACCGCACCGCTCTACCTGGCCGGGTACGACCCCGGCTACGAGCAGGCGCCCTACCCCGGCTTGTACGATCCGCAGCTGGCCGGTGACGTGAGTCCTCTCGTCAACGCCATGGAAGCACCCGATGTGCGTCCCACCGCCAGCCCGGACGTCGACGTGGTGCCGGTGCGACCCGTGCCCGCGGACGGGCTGGCCGAGCGGCTGCCCGTCCTGAAGGAGCGGTGCGCGGCCGGGGACGAGGCAGCGGTGCGCGGCCTCTTCGCCGAGGCGGCCTGGGATCTGCTGGTGGGGACCGTCCGGGCCGCCCCGCCGACGGTGGTGGCCCGCCTCGTCCAGGTGACCGGACCGTACCGGGATCGGCTCAGCCCCGAGCACCGCCGGATGGACGACGTGTTCCGCGACGCCGCCTGCCCGTCCTCGGCAGCGGTCGCCACGGCCGGTGAGCGGCCGGTGGCGGGCAACCGATGACCCGTCCCGCTCCGCTGTCCCTGCTGTACGCCGCCCAGGCGGTCGCGGCCGTGGGCATGGCGGCCGGCGGCACGGCTGGCGGACTGCTGGCCGTGGACCTCACCGGCGACCACGGCGCGGTCGTGCTGCCGTTGGGCGCGCTCGTGCTCGGGGCCACCGCCGCGGTCCCGCCGGTCAGTGCCGCCATGCGCCGTCGCGACCGCCGTTCCGGCCTGCTGCTCGGCCTGGTCGTCGCCGTGCTCGGCGCGCTGGTCGTGCTCGTCGGCGCCCACCTGCGGCTGTTCACGCCGGTGCTGGTCGGCCATGCCCTGCTGGGCGCCGGCAACACCGCGGTGATGTTCGGCCGCTACGTGGCCGCCGACCTGGTGCCGTCGGGCGCGGGGGCCACGCCGCGTCGCGCCACCGCCGCGGTGGCGGGGGCGCTGACCGCGGCGTCGGTCGGGGCGGTCCTCGGCCCCAACCTCCTGGCACCGGCCGGCAGGCTGGCCGACGGCGCCGGCCTGCCCGTTTCCGCCGGGTTGTACGCCCTCGCGGTACCGGCCTTCGCCGCGGCGGCGCTCCTGGTGCTCCGGCTGCCGGCGGGCCGGCCCGACCACCTGGCGGCCGACGCCGCCGCATCGGACCGGGCGGGGCGTGCCCCTCGCCATCTGCCGCTCGCCGTCCCCGTGCTGCTCGGGGTGGCCAACGCGACGATGGTGACGATGATGGCGGTGATGCCGCCCGCGCTGCACCACCACGGCTGGCACCTGCCAGCGGTGGGGCTGGTGGTGAGCGTCCACGTCGCGGCGATGTTCGGCTTCTCCCCGGTGTCGGGCTGGCTGTGTGCCCGGTACCCGGTACCGGCCGTCGCGGCCGGCGGAGCCGTGCTGGCCGCCGTGACGGCGGTCGCCGCGGGCCTGTTGGCCGAGCCGTCGGGTACGGCGGCGGGCGTGGCGGTCGCGCTGATCGCCCTGGGTGTCGCGTGGAACGTCCAGCTGGTCAGCGGGACGATACTGCTGATCGCCGGGCTCCGGGCCGCGGATCGGCACCGGGGGGAGGCGGCGGGCGAGGTGGTGATGGGCCTCGGCGCCGCCGCCGGGACCCTGTCGGCCGCACCGCTGCTGACGTACGCGGGACTGGGCGGACTCGGTGTGTGTGCGGCCGTGCTGAGCCTGGTGGCGGCGATGGTGGTGGTCCGGGCACGCGGGCGCACGGACTCCGGCGCCGGCCCGGCGCGGGACCCCCTCACCGAGATGGAGCCGACGCGGTGAGACCGGCGGGGCGAGCCGCACGCCCTCGCATCCTGACCGGCCGGCTGGATCGGGGTGAGCGGGCCCTGCTCGGCCGGGCACATCAGCGCCGGGTCGGGCAGGGCCGCGAGGTCGACGCCGGGAGCCGTGATCGCGCCGACCGCGTCCAGCACGGAGACGAGCGTCGGCGTCGTGCCCGGCTGCCGTGCGGGTCGGGGTCAGCGAAAGCCGGCGGCCAGGAACGCTCCGAAACCGGCCAGGGCCAAGGGGACGGCCGTGGCCATGGCCAGGAGCCGCTGGCGGTTCGTTCGGCTGGCCAGCACGACGACCAGGACGCCGAGCACGGTCCTGATCGCGGCCAGCACCGGCGGCTCGGCGCCGTAGTCCGGGTGCCCGGTCAGGCGAACCAAGAGAACCGCCTCGGCGAACAGCACCGCCCCCGGTAGCGCCACTCCGACGACCTGCCGCCATCCGCGCTCACGTGCCCAGGTGCCGGCGGTGCCGAAGACCACTCCGGCCAGGATGCCGAAGCACATCCACACGATTGACGTCGGGGCCCACAGCACCGACAGATCGTCGCCCTGGATGAGCGCCGCGGCGAGGTAGTAGCTGGGTACCGCGATGACCAGCGCGCCGACGGCGCCGACGGTCGACCACAACCAGCCCGACCGGACCCGGAACGCGAAAACAAAGGCGGCGAGTGCCCAGATCGCACTGGAGTTGCCCAGGTCGCCGAGCGGATACGGCACATATTTGATCCACACGAAGTCGAGGAACCCCAGCAGAACGCCGGCCAACGGTGCGGTTCGAGCGACTCGCTCAGGGCGGGATTGCATGAGGCGTGAGCATACTGCGTATGCATGGGGTGGCGCTGTGTCGGGGTCGGCGGCAGGCGCGGCGGACCGCTGTGCCGGATGCGGTCCTCGGTGTCGAAGTGGTCGCCCATGAGGTTGTTCGGCGGGGGCGTGCACGTTCCGCAACGACCGGCCGGCGAATCCGGGCAACTGGACGCCGGAGCGCGAGGCCGCGTCGATGACGTGCTGGTGTCGTTGTTTCGGAGAATGCAAGAAACGGGAAGCCCCGGCCATGGGCCGGGGCTTCCGCTGAATAGCTGGATTACGCCGGGGAGAGACCTTCCGCGAAGTCGTAGAGGCTCTTGATGTCGTTGTCGAAGTACGGTCCGTCGAATTGTCCGTTGCCCGGGTTGTCGCCGTGGCTCACGACGCTGTTGATGTATCCGAGGCCGTTCTGGTCGTTGTATTCCTGGAGCCAGGGTCCGCCGCTGGAGCCGTAGGTCATGTTGCACCACATCCGGATCTGCTGACCGCCGGCGTGCCAGGTGCCGCTCTGGCAGTACTGCTGGCTCTCCCCGCCGCCGAGATTGGACGGGTAGCCGAGGGCGGTGACCAGGGGGACGTTGTAGCCCCAGTTCCAGCGCAGGCCGTTGCCGCCGACCGTGTCGACCACCTTCAGGCCGTAGCTACCGCCGTTGTGCATGATGGCGATGCCCATGTCCTCGTCATGGCTGCTGTTGTTGATCCACGCGGTGCGGGCCGTGAGTTGGTAGGCCACGAACGTGCCGAACGGCCGGACCCCGTTGCGGTACCGCGGGACGAACTGCCAGTTGCCGTACCACTGCCCGCCGCGGCCCTGATGCACGCAGTGACCTGCGGTGACAACCAGTCGCCGCTTGCCGCTCGCCGTGGTGCTGGCCGAGCAGGAGGCGGTACCGCCGTTGGGCGTGGTGAAGTAGACCTTGCCGACGGTCTGCGACTCGGTGAGCAGGATGCTGACGTCGTCACCGCTGGCGATGCGCGGGGCCACGGGCGCGACCGCGCCCGCCGGTCCGTCGGGCTTCCGGGCGCGGTTCGGCGACTCGGGCGGGCCGACGCGCTTCAGGTCCAGGTCGACGGCCTTCGCCATGCGCTCGGGCGTCCAGAAGGCGGCGACCTCCTTGGCGACGGCCGCGTTGGTGATCGCGCGGCCGTCATGGGTGCGGGCGACGGTGGTCGTGTTGCCGTTCCGGTCGCTCGTGGCCGGCTTCGCCTCGGCGGCCGGCGCGCCGGTCACGATCAGCGCGAGCGTCAGGCTGGCCATTGCGGACCATTGCAGGGCGGATTTCAAGAGGCTCTCCCTTGCTGTGGTTCTCCATTCGGACCACCGCATCGTATTGAGGATTCGCGATTGATCGGGATCCCAATACGATGACGGATCACCGACATTGATCCGCCCCCCGATGGAAATGATTAACGGGGAGTCGGTTCACCGACACGTCTTGACTGTCATGAATGCGCAAACTCCTGGCGGATGGCGAGTCGGCACAACTGCGACGGCGAGGATGTGACACGCGCGCCGGAAGCCGCGGCCGCCCGGGCGGGGCGAGTCTCCGTGGCGTGCGACACGGGTCGGTCCGCCGCGGTGCCGCGCCTGGTAGAAATGCTCACCGCGCAGCACACGCACCGACGCCCCGAGGTGCCCAGGCGTGGTGGGGCGGACGCCGGCTCGACTACCGCGTGCCCGACTGACGGCTGCCCTCCGGGAGGACCCTCGATGATCACTCGTGTCGACGTGGAGATCGCCGCGCGGCGTACCGCCGGGCGCACCCGGCGCACGCCCGTCGTCACCGCCGGGCCCGACCTCGTTTCTGCGGAGACCGTCTTCAAGCTGGAGTTCCTCCAGCACACCGGTTCGTTCAAGGCGCGCGGCGCGTTCAACCGGATCCTGGCCGCCGCGGAACAGGGCCAGCTGGATCCGTCCGTCGGCATCGTCGTGGCCTCCGGCGGCAACGCCGGTCTCGCGAACGCCTACGCCGCGGCGCAGCTCGGCGTCCCCGCGACGGTGTTCGTGCCGCAGGGCGCTCCGCCGGTCAAGGTCGACAGGCTGCGGGCGTACGGCGCGACGGTGGTGGCGCGTGGCAACGAGTACGCCGAGGCGTACCAGGCCGCCGTCGCGCACGCCTCGACGACGGGCGCGGTGTACTGCCACGCCTACGACCAGCCGGAGATCGCCGCCGGCGCGGGCACCCTCGGTCTGGAGCTGCGGGACCAGGTCGGCGGCGGGCTCGACACGGTCCTGGTGGCCGTCGGCGGGGGCGGCCTGATGGCCGGGGTCGCGGCGGCGCTGGAGGGCGAGGCCCGGGTGGTGGCGGTCGAACCGGCATCCGTTCCGACCCTGCACGCGGCGCTGTCGGCCGGCGCTCCGGTCGACGTCGGCGTCTCCGGTGTCGCCGCCGACTCCCTCGGCGCCCGCCGCGTGGGTGACATCGCCTTCGACGTGGCGGTGCGCACCGGCGTCCGGTCCGTCCTCGTGTCCGAGGAGGAGATCGTCGCCGCGCGGCACCGGCTCTGGCAGGACTGGCGCGTCGTCGTCGAACACGGAGCCGCCGTCGCTCTCGCCGCTCTGACCTCCGGGGCCTACCTGCCCGAACCGGGCGAACGGTTGGCCGTCGTGCTGTGCGGGGCGAACACCGGTCTGCACGATCTGTCGTAGGGACGCCGCGTGCCGGGAGGACGCTCGTACCGGTGGTCACCGCGGGTGCGGCATGGTCTGCCGGCCGAGTTCCCCGACGACACCGACCGGGGGACCGACGAACCCTGGGCACGCCCGCTCGTCCTGCTGGCGCGCGACCGCCCCGGTGACGCTGCCGTTGCCCTGCGGCGGACCCCCGCAACCGCCCCACTCGGAATGGGCCGACGTCGAATGCAACCGGTGGGCGAGGGCCGTGCGTCATCAATAGAGATCCCCCGAGATGGCGAAGGAGCCACCGGATGACTAGGCAGAAATTTCGTAGTCTCCGATCGCTCGCCACGGTGGGCGTCCTGCTCACCGCGCTCGCCGCGCACGCCGTGGGGTCGAGTGCGGACAGCTTCGCCGCCGGCGGTTCGCCGCTGCTGCCAGCCGGGCAGACGTACGAGGTGACGCTGCTGACCGGTGATGTCGTCACCGTGCACACCCGCGCGTCCGGTTGTCCGGTGGTCAGCGTGCGGCCGGTCGACCCGAGCGGCGTACTGCACCGTAGTTGCGGCGCGGACGGCCGGGTGCGAGTGGTGCCCGGCCAGGTGGCGCCGTTGCTCGGCGAGGTGCTCGACGAGTCACTGTTCGATGTCACCACGCTGATCAGCCAGGGGTACGACGACGCACGGACCGCCGAACTGCCGCTCATCGTGCGGCCCGCGGGCAGTCCGGCCGGCACCAGGCTCACCGGCGACCTGCGCGGTAGGCGGGCGCTGCCGAGCATCGGCGCGGTGGCCGGCCGGCAGCCCAAGGCCAAGGGAAAGAGCTTCACCAGGTCGCTGTCCGCGGGCGGCGCGGGCGCCGCGAAGATCTGGCTGGATCATCGGGTACGGGCCACCGCCGCGCCTGGGCAGAGCGAGCGGCTCGACGCCAACCTCCGACAGGTGGCCGCGCCGCAGGCGTGGGCGGCCGGGTACACCGGGCGGGGCGTCCGGGTCGCCGTGCTGGACACCGGTATCGACCCCACGCACCCGGACGTGCGTCGCCGGCTGGCCGAGCGCCGCGACTTCACGGTCGACGACGGTGACGGTGTCGACCGGCACGGGCACGGCACCCACGTGGCGGCCACCCTGGCCGGCTCGGGCGTCGCGTCGCGCGGCCAGCGCCGCGGCGTCGCCCCCGAGGCGACGCTGCTGGCCGGCAAGGTCCTCGACGACCAGGGCTTCGGGTCCGACTCGCAGGTCATCGCCGGCATGGAGTGGGCCGCGCCCCGCGCGGACGTGGTGAACCTGAGCCTGGGCGGATTCGAGGCCAGCGACGGCACGGACCCGCTGTCGCAGGCTCTCGACGCGTTGACCGAGGAACACGGCACGCTGTTCGTGGTCGCCGCCGGCAACGACGGACCCACCGACCGGGGAGTCACCGCGCCGGCGGCCGCCGCCAGCGCGCTGACGGTGGGGGCCGTCGACGCCGATGACGAACTGGCCGACTTCTCCAGTCGCGGCCCGCTGATCAACACCTTCGCGGCGAAGCCGGAAATCGTCGCGCCGGGCGTGGACGTCATCGCCGCCCGTGCGGCGGGCACCTCGCTCGGCCGGGTGGTCGATGCCCACTACACCGCCGCCTCCGGGACCTCGATGGCCGCCCCGCACGTCGCGGGCGCCGCCGCCCTGCTGGCCCAGCGGCAGCCGGGCTGGACCGCCCGGCAGCTCAAGGCCGGCCTGGTCGGCGCCGCGGATCCCCTCGCGGGCGCCGACCCGTACACGGTGGGCGCCGGACGGCTGCACGCGGCGCGACCGCTCGCCGGCCTGGTCGCCGACGCGGGCCTGGTCAACCTCGGCACCTTCGCGCACCCGCAGTCCGGCCGGGCCGAGACGAAACTGGCCTGGACCAACACGGGGACCCGGACGGCCGACGTGCGCCTGTCCGTGACCGCCGCCGACCGGCACGGCACCCCCGCCCCGTCCGGGGCGGTCGCGCTCTCCGACGCGGCGCTCTCCGTCGACCCGGGCGGCACCGCCGCGGTGGTCCTGCGCGTGGACCGAGCCCGGTTCGCCGGCGCGCCCGGCCTGTGGGCGGCTGTGGTCACCGCCCGCACCGGCGCCACCACCGTCCGCACGCCGGTGGCGTTTCACGTCGAGCCGCGCAGCCACGACCTCACGCTCTCGATGACCCCACTGCCGGGCACCGCGCCCGAGGTCAGCGTCTTCGCCTCCGGTCAGATCGTCAACCTGGAGGACCCGGCCAGGTACGCGGTCCGCTTCTCGTTGAGCCGCGACCAGACGCTCCGGGTACGGGTGCCCGCCGGCCGCTACAGCGTCACCGGCGCGATCTTCGACGACGACTTCGAGGCGGGCGTCAGCCGGATGGTGCTGGCCGGCGACGCCGATGTGACCGTGACCGCGGATACCGAGGTGACCCTGGACGGCGCACAGGCCAGGCCGGTCACGATGACCGTCGACGGGGTGCCGACCGAAGCGGTCGCCGTCGGCGTCTCCTACGAGCAGCAGGCACGGCGCGGCCCGGGCTGGTCCGGCTTCGCGTACGCCTGGGGCGAGAGCGCCCGCCGGTGGAGCACGTACGCCACCCCGATGGCGCAGCCGCAGGTCGGCGAGTTCCAGGCGTACACCATGGCGGGGCTGCAGGCCCCCGGCGCGGGGCCGAGCCCGTACCTCTACGACGTGATCGTGCCGCACGAGCACGGCCTCCCGGCGGACCTGGCGCACCGGGTCACCGCCGCTGAACAGGCCACCATGGCCCGGATCGACCAGCGGTTCCACCGGCTCGACCGGCCCGACACGGTGACCAACCACAAGCGGTACGGGATCGCGCCCTCCGGACAGTTGATCGCCGAGACCGGAACGCTCGACCTGACCGGCGATCGAGTCGACTACCTCTCGTCCGGCTACTCCTGGATCGACGAGGCGTTCTACGACGGTGTCGTCACCCAGGAGGCGCCGCGGCGGTACCCGCCGGGAAGCCGCCAGGAGAAGGTCTGGGTCCGCCAGCCGCTGCGGCCCGACTGGTTCGACGACCCGGCACCCAGCTACAGCGCCTGCTCCCCGGCGCCGGTCACCCGTACCGCCGGGAACCTGCACGTCCAACTGGTCGACCTGGCCGACGCGCATCAGCGGTTCGACTGCCTCGGCGATTTCGACGGCTGGCGGTGGGACACCAGCCGGCGGCTCACCCTCTACCGCGGCGCCGCCAAGATCGGGGAGTACCCGGAATCGTTCGGTGACTTCCCCGTTCCGGCCACGGCGGGCACCTACCGGCTCACCTACGAGCTGGACGCCAGCGCGGTGCTGCCCGTCTCCACCAGAGTGAGCACGGCCTGGACCTTCCGCTCGACCGGCCCCTCGGGCACCGGCCGCCTTCCGGTGCCGCTGCTGTCGGTCGACTACGCACTCCCACTGACGGCGGCGAACCGTCCGGACGGCGGCACGGCCGCGTTCACCGTCCACCAGGCACGCGGCACCGACCGGCAGGAGATCACCTCGTTCGCGCTCTGGACCTCCGTGGACGACGGCGCCACCTGGAAGCCGGCGCAGGTGCGGCGCGACGGGACCGGCCGGTTCACCGCACCGGTGCCGCAGCCGTCCGCCGGTGAGGCTGTCTCGCTGCGCGTCGCGGTCCGAGCCAGCGGTGGCAGTGGGTTCGAGCAGACCATCATCCGCGCCTACCTGGCCGGGCAGGGCCCGCCAACCAGTTGATCAGCGGCCGTGAGCGGCGCGGTCGGGTGGACCGACACCTGCCAGCCGGACTCCGGTCAGATCCACGGCAGCGGGTCGACCGGGCGGCCACCGAGCCGCACCTCGAAGTGGAGGTGGGGGCCGGTGGAGGCACCGGTGGATCCGACCCGCCCGATCAGCTGTCCGGTCCTGACCTGCTGACCGGGCGACACAAGGAGCTTGGACTGGTGGCCGTAGCAGGTGGAGAGCCGCTGCCCGTCCGCCCTGCCGTGGTCGATGCAGGTGTAGTTGCCGTAGCCGCCGTACCAGCCGGCCCGGGTGACGCGCCCGGCTGCGGCTGCGAGGATCGGGGCGCCGGTGGGCGCGGCGAGATCCACACCTGCGTGCAGTTGCCAACGGTGGTAGTACGGGTCGAAGCGGTTGCCGAACCTGCTGGTGAGCCGACCCGACAGCGGAGAGCTGAGCGGGCCTCCACGGTATGCGGCGGGGTTGCGGGACGGGCGGGCGGCGGCGGTCGTGAGGCGTGCGCGGCGGTTAATTTCCTGCCGGAGTCTCGTCTCCTCCTGCTGGCGGTGGACAAGTTCGCTCTGGCCTGAGCTGATCGCGGCGGACAGGGCGGCGGCGCGGCCGGTGGCGGTGTCGACCACATCTACCGAGTCGGCTGCGGCGAGGGCCGTGCCTGGGGCCGGATCGGAGGCCGGGGCCGCGCCGGTGGTCAGGGCGGTCAGCAGTTGCAGCACGGGATCCGGTTCGCGCTGCACCCTCGTCAGGTCGGCGCGGGTGCGGGCGAGGATGTTGTGCAGATACTGGATCCGGTGCTGGACATCGGTGAGCGCGGCGACCTGACGCGCTTGTGGTGTGACGGCGGGGTCCGTCGGCGGTTGGGGATACAGGTCGGCGCCGGGGTCGGCATCGATGATGGCCGCGGCTGATCCCGGGCTCACGATCGGACTGCCGGTGTCGGGGCGCGTCGGCCCGACCCGCGGTGGTGTGCCGGTGGCCGGTGGGGTTCCCGTGGGCGGTGTCGGCCGTCCGGTCGGGGGAGCAGCCGACGGGGCCGTTGGTGGCTTGACGGTCGGCGGCTTCAACGGCGGCGGCGGGACCGATGGCGGCTTCACCGAGGGCAGCGGCAATGACACCGACGGGGTGGGCAGGGGTGGCAGGGGCAGTGGTCCCCGGGCCACGCTCTGCGCGGCGGCAGCATCGACGCCGGCGTCCAGGCACAGGGACGTCGTCATCAGTGTCGCTGCCGCGGCCAGGGCCGCGAACCTCGCGTTCCTACATCCTCGTCGCGTCATGCCGGACTCCTGCCGCCTGCTTTTGCCGATCCCGCTTGCTGTATCGGTTCCCGGTGCTCGGTCGTAACAGCCGGCGGGTGGGACACTGGTCGGGCGCGACGACGCCGCAGCCGCCGCTGTGCCAGCAGCGCGCCTGCCGCGACCGCGCCTGCCACGACAGCCACCGGGAGGACCGACATCCCCGTCCACCGACTGGGCGACTGCGCCCTCGGCGCGACGGCAAACGACTCCTGCCGTCGCTGGTCGTCAGGTGTCGCCGGCGATCCTGGCAGCAGATAGGCGTTGCTGGTGACCCCGGCCGCTGCGGACTGCGCCGAGGTGACACTGACCCGGTTGCGGACCAGCGTGCCGGCCGGCGTACCCGAGCGGACCGTGCCGGTGATCGTGATTCGCGGTGCGGGCGAGCCGGCTTCCAGGCGCAGATCACCGAGGTCGCAGACCACGCTACGGGCGGACACGGCGCAGCGCCCCGGTTCGGCGCGGGCGTTGACGCCGTCCAGGTCGACAGTGGTGGTGAAGGTGACCCGCGCGGCGGTGACGGCGCCCGGACCGGCGATCGTGACGGTGTGGGTCACCCGCTGCCCGGGCAGCGCAGCGAACGGTGCCGAGGTCAGCGCGGGCGCGGCGGCTAGCGCAGGGGGCGGGGTGGGCGCCAGGAGAGCGCCGGTCGCGGCGGCCATGGCACCCGCCGCCGTGGCAATGGATTCCCACACGTTCACGCTGTAGGCCCTCCGATCGGGACCGCGCCCGGCCCGGGCCGGGCGGTACCGGCCGTGACTGGTCGCGGTAGGGGATCTCCGCGACCGGGCCGGTGCGACATCAGCGACGCCGGGGCAGCCGGCCACGCCGCCGAACCCGGATGACGGCACCACAGGTGATCACCGATGTGGCGAAGGGGAGAAGGTCGCCGCATGCGGGTCGCCTCGACCGGCGAACTCGCCGGCACCGGCGCTGGCATACTGCTGCGCACCAGGCAGGACGAAGATCTGGTGCGGTGGGGAACAAACACGACGGTCACGAGCGATCGCGATGACATGCGCATCCTCATCTCACGTGGTCACCTACCTGGCCCGCCGGGTGTGGTGCCCGGTGGTGGCTGCCGCGGCAGCCACCACCGGGAGGCGGCAGGGACAGCTTTGGGAGGCCGGTGGGGCCAGCCGTTGCTATGTCATCTCGTGTCGGTCGCGGTGACGGTGAACGGCACCGCGGCACCGAGCCACAGTTGGGTCAGGATGTAGCGGGCCCCACTCGGGATGGTGCCGGATTCGTCGGCGGCGGCGGACGCCGCAGTGCCGACCAAGGTGCACGAGTCTTCGTAGAAGTACAGGTCGAAGTCGTACGGGGCGGAGCCCGCTCCGCGTACCTGCACCTCGTGGGCGCCGTCGCCGAAACTGTCCGGCAGCTTCGTGACCCAGCCGTCCGCGCCCTGCGCCGGCACCCCCGGCACCGCGCAGGCCGTCCTGAATGCCGTGGCGGTCACGCCGGTGGCGTCGTCGGCCGTGCCGGTGGACGGATTGCCCGCGACGATCACCCCACTGTCGGTCACCGGCGCGTCCGGCGCAGACGGCGGCAGCGGCTCCACCCCGGTCGCGGTCTGCGAGAAGACCTGCAGCTCCGCGACCTGCACCTCCGTCTTGGTCTCGCCGAGCGCGGTGTCGGTCCAGAACCGCACGTACTGGGCCTGCACCGGCTTCGGCAGGGTGAACTGTCGGTAGTGCAGATCGGGTGCGGTGGGGCGGGGCGTCTGGTAGCTGAACGCATCCGCCCGGGTCAGCACCGTCTGCCAGTTGGCCCCGTCGGTGGATGTCTGCAGGGTGAACCCCCGCAAGCCCTCGAATCGGGCGGTCGCGAACGCGCTCACCTGCACCGATGAGACCTGCGCCGGGGCGGCCAGCTTGATCACGGCGTTGCCGGTGCCCGCCGCGGCCTTCCAGCTGCTCGCCTCAGTGTCGTCGATCAGCCGTCCGGCGCCGCTGGCGGTCGCCCCGGCGACGGTTGCGCCATTGGCCGCGGACGCCAGGTTGGGCGCGAGCGTGAACCGCAGCGCTGAGGTCCTGCCGGCCGTGACCTTCACGCCGGGGAAGGTGCGAGAGCCGAACCCCGCCGCGGTGACGGTCACCGGGTACGTGCCGGCCGTCACGGGTGCGGAGAACCCGCCGTCCGCGGACGAGGTGCGCAGCGGCGTGACCCGCGCCTCGAACACGCCGAGGCTGATGCGGGCGCCGGGGACCGGCCTGCCGGTGGCGGCGTTGACGACAGTGCCGGTCAGGGTGCCGTTGCGGGCCGGGTTCGGATGCTCGTACGACGGGGTGGGGTCGGTGTCCTCACCGCCGTCGGTGGCGGCGTGCAGGCCCAGACCCCGCTTGGCGAAGGCGCCGTAGACCGTGTCCACGATCGCCGCGTAGTCGGACCTGCTGTGGTAGCGGTTGTCCAGGGCGGTTCGGATCGCGTCGCGCATGTCGACGAAGGACGGCTCAGCCGGGGACAGCGGCATCGCGTCGGTGACCAGTCGTGCGGCCATCTCGCCGCCCACCGCCTCGCCGTAGCGGGCGACGAGGGCCTTGCGCATGTCCCACAGGATCGCCGTCCAGATCTCCCCGTCGGAGTGGACTTCGGCGCCGCCCAGGTCGTAGCCGATGTCACCGAACCCGGTGGGGTTCTGGTCGTAGCTCCAGTTGCGGATGCCGCGGTGGGCGTTGCCGGTGGCGTGCTGGCCCACCACCGCGGTGGTGGCGAGCTTGTTGCCGTAGAGATAGTTCAGCGCGTACCAGTCACCCCAACCCTCGCCCATCGAGCCGGACTGGTGGGTGTTGAGGGCGTTGTCCTCGGCGCTGACGTAACGGTTGGACAGCCCGTGGGCGTACTCGTGCTCGATGACGGACGCGTCGAAGTTGCCGTCAGCGTACGGCCCCTCGAACGTGTCGTTGATCGGCTCCCACAGGAACATGCCGCTCCACGGCGGAATGCCGTCGGGCAGGGTGAGCATGTAGGCGTTGTCCCGGCCGGTGTAGGTGGGCGCCCCGCCGCTGACCGCACCGGCGTGCACCAGCCCCAGGACAGGGTCACCGCCCTGGCCGCCGTTCCCGCCGTTGTTGGTCTGGAAGTTGCCCCCGGACTCGGTGAAGCCCAGCGCGCGGAACTCGTCGTGGATGCGGTTGTGGTGCCAGAACAGGTTGGTCGCCGCCGCGTCGAGATCCTGTGCGTAGCTCGGCGGCACGGTCTGTCCGCCAGTGCGTGTCCAGTGGGCCTGGTAGGCGTAGTTGAACCGGGCGGTCGGGCTCACCGGGCGCGGACCCTGGTCGGCGGGCACCAGGAAGTTGGAGTAGTTGGCGTACGTGTTCGCGTTGTTGCCGAACGTTGTCGGCCCATCGAGCCCCGCCACACCGGTCGGGTCCACATAGCCCGACGGCGACTGCGCCGTCGGTCCGAACGACCTGACAACCGGAGTTCCGCCCGCGGCGGCCCCTGGGTGGTTCTCGTAGACCGTGCCCTCGGCATCGTGCGCCACCAGCGACGCCTGATACAGCGTCTCACCGGTCGCCCCGTCGACGACCAGGTCCCATGCCTGGTCCAGCGCCTTGACGAAGAGCACCCGGTAGGCCGGGCGAGCGCCGTCCCGGGTCGGAAACGCGCCCTTCTGAACGTAGGAGTCACCGGCGAAGGGACCCCTGGCGAAGACCTGGAACCCGGCGCGCTCCCCGGCCAGCTCCGCCGGGTAGCCGATGCCGGCGGCGAGCCGGCCGACCACGCCCTGCAACGCCTGCGCCGCGGAAAGCGTGTGCGCCGCGACCGGCCGCCCGCCGCGGGCGGAGTTGCCGGCGTAGGAGAGCACCCTCCCGTCCTTGGCGACCGTCACCCCAAGGCGGCCACCGCGCACCGCCCGCAGGCCGGCGTACGTCTGCGCGAAGTTGACCACGTGCGTGCCGGTGCCGACGAGTTCGTGGTCCCGTACCACGGTCAGCGCCGCCACGTCCGCCGCCGTCAGGCCGAACGCCTCCCGGTTGGCCTCGATGAAGGATCGGGCCACCGCCACCGGCTCGCCGGTGCGTGGACGGGTGAGCCACCCGCCGTCCCTGCGAATCGTCCGAGGCGTCCCGAAGCGTCCGTCCCAGCTGACCCGCGTGCCCGCACCCGCGGCCGCGACCAACGTACGCACCGCGGCGAGCTGCGCGTCCGTCGGTCGCACGGCTTCCGAGGTACGCCGCACGTCCAGCCGGTCACTGGTCGGTGACCCGACGTCGACGACAGCCGACGCCACCGATGGATTGAAGGTCAGCAGGAGGGCGATCGTCGCCCCGACGGCGAGGGGTGAACGGATACGCATGGAAGCTCCTCACGTGCCTGCGTCGTGACGGTAGAAGCCCGTCACTATGGACATCGCCGCCACCAGCTCAAACGCAACGTGATCCGCAGGCTCGATGTGGGCCCCTCGAGGTAGCCGACCGGCACCAGCTGCACGGCCAAGCAGGGGCCAACGAGTTCGCTGCCTGCGTCCGCGTCCCGATGAGCCCTCTCAGGCCGCTATGTTGTTCGGCGTGCTCGACTACGACCACGAGGCGATCACGTACGACGCGTCCCGGGGCGGGGAGGCGAGGGCCGGCGCTACGGCCGCGGCCGTGGCGTCGTTGCTCCCCGACGGTGCCCGCCTCGTCGTGGACGTGGGGTGCGGCACCGGCCTCGTGACGGCACGCCTCGGCGGGCCGGACCGGTGGGTAGCGGGGCTCGACGAGGCGGCCGGCATGCTGGGCGTCGCGGCGCCGCGTCTCGGCGGCAGGGTGGCGCGCGGCGATGCCCGACGGCTGCCGCTGCGTGCCGCTTCGGTGGACGCGGTCGTCCTGATGTGGGTGTTGCACCTGCTCGATCCGGAAGACGCCCGGCAGATCGTTGACGAGGCTGCGCGAGTGCTGCGTCCGGGCGGGGTGCTGATCATCACGGTGGACAAGAACCGGGCGAACTTTCGCGTCGACAGCGACGTCGCCGCCGTGGTGGGGCCGGTGTTCGACCGGTGCGCCCGACCCCAGGCCGACACCATCGCCCTGGTGACCGCCATGGCCGGCCGGCACGGGCTGGCGCCGGTGGGCGAGACGACGTTCCTCGGGCACGGCCAGGGGCGCAGTCCCCGCCAATGGCAGCAGAAGATCCTGAACCTGCCGTGGGTCGCCGAAGGCCGGCAGGAGACGCTTGGTGCACTCACCCGCGCGCTGGCGGCGCTGGGCGCCGCGGCTGTCTTCCAGGGTGAGCCCATGACCGCGGTCACGATCCTGGCCAGCGTGCTGATCATCTCCGGTGTCGCGGTCGGTGCGGTGCGCATGCCGCGACGGTCGTCGTCCGGAGCCACCCCGCCGGCCCCCGGAATGGACGAGCCCGTCCCGGTCCTCACGGCGCGGCGTCCGCGGTAGGGCCGGTCTCTGCCCGGGACGGTCACGTCCCGGATCGAGCGTGACAGCAGAGGCTGGTGAGCGAACCGAGTAGGCCAGTGGCCGGGAGCGGGAGGGGAACCCGGGCCGCAGCAGCGAGCCGTGATGGCGGGCGGCTGTTGTGTGGCTCAGATTTCTCCCTTGTCGAGCAGGGCCTCGGAACGCTTCATGATAGGTTCGGCCGCAGCGTCGCGTGCCGGTGGCAGACTGTGCCAGGCATGGAGGCGCCGGACCGAAGGGAACACGACGATGATGACCGTCGTCCCTTCGCCCTCCACCTGTGAGTGAGGGCGAGAAGACCAGGCTCGTTGCCTGGAGCAGAGAGCTACGCGGCGTCCACGACCGGCTGCGGCAAGCACTGACCGTGACCCAGCAGGCTCTGGCCGACGGCGAGCCGGCGCAGCCGGCAACCAGGGATCTGCTGCTGTTCTGTCACGGGTTCTGCGCCGCACTGACCGATCACCACGTTGGCGAAGACCGTGACCTGTTCCCCGCGATTGCCGAGCAGCACCCCGAGCTGCGCGAGACGCTCCACTACCTGCGGCAGGACCACTCGATGATCGCGCATCTGCTGGGTGGGCTGCAGGCCGCCGTGGCCAATGCCAGTCCGCCTGAGGAACTGGGCCGGCACCTGGAGGGCGTGGCGGCGATCATGGAGTCACACTTCAGGTATGAGGAACGCCAACTGCTGACAGTGTTGGAGACGCTGGCGCTGGACGCCGACCCCGAGGTCGTGCTGGGACCCCTGTGACCCGACCGACGCACCCACCGGTCGGGTAGGAGCGCCACCACCGTCGGGCGACCGGGTCGGCCTGTGGTGACGGGCTGCAGCGGCCTGGACCGCGTCGTCACGGTCCGACGAAGGCCCGATCGCCCATCCCTGGCGAAAGGTGAGGGGTCGTAGCGAATTCGACCAGGGTGAGGGTGCCGCTTGTGCCGTCGTACCGGGTGATCGACGTGTTCGCCACGGGCGTCGTCGCGACGATGGCGGCGATCTCGTCGAAAGCCAAGCCCTCGATGAGATGGCGCATCACCACGACCACGGCGTCGTGGGCCACGACCAGGACCCGCCGACCGGCGTGCCGGGAGTTCATCTCCGCCAAGACGGCGGCCAGGCGGCGCGCGATGTCGCCGAACGACTCACCACCGGGGGGCCGGTAGGAGAACTCGCCGTCGGCCTCGAGGCGGGCTGCCTCGGCGGGGAACCGTTGAGCGATCATGGCGGGGGTCAGCAGCTCCAGGTCGCCCATGAGCCGGTCGCACAGGCGATCCTCGACAACGGCGGTGGGGTACGGCAGGCCGAGCTGCGCCGCGGTTTCTGCCGCCCGGGACCAGGTCTGGCGGGCCCGGACGTAGGGGGAGCAGATGATGACGTCGGGCCGGCGGTGCACGGGCAGGGCGGCGAGCCAGTGACCGAGGTGGGTGGCCTGTTCCCGTCCCAGTGGTGACAGCTCGATGTCGGCGTCTCGCCCGGTCAGACCGTGGTCGGTCAGCCCGCGGGCGTGCGCGTCGGCGAAGGCCACGTTCGCCAGGCTCTGCCCGTGTCGGATGAGGGTCAACTCAGCGACGGTGTCCATGTCTCCATTGTCCGTGGTGACGGCCAGGCAAGGTTGGGGCCGGCAACGCCGTTCCTCTGATCAGATCAGCGCCGGCTGTCAGGCTGCGATTGTCGAGAGCTGAGATCTTGTCGTACTAGTCTTCGCCGCATGGCCTTGCGACCGGACGAGTTCTATGACCACGCAGTCGCCGCCGCGGACGGCGAGCGCCGGCTCCCGTTGGCGCGCATGACGGGATGGGAGATCAGTCCGTTCGAGCCGGACGGACTGCGCGTAGCGCCGTTGCGTCCGCCGGTGCTCCCGGAGCCCGCGCGGCACGGCGAGGATCCGTCGGACTGCGACGCCTGCCGCGACCGGGACGAAGGGATCTGGTTCAACGATCACTGGCGGCTGGCCCGGATTCGGGGAGTTGGTGTCCCGCTGGTGCTCATGCTGTATCCGCGCGACCACTACGACATGGCGGAGCTACCTGACGAGCTGGCCGCCGAACTGGGGCTGTTGAGCACTCGCATCGTTCGCCAC
The DNA here is from genome assembly GCF_059359015.1 of Micromonospora sp. LZ37. Classification (NCBI taxonomy): domain Bacteria; kingdom Bacillati; phylum Actinomycetota; class Actinomycetes; order Micromonosporales; family Micromonosporaceae; genus Micromonospora; species Micromonospora sp. LZ37. The sequence continues at coordinate 616,225 of NZ_JCADBL010000002.1, read as the reverse complement.
ATGCAGGCGCTGCCGCACATCTCGCGGGCTCACGTCTATCGCATCGGAGATGGCGGAGCCCACCTGCATGTCTGGTTCTTCGCTCGGCCCGAGGGGCAGGGCCAGTTGTACGGGTCGTGGCTGGCCGTCTGGGACGACCTGCTGCCGGAGTACCCGGCGGACGTCGCAGAAGCTGACGCCGAAATCGTGGCAGACGCGTTGATCGCCTGCCACGGAGGCCACCGGTCGCCCACCAGCGAACCGGCCGCCTGACCGGCCTGATCCACGACGTCGATCGTCACCGTGACGGCTGTTGCCGCCGCCGTGCGGATCTGCGCGGTCGGGTAGCGGGGGCTGCCGCCTACCGGTGGTCACTCCCGGTCACGGTGATTCAGATGGTCGTGTGATCGGCCGGATACCGGGGCTGACGCCGTGCCCGCCGCCACAGTTCCGCGCGGATGGCTGGCCACCGCTGTGGAAGCGCCTGCTGGGCGTACCACAGGGTGTCCGCTGGGTACGACCGGCCACCGGAGCCGGTCACCGTCGCCGCGAACGCTTCGCCCGCGCGCATGCGGTGATACCGCCGTGTCCCGACGTCTCCGGACGTTCGATGCGGGTGGGGTTGCCACGTTCGAGCTGATCGTGGATGCGCCAGCGGGCGGTGGTGACGGCGCGCCCTGCCGCCTCGTCGCCGTGTTCGATGCGCCGTCGCAGGAGCTGCATCGCGGTGCGGCGGTTGAGGCTGAACTGGCGCTCGGTGTCGACCACGACGACTGTCCCCGAGGGGCGGTGCGTCGCCCGCACCGCCGTGCTGGCCTTGTTTCGGTGTTGACCGCCGGGGCCGCCGGTGCGGCAGGCGACGATGTCGACATCCGCTTCCGCGAACGTCGTGCGCGGGATGCCGACCTGGCACGGTTCGGCGATGACATACCAGTTCTTTCGACCCGTTGTGGCCCGGTACGGGCTGGGGGCCTGCCAGCACAGAGTTCCGGTCCAGGAGGCAGCGAACGCCTCGACGCCGGCTCCGGAGATCCGGACCAGGACCGATCGGTAGGTGTCGGGCCGTTCACCGGGACCGGTCTGGACCCGATGGGTCTCCAGATTCTGCCGTGTGGCGTCGGCTTCCAGGCGGCGCAGCAGCCGGGCCAGCGCCCAGGCACACTCCTGGGGGCCGCGCCCGGCCGACAGGAGCAGGTGGACGCTCACCGCCGGCCTCGCTCGCGGCGGCGGTTCCGGCGGTCCCGTTCGGGCGTGGACCCGAGGTCGGGCGTCTTGTACGTGACCAGGGGGACCGTGGTGGCCACGGGCGTGGCCAGGTCGTGGTCGACGAGGTCGGCGATCACCTGCTCGATGCGCTTGTAGGCCGTTGGCGCCTCCTCGAAGAGCAGCTGGCGGTCGCCGCAAACCACCAGTGACCCCACCGGCGTGCGACGCAGCTCTTCGACCGTGTGCTTGGCCCGGCCCCGGCGCAGGGCGTCGGCGCGCGACATCTTTCGGCCCGCGCCGTGCGCCACCGAATGGTTGGCGTCGGGGCCGGCGTGGGCGGCCACCAGGTAGGAACGGGTGCCTCGCGTACCGGCGACGAGCACGTCGCGGCCGTCACCCGGCGCCGCCCCCTTGCGGTGCAGGTAGACCCCGTCGCGGATCTCGACCAGGTTGTGGCACTGGTCGACGATCGGCTCGGTGGGCTCGGTCCCCAACGCATGGGCGACCCGGGCGGCCATCAGCCGCCTGTTGAGTGATCCCCAGCGTACGGCGGCGTCATGCATCGCCAGGTAGTCGGCGGGGTTCGGGGCGGGACCCGCGCCGTGGACCGCGGTGTGCGCCCGCAGGATCCGCTCGCCGAGCCCTCGCGACCCGCTGTGGACGATGAGAACGAGGTCGCCGGTGGCGAGCCCGAGACGGCTCGCGTGGCCCGGCTCGAAGACGGTTTCGATCCGCGCCAGCTCGACGAAGTGGTTACCCCGGCCAACCGTCCCGAGGCCCTCGACGTGACCGGCGGGAATATCGCCCTCCACAACGGCCCAGGCCGGGTCGTCGGCATCCTGCTCCGGACGCAGCGCGCGGTCGAGGTCGGGGAACTGGGCGGCGAGCTTCTCGGGCACGGCGCGCTTGAGCTTGATGGGGAACACCGCGATGCCGCAGCCGATGTCGGAGCCCACCAGGAACGGGTACAACACGGTCGACGCCATGGCGGCGCCGATCGGGGCGCCCTTGCCGGGGTGCAGGTCCGGCATGGCGGCGACGTGGATCATGCCGTCGAGGGCGGCCACCTGGTGGCACTGCGCCTGGGCATCGGACTCGATCCAACTTGTGGGGGAGGCGAACACGGTGACGGTGGCCGAACCCACGGCCGGGGTGGACCGCGGCAGGAACTCCTGCCGGAGGTGTCGCTGAGACAAAGACGCACTCTTCTCTGAAAGAGGGTATGGACGGACGGCATGACGGCGCGGGTCGGCGCCGTGGAGCCTCGGAGCAGAGGGGTGCTGTCCGTCAGAACGTCATGGACGCCACCTTCCCTGAGCCCACTGCGGGCAGCAAGCGATTTTCGGTCGTACGGGTCCGTGTGCCTGGGTGCTGCGCGTCCACCGATGTGCGCTCGCGCTGCGGACACGCAGCGGGACGCGGTCAGCCGCGCAGTCGCACGCGACAAAGCCGGTGACGGCGGTGGTCATCCCCGCGACAATGGCCGACGTGGAGGAGGTCGAGGTCGTCGTCGCCCATCACGAGCGCGCGACCCTGCGCGTCGGCGACGTGTTCCTGAAGATCGACGCTGATCAGACGCGCACCGACGTCGAGGTCGAGGCGATGGCTGTGGCGCCGATCCCGACTCCGGAGGTCCTGTGGCGGAAGCCGCCCGTACTCGCGCTCGCCGCCCTCCCCGGGACGGCACTCGGTCGCCTCGGCGAGCCGTCGACCGCGTCGTCGGCGGCGTGGGCCGCGGCGGGTGCCGCCGTACGGATGCTGCACGACGCGCCGCTGCCGCCATGGCCCGGCCGGAGCCTCGACGAGATCAGAACGCAGCTCGACGGCGAATGCGAGTGGCTCGTCACGAACGGCATCCTCCCGACCGACCTGGTCACGCGCAACCGCCGAGTTGCCGAGGCTGCGCTGCGGCCGTGGACACCGGTGTTCACGCACGGCGACCTGCAGGTCGCTCACGTGTTCGTCGACATGGACGAGATCACCGGCGTGGTCGACTGGTCCGAGGCCGGCCAGGGCGACGCCCTGTACGACCTCGCCAGCTTGACGCTCGGACACGAGGAGCACCTTGGCGATGTCGTCGCCGGCTACGGCACCCACGTGGACCTCGACGTGATCCGCGCGTGGTGGTCACTGCGTAGCCTGCTGGCGGTCCGCTGGCTGGTCGAGCACGGCTTCGACCCGTCCTCGCCAGGCTGCGAGGTCGACGTGCTGAGATCCCGGATGTGAGGCCGTTGGGCGGGGACTCCGAGCCGGCTCCGACAATCGATAGGTTGCAGCCCATGGGCAGGGTCCTTTCGGTCAATCTTGCCGTGCCGGAGCGCAGCACGGCGAAGCAGGTTGGCGTCACCGGCATCAACAAGCAGCCGGTCGGCGGGCCGGTGACGGTCCGTGCTCCCGGGCCGAAGACCACGGGGTTGCACAGTGGTCTGGTGGGTGACCAGATCTTCGACGTCGAGCACCATGGCGGTGACGACCAGGCCGTGTACGCGTACGCCAGAGAGGACTACGACTGGTGGGAGGCCCGGCTTGACCGGGTGCTGCCCGGCGGCGTCTTCGGCGAGAACCTGACCACGGTGGGCGTCGACGTCAACGGTGCGGTGATCGGCGAGAGGTGGCGTATCGGCGACAACCTCGTGCTGCAGCCGACGTTCGGGCGGATCCCGTGTGCCACGTTCCAGGCCAGGATGGCTGAGCCGCGATGGGTGAAGACGTTCATCCGGGAGAATCGGCCTGGTGCCTACCTGCGTGTCGTCGAGCCGGGAGAGGTTCGAGCCGGAGACCCGGTCATCGTGGTGCACCGGCCGGCGCACGGTGTGACGATTGCGGATGCCTTCCGCGCGTATCTGACCGAGCCGGAGTTGCTGCCCGCGCTGCTGGAGATCGAGGGCCTACCCGACGAACTGCGGCACGCACTGCGCCGCCGCCTGAAGAGCTGAGGCAGCGGGCACGACGTGCCTGGCCCAGAGTTTGGCTCCGGGGCGGGGTGGCCGGCGGGCGCGGCGTGGGTCAAGCCACCGCGGGGAGGATGACCCGCTCCAGCACCGTGAGCGGGGTCCGCCACTGGTCGGGGTCGTCGTAGTTGCCTGCGGTGATGGCGACTGTGAGGTCCAGGTCGGGCAGCACGAACAGGCGCTGGCCGCCGTTGCCCATCCCCGCCACCAGCCGATGGCCCGCGATGGATTCGAGGTACCACTGGTAGCCGTACTGGGCGCCCCAGCCGGTCCGGAGGCGTGGCTGCAGCATCGTACGGATCCAGCCGGCGGGAACGATCCGCTGACCGTTCCAGGTTCCCTCGCCCAGCACCAGTTCGCCGAGCCTGGCCAGGTCGCAGGGCGCGAGTCGCAGCCCGGACGCGGCGGAGGCCACCCCGTCCTCGCCGGTCATCCACTCGAAGCGGTCGATGCCCAGCGGCTCGAACAGCACCGCCTGCCCGTACTGCGGCAGCGACTGCCCGGTGCCGTCAGCGATCAGACGGCCGAGCAGGGCTGTGGCACCGCCGCAGTAGGCCCATCGGGCGCCGGGCGGCTCGAGGATCGGACGCTCCAGGATGTACCGGTACCGATCCGGGGCCAGCTCCATCGCGATCTCGGCGTTGGCCGGGCTGTTGTACGGAAGATCTTCGCGCCACTCCACCCCCAACGACATCGTCAGCGCGTGCTCGACGGTGAGCCGGGCAAGCTGGGGGTCAGCCGCCAGATCGGGGTACTGCGGGAACCGCTGCAGCAGCGGCTCCGCCGGCGCCGGGACGAGCCCGTCGCCGAGCGCGATGCCGTACATCAGCGCGGTCACACTCTTGGTGACTGATCGGATGTCGTGCAGAGTCTCGGGCCCGAACTCCACGACGCCCAGCGAGTCGCCCCAGGCGAAGTCCTCGCCGGCTCCGTAGTACTCCAGCAAGCTCTGGCCACCGCGAATCGCTGCGACGGCGTGCAGACCGCCGACCTGGCCTGCGCGGAGCACTTCGTTCAGGCGGTCACGCAACTGCGTCGTCACATGATCCTCCCCGAAGAGCGACATCGGCCAGCGAAAGCCATGCAAGTTATACCGGAATTGCGGCTCTGCGGCGGCCCGCCTGGGCAGCCTCCAGCGCGGCCCGCCGCAGCCGCCCGCCATGGCGATGATTCGGTTACGGGCACGGTCACCTCCTGACGCAGAGCCCCGATGTCGACGCGAGAAAGCTCAGCCCCCTGCACAGCGCGAGGTGCACCGGTACGTCCGCAGCCGATGCGCGCCGGTGCTGGCACGTCCGCCATCCTCGGTAGCCGCCTCCTTGGCGCGTCCGGTGTGGCAGCGTCCGGCCGTGCCGATGCCAGTGCGCCAGGTTGCGTCTGGCAGGGGGCACTACAGGAGCTGGTCGCGGCGGCGTGTCAGGTAGGCGGTCTCGGCGGTGTTGCCCGCCAGCTCGATGGCTCTGTCGTAGGCCGCGCGCGACTTCTGGCTGCGGCCCAGCCGGCGCAGCAGGTCAGCGCGGGTCGCGTGGTAGGCGTGGTAGCCGGCCAGGTTGTGCTCGAGCCGGTCGACCGCCGCGAGTGCCACCTCCGGCCCGTCAAGCTCGGCGACCGCGATGGCCCGGTTGAGGGCGATGATCGGCGAGGGGTCGAGACGGACCAGATGGTCGTAGTTGGCGACGACCTGTGACCAGTCGGTGTCGCGGACGTCGCGGGCGCAGGTGTGCACGGCGTTGATCGCGGCGAGGATCTGGTAGCGGCCCGGGGCCACCCCGGCGGCCAGGCGTTCGCGCACCAGCCGATGACCCTCGGCGATCAGCGCCGCGTCCCAGGCCCCGCGGTCCTGCTCGGCGAGGGTGACCAGTTCGCCGCTCGTCGAGACGCGGGCGGCGCGGCGGGCCTCGGTGAGCAGCATCAGCGCCAGCAGCCCGGCCACCTCACCGTCGTCGGGCAGGAGAGCGCGGATCAGGCGAGTGAGCCGGATCGCCTCGGCGGTCAGGTCGTGACGTACGGGATCGGTGTCGTGGCCGGTTGCCAGGTAGCCCTCGTTGAAGACGAGGAAGAGGACGGCGAGGACGCCGGAGACGCGGGCCGGGAGATCCTGCGCGGACGGCACCCGATAGGGGATGCGAGCTGCCTTGATCTTGGCCTTCGCGCGGGTGATCCGCTGTTGCATGGTGGTCTCCCGCACCAGGAAGGCACGGGCGATCTGGGGCACGGTGAGACCGGCGACCATGCGCAGCGTCAGCGCCACGCGGGTCTCCATCGCGAGCGCCGGGTGGCAGCAGGTGAAGATCAGCCGGAGCCGCTCGTCGTCGATGGCGTCGACAGGCTCGGGCGGGTCGTCGTCGTACAGCAGCTGAGCCTCCCGCTGCTTGTCGTCGCGCTTGTTCTCGCGCCGGACCCGGTCGATGGCTTTGCGGTTGGCGGTGGTGGTCAGCCAGGCGCCCGGGTTAAGGGGTACGCCGTGGGCCGGCCACCGCTCGACGGCGGTGGCGAACGCCTCGGCCGCCGCCTCCTCGGCGATGTCGAGGTCACCGAAACGCCTGGTCAACGCGGCGATGACCCGCGCCCACTCCTCGTGGTGGGCGCGGGTGATCGCCTCCCAAACGTCGACCACGCTCACAGGAACGGCCGCACCTCGACCTTCCGGTTGCAGTGTTTCGACCCCTCGGCGGCGAGCTCGAGCGCCACGTCGAGGTCGGGAGCCTCCATGATCCAGAACCCGGCGAGATACTCCTTCGACTCCAGGAAGGGCCCGTCGCTGAACATCGCCTGTCCGCCTCGGTTGTCGATGACGGTGGCCGTGCCGGGCGCCGCGAGGCCACCGGCGAAGACCCAGTGACCCTCCGCCATGAGCCGGTCGTTGAACGCGTCGATGGCCGCCATCTCTTCGGCGGTGGCGACGTCGGCCGCGTTGTAGATCACGGAAACCAGGTACTGCATCTTGGATCATCTCCTGTGGTTCGGGTCGCCTTTCGTGGGCGGCCGCTCGCCCTTGCAACGAACACCGCAGGCCCGATCCGACAACTCCTCCCGGCCTTTTTCAAGACTCTGGCGTGCCGGCCTCGCTGGGTCCGAGGCGCCCCTGGAAACGTCCGCTCATGCCGCAGGCCACGTGCCCGCTCGTGCCGACGCACGGTCGCGGGCGAGCGTCGATCCCGGAGGGCTGGCAGGGTCAGTCGAGCAACCAGCCGTGTAGTTGCCTGCCGTACGGAGTCAGGGCGAGCACCGCCAGCGCGAGCCACATCGCCGAGCCGATGACGAGCCAGCCGAAGGTCTTCCGGTCACCGATCCGCCAGGTGCGGACAAGGGATGCCACCCCGAAGACCAAGGTGACGAACGCGACCGGGTGGACGAGCATCGCCACCATCCGGCTGATCCCGAACACCCACACCAGCGGGTTCCACAACGAGTCCGGGCCGGCTGGCGGAAGGGAGTCCATCGGGTCGCCCAATCGTTCCAGCCCGGGGTCCAGCACAGCCGGGAGATCGCCGGTGTGCAGTGCGGCCACGAGCAGCACGCCGAAGCTGCCGACCAGGCACACCGCCAGCAGCAGCAGTTGCGCCGATACCACCACGCGGCCGCCGAATGAGGCAGCCGGGCCCTGATCCTCTCGGCTCATCGGCGCACCGTACCCGCTCGCCGTCGACTTCGAGAGCCCGCGTCGGCAGGCGGGCTCGGTGCCTCCGTGAACGCACGGCCGACATCGCCGGTCATCCGCTCATGCCGCCGTTCGTACGCGCGGCCGGGCCGTCGAGCCCGACGGCGGCCTCGGCGCCCTTGACAGGGCGATCATCCCGTTGTCGACGGGCACTGGCTGGGGGAGACGTCGGTGGCCTGTCGACATCTACAGCGAGGTCGCCTCGGAGCGGCCGGGAATGCGCCCAAGCGCCTCGGTGACCAGTTCGGGAGCTCACCAGGGTTTTCACCCACGGACGGGCGGGGACGCGGGTCAGGAGGGGTGAACGCCGCCCCGCCGGACGACAGGGAGGCGCCATGAGCTTGGAACGAGCGAAGGACCAGGTCGAGAAGGTGGCCGGCCCCCAGAGGGCGCGGCTGGGCGACATGCCCCAGAACGAGCGGTCGGAGGCGGAACGGGTGATGCAGCGAGACAAGGCCCAGGGCAGACGGCCCGGCGAACACGTTCAAGCGGATGCTCGGGAGGCGGGAGAGGACTTCACGAGCTGACCCGGCACGCCGCGACGCCCCCGGTCCGCGTGCCGGGGGCGGTGCTGCACTCCCCGCTGCTGCCCAAGATCGAGAAAGGACGTCTCCACTACGACAGCACCGGGGGTTACGAGCCGGTGGACCTACTGTCGAGGCGTCGACCCGGCCGGGCGGACACGCGGGCGGTGGTGTCGTCAGATCAGGAGACGCTCCCGCAGCTTTGCGCCCAGGTTGATCCCACCTACCGCCTGAGGGCTGCCCGGATCGTGCACGTCGAAGCTGGTGTTGCGGCGCATCAGCTCACGGACCGGAGGTGGCAGCCGGGGCGGGTCGTCCATGGCTTCGAGAATCTGCGCCGCGCTCGTGATCAGTCGATCGACCAGGGCGGCCGCGTCGGTGTCCACCCGCACCCGGCCGTACTCCCAGCCGGCTGCGGTGAGGTCGAGCACCTCGAACACGTGGGTCAGGAGCGGGTACGGGTCGGTCACCCGGTCGAGCTGGGGCGCCCGGCTGCCGACCACCGCGACGGCGGCGGCCACCTGCGCGTACGGGTGGAAGCCGCACGGCAGCGCGATCAGTGGCCACCGCAGCGCCGGGCCGGCTTCCTTCCACAACGGCCGGTAGTTCCGGCGGTTCACCAGGAGCCGTCGGCCCGTCCGTCGGTGTATGTCCTGGGCCTGGGCCTGTAGGTCCGCGTGGGCTTCGTCGGCGACCTGGCTCACGATCCGGGCCGCCACCACCAGGCCGTCGTCACCGTTCAGCATCTCGGTGACCGCCTCAACCTGATCGGGAAACCGGACCTGCGCGCGGGCGCCGTACCGGTGCTGGACGTCCCGTAGCAGCGCCTGCTGCCGCGCCGGATCGAGCTGGACCCGCCCGCCGCCCAGCAACTGCCGGAGCCAACGCATTTCGCCTCGTTTCAGCAACCGTCCCGGACCGCGGCAATGCTAGTGCGTCGGACCTCCCTCATGCCGTGATGGGGTGGCTGAGCGACCTTCGACCTTGATGGCGGTGCACGCGCACCCGTACGACGAGGCGACGAGCACGGCGGCATCCCCTGCCCATGGGCGGCCGGACGCCCATTCGTGTGGCCTGGTGACGGGGTAGCTGACGCTGACCGGCGGTGGGCCGCATCCCACTACCGGGGCGGCTGCTGGTGCGGCGTCATGGCGGCCTGACCGGCGGTCCACCGCGTGTCGATCCTTGCCAGTTGTCACATCTGCCGCTGTCGGGCCGTTGTTCGCGGTAGGTCTGGCATGCCCGGGCCGGCAGTTCGGTCAAGGGCGCCCGGCGCCAGAAGGGCCCCCGGGTTGATCCCAGTCTAGGTAGGGCCGCTGTCAGTTGAGCGGGATGTCGCCGAAAAAACGCAGCCCTCGGTACGACGAGATCGTCGGAAACACCGTCAGCGAGACAGCCCGGTCGTCTGCTGCGGAGGTGGACGAGACGGCGGCCGGTACGTGCCGTGGCAGAGATGCCAGTCGGCCTCAGCGTTCGGCGCCGCCCGGTCGGCCTGGGTCGGTCCGGGAGGGTCGGTGACCGACGCGCGGAGCCCGGATCACCGAGGAGTTGCCAGACGCCGGGCGGAAATCCCGCGCCGCCCCGGCCACCGCATCGTCGGGATCGCGCTCGAGGGCCCGCCGGATGTGCGGCGGGACGACCTCGGATGTCGCCATCGCCAGTCGGACCTCCACGGAACGGTCGTCGACCAGCCGTTCCAGATCCGCCTCGTCCAGCTCCACCGCCCGGACGAGCGCGGCACGGACGTCGGCCACGGGGTCCTGGGCGAGCGCGCTGCGCTGCTCGGCGGTCGTCCGCGGGTTGCGGGCGACCCCCTTGCGTACCCGTGCGGTGCGATCGGCCATCAGGGCGGTGATCACGTCGGGGTCGTGGGTGTGGGTGGCGAGTCGTTCCCGTACCTCGGGTGAGACGTCGTCGATCAGCCTGGCGGCCAGATCGGGCTCCAACTCCCGCATCTCCGCGAGGAGGCCGCGAAGCTCCTTGTCGGGCGCCTCTGACATCACCCGGCGAACCGACTCGTCGCAGGCCGGGTTGCCGGCGACCGCCCAGCGGACCCACCGGTCGGCGTCCTTGACCAGACGCAGGAGATTGGCGACCGAGGTCGAAGGGTTTCTCGCCACGGCCTCCCGGACCTGACGATCATGGTCCCGGGTCAGCGGTCGCAGTGCCTGCGCGGGTGCGTCGGTCCGGGCCGCGACCGCCTTACGGACCACGGGCGACGGGTCGGACGCCAGGTCGATGAGGGTCATCTGTGGTGTTGCGGGGTCCTGCGCGAGGGCGAGCCGCGCGTCGGTGCCCCCGTCGGGCGCACCGTGGGCGGTGGTACCTGACCCGCTGTGCCGATCAGACCCGTCGACGTCCTGCTGCATCCCCATGCGGGCAATCATGTCACGGACCGACTGGGCCAGCGCGAGCCTGACCAGCGCGTTGACGATGATCGAAGCGTTACCTCGCGGTGGCGCGCTTCGCGGTGGAGATACGGCGGGCGGCGCGACTACCACTGAGTGACGATCCATGCGGACGCGGGTGGACGAGGGCGGACTTTGAGGGACCATCGTCCCACGGCGTTGGCCCGGAGCCCGACTGTGATGCGGACCGGACGAACCCGGCTACACCGTCGGCGTGGTCGTCGAGCGTCAGGGTCGGCGGGTGGCGGCGGCCAGGAACATGGGGACGGCGAACATGAGCCGGCCGCCGGCGGCTCGCCGGGTCTGCTCGCTGACCCACGCCTCGCTCTCCTCGACGCTGATGGCGCCGGTTTGACGGGCGGCGGCAGCGTGTCCGGTGAGCAGCGGCTGCATGGTGGCGTCGGTGAATATCGCGGTGTGGACTTCGACCTCGACGTCGTAAAAGCCATTGTCGAGCAGCAGATTTCGGTAGGCGCGGGCGATGCGGGGGTGAGGAATGGTGTCGGCGCGGGCGTGCACGATGCGGCGGGTCAGGTCGGGTTGGTGGGAATCGATGACCAGGGCGTCCCAGTCCTGGCCGACCAGCACGATTCGCCCGCCGGGGGCGAGGACCCGGCGGGCTTCGGCCAGGGCGACGGACGGCTCGGGCAGCACGTGGTACACCTTGTCGGCCCGGTAGCCGTGGGCCTGCCCGTCGGCCAGGGGCAGGTCGATGGCGTCGGCGGCGCGCAGGTCGAGATCAGGGAATCGGGTGCGGGCGGCGGTCAGCATGGTGGGGTCGAGGTCGACACCGATGGCGTGGGCGCCGCGCCAGGCGAGTTCGGCGACGGCACGCCCGGTGCCGCAGCCGACGTCGACCACTGTCGCGCCAGGGTGCAGCCGTAGCAGCTGGTAGCCGCGTTCGCGTAGCGTGACGGCGGCGGGCGTGGCTTCGGCGGCGTGGAGTGTCTGGATGAGGGTCTCGGTGTCCGTGTGGGCGGTGTGCGTCTCCGGCATGTGGTCGAGTCTGCGACTTCAGGTTGACCTGAAGTCAACTCTCCTCCAGTTGAGGCGGGCCTGAAGTCCGGGGGAGTTGTCGATGGAGTACTCGATCGGGAAACTCGCGGCCCGCTTCGGGCTGGCCCCGCATGTTCTGCGGCATTGGGAGGAGGTGGGCTTGCTGCCCCCGGCGCGCCGGGTTGCGGGCCGCCGGGTGTACGACGCGGCGGATGTGACCCGGGTGGCGGAGATCCTGCTGGGTAAGGAAGCGGGCTTCAGTCTGGAGCAGTTGCGGGAGCTGTTCACCGCTCCGGATCGGGACCGACGGGGTGAGCTGCTGCGCGCCCAGTTGGCCCAGGTGCGGGAACGCATCGCCCGGCTCACGCTGTCGCAGACGCTGCTGGAGCACGCGTTGCGCTGCCGACACCCGGACTACCAGTCGTGCCCGCAGTTCCAGGCAATGTTGCTCGCACGCCTCGACGGGGTCGACACGGCTGAGGCCCTGAACCACCACTGATCCCGGAAATGCGCGAACCGGCTCCCATGCCGCGATCAGCGCGCTTGAGGTGTCGCAGGTCAGTTGGCGGACGACTGTCGCAGGTCAGCCGACGGAGGTGCATTGCCGAATTGACCTCTGAAGAACAAGGGCGACCCGCAGAACGGGCCGCGCCGGACCCCCGGCCTGCTGGCGACCTCCGGCCGGCGTCGGCCGCGCGCGGGCAACCAGGGCTCGTGTCATCCAGGAGGAGCGAGGATCGCTGCCTCCAGACGCAGTCCGACCCCGACCAGGACAAGAAGGCCGGCGAAGATATGCGGCTCGGCCTCCCCTGAGTCGCTCGACATCGTAAGTACGGAGATCAGCAAGCCAGCCAGCAACGCGCAAGTGCCTACTACCCGTCTGGTGGCAGCTCGCCTGGATGGAAGGTCCACTGCGGGACCGTACCGGAGAGCAGCCAGGGGAACTGTCCGCATCGCGACGACCGAACCACTTGCGCCCGTGACGATCGCGGTGCGGTCGCCCGTCGCCGGGGCGGGGCGACCGCTGACCGCAAGCCGTCGTGGCTGATCTTCAGCAGCATTCGGCCGGAGGGGTCCGTCATCCGTCGGTCTCGCAGGCGTCGATTTCGCCACCTGGGCCGGCGCGGGTGCCGACAATGAGGAAATGAGAGCGCAGAGCCTTCTGAAGAGGTCGCAAGAAGCCGCAGCTCGTCGTCGTACTCCGAAGAGACAACCAGCCGTGTCGCGTCGTCGTACGCCATGGCCGCTGATGGCGGCGCTGCTTGCGGCGGGAGCGGCCGGAGCCGCGGCGGTACGGCGCCGCAGAGGCGCCGGGCGCAGCGGATCCCCCGGAGCCGAGGCGACCGTTGACGTCAGCCAGCCCGGTCTTGCCGGCGGTGCTGTCCGGCCTCTCGGCAGCCCTGAAGGAAGCGCCCAGAGCTGGCGTCAGGCAAGGTGAGGCCAGCGTGCCCCTCCGGCGTGCGACCGGGAGCCTCCCCGATCTTCAATCGGGTGCTGTACCACCTCCGCCTGTCCCGCTCGCTCGCGCGGGCGGTGACCCGCCGCCCCAGGTAGGCAGTCCGGCGTAGTCCCACCACACGGTGTGCGTGGACCTGGCCGGGTTCGAAGCGGGGGCGGGACATTCTCGCGATGGCAGCGTGGAGTCTGCGGGCACGACGAGGCACCGGGTCGCCGACGGCGCCGTGACTGCCTGATTTGCGGGTACTGGGAGCAGCCGGGGCTGCGAGCTGGGCCTGCTGGGCGGTCGATCGGTAAATCTGTGGCATGTCGTTGCGCGTGTCGGAACACTGCGTCGGGTGACCGGTTCCGCACCGCCTCAACCGCTTCGACCTCGTGCGCTGAGGCCCGGAGACCTCGTCGTCATCGCATCGCTGTCCGGGCCGCTCCATGCCGCTTACGAGCCCGACCTCGAGCAGGCGGTGGTCGTGATCGAGCGGATGGGATTCCGCGTGCGTCGGGCACCGCTACTCGAAGCAGGGCGGCACCATTGGTGGAGCGTGCACGACGGCGGCCAGACGGCGCTCGGCTACCTCGACCTGATCGACGTGCGTCCCGTACGCGATCGACGGGCTCGGGGGGCCCGACGCGTCCCCGACCCTGCCCGAGCTGGTCCTCGACGTCCTCGGCGACCGTGACATCCCCGTCCTGGGCAACGTCGAGTTCGGGCACGCCGGCCCGAATCTGCCGATGCCGGTCGGCATCCGCGTCGGCCTCGATGCGCAGCAGCGGACGTTGTCGCTGCTCGAACCGGCGGTACGGCCGCACCCGACAACGGGACCGGACCTGTCATCGTGGGCCGCACCCGGACGGCGGTGAAGTGCTGGAGCTGACCCAACTGTCGCTGCGCCACCACACGCCAGCGAGCATCGGCGCGGGTCAGTCAGCGGCGGCGCATGCACGGACAGTTCTGGTCGGTGACAGCGGCTATGTTCGTGGTCGTGCTGGTGTCGCCCCGTGTTTCCTGCCTGCTTGCTGCATTCGTCGTCTTCGTGGTCGCCGGCTGTGGCGACGGCGGGGACCCTCCCGCTGCTGCTCCCTCGGCAGCCCCGGAGGTATCCACCGGTGCCCCCAGCGCCTCCACTTCGGTCCGTAAGGCCTCCTACACCGCCGTCAAGCTGGACTTGTGTGCGCGTACGGATCTGAGGCCGTTGGCGGACCTCGGGGTGACGGTGACGCGCACCGACCCGAAGCCGCCCGTCGGAAGGCCGGGAGCGGCGTGCCTGTTCGAGATGCGCACGAAGGCGGGCTACCAGGCGAACCTGCGGGTGGAGGCGTCCACCCCCGCGACCGAGGACGAGGCCCGTTCGCTCTATCGAGCCACCCGGCAGGTGACCGGCATGACGCTGGTGGGGGCAGTGGCCGACGTGGGGGAGGAGGCGGAGGCGTTCACGAAGCGTTCCGAGCCGGGGTTCCGGTACACCGAGTACATGGTGCACGCTCGCAGCGGCAACCTGGTGGTGAAGGTGTGGCTGGCCGTCGGCGCCGATTCCTACCCGCCCATGGCAACGTTGGCCGGGAAGTCCCTGACCTTCCTCAAGGCAACCCAGGCGTCGGTGCCCACCGCCTGACGCGGTAGGTCTGCGAACACTCGGCAGAGTGCGTGTCGGGCACGCAGGGCGTCGAGGACGCCTCCTCGCCCTGAGCGCCTCTCCGGCGGTGTCGACGCCCGAGCGGATCTGGTCGAACCCCATGTTGAACGGCTCGCCGTACTCGAGGTCGGGGGTTCCAGACTGCATCGGGTGTTGGCGTGGCTCGGGTACGACATCCCGTCAGTCGACACCGGGGCGTCGCGGTGCGGCTGGCGGCCGGTGCCGGAGCACTGCTGACCCTGATGATGTGGACCGTCCCCCTGGCGAGCGATCCGATTCGCCCTGCCGTCGGCCGACCTCCATCGTTTCGGCGCAGGGAATGAACGGCGCGATGGCGTAAGGTGGGCGCGTAACGGCCGCCCTGGTCCCTGGTGGTGCCCCAGCCGCAGGCACACCACCAGGAGCATCGGATGCCTGTTTCCCCGGTCTATGTTCTCCCCGGCCCGGAGTCCGTGAACGACCTCGTCAGGCGGATCGCCGACCGTGACCGGGCCGCCTTCGGTCGGCTCTACCGCCGCCTCGTCCGCACGGTCTTCATCCAGGTGTGTGCGAGCGTGGGTAGCCCATCGGCCGCCGTCGCGGTGACCCGGGCGGTGTTCGTCGAGGTCTGGCAGCTCGCGCCGAGGTGCGCCGCCGGTCAGGTCGATGGGTTCGCATGGGTGACGGCCATCGCCGTTCGCCGGGCCGCGGAACGGCTTCGCGAGGTCGATGGCAGCCCTTCGCCCCTTACCACCGTCTACGACGAGTTCCTCGGGCGCGTACTGACCGGCGCGTTGAGCGGCGAGCCGCCGGCACTGCTCGGCCCGTCGGTTCCCCCTACCACCAGATGACCGTCTGCCGATCGGGTCTCGGCCCGGTGTCCGGCGCGGTCATCGGGCCGAGCAGCCGTTCTTGTCAGTCAGCCCACCGACGCATGACCGTCTGCCGATTTCGTCTGATGTGGATTCAGGCGGCGTCGACCTCTTCGTGGGCTCGAAGTCGGTGAGGATGCGCGCCGATCGGCGCGGTGCTGCCACCTTCGTTGTCCCACACCGCGTACG
Organism: Micromonospora sp. LZ37; assembly: GCF_059359015.1. Classification (NCBI taxonomy): domain Bacteria; kingdom Bacillati; phylum Actinomycetota; class Actinomycetes; order Micromonosporales; family Micromonosporaceae; genus Micromonospora; species Micromonospora sp. LZ37. The sequence goes on along the minus strand of NZ_JCADBL010000002.1, from coordinate 600,371 downwards.
TCCCGGAGCCGGTCGCCGCCGCAGTTTGGGGCCGAGCCGGTGCGTTGGCCAGGATGTCCGGCGCGCGCCTGACGTTGGTCGGATCGGCGGCGGTCGCCATCGCCCACTCGGCTGCCGCCCTCGATGTGGCGGGCGGCACCACCAGCAGGTCGACCTGGACGTCGCGGCCGGTGGTGGCGACCAGCAGGGCGGGGTCGAGGGTGTCGAACCAGCCGATCCGGACCACGTCCGGTCCGACGGTCAACCGGCGGACCGGGCTCTCCCAGGTGTGGATGTTGAGCATGAGGTGCCGGATCCGGCCATGACGTTCGGACAGGGCGAGGACAAGGCCGGGAAGTTCGGTGGCCGGGTCCCAGGACCGCGGCCACCACCCGCCGTCCAGAACCGCCCGGTCGTTGGGGAGGGCGAGGACGAGCCGGGGTACGGAGGGCGCCGGTGCGGGGACCGTGGTGGCTGGTCGCGTGGTGATGGACATGGCTCATCCGTCCTGATTCTCTGGGCGACGCGGCAGCGGGACGCCGGCGATGCCGGTCGTCGGCGGGGGAGTCGGACCGGGCTCGGGCGCGGCGGCTTCCTGCGTGACGCGACGGCGGCCCAGCATCCTGAGTTGCACGATCCGGGCGGTGCCGGGGAGGGCGACGAGCAGGATCCCGGAGACCGCGGCCAGCAGCAGCGCCACCCCCATCGGCAGAGTGCCGTGCGCGCCGAGGAACGACACCTCGGCGCGTTGCCCGTTCTGCAGTACGAAGATGAGCAGCAGCAGGAGCACGACCGCGAACACCACGGCAGCGACCCACAGACCGCCGGCCCGCGAGCGCTTCACCGCCGGCCGCGTGGGCATCGGAGGAGAAACGTCGGTGCCGTCGTGACCGTCGAGCGGGAAGAATCGAACATGGTTGTTCCGGGGTGCGGTCATCAAGAACCGCCGCCTTCCGAGGAGTATCTGGCCGGCCTGAGCGCGGTGGTGCGCTGGCACGCCTGGTTGATGGCGGGCCTGCGACAGACCGTCGCGGTCCGACGTGCGGTGAGAGGGGCCTCGCCAGGAACGCGAGGAGGTCCGGCGACCTGACCGGTGGGGGTGGCGCGGCGAGCGGTCAACACGGTGACCTCGATCGGTGGGGGCGTCCGCCAGCGGCGGACTGTCAGCCACCGGGGTCCCGAGCGACACCGCCAGCGTACGCTTCCGCGCCTCGACCGGCTCGTCAGCCGCTGGCGCCGTCGCGGTCCGGTGAGCCACCGGTCGCGCGGCGTCATCATGCGGAGTAGGGTGTGAACGCCGCCCGGGACCTCGGCGCCGTACCGCAACGTCCGCTTCGAACGATCCGGGTCGGAGTCAGCAGTGGACGACAAAAACCCCGGTTCGGCGATCCGATGACCTCCGATCGCCAGCTGCGGCTGTGGGCCGTTCTCGCCGATGCCGCCCGGGGTGGCCCGGTCGCGGTCGATCATGTCTGCGCGGCGGCGGTGTCGGTCGCGGGGGTCGACTCCGCCGCCGTCGCGGTCATCCTCGACGCCACGCCGCGTGAGCTGGTGTATGCCACGGACCGGACCGCGTCGGAGCTGGAAGAACTGACCCTGACCCTCGGTGAGGGGCCGTGCGTGGACGCGACCACCGGTGGGCCTGTCCTGGTAGCCGATCTGACGGCACCGGATTGCTGGAACCGCTGGCCGGTGTTCGCGCCGGCCGCGGTGCTCGCTGGGGCCGGCGCGGTCTTCGCGTTGCCACTACGGGTGGGCGGGATCCGCCTCGGTGTCCTGGACCTCTACCGGGCTCGCGCCGGTGGCCTCGGAGTGGAGCAACTGGCCGACGTGCTGGTCCTGGCGGACACGGCGTGCGCGGTGCTGCTGGACGACGCGACGCGCCACGGGGTGGACCAGAGCGATCAGTGGCCCGAGGGGACCGGCCTGCAACACCCCGAGGTGCACCAGGCGACCGGCATGATCGTGGTCCAGTTGGGAGTGCCCGCGGCGGTGGCGCTCGTCCGGATGCGCGCCTACGCGTACTCCCAGGACCGGCGGCTGCGGGAAGTGGCAGCTGACGTCGTCGCTCGGCGCCTGCGGCTCGAACCGGCGGAGACACCTGGTGACCGGAATGCGTGAACAGGGGACAGGCGCCAGGACGGCGCGTTACGGACCATCCCGGTCGGGCGACCGGTGGAACCACTGATTGACGAGGTGACTGACATGGCCGAGACCCCGCTGGCCGACGTTTTCGTGGAGATGGCCGACACTCTCGTCGACGACTTCGACGTGATCGAGTTCCTGCACGTGCTGACCGAGAGGTGTGTCGAGCTGCTGGGTGTGTCGGCGGCCGGGCTGCTCCTGACCGACCAGCGGGACACGCTGCAGGTGGTCGCCGCCTCCTCCGAACGCACCCGACTGCTGGAGCTGTTCCAGCTCCAGACCGACCAGGGGCCCTGCCTCGACTGCTTCCGTACCGGCCAACCGGTGTCGGCCGCCGACCTGACCCTGGCCACTGCCCGATGGCCGAGGTTCACCGCCGCGGCCGCCGAGGTCGGCTTCGCCGCGGTGCACGCCCTGCCCATGCGCCTGCGCTCCGAGGTTATCGGCGCGCTGAACCTCTTCGACGTCCGGCCGGGAGCCCTCGACGAGGGCAAGCTCCGCATCGGTCAGGCACTCGCCGACGTGGCCACCATCGGACTGCTGCAACAGCGCGCCATCCACCGACGCGACATCCTCACCGAACAGCTGCAGACCGCCCTGAACAGCCGCGTCCTGATCGAACAGGCCAAGGGGGTCCTCGCCGAACGCCTTCAGGTGGACGTGGGCCAGGCCTTCGCGATACTGCGCGACGCCGCCCGCAGCCGCAACCGGCGACTGTCCGAACTGTCCCAGGCGATCGTCGACGGCTCCGAGCAGTTGGCGCCGGGGGCGGTCACCAACCGGCCCGGCTGACGACCGGGGCGACAACCGAGCCGGTTCCTCGGGCGCGTCCAGGTGTCGGTCGGGGGGATGAAGGCGTACGGTGAGGGTGTCGCCCGGGTCCCCGGTGGCCGCCAGTATCGCCGCCACCAGCCCGTTAGGGGCGCTGAACAATGGTCACCCCCATCGTGACGCCGACGGCCGTTTCGTCCCCTCCGACGCCGAACCCGGCCAGGGGGGACAGCGAACAACTGTTGCGTCGACGCGCAGCCCTGAACGTCGACGATCCCGACCGGGCGCGGCTGCGAACCCGGATCATCGAGGCGCACCTGCCGATGGCGGGTCGGCTGGCCCGCCGTTACGTCGGCCGCGGAGAGCCGTACGAGGACCTGGCGCAGGCCGGCGCGCTCGGCCTGATCAAGGCCGTCGACGGATACGACTGCAATCGGGGCGTGCCGTTCGCCAGCTACGCCGTCCCGACCATCCTCGGCGGCATCCGGAAGCACTTCCGCGACACGACCTGGGCGATCCGGGTGCCGCGCGCGGCCCAGGAACTGGGGGCCCAGGTGCCCGAGGCCCGGGGCAGGCTGGCGCAGCAATGGGGTCGCCAACCGACGGATCGAGAGCTCGCCGACGACCTGGAGGTGACCGTCGCCCAACTCGTGGCCGCCGTCGCCGCCCTCGACGTCTATCGCCTGGCGTCGCTGAACGAGCCACGACCCGGGGCCGACGGCCTCGAGCGTCACGCGCTCATCGGCGCCGCCGATCCGGCGTACGCAGCCGTCGACGACCACCTCACTCTCCAACTGCTCCTCGCGGCGCTTCCCGCACGTGAACGTCGGATCCTGACCATGCGGTTCTACGGCGACCTGACCCAGGCGGAGATCGCCACCCGGGTCGGGCTGTCCCAGATGCACGTCTCCCGGCTGCTGAAGCGCTCGCTGGCCCAACTGAGAGCCGGGATGCTCCGCTGAGTCCTCGCCACCGGCCATACCGCCACCTGTGACCAGGACCAACCCGAACGACTTCCCAAGGGGGCAGACGATGAGGATCGCCAGGTACCGGATCGTTGCGGCTCTGCGCGAGCGCGACCAGCAGTTCAGGGCCGACTGGGTCGAGCGCGAACTACCGGAGCGGGTGGACCCCGCCAAGCACGTGGGGCTGCTCGCCACCCTGCGCCTCGATCCGGCCGACCTCGCCGACGCGCCGTCTCCGTGAGGGTTGCCCTGCTCGGGCCGGTCGCCTGGCGGACACCCCCACACCACTACGGTCCCTGGGAGCAGGTAACCGGGCTGCTCGCCGAAGGGCTGGTCACCCGCGGCGTGGACGTGACCCTCTTCGCGACGCTGGACTCCGTCACCTCCGCCGCCCTCGACGGCGTGTGCCCCCGGGGGTACGCCGACGATCCGGACCTGGACGGCCGGGTGTGGGAGGCGATGCACGTGTCCCACGCGATGGCCCGCTCCGGGCAGTTCGACCTGGTGCACAGCCACCTCGACTGGCTGCCGCTCGCCTTCGCCGAGCACTGCGGTGCTCCGCTGCTCACCACCGTCCACGGCTTCTCCGGCGCGGGGATCCTCCCCGCGTACGCCCGGGCCCGCTCGTCCTACGTGTCGATCTCCGACGCCGACCGGAACGCCGATCTCGACTACGTCGCCACGGTGCACCACGGTGTCGACCTCACCGGGCTGCCGTTCACCCGCGACGCCGGTCCCGGACTGGCCGCCTTCGGCCGGATCCATCCCGACAAGGGCACCCACACCGCCATCGAGATCGCCCGCCGCGCCGGCCGGCCGCTGACCATCTGCGGCATCGTGCAGGACGAGCGGTACTTCGCCGAACACGTGGCCCCGCACATCGACGGCGACCAGGTCGTCTTCCTCGGATCCGTCGGCCCCCGTCGGCGTGCGGAGGTGCTGGGATCCAGCACCGCGCTGCTGCACCCGATCGCCTTCGACGAGCCGTTCGGACTGTCGGTGGTGGAGTCGATGGTCTGCGGCACGCCGGTCGTCGCGTACGCCCGCGGGTCGATGCCGGAGATCGTCGACGAAGGGGTGACGGGCTTTCTCGTACACACCGTCGAGCAGGCCGTCGACGCCGTCACCCGGGCTGCCGGGCTCGACCGGGCCGGCTGCCGGGCCCGGGCCGGGCAGCGCTTCGGCGCGGACCGGATGGTCACCGACTACCTGGCCGTCTACGACCACCTCACCCGCCGACCGCACCGCTGAATCCGGCCACCGCCTACGAATCCGTTCCGCCGGCCGCACACGCTGGCCGGCGTGCGCCGATACCGCGTGAGGTTCGTCCCCGTACGCCGGAGGCGGCCGACAACCAGAAGGCCCGACACCCATGCCCAGCTACGGATTCCTCAGCACCCACCCACCGACCCGGTGTGGACTGGCCACCTTCAACTCCGCCCTCGCCGCCCACCTGACCGCCGACGGTACGCGCGGCGGCATCGTGCGGGTCACCGACCGCGGCGACGACCTGCGGGCCGGACCGGGGGTCGTGCACACCTGGTCGACGCGTACCCAGGCCGGATGGCGGGATGCCGCGGCGGCCCTGAACACCTTCGACGTGGCCGTCGTGCAACACGAGTACGGCATCTACCCCGGCGCCGACGGCGAGGATGTCCTGCCGCTGCTGCGCCGACTCAGCGTGCCGAGCATCGTGGTCCTGCACACCGTGCTCCGCCGGCCCTCGGCCCGGCAGAAGTCCCTGCTGGAGCAGATCGTCACCGCCGCCGGGGCGGTCGTCACGATGACCGACACGGCTCGCGACCGGCTGCTCGTCGGCTACACCGTACGTCCGGGCAAGGTCACGGTCATCCCGCACGGCGCCGCGGAGCACGTCGGCGTACCCGCCGACCGCCGTACCCGCCCGCACCTGCTGACCTGGGGACTGCTCGGTCCCGGCAAGGGCGTCGAGTGGTCGCTGCGGGCCCTCGCGCAGTTGCAGGACCTGGACCCGACCCCCACCTACACCGTCGCGGGCCGGACCCATCCGAAGGTGGTCGAGCACCACGGGGAGGCGTACCGGTCGGGACTGCACCGGCTCGGCGCGCAACTGGGCGTCGCGCACGCCGTGGACTACCAGGACGTCTACCACGACCAGGGCGCCCTCGGCCGGCTGATCCGCTCCGCCGACGTGGTCGTGCTGCCCTACGACTCCCGCGAACAGGTGACCTCCGGCGTGCTCATCGAGGCGGTGGCCGCCGGGGTACCGGTCGTGGCCACGGCGTTCCCGCACGCCGTCGAGCTGCTCACCGGCGGCCCCGGTCTGGTCGTACGCCATCAGGATCCCACGGCGCTGGCCACCGCGATCCGGCGGATCCTGACCGAACCGGGCCTGGCCGCCCGGCTCGCCGGCCGCAATCGGCCGCTCGCCGCGGACCTGCGCTGGCCGGCGGTGGCGGCCCGCTACGGCACTCTCGCCGAGCGGCTCACCGTGGCCCGCCCGACGGTGGTCAGCGCGGCGTCGGCGTGACCGCGACCATCGGCCGTCCCACGACGCCGGACAGCGGTCACCCGCCGACCGGGCCCGGACCGAGCTTCGCGCACCTGAGCCGGTTGAGCGACGACACCGGGTTGTTCGAGCACGCCCGGCACGGCATCGTCCGCCGCGAGCACGGCTACTGCACCGACGATGTCGCACGCGGCCTGGTCGTCACCAGCCGCGAGCCGGAGCCGGCCGAGGAGGTGCTCCGGCTCGCCGAGTGCTACCTCGCCTTCCTGACCCACGCGCAGGACGGCGGCGGCGCCTTCCACAACCGGCTCGGTCACGACCGGCGGTGGACCGACGAGCCCGGGCTCGGCGACTGGTGGGGTCGGGCGCTGTGGGGGCTGGGCACCGCCGCTGCCCGCAGTCCGGCCCCATGGATCCGGGAGGAGGCGCTCGTCGCCTTCAGCCGGGGCGCCACCCGGCGCTCCCCGGCCCCGCACGCGATGGCCTTCGCCGGGCTCGGCGCCGACGAGGTGCTGCGCCGCCACCCGGGCCACACCGCCGCGGCCGCGCTGCTGGCGGATGCGGCCACCACGGTCGGTGCTCCCGGATCCGACCCACGGTGGCCCTGGCCGCAGCCGCGGCTCACGTACGCCAGCGCGGCCCTCGCGGAGGTCGTCGTCGCGGCCAGTCAGCTGCGCCACGGCGGGCCACCCCTCGACGACGGCCTGCGGATGCTGGCCTGGCTGCGCGACGTCCAACTCCGCGACGGGCACCTGTCGGTCGTACCCGCCGGCGGGTGGCAGCGCGGCGCGGCGCGGCTGCGCCACGACCAGCAGCCGATCGAGGTCGCCGCCTTCGCCGACGCCTGCGCCACCGCCGCCACCGTCACCGGCGACCCCGGCTGGGAGAACGGAGTACGACAGGCCATCGGGTGGTTCCTCGGCGACAACGACGTCGGCACCTCGATGTGGGACCCGGAGACCGGCGGCGGCTACGACGGGCTGACCCCGCACGGGCCCAACCTCAACCAGGGCGCCGAGTCCACCCTCGCCCTCATCTCCACGCTGCAGCACGCCCGGCGGTGGTCGTGACCGGCGCCCTGGCCGTCCGGCACGGCACCACCCTCGCCCCGGACGCACGCCGGGTCATCGTCAAGCTCTTCGTCCCCGGTGAGGACGACGCGGTGGTACGCAGCCGCGCGAGGGCGCTCATCGACCGCGTCGCGCACCTCGACGACGAGGAGACCGGCCGGTTGCTGAGGGACACCTTCGACCGCTTCGGTGCCCGACACCGCGACCTGGACGACACGTTCCACCACCACTACGACCTCGTCCGGCACCGCATCCTGCGGGCCCGGGACCTGTCCCCGACCACCCGGCTCCTGATCGGCGCCTACTTCAGCCACGAGTACGCGGTCGAGGCGGCGGCGCTGTGCAACCCGTCGATGGTGGCCCATCCAGACCAGGTCGGCCTGATCGCCGGGCAGTTGCGCGTCGCGGTCAGCCTGCGCCAGATCGGCGAGGGCCACGTCTCGTCGATCGGGTTCGCCAGCGCGGTCCTCGGACCCGGGCGCCGGCTCGCCGTCGCCGACCGGTCCGGCCCCCTGGTCGTCGGGCAGCGGGCCGGCATACGGCACCGCCGGGACCTTCTCGCCGCCGGCCTGACCGAGGCGGCCTGCGACAACGAGATCACCGCCACCGTGCTGGACGCTCTGCCCGAACGCTACGACGAGGCCAGCTTCGAGCAGGTGCTCGGCGACCTGCCGCCGGACCTGCTCTCCCGCAGCACCGGACCGGGCACCCTCGAACACGTGCGCCGCACCAACGCCGCCAGTTACGCCACGACCTTCCCCTCCGACACAGCCCTGCACCAACGGGTTCTCTGGCCGGCCGTTCCGGCGGAGAGCAACGGCATGGAGGACGCCCGGTTCGTCAGGTTCACCGGCGAATCCGGGTCGGTGTACCGGGCCACCTACACCGCCTACGACGGACGACGCATCGCCACCCGCGCGCTGACCAGCGGTGACCTGCGTCGCTTCGAGATCACCCCGATGCGCGGACCGGGCGCCCGCAACAAGGGCCTCGCGCTGTTCCCCCGTACCGTCGGCGGCCGGCACCTCGCCCTGTGCCGCGCCGACGGCGAGACCATCGGCCTGACCCGCCTGGACGGCGAGAACCGGTGGCAGGAACCGGTACCGCTGCACGCCCCTCGGGACAGCTGGGAACTCATCCAGGTGGGCAACTGCGGATCGCCCATCGAGACCGACGCCGGCTGGCTCGTCCTCACCCACGGGGTCGGCCCGATGCGCCGGTACGCCATCGGTGCGCTCCTGCTCGACCTGCGCCGGCCGGAACGGGTGGTCGCGCGGCTCCCCGGTGCGCTCCTGGCGCCCGACGAGGCCGAGCGGGACGGATACGTCCCCAACGTCGTCTACTCCTGCGGCGGGCTCGTCCACGACGGCGAGCTTTGGCTGCCGTACGGGGCCAGCGACAACCGGGTCGGGTTCGCCACCGTGCCGGTGGCCGACCTCGTCGCTGCGATGGTGGAGTCCCCGCCGCCGGTCGGCGAGCGGCGTGTCTGCTGACCCGCCATGACCAGGTGCTGGTCGACTACGGCGACGACGCACGCACCGACCAGGTGATGGCGGCGGTGCAGGCGGACGGCATCTGCCGGGCGGGCGGTACGACCCGTACAGGTCGATGCCTCACCGAACCGGCGAGACACCAGGGCCTCCTGATCGTTGAGCCGGTGTCCCCGGAATCGGGGCGATGCTGAACTGGAGGACGAGGTGCCGGACTATCCGAAGGCGATCGGCCCGGACGACCGCGTTGAGCCGGTGCCCCGCCGGATCCGCGCCTACCTCGCCGGCGAACCGGTGCTGGACAGCAGGCGGGCGCAGTACGTGTGGGAGTGGCCCTTCTATCCCCAGTACTACATCCCCATCGCCGACGTGGAGCGCAGCTTCCTGATCGACGAGCACCGCACGGAGCGGATCCGATGCGGGACCGGGCGGGTGCATGGGGTGCGCGTCGGCGAGACCTCCCGTCCATCGTCGGCCCGGTGGTACGGAGACGACGCGCTGCCCGGGTTGGCGGACACCGTCCGGTTCGAGTGGAGCGCCATGGACAGGTGGTTCGAAGAGGACGAGGAGGTCTTCGTACACCCCCGGAATCCGTACACGCGGGTGGACGCGCTGCGGTCAACCCGCCGCGTACGGGTGGAACTCGACGGGGTGGTGCTGGCCGAGTCGGCGTCGCCGGTGCTGGTCTTCGAGACCGGTCTGCCGACCCGCTACTACCTCAACCGGACCGAGGTGGACTTCGGGCACCTCGTGCCGTCCGAGACGACCACCTCCTGCCCGTACAAAGGCCGGACGGGCCGCTACTGGTCCGTGCGCGCCGACGGCAGGGTGCACCCCGACCTGGCGTGGTCGTACGACCACCCCACGGGCTCGCTCCTGCCGATCGCCGGGCTGATCGCCTTCTACAACGAGAAGGTCGACCTGATCATCGACGGGGAGCGACTCACCCGCCCGAGGACGCACTTCTCCTGATGACCGCCCAGGGGCCCCGTGGGCGGCGGAGACACCGCGCTGCCGGGTATCTGCCCCTGGCCGACCTCCGCGACGACGTGCGGTGACACCGACGCCGGACCGGACCGGCGGGGGATGTGGCGGCCGAAGCCGCCACATCCCCCGGGCCTTCGAGGGCACTGTCCCCTCATCCGTGCCCGACCGGGGGAGCTGACTAGGGCGCTGCAGTGCAGGGCAGCCCCGCGCAGGTGTCCACGAGTTCCCCGGTGGCGAGGAACCGGGCGATCATGGCCCGGATCGCCGGCGAGTTGGCCGGATGGCCGTGCGGGTCGAGGCCGGCGCGGGGCGGGACGTTGCCCGCCGGCGGCGCTGGCGAACCGCTGTCCACCACCACCAGCGCGCTGCCGGCGTAGGGCAGGGTGGGTGCGGCCGGGATGCCCCAGAACGGCACGGCGTCCGCGCTGCGTCCGGGGGCCAGTGCCGGGGTACGCAGCCGCGCGCCGATGCTGCGCGCCATCACCTCGGTCGCGATGTTGGCCACCTGGTGGTCGCCGAACGCCTCGACGAGGATCACCCGCTTCGCCGGTGTGTTGGGCAGCGGGTCGCGGGTCAGGTGGGCGAGGTAGCCGTTCGCCTCCCCCCGGTCCCAGAGCACTTGCGCGAGCCCGAGGATGAGCTGCCGATCCAGCGGGTCGGGGTACGCGGTGCCGAAGACCGGAAGGAACTGGTCGAAGTCCACGCTGCGGTTGAGCAGGGTGGAGTAGTTGGCCCCGGGTACGCCCAGGGAGCAGCGGGTGAGGTCGGTGGCGACGGCGCAGAGTGCCCCGCCCAGGATGCCGCCCTGGCTGTTGCCGAGGTAGACGAGCTGACCGGAGCCGGCGCGGAACAGTGAGCCACCGTCGCGGAACGCGGAGCGGGTGCTCAGCCCGCCCCAGGAGTGGGTGAGCGCCCGGCCGAGGAACAGGAAGTTCAGGAAACCCTGCTGGGTGCGGTCCGGAATCGACGGGAACTGGGAGAAGTCACCGAGCGAGTAGATGACGTTGGGTACGTCCTCGGTGGCCATGCCGATCCAGGCGGTGGCGCAGAGCATGGTGTTCGACTCGTTCGAGTACTGCTTGAGCCGGGTCTGGTTGATCTCCAGCGGGGAGCCGAGCAGGCCGTGGCCGTAGAGCGCCGGCCGGGCCGGCGTCGCGGCGCTCGCGGAGCGGGGGATGTTGCAGTGGAACTTCGCCAACTGGGTGTTCACGCCCTCCTGCTCGGGCAGGCCGTCGTCGCCGGTGTTCAGCCAGGAGCCGGGCGGGCCGAGCGGGTTGTTGAGGTAGCTGGGCACCACCACGGTCCCCTCCACCTGCCGCCGCAGGTACGGGTCGGTCTCGGCGGTGAGGTCGGTGACCTTGTCGATGGTGACCGCCGGAGCGAAGATGCCGAGCCGGCGGAACGCCTCGTCGCGCATGTGGGTCATCCGCCCGGTCAGCCCGCGCCGGCTGGCGACGGTGAAGTCCCAGGCGAGGTGCAGCTCGCTGGTGTCGACGCCGGCCGAAGCGAGGGAGCCGAGGGCGCGTTGCGCGTACTCCCAGCGGCGATGCAGGGCCGGATCGGCGGGCGGCGTGGGGGCGCGCAGGACCGTGAAGGCCTCCGAGGCGGCGACCGGGGTGCCGGTGGCGGTGCGCAGCCGACGCAGCCCGACGACGTACCGGGTGTTCTCGTCCAGGTTGCGGGCGGGCCGGATGATCAGTGCCTGCCGGTCGGGCCGGTCGGCGGCGGTGGCGTCCAACTCGGCCCAGTACGGCTGCCGTGCCCCGGTCCGGGTGTCGATCAGCACGATCGGGGCGTCGGCGGCGAGCGAGCGGCCGATGTCGGTGGCCGGGGCCAGGCCGGTCGACGCGGCGTCGAGCCCCGGCACGTGGGCGAGCAGCGCCGACCCGGGGGAGAAGCCGTCGCTGCGGTTCCATTCCCAGGGGTTGATCCGGGTGCCGAGGAGGTTCGCCGGCATGTCGGCCCGGTCGAGGTTGAGCCGGATGCCGGTGTCGGTGCGGGGGTCGGCGACGGTGTGCACGTCGCTGGGGAAGGGCAGCAGGCAGCCGGCCGGGTCGCAGCCGGCGGCTCCGGCCGCGTGGGCGGGTGGGGCGGCGACGGCCCCGGCGGCGAGCAGCAGCACCAGGGGCATCAGCCGAGCGAGGCGATGCGGGGGACGGGGACGCATGGGAACCTCCGGGGGACGGGGTTACCGGTAGGTATCCGCCATGAGACACCCGATAGAGACATGCGTCAATGGGTTGGCTTGTCGGGGTGCGACCCCACCGGCGTCGACGCCTGCCTCGCGCGGGCGCTCGGGCAGGTCGCGGCGGGTGCGGCGTGGGTCAGCGGCGGAACGGGCCGTGCACCTCGAAGGTGACGCCGCCGGCGCCGCCGATGCCCCGCTGCGAGGAGAAGTACAGCCGGTCGCCGGCCGGGTTGAAGGCCACCCCGGTCAACTCCGATCCGGCGTGCCCATCGAGCCGCAGGAAGGTGGCGACGACGCCCTCTGGCGTGATCACGCAGACCTCCATGTTGTCGCCGTCCTCGGCGACGTACAGGTCCTTCGAGTGCGACATGGTGATGTTGTCGACGCCGCGCAGCGGGGTGCCGGAGACCGTCAGGTCGTCGTCGTAGAGCAGGCCGAGTTCGCTGGTGGCCGCCCGGTACGCCCACACCCGGTTGTCGCCCTTGGTGGTGAAGTAGCAGACGTCGTCCTCGTACCAGCAGCCCTCGCCGCCGTTGAAGTGCTGCGCGGCGGCGACCTGGTAGCGCGTCGACGTGCCGGAGGCCGACGGGTCGGGCACCGGACGCCAGGTCACCGGGCCGGTGGTGGTGGCGGAGCACAGGACCTCGAGCACGCCGGTGGACAGGTCCGGGAACCGCGTGGGCCGGAACCGGTAGAAGCATCCGTCGGTGCGGTCCTCGGTCAGGTAGACGACCTGGCGTACCGGGTCGACCGCGGCGGCCTCGTGCGTGAACTTGCCCATCGCCGGGCGCGCCACGGGGGGCTGTTGCCCGCGCGGGTCGCACTCCCAGATCTGCCCGCGGGAGACCTCCTCGCCCGAGAGCCATCGGGCCGACGTGTCCCGGCGGCCCACCACCGTCGGCCCGCCCGCGCAGTTGCGGTCGGTGCCGGTCAGGATGGCGTACGCGCCGAGGATGCGACCGTCCCCGGCGAACCGGATGGCCGAGGCCCCGCCCCGGGGCGCCTCGATCTCGGCGTTGGAGACGTAGATCCACCCGTTCTCCGTGGACGTCGCGAAGGTGGCACCGCCGTCCGGGTTGTGGTGCCAGGTGAAGGACGTGCCGGGCACCTTCGCGCCGGAGCGCGCGACGATCCGGCTGCGGAACCCCTCGGGCAGGCGCAACCCGTTGCCGTCCGCGGCGCGTAGCGGGCCGTACGGGCTGGGCCCGGGCACCGCCGGGGCGGCCAGCGCGGAGCTCCACAGCGAGCCCCCGAAGGCGATCGACCCGGTCGCCACCACTCCGGTGCGAAGAAGCCACCTGCGGTCCATCCTGGTCACCTCTCGTGGGTGCCGACCGGCCGAACGGGCTGAACAGGGCCGGACTTCCGGCACTCACGAGCCGATCCAGCCGGCATCCAATCGATCAGATCCTATGGAAAGTCTCGTCGGTCTGCCAAGAGGTCCGGGTGCGGACGTTTCACACCGCGCTGGTCCCTGATTGCCGGTGGGTGGCCTGGCTGGGCGCCTCGTCGCGCTTCTGCCTCGCCTGATCGGGAAACCGGTCAGGAGATCATGGTGCGCAGCACCAGATCCACCGTGCCGGTCACCGCCGGCACCAGGAGGACGACGATCGCGGTCAACCACAGCGACGCCCGGCGGGCCGGTCGGATGAGCACCCCGTACAGCCAGGCGCCGGCGGCCGCTCCGGTGAGCACGAGCACCGGCGCGCAGCAGGCCGCCAGGGCGTACCCGATCGGCGTGATCGCTGTTCCCCAGACGAGGAACGCGTGCAGTCCGAAGGCGGCGCCGGCGACCAGGTACCGGATCCAGACCGTGCGGGGTCGCGGCACCGCCAGCACCAGCGCGGCGGTCAGCAACGGCAGGCCCGCCGTGACCCGGGGGTCGGCGGCCAGCCCGTACCGCTGCGCCTCCGCGCCGGCCGTGCCGCTCAGGCTCAGACCGACCAGAGCGGCCACCACCAGCCAGTAGCGGGCCCGGGGGTCCACCGCCCGCAGGAAACCCAGCGCCAGGCCCGCCCAGGCCGCTGCCACGAGGACGTACGCGGGACTGGTGTGCGTCAGGTTCGCCTGCGTGACGATGCGAACCAGGTGTTGATGGTCCGGGTCCGATGCCAACGCGCCGAAGCTGCCAGCCGCGACGGCGAACTCCCGGGTCGGATAGTTCTGCAACGGCCCCATCACCACCGCGCACGCGAGCACGGTCAGATAGCCGAGCAGGTACCGGGTCGCACTCCACATCGGCCGTACCTCGGTGAGGGCGTGCCGACAGGACCAGAACCCGACGCTGATCAGGGCCAGCGAGCAACCCAGCATCGCGTGCGGGAAGGACCAGTTGGTCTCGTCGAGGCCGAAGGACGTGTGCCAGGCCGCGTCGGCCGGACCGGCCAGGGCGATGCCGGCCATGCCGCCGGTGAGCAGGATCAACGAACCCGGATGGCGCTGACCGAATACCGGCACGGGCCAGGGCAGCGTGACGTCCGGACCGAAGCAGTCGCGCAGACGCGGCCGCACGTCGAGCACCGCGACCAGGGCCATCGCGACTGCGGCAAGGGTGTAGATGAACAGGTGTGGCGGCGAGAAGAAGCCGTCGAACGGCTGGGTGCGGTGATATTCGGCGTCCCACGATCCGCCGACGAGCAGATCGACGGCTACCACCCACATCACCGCCCACAGAACCCACCACGCGACCCGCGGACGCCGGTCCGTCGCTGGCTGGACGGGATGCGCGGTTGGTCGGGCCGGCTGGGACATCCCGGTCTCCTCTTTGTCGGGTCGGCAGCAGGCTATCCGCCCACACAGCGGGTGGCACCACCGTCCTGATCGGCAGCCGCGACCCGACCAGGCCGTCGCCGTCGACTTCAGAGCGTGGCGAGGGCGAAGGAGAGCACGAACCCGGCCGTGGTGCTCAGGGCGACAGCCGGTCCGCCCTTCTCGTAGGCCTCGGGCATCAGGGTGTCCGCCAGCGACGCCAGCACCGCTCCGGCGGCGAAGGCCAGCGGAAGGGAGATCGTCTCCGGTGCGGTGTTCGCCAGCGGACCCGCACCGAGGACCACCGCCAGGACGAGAAGCGCCGCACAGGCGGTCCAGGTCCCCAGCACGAAGCGGCGGGAGCGTCCCTGCGCCCGCATCGACGCGCTGCCGACCAGCGCCTCGGGGAAGTTCGACACGAAGATGGCCGCGAGCAGCGCCAACCCCCCGGTGCCCTCACCGAGCGAGACCCCGAGAGCGACGTTCTCCGGTACGCCGTCGAGGGTGACCGCCGCCAACAGCGCGAGCCCGGCAGCACCGGTCATCGACGCCGTCGACGGCGTACGGTCGCTGGCCGCCGCGTCCGGGTCGAGTTTCTCGCTGCCGTGCGGCTGCGCACGGTGTCCCCTCGCCGCCCGGTCCAGGCGGGCGCTGAGCACGGTGAACACCACCGCACCCGCGACCAGACCCAGCACCGCACGCCAGATCCCCCCGTGCTCATAGGCGTCCTCGAACAACTCGAACGCCAGCGCGGTGATGAGTGCGCCCGAGGCGAACGCGAGCAGCGCAGCCAGCAGTCGCTTCGGCAGGCGGAACCGGACACCGGCCACCGCGCCCAGCACCAGGGCGCTGGAGGCCACCACCCCGAACACGAACGCTTCCATGCCACCGCGATACCCCACCAGCCGGCCACATCAACCATTCCCGATCAATCAAGTGGCTGCCGTCGATGCATCGCCCTTCAGGGGTGGGCCCGTCAGCGTGGGTGCGGCCGCGGGCGTCGTCGCGTCGTGGCGCCGCTCACGTGGCCGCCTCGCCGGCCGGTGACCCGTCGGCTGCGGCGGCTGTCACCCAGCCCCGCGCGGCGCCGAGGTCGATGAGGGCCTGGCCGTACCGCCACAGCTCCGTGGAGGCGTCGCCGATGACCGACTTGCGGTCGCGCACCACGGCGTCGGTGACCCCCGGCGTATGCCACGTCCCACCGCGGCTGTTGAAGTTCAGCAGGAGCGGCTGGAGCCGGTCCATCGCCTTGGCGAAGCGCGCCTCCGGCGTGGCCCGCTGCTCGAACTCCTCCCACAGCGCCCGGAACTCCGCGGCCTGGTCGGCGGGAAGCAGGTCGAACAGCCGGTCCGCGGCGCGCTGCTCGCGCTCGGCCTGGTCGGCGCAGGCGGCCGGGTCGTAGATCGGGCTGTCCCCGGCGTAGATCTCCACGAGGTCGTGCACCAGGACGAGCGCGAGGGTCCGGGCGACGTCGATCGGCTCGTCGGCGTACTCGGCGAGCAGCAGCACCATCAGGGCCAGGTGCCAGGAGTGCTCGGCGTCGTTCTCGCGCCGGTCGGCGGCGAGCAGCGGGCTGCGCCGCAGAACGGTCTTGAGCTGGTCGACCTCCACGATGAAGCGCATCTGCGCGGCGAGCCGCTCGGGGATGCCGGTGGGCTGCTCAACTCGGTCGGCGATCAGGGGACCACTGGTGTCCGCCGTCATCGGTCTGCCTCTCGGGAGTGCGGGATCAGCGGGCCAGGTACCGCAGGGCGATGCTCAGGGCCAGCAGCGTGGTGGTCACGACCATGACGAGATTAGGCCGTACCGCGGGGCGGCGCAGGCGCCGAACTGCAGGCCGAACCCGACGAGCATGGCCTGGTCGATCGCGCAGGGCAGGCCGGTGACGGCCGAGGCGATGCCGGATCGGGCGCCGGCATGGATGCCGACCACGCTTGCCACGTACGCGACGTGGCTGGTGGAGCCGGCGACGAGCAGACCGGGGCGGCCCGCCCGCGACTCGTCACGTCTCCGGCAGGGCGGCGGCGAGCCGGTCGAGGTGAAGCACGACGGGGCCGACGGTGAGCATGCCACTGCCGGCTCCGGCCAGCTCGCCGACCGCCGGCGTGAGCGCGGTCCGGGTGCGTCTCATCATCGGCCGGTCGTTGAGCGCGATGGCCGCGTGGCCGGTGAGACACCATGATGCTTCGAACAGCAGGTCGCGTGGGGGGCTCGGGGTCCGGCGCAACGCTGCGGCGGCGTCCTGCCCGCGGTCCATCGCGAGCAGAACCAGCGGGTGCGCCCAAGGTGCGTAGGGTCCCCAGTCGGTGTCCTGGTCGACGCGCACCGGAAGCCCGTGCCACACCCGCAGGCACAGCAGGGCCAGCGGCAGGAGGCCACGCTCGACGCCGGGCATGCCGGTGCCGGTGAGCCGAGTCGCCGCCTCTCGGTACGCGGCCTCCGCGACCGGTGGCGGCGCGCCGGTCGCGGCGAGCCGCATAGCGCGGTACCAGTGGGTGAACACACCAACGAGAGGGCTCTCGTGCCGTGCGGCGAGCCGGTCCGCGGCGGCGGCGTGCTCGTCGGCAGCGGCGAAGTCGGCGAGCGCGCTGCGGGACTGCAGTCGGATCAGATGCCCAAGGATCTCGAACGTGGCCAGGCCGTGCCGGGTGCACAGCGCGACGAGTTCGGCGCCGATCGCGTCCCGCTCGGCGGCGAGTCCCGCGCGGTGGAAGGTCTGCATGAAGGTTCCGTTGAGGGCGAACGCCAGCAGCGTCGGGTCGGCCAGGCGCCGGGCGATACCCTCCGCCTCGTACGCCGCCTGGGATCCGCGCGCCGACCAGGTACCGCGTGACTCCACAGCGATGGTGGTCAGCAGCCGAGCCCGGGTCGCCTCGGCCGAGCCGGGATCCAGGTCGGCCAGGGCCTGCTCGGCCGCCGCCACGACCCGGGCCGCCTGCGCCGGGTCGTCCGAGCGGGTCCAGATCGCGGGTACGTCGTAGCCGCCGATCACCCGGGCGGTGAGGTCGGGATCGCCCAGGTGCTCGGCCGCGGCGATGGCCGCGACGCGCTGGTCGCGCGCCGCCACCAGCCCGCCCGGGCCGGTCACCGCGAGGCTGCGGAGCAGGCCGACGCTCGACTCGAGTCGGGCGCGGGAACCGGGCACCACGGCGCGCTCGTACGCCGCGGCGGTCTCCGCCCACACCTGCGCCGGGCCCGGCAGGCCCACCCAGTCGGCCTGACGGAGAATGTCGGTCTCCAGACGTCGCAGACGCGGACCGGGGTCGACGCCGAGCTGCTCCTGGAGCAGCCTGCGGGCGCGGCGCAGCACCGCGAGAGCGTCCCCCTGGCGCCGGGCGTGGTAGAGGGCCAGCGCCAGCAGTCGCCACGCGTCCTCCCGCCACGGGTGCGCCGCGACGTGGGCGTCGAGCTCCGGCACGACATCGGCGGCCCGCCCGAGCGCCAGCAGCGTCTCAGCGCGCCGCTCGACCGCGTTCAGCCGGAGCTGTTCGAGCCGGGAGCGCTCGGCGCGCGCCCACGGCTCGTCCTCGAAGTCGGCGTACGCGGGCCCCCGCCACCAGCTCAGGGCCGGTTCGAGGCGGTCGAGTGCCGGCTGGGGGAGCGCACTGGTGGCAGCGGAGACGACGTCCTCGAACCGCCACGCGTCGACCGCGTCCGGCGCCGCCCGCAGTACGTAGCCCGGCCCCTCGGTCACCAGCAGAAGGGCCGGCTCCCGCGGCCGGCGCTGCGGCTCCAACCGGCGCCGCAGGGCTGCCACGAAGGTACGTACCGCGCTCACCGCGCCCGGCGGCGGCTCCTCCCACAGGTCGTCGACAAGCCGGCCGACCGGCACGACCCGACCCTTGGCGACGATCAGCCGGGCGAGCACCGCGCGGTGCCGCGGGCCCTTGATGTCGATCGGTGCGCCGGCGTCGTCCCAGGCGACCACGGGACCGAGCACGCCGAACCTGACCTGCACCGATCAACCTTCCTCCCGCACCCAGGTCAACGTAGCGCGCTCATCGGCTGCTCATCCGCCACCGGCACGCTGGACCTGCCCCACCAAGCCGAGAAAGGAACGACCGATGACACCTACCATTCCCGGATTCGACTACGGGCGCGTCGACGTGGCCGAGGACGTGACCCTGAATGTGGTCGTGGGAGGCTCCGGCAGCCCGATCGTGCTGCTGCACGGCTTCCCCCAGACCCACCTCATGTGGCGGCACGTGGCTGCCGATCTCGCCGCCGACCACACCGTGATCTGCCCGGACCTGCGCGGCTACGGAGCCAGCGACAAACCTGTCGCGCGCGCCGTCGACACGTACGCCAAGCGAACCATGGCCGCCGACGTCGTCACCCTCGCCCGTACCCTCGGCCACGAGCGCTTCGCGCTCGCCGGACACGACCGGGGTGCCCTCGTCGCCATCCGTGCGGGCCTCGACCATCCCGACACGATCACTCACCTCGCGTCGCTCGACGTCCTGCCCACCCTCGACATGTGGGACGTTCTGCACGGATCGTCCGCCGCTGTCGCCTTCCACCTCTACCTGATGGCCCAACCGCCCGGCCTGCCCGAGCAGATGATCAGCGCCAGCGCAGATGCCTTCTTCGGCTATTTCCTCGACATCTGGACCCGAGACCCGATGGCCATTCCCGCTGACGTCCGCGCCGAGTACCTCAAGGCGTCGCGCGAGGCGGTCGACTCCATCGTCGCCGACTACCGCGCCTCGGCCGGCGTCGACGTCGCGCAGGACCGAGCGGACCGGGCCGCCGGGCGGCAGCTGGCGATGCCGGTCACCGTCGTCCAGCAGGACTGGGGAGCGGCGCTCGGCTTCGACGCCGCGGCGCTGTGGCGCGCCTGGGCTCCGAACCTGGAGCACCGCACCACCTCAGCGGGGCATTTCATGGCGGAGGAGGCGCCCGCCGAGATCAGCGAGGTGCTGCGCTCGCTGCTGACCCGCTGACCGCACCTGCTGCCGGAGTGCTGGAGTGCCGGACGAAGCGACGGTGTGAGTGAGATCCATCGCCCGTGGGAAGGCATGGGTGAGCCTGAGACGTTGTCCGGCACGTGGCGGAGACGGATGTGGTGGTTATCGGGGCCGGGCAGGCGGGGCTCTCCAGCGCGTACCACCTGCGCTCCTCAGGTCTTGACTTCGCCGTCCTGGACGCCGACCCGGCGCCCGGCGGGGCCTGGCAGCACCGGTGGCCGACCCTGCGCATGGCGACCGTGCATGGGATCTTCGACCTGCCCGGCCTGCATTTCACCCCTCCGTCACCGAACGTGCCGGCCGCCGAGGCCGTACCGGCCTACTTCGCCGCCTTCGAGAAGGAATTCGGCATCGACGTGCGACGGCCCGTCGCCGTCACGGCCGTCCGCAACGCTCGCGACGGACGTCTCCTGGTCGAGTCCGGCGGCGGCACCTGGACCGCCCGGGCGCTGATCAACGCCACGGGAACGTGGACCAGGCCGTTCGTGCCGTACTACCCCGGACAGGAAACGTTCCAAGGGCGGCAGCTGCACACCGCTCATTACCGGGGGCCGGCGGAATTTGCGGGGAAGCGGGTGGTTGTCGTGGGGGGCGGAACGTCGGCCGTGCAGCTCCTGGTCGAGATCGCCGACGTCGCGGCGACGACGACCTGGGTCACCCGCCGGCCGCCGGTGTTCCGGGACGGGCCCTTCACGCCGGACTACGGACGCGAGGTGGTCGCCAAGGTGGAGGCACGGGTACGGGCCGGCCTGCCACCGGGAAGCATCGCCAGCGCGACCGAGCTGTCGTGGACACCGCAGCTGCTCGCAGCCCGGGAACGTGGTCTCCTCCTACGCCGACCGATGTTCGACCGGATCGTTGCCGACGGCGTGCGGTGGCGCGACGGCGCGGCACAGGACGTGGACGTCATCCTCTGGTGCACCGGCTTCCGACCGGCGCTCGACCACCTGGCCCCGCTGCGGCTGCGGGGGCCTCGCGGCGGCGTCGTCGTGGACGGCACCCGGGTGGTCGCCGACCCCCGGATCCACCTGGTCGGCTACGGACCGTCCGCGAGCACGGTCGGCGCGAACCGCGCCGGTCGGGCAGCCGTCCGCGATCTGCGCGCTCTGCTGGCAGCGTCCGCCCCGGCCTGACCGCGTGGCGACGGCGAGCGCTGCGTCGGGGCACCCGCGCCGAGCGCCTGGGCCGACACGAGAGGCGTTTGTCGGATCGGTGCCCGCATCATGGATGCGGTCGGCCGGCCTCCTCGACCTGCTGCCGGTCGGGTACCCGGCGGGGGCTCGCCGTGCGGAAATAGAGCAGGCAGGCACCGGCGAGGAAGATGGGCCAGAGGAGATATCGTCCGGTGGTGATGAGCAGTGTGCCGGCGGCGGCCAGCGACACGAGCGCGCACCACCAACCCGGGCTGCGGGCGGGTAGCAGCCGCAGGGCCGACGCGGCGCCCAGCGCGTAGACAGTCGTGAAGGCGCCCGTGGTGAGCAGGACCAGTGGCCCCGGGTCCGCCGCGCCGACCAGGGTGACCAGGGCCAGTGCCGTACCGGCGAGCGCGGCGACGACCAGCACGCTGCGGACCGGGACCTCACCCGACTCGCTCCCCGGCGCCAGCCATCTGGGAAGGGCCGCGTCGCGGCCGAGGGCGGCTCCGAGCTTCGCGGCCCCGGCCTGGTAGGTGTTCATCACACCCAGCGTGAGCATCACCGCCACCGCGGCGGCGATGACGCGGCTCGGACCGCCGATGCCGATTGACAGGAGATCACCCAGCGGTGCGTCGGATTCGCCGGCCGCCGCGCCGAGCACCAGGACGCTGGCTGCGGCGACGGCGAGGTAGAGCACGCTGACGATCACCAACGCTGCCGCGGTGGTGCGAGGGATGTCCCGTTTCGGTTGGCGGAAGTCTGCGGAGAGGTGGGTCATCGCCTCCCAGCCCGAGAAGCTCCACACCAGCAGCGCTGCGGCCGTCCCGACCGCCGCCCAGCCGTACGGAGCGAAGGGATGGAGGTTGTCGAGTTGGGCGTGGGGCAACGAGGCGGCGGCGGCGAGCAGCAGCAGGAGCGCGAGCACCCCGGCGAGGACCAGCGCGAGTAGTCCGGAGACCCGCAGGCCGAAGACGTTGGCCGCGGTCACCGCGGCAATCAGTACGAAGGCGGTGCTGATCACGGTCGGCACGCCGCCACCGCTGGCGCTTTCCAAGTACGCGCCGGCGAACAGCGCGGCGGCTGCCATGGCGGGCGGGACCGTCAGGTAGAAGCACCATCCCACGAGGGCCGCCAGGCGGTGGCCGAACGCCCGCCGGACGTACGTGGAGACCCCGCCGGAGTCGGGATAACGCGACCCGAGGGCGGCGAAGGTGGCCGCCAGCGGGATCGACACGAGCACCAGACCGAGCCATGCGAGCAGTGAGGCCGGACCGGCGGCACGAGCTGCCAGCGCAGGCAACGCGATCGCCCCCGTGCCGAGCACCGCGCCGACGTAGAGCGCGGTCCCCTGCAGGAACGAGACGCCGTGCCGCTGTTCGCCGTCCCGCGTCGGGGCGGGCTCTGCCGCTGTTTCCACCACCACGTCAGGCTGTCCCGCGGGCGGCGGTGGCAACAGCCGCAGGATTGCCAGAACACGCTACGTTTCTGCCATGTGCCCACACGTAGTCGCCGTCGCGGTCACTGACAACATCCCGATCTTCGAGCTCGCCGTGCCGTGCGAGGTCTTCGGGATCGACCGCTCCGATCTGGTGGACCCGTGGTACGAGCTGCGGTTGTGCGCCGCCCAGCCGGGTCATCTGCGGTCGGCGGCCGGCATGCGGATCGAGGCGCCGTGGGACCTGGCCGTGCTGGAGCAGGCCGACACGGTGATCGTGCCGGCCTGCGCGCGTGGTGTGCAGTTGGATCCGCCTCCCGCCCTGCTGGAGAGCCTGCGTCGGGCACACCGGCGGGGAGCGCGCATCGTGTCGATCTGCACGGGTGCGTACCTGTTGGCGGCGGCGGGACTGTTGGACGGCCGGCGCGCCACGACGCATTGGATGAACGTCGTCGATTTCGCGCACCGCTGGCCGCGGGTCGAGGTGGACGGTGGGGTGCTCTTCGTCGACGAGGGGGACATCATCACCTCGGCCGGCACCGGTGCCGCGGTCGACATGTGCCTGCATCTGGTGGCGCTGGACCACGGCGCCGGCGTCGCTACGGCGGTGGCCCGGCGGATGGTGGTACCGCCGCACCGTGACGGCGCGACCGCGCAGTACGTGGAGCCGCCGGCACGCACGGTGCGGGGCGACCAGCTGGGGGCGGTGCTCGACTGGATCCGGCAGCACCTGGACGAGCAGCCGGTGGTCTCCGACCTGGCTCGGCGGGCGAACATGAGTCCGCGTACGTTCGCCCGTCGGTTCACCGAGGTGACGGGGGTGAGTCCGCTGCGATGGATCTTGCAGCAGCGGGTCCGGGCGGCTCAGGAGCTGTTGGAGACCACGGATGAGCCGATCGAGCGGGTGGCCCGGCTCGTCGGGTTCGGCTCCTCAGCCGCGTTGCGGACGCACTTCCAGCGCGCGGTCGCGGTGAGCCCGCAGACCTACCGGCACGTGTTCCGGGGCCGCCCGCGCACGCCGTCCTGAAAGGGCGAGCTGCACCTGATAGCCAGTAACCTCGGCGACTACCTGTGGCTGCTGGCCAATGGCGTCGGCCCGCTCGAGACCATCGACGGCATCCACCGCACCACCACGCCCATCCCCGCGCTCACCGCGATCGCACAGCGCTACACCGGCGACCGGCACCGGCCTGCCGCGACGGTGATCGACACAGCCCGAGCCGAGATCCACGCGCTGATATCGCTGGTCGACACGACCGCCCGGTAGTCGCTGGCCGGAGGTCTGAATGCCCGGCGGCCTGCTGCCGGGCGACCTGCTGGTCTCAGACGCGCGGCTCACCGCGGTCATCGACTTCGGTGGCCTCGACGTCGGGGTGTGACCTGCGACCGGCGTTGGAGCGTGCTCCCCGGACGCAGCCGGAAACGGTCAGCCGCCCTGCGTCCCGCTGTGAACGTCAGGTCCGGCAGCGGTCCCACGCCCGGTCGGTTCAGCCGCGGCGAGCAGGTCGTCGACCGCTCTGAGAAGCGTGTCGCACACGCGGTCCGGGCTGCTGAGTGCGCCGCCTTGAAGGGCGCCGTCGCGCAGGAGCACCAGCAGCCGCGCGGTGTGGTCGGGGTCGGTGTGCCCGGCCGCTGCCGCCTGGTCGCGGAGGGTCTGGAAGAACCAGGTGTGGTGTTCCTCGACGGCCCTGCGCACCGGGTGGGCCGGGTCGGGATATTCCGCCGCGGCATTGAGGAACGCGCAGCCACGGAAGTCGGCTCGGCGCACGTCTTCGGCGACGGACCGCATGATGAGCAGCAGCGCCTCGCGTCCGCGCCGGTGCGCGGGGATCTGCGCGACGGCGTTGCGGATCTCCTGGCTACGGCCTCGCAGGTAGGCGACGATCAGTTCCTCCTTCGCCGGGAAGTGGCGGTAGAAGGTCGCCCGCGTGACGCCGGCCTCGGTGACCAGGCGGTCCACGCCCACCGTGTGCAGGCCTTCGGCATAGAACAGGCGCGAGGCCGTACGCAGCAACCGGTCCCGCGGGGCGAGCTCCGAGGTGGAAGACATCCCCTCAGCATAAGGACAGACTGTTCGTTCTGCCACCGTACGCGACACCCACGTGACGTGATCCACCCCGCCTTGCGCACCCCGGTAGAACGACTAGTCTTTCGAGCAGAAAGACCGATCGTTCTACCTTCGAGGAGTCGTCATGCGCATCCGGAACCTGCTGAGCCTGTCCGCCCTCGCCGCCGTCGGAATCGTGGCCAACCTCGGCGGCAGCGGCACGGCGAGCGCCGCCGCCGACGACCGCCACCACGGCCCCAAGCCGACCGTGGTGCTCGTGCACGGCGCCTTCGCCGACTCGTCCAGCTGGAACGGGGTGGTGTCGCGGCTGCAGAAGCGCGGCTACCCGGTCATCGCGCCGGCGAACCCGCTGCGCGGCCTGAGCTCCGACGCCGACTACCTGAAGCGCCTGCTGGCCACCGTTTCCGGCCCGATCGTGCTCGTCGGACACTCCTACGGCGGCGCGGTGATCACCAACGCGGCCGCGGGCAACCCTGACGTCAAGGACCTGGTGTACGTGGCGGCCTTCGCCCCCGAGGCCGGCGAGACCGCCCTCGGCCTGTCCGGCCAGTTCCCGGGCAGCACCCTCGGTGACGCCCTGGCGCCCCCGGTTCCGCTCGGTGACGGCACCCACGACCTCTACATCCGGCAGGACGCGTTCCGCGACCAGTTCGCCGCCGACGTTCCGGCCGCGGCGGCTGCCCTCTCCGCCGCCACCCAGCGTCCCATCCGCGACGCCGCCCTCGGCGAGGGCTCCGGCGCCCCGGCCTGGAAGTCGATCCCCTCGTGGTTCGTGCTCGCCGGTGCCGACAAGAACATCCCGATCGCTGCCCAGAAGTTCATGGCCGATCGGGCCGGCTCCCGCCGCACCGTCACGGTCGAGGCGGCGTCGCACTCGGTCGCGGTCTCGCACCCGGGCGCCGTCGCCGACCTGATCGTCGAGGCCGCCACCGCCAACTGAGCGCCACCGGAGAAACACCCCTGGCCCCTGCCGGCCCGCGATGTGGCGGGCCGGCAGGCGGGCCTGGCCCCGCTGCTTCGGCGGCGGCCGACGGCCCCGCTGTTGGCGACCTCGCCTGGGCGGAGTTCGACAGCTACTCCGCGAGGTATCCGGTGGCGGGATCGATCTGAGCGAGGAAGTCGCGGATGGCTTCCTCCATCTCCGGCAGGCTCATCGCGTGGTCGCCCGACCTGCTGAGGCCGAAGCCGTAGTCGTGCGGTCCGCTGAGCCAGTCGAAGTCGTAGGTACCGGGGTCCTCGGCGCGGACCCGGACGCGGAACTGCTGCCCGTCGACGGTCAGCATGACCGGATCACCCGTATAGCGGGTCCGCAAGTGCTCCGGCACCACGCCCGGTGTCGGCTCGATGGACATGCCAACTCCTCCCTGCCGTCCGACCGTCCCGTACCGGTTCATTCTCATGGGCGCTGCTCGGACGAGAGCCAGACACCGGTCTGCCGCGCCGGGTTGATCCCTCAACTGGCCACCGGTGGGAGGATCGGCGGCGTGATCGAACTGCCTGAGGGATCGTGGTGGGACTGGGACGTGCTGCACTTCGAGGGCTCCCAGCTGCGGTTGGCAGCGGGACACGACCTGACCTACCACCACGATCTCGAGGTGGTCTTCACGGACGTCGCATACCTGGCCTGCGCGACCCAGTTCCAGGATCCTCGGTTCCGGGAACCCACCCTCGACGAGCGCGCACTGGTGCGTCGGCACGTCGGTGAAGACCCGCCAGTGATCGTCGCCTTCGACGTCGACGCACCGGCCGGAGGTGATCTCCTTGGCTGTCTCGTCGCAGCAGGGTCGGTTGAGGTGGTACCCGGCCTGGTCTACCGCTACTGGCGTGACACCCTCGCTGCCGGAGAACGTCTGGCTCCCTACGTGCGGCCGCCAGAGTAGGCGCCGGACAGCCGCGCACCGAAGACCCGTGACAGGTGGCCCCACTCGTACCAGCGACCAACGTCGACCGTCATCGGCCCGGGTCGCGACCTCACCGGCCGGTGGCGCCGTCGAGGAGCTCCCGCAGGATGTCGGCGTGACCGGCATGCCGGACGGTCTCGCTCGTCATGTGGGCGAGCACCCAGCGAAGCGTACGAGGCGCGTCACCGACCGGCTGCGCGGTGAGGACTTCCGGGCCAGCGGCTGCGGTGATGCGAGCGTCGCTCTCGGCGATCGCAGCCTGATAGTCGGCGATGATCTGATTCGAGGGGCGGTCCGGCTCGACCGCCATGGCGAAATCGACGTCGGCGTAGCGCGGGTCGCCGGCGAACGTGTAGCCGAACCAGTACCGCTCGGCGTCGGCCAGGTGCTGGACCAGGCCCAGCAGTGTGGTGTCGGAGACGACCAGGCGGCGCCGCAGCTGTTCCTCGCTCATGCCCGCGACCTTCTTCAGCACACATGATCGAGCGAAGGACAGGAAGGCGAGGGCGGTGTCGAGCTCGCCAGCGTCGTTGCGCGGCACCGCTTCCCGTTGCGACTCGAGCATGTCCCGACCCTACGTGTCTGGTGATCGAGGAGGCAGGTGCGGACGTCGTCCGAGCGGTCCCGACCAGACGTCCGCTCAACGTCATGGTCGGATGTGCTGGCCTCACCGCTGAGCCGTCAACGCACGGCCACCGGCAGGTCAGCGCGGGCGAAAGCCGCGCCACCCTCGGCGCACCGATGTTCGTGCCCTGGCCTCCGCACCAATCACCAGTGGTAGGTCAGGTTCACGGTCAGTGCGGCCACCGCAGTGGAGAAGAACACGGCCCATCCCACGAGCTGGCGGGAACCGACGCGCAGGTGCGCGACGAGCGCGCCGAGGAAGTACAGCACGAGGCCGGCGGCGGCGAGGGTGCCCAGCAGTGGTACGGCGAAACCGGCCAGCAGCCCCGAGGAACCCGCGGCCAGCAACATGCCCAGTACCGGTAACCACGATCGCGGCACGCGCTTCATGTCCGCCTGGGCCTTGGGATAGTCGTGGCCGATCAGGTAGGTGACGGCGGCGATGCCGGTGAAGACCGACGCGAGGATGGTGACGGTGACGTAAGCGGCGAACATGGGCTCTCCTTCCTGGTTGCTGCAAGGACGAGCCAGCGCTGCGGGTTGTGACTGCTGCTCGACGGGTATCGCGACCACCCTCGACACCCGGTGGACCGACCCCCCGGGAACGTCGGTCCGGGCGGATGGGGTCGCACCAATGTGGTGGCAGTGTGTTGATCAGGCTCGCTAGGATGCCACGCGATGGGACCCGTAGCGCAGAGGTAGTCGCGCCGCCTTCTCAGGGCGGAGGATGCCGGTTCGAGTCCGGTCGGGTCCCATCCTGCCGGGTGGTCGGTAGCGCAGAGGTCGACGCGCCGCACTGCAATGCGGAGGACGCCGGTTCGAATCCGGCCCGTCCACGTCCGGTGGCGAAGGGTGAGGGGACGATGAACGGCGACGAGGTCGAGGCGGCGCTGCGAGTCCTCGGCGAGATCCGCGCGCTGCCCGTCGACGACCCGGTTCGCCAACGAGTGCAGCGCGCAGTGGACGGGCTGCTCAAGGATGCCCAGCGACAGCGGCGCGCCAACCGTCGTCGGCAGACCGCCGCCGCCGACCGGGCGGTCGTCGCCGGTGCGGCCACCGCCGCTGTGGACCGCGCCGAAGGGGTGCCGGTCCCGCCGCCGGCCGGTGGGCCGACCGATGTGGATGGTGCCGGCCGGACCCGGCGGGAGCGCCGGTGTTACGCCTGCCGCAGCCGGTTCCGTACGGTCGACGGCTTCTACCACGCGCTCTGCCCCGCCTGCGCCGAGCTGCATCGGCACCACCGGGACGCCCGCACCGACCTGACCGGCCGGCGAGCGGTGGTCACCGGCGGCCGAGTGAAGATCGGCTATCAGGTGGCCTTGAAGTTGCTGCGGGACGGCGCCGCCGTCACGGTGGTGACCCGGTTTCCGGCCGACGCCGCCCGCCGGTACGCGCAGGAGCCGGACGCGGCCGCGTGGCTGCCGTCGCTGCGGGTCATCGGCGCGGACCTACGGGACCCGCGCCAGGTGCTGGACCTGGCGGACCGGCTGGCCGAGGACGGACGCCGGCTGGACATCCTGGTCAACAACGCGGCCCAGACGGTGCGGCGGCCGATGTGGGCCTACCAGCCACTGGTGGCGGCGGAGCTGCTGGCCGCCCGCGAGGGGACGGCCGTCGAATCGGTGACCGGGTACCGGCCCAGTGCCGCGCCGCCCGAGTGGAGCGCGCGCCTCGCCGCCGTCGCCGACGCACCTGGGTGGGGGGAGTTGACGTCCATCGTCGACGCCACCGGCGCGTTGGTCGTCCCCGGCACCGTGAACTCCTGGACCGCCCGCATCGGCGAGGTCGACCCGGTCGAACTGCTGGAGGTGCAGCTCGTCAACGTGGTGGCGCCGTTCCTGCTCGTCGACCGGCTCCGCCCGGCGCTGACCGCACCCGGCCCCGGCAACCGGTACGTGGTGAACGTGACCGGCCGGGAGGGCTGGTTCGGCGGAGGCGGCGACGGACCCGACCGGCACCCGCACACCTCGGTCAGCAAGGCGGCGCTGAACATGCTGACGCGAGTCGGCGCAGCCGACCTCGCCCGGCACCGCGTGTACATGTGCGGCGTCGACACCGGCTGGATCACGGACGAGAACCCGACCGCGATCAAGGCACATCGGGCCGCCAGCGGCTGGCGGCCGCCACTGGACGTGATCGACGCGGCGGCGCGGATATACCACCCGATCATCCGCGGCGAAGGCGGTGCGCCGCTGCACGGCGTGCTGCTCAAGAACTACGCCACCGTGCCGTGGTAGGCACGCCATCGGCGGCGCGGTTACCGGCCTGTCGGCAGAGCGCCCTGCGGCGCGCCGCCCCACCGAGCCGACCCGGCGGTGGCTCACTCCGGCTGCTCCGGCAGGAAGGCCAGCGCCATGGTCAGGTCCAGCACCGTGGCCGGGTCGTTGAGCCGCTCGCCGTACAGCTCGCGCAGCCGTCCCATCCGGTAGCGCACGGTCTGCGGGTGCACGAACAGCTCCGCGGCCACCTCGTCGCGCCGCCCCTGGTGCAGCAGCCAGGAGCGCAGCGTCTCGGCGAGCCGCGCGGCGGTGGCCGCCGGCAGCGTCGACAGCGGTTGCAGGACCTGGGCGCGCAGGTCCGCCAGGGCCTCCGGGTCGGTGCTGAGCACCAGTCGGGCCAGGTGCTCCTCGGTGTCCAGCGGCGCCCCGTCCTCCGGCAGGTGCAGGCCGAGCGCCAGCGTGCGCAGCACCCGCTGGTACGACTGGGCGACCTGGGGCCACGGCCGGGCCGGCCCGAGAACCGCGCGGTGCCCGTGCAGGGCGCCGGTGAGCTGCCGGCGGCGACGGTCGTGCGCGTCGGGGACGAGCAGCACCGCCGCGTCCTCGGCCAGCTCCACCCCGGGCAGGTCCTCGCCGCTCTCCAGGGTGTGCCGGCTGAGCATGGCCAGTACGCCGCGCAGGTTGCTGCGGGGCAGCACCGCCACGGTCAGGGTGCGCGGTGGGGGCCACTCCGCCCGTTCGGCACTGCGGCGCAGCACCTCCTCCGGCTCCCCGGCGAGCAGTTGCTGCACGAGCCGTTCCAGGTCGCGCCGGCGGACCCGGCCGGCGCTGGCCAGCTCGTCGGAGTGCCCGGCCACGCTGGCCGCGGAGAGTTCGTCGATGTAGGCGAACATCAGCTCGGCGAACTCGGCGACGGTCTCCGCGGAGAGCCCGTTCTGCACGGTGGTGGCGGAGACCTCCCGCCAGGACACCCGCGCTCCCACCCGGTACGCGGCCAGCAGCGCGTCCATGCTGCGCCCGGACCGGGCCTCGCCGCTGCCGAGGGCGTACGCGGCCTCCAGTGCCCGGCTCAGCGGGGTGCTCGGGTCGGCGGTCTCGGCCCGCTCCAGGAGCTGGAGGAAGGTGCCGAGGGCGATCCGGACCGCGTTCTCGATCTTGTCGCGCATCTGCCCGGTCAGGGTGCCGGAGTAGTCGGGCACCTCGCCGGTGATCGCGGTGACGGTCCGCTCGGCGACCTGGGGCAGCCGCGCGCGCAGCTGCTCGGCCACCCGTTCGTCGAGTCTCAGCTGGGCGGCGCGGTGGTTCGTACCCCCGATTGGCTCGATCATGCTGTTCTCCCCGCACAAAAAACAGTGTGGAATTCACCTTCGCCGGTCAAGATGTTATGCGAAGGGGCGAGCACCCTGGTGGTATGACCACCACTGTCCCTCGCCCTCCGGCGAAGGTCTCCGTCCGGGACCGGCTGCTCCGGCTCGCCGAGACGGTCACCACCCCGCTGC
The DNA here is from genome assembly GCF_059359015.1 of Micromonospora sp. LZ37. Lineage (NCBI taxonomy): Bacteria > Bacillati > Actinomycetota > Actinomycetes > Micromonosporales > Micromonosporaceae > Micromonospora > Micromonospora sp. LZ37. The sequence goes on along the minus strand of NZ_JCADBL010000002.1, from coordinate 569,691 downwards.
TGCCCGAGGACTATCTCGACCTGGTCGCGCCGCTGCGCGCCGGTGCCGCCCTGCGCGGGCGGATCATCGCCGTGGACGCCGAGACCCGGGACGCGGCGACCCTCACCATCCAGCCCGGCCGCGGCTGGCGCGGCCACACCCCGGGCCAGTACGTCCGCCTCGGCGTCGACGTCGACGGGGTCCGGCAGTGGCGGGCGTACTCGGTCACCTCGGCACCGGGTCGCGCCGACGGCCGGATCTCGGTCACCGTGAAGGCGATCCCGGACGGCAAGGTCAGCAACCACCTGGTCCGCCGGGTACGGCCCGGCACCATCGTCCAGCTCGACCAGGCGCAGGGCGACTTCGTCCTGCCCGACCCGGCGCCGGCCCGCGTCCTGTTCCTCACCGCCGGCAGCGGCATCACCCCGGTCATGGGGATGCTGCGCGCCGGTGCGTGCGCCGGCGCGGACGTCGTTGTGGTGCACTCCGCACCCACCCCGGACGACGTGGTCTTCGGCGCCGAGCTGCGGGAACTCGCCCGGCGGGGCGCGCTCCGGCTGGTGGAGCGGCACACCGACACCGAGGGCATGCTCGGTGTCGACCAGCTCGCCGCGCTGGTCCCCGACCACCTGGAGCGGCAGACCTGGGCCTGCGGGCCGATCGGCATGCTGGACGCCGTCGAGGAGCACTGGGCGGCGGCGGACGCCGCGGACCGGCTGCACACCGAACGGTTCCGGCCCACCGTGATCTCACCGGGGGAGGGCGGCACCGTCACCTTCACCCGGTCCGGTCTCAGCGTGCGGGTTGACGGCGCGACCCCCATCCTGGATGCCGGGGAGGCGGCCGGCGCGCTGATGCCGTCGGGCTGCCGGATGGGCATCTGCTACGGCTGCGTGCTGCCGCTGCGCCAGGGCGCCGTCCGCGACCTGCGCACCGGGGAGACCACCACCGCCGTCCCGGGCGACGGCGTACTCATCCAGACCTGCGTGTCGGCGGCGGCCGGTACCTGCGACATCGATCTGTAGACAGGAGGCCGGACGTGACCGTGATCCAGAAGAAGTCCGACAACCCGATCGCCCACCTCAGCGCCGAGGACATCGAGAGCCTCGGCAAGGAGCTCGACGCCATCCGCGACCGGGTGATCGCCGAGCGCGGCGAGTCCGACGCCCGGTACATCCGCAAGGTCATCAAGACCCAGCGGACGCTGGAGCTGAGCAGCCGCGCGGTGCTGCTCTTCTCGCTCTTCCCGCCGGCCTGGCTGGTCGGCACCGCCGGCCTGTCGATCGCCAAGATCCTCGAGAACATGGAGATCGGCCACAACATCCTGCACGGCCAGTACGACTTCATGCGCGACCCGAAGATCCACTCCACCACCTGGGAGTGGGACCACGTCTCCCCGGCCGACCAGTGGAAGCACTCGCACAACCAGCTGCACCACACGTACACCAACGTGATCGGCAAGGACAACGACCTCGGGTACGGCATCATGCGCGTCGACGAGGACCAGAAGTGGCACCCGATGCACCTCGGCCAGCCGCTGTGGAACCTCATCAACGCATGCTTCTTCGAGTACGGCATCGCCGCGTACGACCTGGAGCTGGGCCGCAACCTGCAGAAAGGCCGGCACAGGAGCCCCGAGTTCCGGGCCCGGGCCCGGGCCGTCGGTCGCAAGATCCGCCGACAGGTGCTCAAGGACTACGTCGTGCACCCGCTGCTCTCCGGCCCCTCCTTCCTCAGCACCCTCGCCGCCACCTTCACCGCGAACCTGATCCGCAACCTGTGGAGCCACTCGGTGATCATGTGTGGGCACTTCCCGAACGGGGTGGAGACCTTCGAGAAGAAGTCCATCGAGGGCGAGACCCGCGGCGAGTGGTACCTGCGGCAGATGCTCGGCTCGGCCAACATCAGCGGCAGCCGACTGATGCACATCATGACCGGCAACCTGTCGTTCCAGATCGAGCACCACCTCTTCCCCGACCTGCCCAGCAAGCGCTACCAGGAGATCGCCCCGCAGGTGCGGGCGCTGTTCGACCGGTACGGGCTGAAGTACACCACCGGCCCGCTGCCCAAGCAGGTCGCCTCCGCCTGGTGGAAGGTCATCCGGCTCTCGCTGCCCAACCGGAAGTCCGCCCGGCCCACGCCGGCCGACGAGCTTCCCACCCGTACCCTCGCTCCCTCCGCGGCCTGACCGACGACGGCGCCGCCGCCCCACGCGAAATGCGGTGGGCGGCGGCGTCGTCGCGCGCTACGGTCGGGGCATGCAGACCAGGCGCAGCACCGTTGCCGCCGCGCGAGCTTCCCGCTCGCCGGCCGCCGCCGCCTGATCGACCCCACACCCCGCCGGCGACCGGAAACGGTCCGCCGGCTTCGTCGTTTCACGGCACGCGTCTCCCGCGCGGCGGACCGTCTCCGGTCGCACCGACCCGGAAGGCCACCGCCATGGAACCCGACCAGATCGTCCGCACCTTCGTCGAGCACTACCGCCGCCGCGACCACCGGTACGCGCCGGAGAGCACGCTGGTCCGGCCGCCCGACGACCCGGTGCTCTTCACCACCTCCGGGATGCACCCGCTGACCCCCTACCTGGCGGGCCGGCCCCACCCGTCCGGGCGGCGGCTGGTCAACGTGCAACGCTGCCTGCGCACCACCGACCTGGACGAGGTCGGCGACCGCACCCACCTGACCGTCTTCGACATGCTGGGGTCGTGGTCGCTGGGCGACTACGCCATCGCGGAGAGCCTGAACTGGGGATACGAGCTGCTCCGCGACGGCTTCGGCGTCGACCCCGGCCGGCTGCACGCGACGGTCTTCGGCGGCGACGACCAGGTCGGACCGGACGAGACCGCGTGGCGGACCTGGACCGCGCTCGGGGTGCCGGTCGAGCTGAACCGCGAGGAGAACTGGTGGTCCAACGGGCCGACCGGGCCCTGCGGACCGGACTCGGAGATCTTCGTCTGGACGGGGGAGGGGCCACCCACCGGCACGCCCGGCACCGACGACCGGTGGCTGGAGGTCTGGAACCACGTGCGGATGCGCTACCACCGCCACGACGACGGCCGGCTCACCCCGCTGCCGCAGCCCGGCATCGACACCGGGATGGGCCTGGAACGGCTGGAGATGGTGCTGCGCGGCGGCCGGTCCGTCTTCGAAGGCGAGGGCCTGGCGTCCTGGGTGGAGGGCGTGGGCGGGCTCTGGCCGCTGGACGAGACGCCGCTGCGCCGGGTCTGCGACCACCTCCGGTCCGCGGTGGTCGTCCTCGGCGACGGGGTACGACCGTCGAACACCGGGCGCGGCTACGTGCTGCGCCGGCTGGTCCGCCGGGCGCTCACCGAACTCTGGCGCGACGACCCCACGCGCGGCCTCTCCGCGCTACCCGACGAGCCGTACGCGGACACGGTGCGCCGGTTCCGGCAGCACAGCGACGTCGACGTGGTGCGCCGCACGATCGCGGACGAGGAGCACCGGTTCCGTGGCCTGCTCCGCCGGGGCCGCCCGGTGGTGGAGCGGCTCCGGTCCCGGGGGCCGCTGACCGGGGAGGACTACCGCTGGCTGCACGACACCCACGGGCTGCCCCGCGACCTCGTCGACGGCCCGCTGGCGGAGCGGGGGTGAGCGGGGGCCGACCGGACCGGCCGACCCGGCTAGCCGAGCAGCAGGTACGTGGGCACCGCCACCAGCACCCCGGCGACGGCCCCGGCGAGCACCTGACCGGTGCTGTGGTCGCCCAGCCGTACCCGGGACCAGCCGATCAGCGCCACCAGTCCGGAGGCCGGCAGCAGGGCCGGGCCGAAGAGGACCACCAGCACGGCGGTGGCCCCGGCCGAGACGGCGGCGTGCGCGCTCAGCTTCCAGATCTGGTTGACGGCGGTGACCACGAGCAGCACCGCGAACATCACCACCACCATCGCCACCAGTGGCCGGGGCGCCCCGAGCAGCACCAGCGCGGCGAGACCCGCCAGCACCGACAGCAGCCCACCGATCAGCGGGCCACGGCGCTGTTCGCGTACCCCGATGTGGTGGTCGGTGAGCCGCCCACGCCGCACCCCCCACCAGATGATCCCGTACGGCACGGCGGCGCTGAACAGCAGCGCCAGCAGCCCCCAGCCGAGGCCGGCCGCCCAGCGCGGCGCGCTGGCGTGCACCGCGACGACCAGCGGCATCACCGCCGCCCACACCGCCGGCGCGAACACCTCGGTCACCGTCCGCGCCACGCTCGGGGTCGCCGGCGCGACCACCTCGGTATCACCGGAAACCATGCTGTTCCTCCACGTTCCGCTCTTCCGTCACGTCCCGCCCCGCGATCCCCTCGGCCGCCGGCGCGCCCGCCCGGTGCCGGGTGACCCGCCGGTGGGCGCGGGCCACCGCGATGAGCCAGGCGACCTGCCCGGCGGCCTCACCGGAACCGTCCGCGGGGCCGGCGGGCAGGTCGGGCAGTTCGTCGTGGTCCCCCGTCGGGGGCGCCCCGGCGGCGCGCGCGTCCAGCGCGGCGGCCAGCACCGTCGCCTCCACCGTGGCGGCCAGTCGGTCACCGGTCAACCCGGCCCGCCGGCCGGCGTCGCGCGCCGCGGTGAGGACCGCGGCCGACATCCAGGGACGCAGGGTGGCGTACCCGTCGAGGATCTCCACGGTGGCCCGGACCCGGCGCAGGTACGGATCGCGCAGCACCGCCACCAGCCCGGCGAGGCCGCGTGGCTCGGGCAGCAGGGCGACCTCCGGGAGCACCCGGTGCACGGCGACCTGCAACGGGCGCAGCCGATGGTGGTCGGCGACCGCCCGGGCCCGATCCCAGACCCGGTCCAGCCGCAGCAGCGGCCCCCACGAGGGCAGCGTCGAGCCGATCAGGATCAGCAGGATGGAGACGGTGAAGGTGAACACCACCACCGCGTCGGAGATCAGCCCGGCGTCGGGCCAGAGCGCGCCGGCGGCGATCGCGGCCAGCTTCGCCACCACGTAGAGCAGGCCACAGGCGGCGCCGGCCACGATCAGCCGCAGGCCGGCCCGGAGCAGCGGCCGGCCGGCCTCCCGGGCGTAACGGCCGGCCAGCACTGCCACCTGCGTCACCGACCAGCCGAGATGGCCGAGATAGACGAAGAGGAACGGGGCGTCGAACGGTTCGCCGTAGTAGCGGCCGCTGACCACCCGCGGGTCGTCCAGGTCGGCCCCGGCCGGGGTCAGCGCGAAGAGCACCGCGATGGCGGCGACGCACACCGCCAGCGCGACCGTCCGCCGGCGGACCTGCCGCCGGACGCGCTCGTCGTTTCCGGTCATGTGCAGCAGGAACGCCTGCGCGGCGGTGGCGGAGACCAGGGTCAGGCAGTTGGCGAGCGCCCGACCCAGGTCCAGCACCCCGAGCGCCCGGTCCAGAGCCGGCATGAACGGCTGGATGGTCAGCGACACGGTGACGCCGACCAGCGCCAGGCACAGCGCGCGCAGCGGCCGGTAGTGCGGTGCCCGGGCCAGGTCGCGCAGCTTGTAGAGGCTCATCAGCCAGCAGATCAGCGTCACGCCGATCATCAGGTTGCGGACGATGCTGATCATCGGTGGCGGCGTCGTTCGAGGGTGGCGGCGAGACGGGCGGCGATCGCGGGGTCGCCGGTGTCGCTGACCGGGATCTCCGACCAGCCCTCCGCCCGCTGCACGGCGAGGGTGCCGAACAGCTCCGCCCGCCGCTCCTGCGGCAGCGCGTACGAGCTGCGGGCCAGCCCGTCCGAGGTGGGGCCGCCGGTCAGCGCGGTGGCCACCTGTTCCAACTCCGACGGCGCGGAGGCGTCGTCGAAGAGGGCGTGCCCGTACTCGTGGCCGATGATGAGGCGCTGCCGCACCGGGCTGGCGTTGGCGGCGTAGAAAATGTAGTCGGCGAACTCACCGGCTACCCAGAGCCCGTGCGGGGCCAGGGCCGGCAGGTCCCGCGGGATCAGGTGCACCGGCCGGCCCCGGCGACGCTCGACCCGCTCGTGCAGTTGGGCGAAGGTGAAGGTCTCCGGCAGGCCCAGCGCGTCCAGGGCCTGCTCGGACTGCCGGCGCAGCTGCCGCAGCTGATCGTCGCCGCCGGCCGGTCGTCGTCGGCCGATCATTGGGCCGACGCCGCACGGGAGGCCGGCAGCCTGCGCGCGGCGAGCGACTGGACGCGGGTGGCGAAGAGCTCGGCCTGGCGTTCCTGCTCGACCGTGTAGGTCAGCCGGGTGAGCTGGCCGCGCAGCCGGTCGAGCGTCCCGGGGCCGAGGAAGCCGGCGAGCGGGCCGGCCACCGTGGGCAGCCCCTGGTGGCCCAGCAGCATGTGGCCGACGCCGTGCAGGACGAGGTGGTCGCGGTGCGCCCCGGACCGGGTGCGGCCCACCACGATGTGGTCGGCGTCCGCGCCGCGGCACCAGATCGCGCGTGGCTCCGGCAGTCGGGTCGGCGCGACGGTGACCACCAGCCGGCGTCCGCGCGAGCGGGCCAGCTCCGCCACGAACCGGCGCAGGTCGAACGGGCGCGGCAGGGCGATCCCGTCCAGCAGGTGGTCGTGCGCGTCGGCCCGGCCCGCCGGATCCGGCGGCAGCCACCAGCGGCGCAGCCGCGCGCAGGCGCCGGTGACCGGCCGGTCGGCGACGACGCTCACCGGTGCTCCGCCCGGCGGCGGGCCCGGGCGGCGGCCTCGAGGCGCTCCACCTGCTCGATCATCGCCACCACGGCGGCGTGCCCCTCGGGGGAGAGCCGGGCGTCGGCCAGCCGCATCGCCACCTGCTTGATGTGCGGATTGGCCAGGGCGTGCGCCAGGTCCCGCCCACCCTCGGCGTCGTCCTGGCCGGAGGCGAAGAAGCTGGACGGCTGGCCGAAGAACGCGGCGATGGCGTCCACCACGGACTGTCTCGGGTCCGGCGCCCGCCCCTGGCGCAGGTTGCTCAGGTGGGTGTGTGAGATGCGGCAGCCGCGCCGGGTCAACTCCTGGGCGACGTGGCGGACGCTGTAGGGCCGTCCCCGCCCGTCGGTGACGGTGCGGAACAACTGGTCGAGACGGGCGGCGAAGGAGTCGTCGCCCGGAACGCTCGCCTGAGCCATGGACTCCTCCGCGGATGGCTGATCGTGACCGGCGCCCCGCGGTGCGACCGCTTGTTGACCCCGCTACCGCGAGTATGTATAGCATTACGAGCCCTGGCATTGGGAGTGGACACTCCAGTCCACATGTGGCATCGCCGAATGCCAGGTGACGTCCTCGGAAGGTTCGACGGGAGCGCGCAGCGATGCGCCATCGGGGGTCCGTCGGAATCGCGGCGAGGACGCGTACGGGCCGGCGCGAGCCGACCCGCTGGGGGTGCGGCACGCCGACCGATCGGCGTGCCGCACCCCTTTTCCGCAGCTCCCGGGCGGTGGCAGCGGGCGCGTACGGGTGTCAGACTTGCCACCGGGCACCCAAGCGGCGAGGGACGTGGGCGCATGACGGGACACGGGAACGCACTCCGGCCGGACACCGACACCGCCGACCTGCTCGGTGCCCGGGTCACCCTGGTCGACCCGGCCGGGCTGCTGGCGGCCGCCGCCGCCGGACCGGTGGAGCTGCTGGCCGGCGCGGCCTTCCCCACGCCGGTACGCCGGGTCCGATTCACCGTCCGCACCGAGACCCGCGACGGGCGGCCGGTGCACCGCTTCGACGCGTGCCTGCGGGCCGGGCTGCCCAGCACCGCCGTCGGGCTGCTCGCCCTCGGCCTCGGCGGGCCGGCCGGGCTGCTGCTGGCCCACCGGCTCGCCGCCGGTGACCCGGTGGCCGGCCGGGTGGTCGCCGGCGTCGGACGGGTCGCCACCGAGGCGTCCCGACGGCTCGGGCTGCGCCCGTCCGGCACCCCGCCGGCCGAGCCGCCCCGGGACGCGGCCGGCACGGCGGCGCTGCACGCCGCCCAGGCGCTGGGGCTGCACCCGCGCATCGAGCACGAGGCCACCTCCGGCGGTCGGACGGCCACCGTACGCGGGGCCGTGTCCAGTGCGGACGTCACGCCGGCACACCTGCGGGCGATGGTCGCGGTCGTCCTGCAGGCCGTCCGTGAGCTGGCCGGTGACACCCCCGAACCCCGGGTGCTGGCCGGGCGGGCGTACACCGTGGGTCGCCGGCCGGAGGCGGTCGCGACGCCGCCGGTCGCCGCGGCGGTGACCCTCGACCAGGTCGGGGGCCTCGACGAGGTGGTGGCCCGGTTCCGGGAGATCGCGGTGTCGTTCCGGCACCCGCAGGTGATGGCCCGCTGGGGCGCCCGCCGCCCGCAGGGCATCCTGATGTACGGGCCGCCGGGCACCGGCAAGACCATGCTCGCCCGGGCCCTGGCCAACGAGATCGGCGCCGACTTCCGGGAGATCCGCACCCCGGAGATCCTCGACAAGTACCTCGGCGGCTCCGAGCGCAACATCAAGCAGATCTTCCGCGAGGCCCGGGGCTACCGGCGGCCCACCGTCATGCTCTTCGACGAGTTCGACAGCATCATCAGCTACGCCGGCGCCGGCGGGGACGCCGCCAGCCAGGCGGTCAACGCCGTCGCCGGCATCTTCAAGCAGGAGATGAACACCCTCATCGAGGCCAACCCGGACGTCATCGTGGTGGCCACCACCAACTTCCCGCAGCGGGTCGACGCCTCGCTGACCCGGTCCGGGCGCTTCGACGTCAAGCTGGCCATCCCGCTGCCCGACGAGACCGGACGCGCCGAGATCATCACCAAGATGGTCCGTGAGCTGATCGACCGGCACGAGCGGCCCGGCTTCCGGATGTTCGCCGACGACGTCGACCCGGGTGGCCTGGCGGCGCTCACCCCGGGGATGTCCGGCGCGGACATCCGTGAGGTGCTGCGCCGGGTGCAACTCGCCAAGGCGATGCGCGAGGCGTCGGAGGGTGCGCCGGCCGGCCCGATCAGCCAGGATGACCTCCGGGAGGCCGTCGCCGGGCTGCGCCGCGGCTGACGGCCCGTCGGAAGGAGACCCGTGTCGCCCACCCTGCTGTCCCGCCGTGACCTGAAGTTCCTGCTCTACGAGTGGCTGGACGCGCCCCGGCTGACCGAACGATCCCGCTACGCCGAGCACTCCCGGGAGACCTTCGACGACGTGCTCGACCTCGCCGAGCGGGTCGCCACCGACCACTTCGCCCCGCACAACCGGGCCGCCGACACCAGCGAGCCCACCGTCTCCGGCGGCCGGGTACGGATGATCCCGCAGGTCAAGGCCGCGCTGGACGTCTTCGCCGAGACTGGTCTGCTCGCCGCCAGCCTGGACGCCTCCGTCGGCGGGATGCAGCTGCCGCACGTCGTCTCCGCCGCCGCCTTCGCCCACTTCCAGGCGGCCAACATCGGGACGTCGGCGTACCCGTTCCTCACCCTCGGCAACGCCAACCTGCTGCTCGCCCACGGCAGCGCCGCACAGATCGACACCTTCGTCCGGCCCATGGTGCAGGGCCGGTTCTTCGGCACGATGTGCCTGTCCGAGCCGCAGGCCGGCAGCTCGCTGGCCGACATCACCACCCGGGCCGAGCCGCAGGACGACGGGACCTACCGGATCTTCGGCACCAAGATGTGGATCTCCGGTGGGGACCACGAGCTGGCCGAGAACATCGTCCACCTGGTGCTGGCCCGGATCCCCGACGGCCCGGCCGGGGTGAAGGGCATCTCGCTGTTCATCGTGCCGAAGCTGCTGGTCGAGGCGGACGGCGCGCTCGGCGCCCGCAACGACGTCGTGCTGGTCGGCCTCAACCACAAGATGGGCTACCGGGGCACCACCAACACCCTGCTCAACTTCGGCGAGGGGGTGCACCGGCCGGACGGCCGGGCCGGCGCGGTCGGCTACCTGGTGGGCGAGCCGCACCAGGGGCTGGCGCAGATGTTCCACATGATGAACGAGGCGCGCATCGGCGTGGGGGCCGGCGCCACCGCGCTCGGCTACACCGGCTACCTGAAGTCCCTGGCGTACGCGCGGCAGCGCCCGCAGGGCCGGCCGGTCGCCGACAAGGACCCGACGGCGCCGCAGGTGCCGATCGTGGCCCACGCCGACGTACGCCGGATGCTGCTGGCCCAGAAGAGCTACGTGGAAGGCGCCCTGGCCCTGGTGCTCTACTGCGGACGCCTCCTCGACGAGGAGCGGACCGCCCCGGACCCGGCGGACCGGGAACGGGCGCACCTGCTGCTGGACATGCTCACCCCGATCGCGAAGAGCTGGCCGTCGCAGTGGTGCCTGGCCGCCAACGACCTGGCCATCCAGGTGCACGGCGGCTACGGCTACACCCGCGACTACGACGTCGAGCAGCACTGGCGCGACAACCGGCTCAACCCCATCCACGAGGGCACCCACGGCATCCAGGCGCTCGACCTGCTGGGCCGCAAGGTCACCATGAGCGGCGGAGCCGGGCTGACGCTGCTGTTGGAGACGATCGGCGCGACGGTGAGCCGCGGCTGGAAGGCCGATGGCGAAGCCGCCGAGCTGGCCGCGCAGCTGCGCGGGGCGACGGACCGGGTCGCCGCCACCACCCGCCGGCTCTGGGCCACCGGCGACCCGTCGCTGGCCCTGGCCAACGCCAGCGCCTACCTGGAGGCGGTCGGCCACGTGGTGATCGCCTGGATGTGGCTGGAGCAGCTGCTGGTCGTCGAGGCGGCGACCGGTGACCCCGACGCCGCCTTCTACGCCGGCAAGCGGCAGGCCGCCCGCTACTTCTTCCGGTACGAGCTGCCGCGCACCACGGCCTGGTTCGACCTGCTGGACAGCCTGGACCGGACCACCCTGGAGATGCGCGACGACTGGTTCTGAGCGGTGTGGGCCGAGCCGGTTGCGCCAGCCCCCTACCGTTGTCGGGCATGGAAGCGGGCGAGGCGGCGCACTCGGTCGCCGACGAGCGGCTGGTGACGTTGCGACGGTGGTGGCGGTTGCCGACCCCGGTCCGCCGGGAGGTCGTCACGCTCAGCCGGGCCCGGCGGCACCACCCGGACGACGAGGTCGCCTGGGTCGCGTGGCGGTGGGCGCAGGTGGTGCTGCCGCCGGGCGCCCCGGAGCCGGGTCGGGCCCGCAACATCGCCAGCGCCTTCGGCTTCTGGCTCGCGCTGCTGGTCGGCCTCCTGGGCGACGACCCGACCGACCCGCCCGCGCCGCACTGGCTGGACCGCCGTCGGGCCCGGCGGCTCCTGCGGCTGGGACCCCCGTTCCGCTGACGACGTTCAGCCCTCGGCGAGCAGCCGGTCGCGGACCTGGCGGCGCAGCACCTTGCCGATCGGCGAGCGGGGCAGTTCGTCGACCACGACCACCCGCCGCGGCACCTTGTAGCCGGTGAGGTGGTGGCGGCAGCTGCTCCGGATGTCGTCGGGCTCGGCGTCGGCCCCTTCGTCCAGCTCGACCGCGGCGACGACGTCCTCACCGCCGTGCTCGCCGGGCAGACCGACCGCGGCGGCCTCCCGCACCCCGGGGACCCGGCGCAGCGCCTCCTCCACTTCCGACGGGTAGACGTTGAACCCGCCGGCGATGATCATCTCCTTGATCCGGTCGACCACGGTGACGAAACCGTCGGAGTCCATCACCACCACGTCCCCGCTGCGCACCCAGCCGTCCGGCAGCAGGGCCGCCGCGGTCTCCTTCGGACGGTTCCAGTAACCGGAGAAGACCTGCGGCCCCCGGACCAGCAACTCGCCGGCCTCACCCGCGGGGCGGACCCGGGCCGGGTCCTCGGGGTCGACGACCCGGACCTCGGTGGAGGGGAAGGGCAGCCCGACCGTGCCCGGCCGCCGGGCGGGAGAGATCGGGTTGGCGAGCGCCACCGGGGAGGTCTCGGTCATGCCGTACCCCTCGACCAGCAGGCCGCCGGTGACCGACTCCCACAGCTCGACCGTGGCCGGCGGCAGGGCCATCGCGCCGGACAGGGCGTACCGGATGGGGCTGAGGTCCACGCCGCGTTCGCGGGCGGCGGTGGCGAGCTTCTCGTAGATGGGTGGCACCGCCGGCAGGAACGTCGGCGGGCGGCGGCCGATCGCGGCCAGGACCTTGTCGAGGTCGAACTTGGGGAAGAGCACCAGGGTGGCGCCGACGCTCACCGAGAAGGTCAGGCAGAGCGTCAGCCCGTAGGCGTGGAACAGCGGCAGGACGGCGTAGAACGTCTCCTCGCCGTCGCGCAGCCAGGGCACCCAGGCGCGACCCTGCGCGGCGTTGGCCCGCAGGTTGCGGTGGCTGAGGATCGCGCCCTTCGGGGCGCCGGTGGTGCCGCCGGTGTACTGCAGCAGCGCGGTGTCGTCCGGGCCGGGCGCCGGGTGGTCGGCGGCGAGCGGGCCGGCCGCCAGCAGCGAGTCCCAGCTCATCGCGTCCGGTGCCGGTGCGGTCATCGCCGCGCGGTGGGCGCGCGCCTTCCGCGTGGGCAGCCGCAGCGCCCAGCGCTTGAGCCGGGGCAGCGCCCGGGTGAGGTCGACCGCCACCACGGTCTCCACCGCGCCGGCCTCCCGGACCTGCGACGCCATCTTGTCCCACGCCACCGCCAGCCGCGCGCCGTGGTCGGTGAGCTGGCGGGAGAGCTCCTCCGGGGTGTAGCGCGGGTTGTGCTCGACCACCACCGCGCCGAGGCGCAGCGCGGCGTAGAAGGCGACGACGTGCTGCGGGCAGTTCGGCAGCACCAGCGCCACCCGCTCGCCCGCGCCCACGCCGAGGCGGCGCAGCCCCTCCGCCACCCGCGCCACCTGAGCGTCCAGCTCGGCGTACGTGGTGGTCGCACCGAAGAAGTCCAGCGCGACCCGGGGGCCGAACCGGCGGGCCGCCTCGCGGAGCAGGTCGACCAGCGAGTCGTCGGGGACGGTGATGGTGGCCGGCACGTCCGGCGGGTAGCTGCGCAGCCAGGGCCGCTCGGCGGTCAGGTCCATCGGTCCCTCCTCGCTGGTCACGCTGGCGCGGCGGGCGTACGCGACGACCGGCGCACCCCGTGACCAGCCTAATTACAGGTCGGTAACCTACGGGCCCGTACGCGGTGTCCGCACCCGGTCCAGCGCACCGCGGTGTTGTCCCGGCCCGGACGGATCGGACCTCGAGGCCGGCCTAGCGGCGGCCGGGGGGCTGGCGCCGCGCCGCCCGTCGGCCCTGAAGGAAACCCAGGACGGCGACCGCGACCAGCGCGATCCCCCCGATGATCACCAGCCAGCGGGCCGCTTCGAGGAGCAGGCCGAGCAGGAGGAGCGCGCCGCCGGCGATGCCGACGATCCAGAGCAGCGCCCGCATGTTCGCCTCCCCGGCCTCGGTTCCCGCCCGGGTCTTCCCCCTTCCGACCGGGGCCATGCCCGCCCGGGGCGGCGGATCGGCCTCAGCGGTGCGCGACGTAGACGGTGTTGGCCGACTCGCCGCCGGTGAACGGGTTGGCGAAGCGCACCACGTGCGCCTCGGAGGTCGGAAACACCTCGGCGAGCGCCGCGCCGAAGTCGGCGTCCGGCGGGTCGTCCGACCAGAGCGCGAAGACCCCTTCCGGGTGCAGCAGGCCGGCAAGCCGGCGCAGGCCCTCCGGGGTGTAGAAGGGGGCGTGGCTCGGGTGCAGCACGTTGCGCGGGGAGTGGTCGACGTCCAGCAGCACCGCGTGGAAGCGGCGGTCGGGCCGCTCCGGGTCGAGGTCACCGGCGGCGACGGCGGCGAAGAAGTCGGCCCGGACGAACCGGGTACGCGGGTCGGCGGCCAGCCCGGCGGCGAAGGGGAGCAGTTGCCGACGGTGCCAGTCGATCACGTCCTCGATCGCCTCGACGACCACCAGCGAACCGACCCGGGCGTCCTCCAGCGCCGTCCGGGCGGTGTAGCCGAGGCCGAGACCGCCTACCACCACGTCGAGGTCGTCGCCGGTCAGCGGCGCCAGGCCCAACCGGGCCAGCTCGATCTCCGCGACCGGGAAGAGGCTGGACATCAGGAACTCGTCGTCGAGCTTGACCTCGTACACGTCGACGTCGAGCGCCGGGTCGCGGCGCCGGCGCAGGCTGATGGAGCCGATCGGGGTCTCCCGCCAGGCCAGTTCCTCGAATCGCAAGCCCATCCGGCCGCCTCTCTGCCGTCGCCGTCCGTGCGGATGCTACCGGCCGGGCCGACCGGGGCCACCGCCGCGACCGGCCCGGGGCCAGGTCATCGCCGTCGGACCACCGGCTCACCCGGGCCGACGGGCGACCACCACCGTGTCCAGGGCGTCGACGGTGCCGCCCGCCACGGCCACCGGCCGGCGGGCCGTCTCCGCCCGGTCCACCCGCAGCCCGGTGAGGCCGGCGACCACCGCCTCCGGGGTGAGCAGGATCGCCGGGTCGCGGGGGCCGCCCGTCCCGACGTCGAGGTTGGCCCGGTCGTGTCCGACGACCACCACCGTGCCGCCCAACCGCAGCGCCCGGCGGGCACCGGCCAGCACGGTGGCCAGGTCGGCCGGGGGCAGGTGCAGGTAGGCGACGACCACCAGGTCGTAGCGGTCGGGCTCAGGTGCGGTCGCGGTGACGTCGGCGATCTGCCAGCGCACCGGTACGCCCCGCCGCCCCGCCAGCTGCCGCCCGCGTTCCACCGCGACCGGCGAGAAGTCCACGGCGGTGACTCGCCAGCCCCGTTCGGCCAGCCACACCGCGTTGCGCCCCTCGCCGGCGGCGAGGTCCAGCGCGTCGCCCGGGGGCAGATCGGCGGTCGTCGCCACCACGAAACGGTTCGGCTCCGCCGTCCACACCAGCTCGGCCGAGCCGGCGTACCGGGCGTCCCAGTCGTCGCTGTCCACCGACCGGTTATACGCGACGGAGCCGGTGGTGGGGGAGCCCGCCTCCCGCCGCCCCGGGGCACGGCGACGCTGGGTCAACGAGACATCGACGCAACGCATATCCTGTGCCCGGGAAATCGCCGGAAGGGACACCATGCCGTCGCGGCAGGACCAGCTCCACTCATACCAGTTCACCGTCCAACGGGCGGTCGCCGCCCTGGTGATGCGGGAGACCGACCCGGCGCAGTCGCCGTTCCGTCGGCTCGCCGGCGCCGGCCTGGCCAGCGTCCTGGTGGCGGCCATCGGGCTGGGCGGCTTCGCGCTCTACGGGCTCTTCGCCGGCGGCGGCACGAAATGGCGCGACACCGGCGCGGTGATCGTGGAGAAGGAGTCCGGCGCCCGGTTCGTCTACCGGGACGACAAGCTGCACCCGGTGCTCAACTACGCCTCGGCGCTGCTCATCGTCGGGGCGGACAGCGCCCGGACGGTGCTGGTCTCCCGCCGTTCGATCGAGGGGGTGCCGCGGGGCCTGCCGCTGGGCATCGCCGACGCGCCGGACTCGCTGCCCGCGCCGGGCCGGCTCTCCACCGCGCCGTGGACGGTCTGCTCGGTGACGGCGACCGAGGCCGACCGCCCGGCACCCCGCTCGGCGCTGCTCATCGGCCGGGACGCCGGCGGCGGGCGGCCGCTCGGCGCGGAGGGGATGCTGGTCCGGTCTGCCGACGGCACCCTGCACCTGCTCTGGCAGCAGCGGCGCTACCTGCTGCGCGACACCAGCCGGGTGCTGGCGGCGCTGGCCGCGACCCGCGAGCGGGCCGTGCCGGTGGCCCCGGCCCTGCTGAACACCCTGCCCGCCGGCGCCGACCTGACCCCGCCCGCCCTGGCCGGCCTGGGGGAGCCCTCGGCGCAGGTCTCCGGCGCCAGGGTCGGCGACGTGCACCTGGTCCGCAACTCCGGCGGCGGCCGGCAGTACGCGGTCGCCGCCCGCGACGGCCTCGCCGGCATCACCGAGTTGCAGGCGGCCCTGCTGATGGCCCGGACCGGGCAGGGCGAGCCGACGCCGATCACCCTGGGTCGGTTCGCCGCGCTGCCGAAGCTGCCGGACCTGGTGCCGAGCGGTCCGGCCGCCCCGCCGCCCTCCCCGCCCCGGCTGGCCGCGGCCGACGGCGGCGCCCTCTGCACCCGGGTCGGCGACGACGGTGAGGTGCGCGACGTCCGGGTCGGCGCCGCGGTGCCGGACCTGACCGCCGCCGGCCGCACCGTCGCCCCCGCCGGCCGGGGCGGGGTGCTCGCCGACCACGTGGTGGTCGAGCCGGGCCGGGGCGTGGTGGTCGAGTCCGTCGCCGCGCCCGGGGCCACCGGCGGCGCGGTCTCCGTCGTCACCGACCTGGGCCGGCGGTACGTCCTCACCGGCGGCGACGTGCTCGGCATGCTCGGCTACCGGGACGTGCGGCCGGTGCGGCTTCCCGCCGCCCTGGTGAGCCTGGTGCCCGCCGGCAGCGCCCTCGACCCGGCCACCGCCCGGGCCGTCGCCGCCCCGGCCTGACCAGCCGGCGGCCACCGCGGCGAGCCGGTCCCGGGCTGCCCGTCGCGGTGCGGTCAGTCGGCGGGGCGGCGCAGCACGGTGACCGCGAAGTCCGCGTCCTCCCGCCAGGGCCGCAGGTCCCAGGTGGCGAAGCGGTGCTCGCGGCGCAGGCCGGCGGCGACGGCGTCGCCGTCGAAGTCCTCGATCCGGTAGCCCCGGTCGAGACCGAAGCCGACCAGCACCACGCCGTCGGGGCGCAGGTGGGCGGCGACCCGGGTGAGCACGGCGGCTTCGGTGCCGGCGGCGACGAAGGCCATCACGTTGCCGGCCACCACGGCCGCGTCGAAGGGTTCCGGCTCGCCCGCCGCGGCGAGGTCCAGCTCGGCGAGGTCGCCGACCAGCCAGCGCGGCCCGGGATGGTCGGCCCGGGCGGCCTCGACCAGCGCCGGATCGGCGTCGACCCCGACCACCTGGTGGCCGCGGGCGGCGAGCGCCGCCCCGACCCGGCCGGTGCCGCAGCCCGCGTCGAGGATCCGCGAGCCCGGCGGCACCATGGCGTCGACCAGCCGGGCCTCGCCGGCGAGGTCCGCCCCCTCGGCGGCGAGTTTGCGGAAGCGGTCGATGTACCACTGCGAGTGCCCGGGACCGGTCTCGGTCGCCCAGCGGGTCGGGTTGGCCATGCCGCCACGGTAACCGGCGCGCCGCCGCCTTACGCGCCGCTCCGGGCAGGGGGGACCGCCGTCACGGCCCGGGGCGGCGGGTGACCGCCGCCCCGGACCGGTCAGCCCTTCTCGGCGCCCGCGGTGAGGCCCTCGGTGAGCAGCCGTTCGCTGGCGAAGAAGAGCAGCACGATGGGCAGGGTGAGGATCACCGAGCCGGCCATCAGCACGGTCTTGGGCACCTCCACCCCGTCGGCGAGCAGCGACAGCCCCAGCGAGACGGTCCACCGGTTGGGCTTGTCGACCAGGAAGAGCAGGGCGAAAAGGAACTCGTTCCAGGCGATCATGAAGTCGTAGAGCGCGACCGCCATGATCGACGGGGCGGCCAGGGGGAGGCTGACCCGGCGGATGATGCCGAGCCGGCCGGCCCCGTCGATGGCCGCGGACTCCTCCAGGCTGATCGGGATGGTCTCGAAGTAGTTCTTCAGCATGTAGACCGAGACCGGCAGGGTCTGTGAGATGTAGACCAGCACCAGCCCGAACAGCGACCCGCGTAGTCCGGCCCGGGTGAAGACCACGAAGAGCGGGATCGCGATGACGATCGACGGGAACAGGTAGACCGCCAGGAACAGCACGTTGACCTGCCGGCGGCCGAAGAACCGCAGCCGGGAGACCGCGTACGCGCCGGGGATGGCGACGATCAGCGTCAGCGCCGTGGCCGCCACGGCGACCAGGCCGCTGTTGCGGATGAAGGTGAGGAAACCCTGGCCGCCGTCGTCGACGGACCTGAGGACCTCGGTGTACGTGTCGACGGTGAACTCGCTCAGCGGCACCCAGAGCGAGCCCGGGTCGAGCAGCAGCCGCTCGATCGGGCGCACCGAGAGCACCAGCATGTACCAGAAGGGCAGCACGGTGACGAGCAGGAACGCCGCGACCACCACCCGGCGTACCCACCGCAGCGAGACGGTCTCGATCTGGTCGCGGTCCATCACCCCTCCTGCCGTGCGGTGAAGAAGCGCAGGTAGATCGCCACGAAGACGATCAGCACCACGGCCAGCACGACCGCCTGCGCCGACGCCGCGCCGATGTCGGTCCGGGCGGTGAGGAACTGGTAGACCCGGACGCTGACCACCTCCGTCCCGGCCGAACCGCCGGTGAGCAGGTAGACGTCGTCGAACTTGTTGAAGGTCATGATGAACCGCAGCACCGCGAGCAGGGCGATCACCGGGAGCAGTTGGGGCAGCAGGATGTGCCGGAACCGTTGGGTCGGGGTGGCGCCGTCCACCCGGGCCGCCTCCTCCAGCTCCCCGGGGACGGCCTGGAGCCGGGCGAGCAGGAACAGGAAGGCGAACGGGAAGTACCGCCACGCCTCGAACGCGACCACCGTGGTCAGCGCGGTCGAGTCCTGGGTCAGGAACGGGATCGGTGCGTCCCAGCCGAGGAACCGCTGGCCCCAGTTGTTGACGATGCCCAGCTGCGGGTCGAGCATCACCTGCCAGACGAACGCCACCGCCACCACCGGCGCCACGTACGGCAGCAGCATCGACGCGCGGACCAGGGTGCGGCCCTTGAACGGACGGCGGACCGCCAGCGCCGCGGCCAGGCCCAGCGCGATCGAGCCGCCGGTGCCGCCCAGGCTGTAGAGGACGGTGGTCCAGAGCGTGTCGGCGAAGCCGGGAGTGTTGAGCACCCGCTCGAAGTTGTCCAGCGTCAGCTCACCGAAGAGCCCGGTCTTGCGCAGGGTGGCCAGGCGTACCCGCTGGAAGGCCAGCACCACGGTCCAGACGATCGGGATGCCGATCACCGCGACCACGACGAGCAGGGTCGGCGCGACCAGCGCGAGCCCGGCGCGGGACTCCCGCCGGCGCAGGGTGAGCGGGCGTTTGCGGCCGGAGCCGGGCCGCTCCCGGGTGGGGGAGCGGCCGGCCTCCGGCGGTGCGGTGGTCAATTGACGCCCGCCTTGATGGCCTCCACGTCCTTCTTGGCCCGGGCGGCGGCCGCGCCCGCGTCGGTCTTGCCGCCGACGACGTCCGCGAGGGCCTTGGGTACGGGGAGTTCACCGAGGATCGCGCCGACCAGCTTGCCCTGGCCCTGGGTCAGGCCCCAGCGCTGGAAGGTGTCCGGGCTCTTGCGCAGGTTGGCCAGCACCTCGTCGCCGTACACCTCGGAGAGTGGCTTCTTCGCGTCCACCCCGGCCTGGCTGGTGTTCCAGGCGGTGAGGAACTTCTCCTTCTCCTCGGCGGTGCCCTTGCGGACCGGGAAGCGTCCCTCGGGGGACATCCCGAACCAGCGGGGGTAGCCGTCGGAGAGCATGAACTCGACGAAGGAGCGGGCCGGGTCGGTGGCGGCGCCGTCGAGCACCGCCCAGGAGCTGATCTCGCCGTACTGGGCCGGCTCGGCGCCGTTCGGGCCCTTGATCGCGGTGACGAAGCCGCTGTGCTCCTCCAGGAAGCTGGGGTCCCGCTGGCACTGCGGGCAGGTCGGCTTGGCGTCGTTGCGCAGGCCGGCCAGCTCGTCGAGGATGAACGGCGACCAGATCAGCATGGCCGCCTTGCCGGCGAAGTAGGTGGCCCGGGTGGTGTCCACGTCCTGCGCGCCCTTGACCGAGTGGTTCCGCATCAGGTCGCCGTAGAAGCGGAAGGCCTCGACACACTCCGGCGAGTCCAGTTTCACGGCGCCGGAGTCGTCGGTGAGCTGGCAGTTGTTGGCCAGGGCCAGGTGCTCGAAGGTCTGCTGGGTGAAGACGTCGCCGGGGGCCGTGGCGGCCGTGATGCCGGCGACGCCGTTGCGGTTGAGGGTCCGCGCGGCGTTGGTGATCTTCTCGTACGTGTCCGGTACCGGCAGGCCGGCGGCGTCGAAGAGATCCTTGCGGTAGACCAGCAGCTGTCCCCACCCGTCGCTGGGGACGGAGAGCTGCTTGCCGTCGTCGGAGGTCAGCTCCAGGGCGCGGGGGGAGAAGGTGTCCCGTCCCAGCTTGTCGACGATCTCCTTGTTGGCGTCGGGGTGCAGCAGTTCGTTGCCGGCGAGGGTGCGGATGCCGGCGAGCGACACGGACCCGACCACGTCGGGCAGCTCTCCGGCGGCGGCGCTGGAGGCGATCAGGGAGGGGAACTGGTCCTCGTTGACGGTGACCAGGTTGACCTTGACGCCGGTCTTGGCGGTGTAGTCGGCGATGATCGCCTTGGTGGCGGCGACCCGGTCGGCCACGTCCTCCAGGCTCCACACGGTTATTTCTGAACTGTCGCTTTTCGACTTGTCGTCGCTGCAGGCCAGCAGGCTCGCCCCGGTTACTGCCATGATCAGGGTGGCGGCCAGCATCCGCATCGGAGGGGTTGACATCGGTGGCACTCCTCTCGAAGAGGTACATGAGGGATTCAACGTGCTGGATTGATCAATTACAAGACATATAACGATTTTTTGTTAAGATTGAGCCCGGTACGTCCCGGGAGTGACGTCATGGGCAACTGGGTTGTCTCTCTGGCCGGGCCGCGGCGCGTCAGCCTCGAGCCCTGCCCCTCCGATCCGCTCGGCCCCGGGCAGGTCCGGGTCCGCACCCGCTACTCCGGCATCTCCGCCGGCACCGAGCTCACCCTCTACCGGGGCAGCAATCCCCGGCTCAGCAAGGACTGGGACGACGTCACCCGGATGTTCGTCCCCCGCCAGACCCCCGTGCCGTACCCGCTGGTCGGCTTCGGCTACGAGGAGGTCGGCGAGATCGTCGAAGTCGCCCCGGACGTCGCCGACCGACATCCCGGCCAGCTCGTCTGGGGTATCTGGGGCCACCGCGCCGAAGCGGTCGTGCCCGCCGCGGGGGTCACCCCGCTCGCCCCCGGCCTCGACCCGCTCGCCGGCGTCTTCGCCCGCCCCGGGGCCATCGCGCTGACTGCCGTCCTCTCCGGCGACCTGCACCTCGGCGACTGGGCCGGGATCTTCGGACAGGGCGTCATCGGCCTGCTCGCCACCCGGCTCGCGGTCCTCTCCGGGGCCCGGGTGGTCGCCGTCGACCGGGTGCCCACCCGGCTGGAGACGGCCGCCCGGCTCGGCGCCCGGCTCACCGTCGACGCCGGCGTCGAGTCCGCCGCCACCGTGCTGCGCGAGGTCACCGAGGGCCGGGGCGCCGACGTCTGCCTGGAGCTGTCCGGGGCCTACCCGGCGCTGCACGAGGCGATCCGGGCCACCACCCACGCCGGGCGCGTCGTGGCGGCCGGCTTCTACCAGGGCCAGGCCGACGCGCTCGGCCTCGGCGAGGAGTTCCACCACAACCGGATCCAACTGGTGGCGGCCCAGGTCTCCGGGCCCGCCCCGGCACCCGGTCTGGCCGGCCGGTGGTCCGGTGCCCGCATCGCCCACACCTTCATGGACCTGGTGGCCGAGGGCAGCGTCGACCCGCTGCCGCTGGTGAGCCACGTCGTGGACGCCCGCGCGGTGGCCGACGCGCTCGCGTTGCTCGACCGCGGTGCCGATGACGTTCTCCAAGTCGTGCTGAGGTTCTGATGTCGATCCCGATCGCCTGCCAGGAGCAGCTGCTCCCCGGCACCAACCTGTCCCAGAAGTTCGCTCTCGCCCGCTCGCTGGGCTACGACGGCATCGAGCTGCGCGGCCGGGGTGACCTGGCCTTCGCCCGGCGGCTGCCGGAGCTGCGCCGGGCCCGCGCCGAGGGCGTGGTCATGCCGACGGTCTGCGTGGAGATGGACCACTTCATCGGCGACTTCGATCCGGAACGCTCCCGCGACGCGGTGGCGAACCTGCGCTGCCAGTTGTCGGTGATCGCCGAACTCGGCGGGATCGGCGCGATGACCCCGGCCGCGTGGGGGATGTTCTCCCGCCGGCTGCCGCCGTTCGAGCCACCCCGGTCGCCCGCCGGTGACCGGCAGGTGCTCGTCGACGCGCTGGGCGCCCTCGGCGAGCACGCCCGGGCCGAGGGCGTCACCCTCTACCTGGAGCCGCTCAACCGGTACGAGGACCACATGGTGAACCGGCTCGACGAGGCGGTGACGCTCTGCGCGGCGGTGGGCCTGCCCTCGGTGCGGGTGGTCGCCGACACCTTCCACATGAACATCGAGGAGGACGACGTGCACGGCGCGCTGCGCGCCGCCGCGCCGTACCTGGGGCACGTGCAGGTCAGCGACTCCAACCGGTTCCAGCCGGGCGCCGGGCACCTGGACTGGCCCGCGCTGCTGCGTACCCTGCTCGATCTCGGCTATCCGGGCTGGCTGGCCCTGGAGTGCCGGCTGCGGGGCGACCCGGTCCGCGCGCTCCAGCAGGCGGCCACCGTGCTGCGGCACGCCCAGCCCCGGCGGGCGGCGGCGTGAGCGCCGGCACGGCCGGAGCCCCCGGCGCCGGGCCGGGCGTGGCCGCCTCCGCCGGGTCCGGACCCGCTGCCCCGACCCACGCCGAGCTGCGCCGGCTCGCCGTCGCCACCCTCGACGGCAACTGGGAGCACGACCACACGGTGCCCTCGCGCACCCTCTACCCGCACCAGTGGAGCTGGGACTCCGCGTTCATCGCCGTGGGGCTGGTCCACGTCCGCCCCGACCGTGCCTGGCGGGAGCTGCGGACCCTCTTCGCCGCGCAGTGGACCGACGGGCGGGTGCCGCACATCGTGTTCAACCCGGCGCTGCGGGTCGGCTCGTACTTCCCGGGGCCGGAGTTCTGGAACTCGGCCGCCGCCGAGGGCGCTCCCGCCGCCGCCACCTCCGGCCTCGTCCAGCCGCCGGTGCACGCCCTCGCGGCCTGGCTGGCGCACCGGCGCGCCCCCTCGGAGAAGTCGGCGCGGGCGTTGCGCCGGCTCTATCCGCGGCTGGTCGCCCAGCAGCGCTACCTGACCGTCCACCGGAACGTGGGCGGCGCCGGGCTCGCCTGCATCGTGCACCCGTGGGAGTCGGGTGTCGACAACAGCCCCGCCTGGGACGCGCCGATGGCCGCCGTGCCCGCCGACGTCGCCGTGATGCGCGCGTACCGCCGGCACGACACCGCGCACGCCGACGCCGCGCACCGCCCCACGGACCTGGACTACGCGCGGTACGTGGCGATCGTCGCCGCCTACCGGGAGGCCGGCTACCGCGACGAGGGCCTGGCCGGTCGGCACCCGTTCCTGGTGGAGTGCCCGCTGGTGAACGCGGCGCTGGGCGTCGCCGAGCACGCCCTCGCCCGGATCGCCCCGGTGGTCGGCGCGGACCCGGGCCCGCACCGGGACCGGGCGGCCCGGATCACCGAGGCCCTCGTCGACCGGCTGTACGACCGGGTAACCGGCACCTTCCACCCGCGTGACCTGCGCACCGACCGGCTGATCCCGGCACGGACAGCGCTCGGCCTGATGCCGCTCATCCTGCCCGACCTGCCCGCCCGACAGGTGACGGCGGTGGTGACCGAGGCGTGCTCGGCGCGGTTCGGGCTGTCGGCGCGGATGGACCGGCCGCTGCCCAGCCACGACCGGACCGCCCCGGACTTCGAGCCGCTGCGGTACTGGCGCGGCCCGAGCTGGATGAACCTGAACTGGCTGCTCTGGCGCGGGCTGCGCAGCCACGGCCGACCCGACCTGGCGGCCGGGCTGCGCCGGTCCATGCTGGACCTGGTGGCCACCGCCGGCTGCCACGAGTACTTCCACCCCGACACCCGCGCCGGCCTCGGCTCACCGGCCTTCAGCTGGACCGCCGCGCTCCTCCTGGACGTCCTCGCCGAGAGCTGACCCCGGCCCCGTGCCGCACTGCCGCGACTCCCGGTGCGGCCGGTCAGGCCGGGCGCAGTTCGCGCAGCAGGCGCTCCACCCGGCCGCGGATGTCGTCCCGGATCGGTCGGACCGCCTCGACGCCCTTGCCGGCCGGGTCCTCGAGCTTCCAGTCCTCGTAACGCTTGCCGGGGAAGACCGGGCAGGCGTCGCCGCAGCCCATCGTGACGATGACGTCGGAGGACTCGGCGGTGGCGTACTCCAGCAGCTTCGGCCGCTGGTCGGTGATGTCGATGCCGACCTCGCGCATGGCCGCCACGGCGGCCGGGTTGACCGTCTCGGCGGGCGCGGAGCCGGCGGAGCGGACCTCGACGGTGTCGCCGGCGAGGTGGCGCAGCCAGCCGGCGGCCATCTGGGACCGGCCCGCGTTGTGCACGCAGACGAACAGGACGCTGGGCTTGTCGCTCATGAGGTGCCTCTCGGGTACGGGTCGGTGGTGCGGTCAGGAGCGGGGATCACGGGCCAGGTCGTCGTCGGCGGGCACCACGACCTGGCCCGCGGCGTCGCCGGCGTCGGGGTAGAGCGCGGCGAGGAGGCCGACGCCGACGACCAGCCCGATCACCTGGGCGACGACGAAGCCCGCGACGGAACCGGGCGCGATGCCGGCGAAGGTGTCGGTGAACGTCCGGCCGACCGTCACCGCGGGATTCGCGAACGACGTCGACGAGGTGAACCAGTACGCGGCGCCGATGTAGGCGCCGACGGCGGCGGGCGCGACGGAGGCGCGACCGGACCGGGCGAGGGCGAAGATCAGCAGGATCAGGCCGGCGGTGGCGACGACCTCACCGAGCCAGAGGGGCCCTCCCGCGCGCTCCTTGCCGGAGAACTCCACGGCCGGCAGGTCGAACATCAGGTTCGCCAGGATCGCCCCGGCGATCGCCCCGGCGACCTGCGCCAGCGTGTAGCCGCCCAGGTCCCGGCCGGTCAGGCCGGTGCCGGACCGGCGGCCGAGGAACCAGTCCGCCGCGGAGACGACCGGGTTGAAGTGGGCGCCGGAGACCGGACCGAAGATCAGGATGAGGGCACCGAGGGCGAACGCGGTGGCGACCGAGTTCTCCAGCAGTTGGAGCCCGACGTCGTCGGGGGAGAGGGTGGCGGCCATGACGCCGGAGCCCACCACGGCGGTGACCAGCAGGGCGGTGCCGGTGAACTCGGCCAGCAGGCGCCGCCGGAGTGCGATGGTCATCAGTCTGTGCTCTCCCCTGGATGTGCCGTCCCGGGCCGCCTGTGGGCCGGGTGTGGTGGTGACGTGGTCTTGCGGAGCTACGGGCGGGTGTCGATGACGGCGGGGGCGAGCCGGTCGATGCGGTCGGCGAGGTCGGCGTAGGCCGCCTCGAAGGCCGCGTCGGTGTCGACCCGCGCCGGATCGGGCACCGACCAGTGCAGCCGGGGCCGCACCGGACCGGTGAGGTCCTCGTGGGCGTTGTCGCAGACGGCGATGACCAGGTCCTCGTCGCGAACCACGGCGGAGACGTGGGCGGTGCCGGCGGGGTCGAGAGCCAGGCCGTGCCGGTGGGCCACCGTCACCGCGCGGGGGTGCACCCGGTCGGCGGGCTTCGTGCCGGCGGAGGCGGCGGCGCTGCGGGTGCGGCGCTTCCACAGCGCGGCGGCGAGCTGGGAGCGGGCGGAGTTGTGGGTGCAGACGAAGACCACCCGGTCCACTCCGGGCAGCGGCGGCGGGGTCAGCGTGGCGAGGGCCTCCGGTCGCAGCCGCAGGTAGGTGCGCCGCCGGTCGCCCTCGGAGCGGCCCCGGACGACGAGACCGGCCTCGGTGAGCACCTTGACGTGGTGGGCGACCAGGTTGGTCGGCAGGTCGAGGGTGCGCGCGATCTCCCCGGGGGAGGCGTCGCCGAGGGTGAGCGCGTCCACCATCGCCAGCCGCGCCGGGTCGCCCAGCGCGGCGTGGATCCGGGCGCGCCCGGCCAGGGAAGAAAGCTCAGCGGTCATTGAGTCAACTATCGCTGAGTGAAACCCGGAACGTCAAGTGCGCAGGTCAGCCGGGGGTTCGACGGTGAGCAGCGCGGCGAGCCGGCGCAGGATGGCGGGCCGCGCCCGGTAGTAGACCCAGGTCCCGCGCCGCTCGGCGTCCACCAGGCCGGCCTCCCGCAGCGTCCTGAGATGGTGGGAGATGGTCGGTCCGGTGAGGTCGAAGGCGGGGGTGAGGTCGCAGACGCACACCTCGCCGCCCTCGGCGGAGGCGATCATCGACATCAGCTGCAACCGGACGGGATCCCCCAGCGCCTTGAGCGCGGGTGCGAGCGTGGCCGCGGTCTCGGCCGGCACCCGGCGCTGCGTCAGTGGAGCGCAGCAGGGCCCGTCGGCGGTGAGCGCGACGAGGGGGGCGGGCGTCGCCTGCTTCGACATGTCTCTAGGTTGACAGCCATCTAACCAATGTGCAAACGTCTGATTCGATGGACGTCGAGACAGCCGGCTCGCCGTCGCCCCCGGGTGCGCCGCCCCCGACCGAACGGAGTGGCTGATGGTCGACTTCACCGTCCGCCCGATGAGCCCCGACGACGCCGAACCGGTGTTGGCGATCTACCAGGCCGGGCTCGACGGCGGCGACGCGAGCTTCGAGACCACCGCCCCCACCTGGGCGGCGTTCGACGCCGGCCGGCTTCCCGCCCACCGCCTCGTGGCCGTCGACGGCGACCACACCCTGCGCGGCTGGGCGGCGGTCTCGCCCACCTCCGCCCGGGCGGTCTACGCCGGCGTGGTGGAGCACTCCGTCTACGTCGACCCGGCCACCCGGGGACGCGGCGTGGCGAGGCTGCTGCTCGACGCGCTGATCGCCTCCACCGAGGCGGCCGGGATCTGGACCATCCAGTCCGGGGTCTTCCCGGAGAACACCGCCAGCCTCGCGCTGCACCGGCGGGCCGGATTCCGGGTCATCGGCGTACGCGAACGGATCGGCCGCCACCACGGCCGCTGGCGCGATGTGGTGCTGCTCGAGCGCCGCAGTCCCGTCGTCTCCTGACCCGCCCCGGTCCCGCCGGCCGGGCCGATTCCGCCCCGTTGATTCGATCGTTGTCAAGACAAAG
Organism: Micromonospora sp. LZ37; assembly: GCF_059359015.1. Classification (NCBI taxonomy): domain Bacteria; kingdom Bacillati; phylum Actinomycetota; class Actinomycetes; order Micromonosporales; family Micromonosporaceae; genus Micromonospora; species Micromonospora sp. LZ37. The sequence continues at coordinate 543,092 of NZ_JCADBL010000002.1, read as the reverse complement.
GAGTTCCGCAATGACCGTCCTGGACGAACTGCCCGTCGTGGTGATCGGCGCCGGCCCCGTGGGGCTGGCCGCCGCCGCGCACCTGCACGAGCGCGGCCTGCCCTTCACCGTCCTCGAATCCGGCGACACCGCCGGCGCCGCGGTCCGGCAGTGGGGGCACGTACGGGTCTTCTCGCCGTGGCGGTACGACATCGACGCCGCCGCCCGCCGGCTGCTCGACCAGGCCGGCTGGGTGGCCCCCGACCTCGACGCGCTGCCCACCGGCGCCGAACTCGCCGCCGACTACCTCCAGCCCCTGGCCGAGCTGCCACAGCTCAAGCCGCACCTGCGCTACGGCGCCCGGGTGGTCGCCATCAGCCGCCTCGGCCTCGACCGGCTGCGCACCGCCGGACGCGACCGCACCCCGTTCCTGATCCGGCTCGCCGATGGCGACGAACTGCTCGCCCGGGCCGTCGTCGACGCCTCCGGCACCTGGGGCCGCCCCAACGTGCTCGGCGCCTCCGGCCTGCCCGCCCGGGGCGAGAGCGACGCCGCCGCGTACCTGGAACACGCGCTGCCGGACGTGCTCGGCGTCGACCGGGACCGCTTCGCCGGCCGGCACACCCTGGTGGTCGGCGCCGGTCACTCCGCCGCCAACACCCTGCTCTCGCTGGCCGAACTGGCCGCGGCCGCCCCGGGCACCGAGGTGACCTGGGCGATCAGGTCCGCCTCGCCGACCCGTACCTACGGCGGCGGTGAGGCCGACGCCCTGCCGGCGCGCGGCGCCCTCGGTTCCCGGCTGCGCGCGCACGTGGACACCGGTCGGATCCGGCTGCTCACCGGCTTCTCCGTGCACGCCCTCACCCCCGTCGACGGTCGGGTCGCCGTCGTCGTCCGGCACGCCGACGGCAGCCAGGAGTCGGTCACGGCGGACCGTATCGTCGCCGCCACCGGTTTCCGGCCGGACCACTCGATCGCCGCGGAGCTGCGCCTCGACCTGGACCCGGTGCTGGGGGCGACCCGCGCCCTCGCCCCGCTGATCGACCCGAACGAGCACTCCTGCGGCACCGTCCCTCCGCACGGGGTGGACGAGCTCGCCCACCCGGAGGTCGGCTACTACGCGGTCGGCATGAAGAGCTACGGCCGGGCGCCGACCTTCCTCATGGCCACCGGCTACGAGCAGGTCCGCTCGGTGGCCGCCGCCCTGGCCGGCGACTGGGAGGCCGCCCGCGACGTCCGGCTCGAACTGCCCGAGACCGGCGTGTGCAACAGCGACCCCGACGACTCGGCCACCGGGGAGAGCTGCTGCGGGACCGCCCCGGCCACCGCGCCGGCCGCCCGGGGGCTGGCCACCGGCGTCGCCGGCGGGCTGCTGTCCGCGCCGCTGAACCTGGTCAGCCTCGACGCCGCCCCCGCCGACGGCCAGGTCGGTGGCTGCTGCGGCGGCTGATGCCGAGCAGCGCCGGCACGGTGCCCGCCGACCCTCGGGGCCGGCGGGCCGCCGGTCGCCCCTCGTACGCCCTACAGTGAGGGGCCCGTCCGAGCCCGAGGAGCACCGTGGCCACCATCGACAAGATCGCGTGGATCCGGATCGAGGGCGGGCGGATCCTCAGCACCCGCTCCCGGGGTCGGGACGTCTGGTACCTCCCCGGAGGCAAGCGGGAACCCGGCGAGAGCGACCTGGACACGCTCGCCCGGGAGATCGCCGAGGAGCTGCGGGTGGTGATCGCGCCGGGAACGGCCGTCCACGTCGGGACCTTCGCGGCGCAGGCGCACGGCCACCCGGACGGCGTGCTAGTGCGGATGACCTGCTACACCGCCGACCATCGGGGCGTGCCCCGACCCGACCACGAGATCGAGGAGGTGGCCTGGCTCGGCTACGCCGACCGGGACCGGGTCTCCCCGGTCGACCAGGTCATCTTCGACCACCTGCGGCGACGGTCCCTGCTGACCTGAGCCGGCGCGACGTGCCCGGCCGGCCCCGGTCGGCCGGCCGCCGGTCGCCCGCGCCGGTCGTTTGTGCCCGCGCCGAGCGGGTAACCGCGCGGCGGCGTCCGGCCGGGGTGGCCGGGGCCGGAGGAGGACCGGTGCGCTTTCCGCTCTTCGTCGACGCCGTCGCCCGCCGGGCCGAGCTGCCGCGGGACACGGCCGCCTCGATCGCCCGGGCCGTGCTGGTGACGCTGGCGGAACGGGTCAACGCCGACGAGGCCGACCACCTCTCCGCCCAGCTCCCCGACGAACTGGGCGCCTACCTGACCGGCCCGCCGGCCCCGCCGCCGGACGCCCGCCCGGCCGGTCCCGGCACCGCCGCCGCGTACGGGCCGGTGGAGTTCGTGCACCGGGTGGCCGCCCGGGCCGGCGTCGACCCGGCCGTCGCCCAGGTCGGGGTACGGGCGGTCTTCGCCACCCTCCGGGAGGCGGTCACCGTCGGCGAGTTCGAGGACCTGGTGGCGCAGCTGCCGGGCCGGCTCGGCAGCGACCTCGACCCGCCGCCCGGCACGGTCCACTGAGTCACCACGCCTCGGGCGGGTCGGCCAGGTCGGCCGCCGACGGCTCCTCCGGTTCGGCGACCCAGGCGGAGAAGACGGGCACCCCGTGCCACGGCCCGACCCGGTCGCCCCGGCGGTCGGTCGCCAGCGCGACCACCGCGTACGGGTGACCGAAGCGCAGCTCGGCGGTCCGGGCGACCCCCACCGGCGGCAGGCTGGTCAGCGCGAACGCGCCGGTCACCGCGGCCGCCTCGAAGCCGTACCGGCCGTACCGGGCCGCCGCCGCCTGCCGGGCCTCGACGCCCAGCTCCCGCCCGAGCAGGCCGGCCACCGTCCGGGCCACCGCCGGGAAGCCGAGCGCGGGGGCGCTCAGGTCGTGTTCGTCCCGCGCCGACCAGCAGGGCAGCACCGCGGTGTGCCGTTCCTCCCGGCCGTCCGGGGCGTTGGTGCGGACCGACTCCTCGCGCAGCGACCAGAGCGGGCCGTCGCCGAGCGGCAGGTCGAACAGGGCACGCCGGTTGGTCGGCGCCCCGTCGACCGCCGTCGCGCCCACCTCGTACGCGGCGCTGAGCACGTCGACCGGCGGCACCTGCGGGTCGGCGGCGACCGACACCACCACCAGTCCCGCGCCACCGGATTCGAGCGGCCGGGCGCCCGCGCGGTGCACCGCGACGTCGCCTGCCGCGCCCGTCGCCGCGATCCAGGCCCGGTGACCGGCCGCCGGCGTACGCAGTACCCGGCCCAGCCGGCCGGCCCAGGCGCTCCCCGCGCCCAGCGCCGCACCGGGCACCAGGTCGAAGGGCTCGGCCCAGGAGATCCGGGTGGCCAGCGCGCTGGCCAGTGCCAGCGCCACCTGCGGGGTCAGGGTCAACGGGAACCGCTCGACCAGCCCCAGGGTGTGCTCGCGGGCCCAGGCGTCCAGCCCCGCCTGGTCCGGCAGCGGGCCGGTCCGCGTCGACCGGGGCAGGCCCCGCCGCCAGTCGTCCAGCTGGCCGGTCTCCTGACCGGGCCGGTGCCAGACGGCGGTGGCGGACGGCACCAGCGGGTGCGGCTGCTCCAGCAGCGCGGCGGCGGTCGCCGCGGCCGAGTCGGCGTCCATGCCGAGTGCGTCGTCGAGTTCCTTCCGGACGGGACCGGTGGCGGCCGGCGCGGTGAGCGCCAGCAGCAGCCAGGCCCCGAGCGGGGAGGCGACGTGGTGCCGGTCGCCGATGTCGGCGTGCAGCCGGGCGGCGTAGCGGGCCAGCGGGGCGGACGGGATCGTGGTCATGCCCTCCACTGTGCCCACCGCGGACCCGCTCGGCACCCCGGTCAGGACCAGAGTTCGAATTCCTCGTCGATCTCCTCGCCGGCCAGGAAGCGGGTCAGCAGCGCCGGCAGCCGACCCGGGTAGAAGCGCCCGTCGCTCGTCACCACCTCCTCGACCGGCCACCAGCGGAACCCGAAGTAGTCCTCCACCTCGTAGTCCAGCCGCTCGGCGCCGTTGACGTCCGGGCCGGGGACGTCCAGCCGTACCGTCATCACCACCTCGTCCTGGAGGTGGCGCAGCTGCCGGTGGATGAAGCTGGCCCGCCGCCGCCAGGACGGCGGGCCGAGCCGGGCGGCGGTGATCGCGATGCCGGCCTCCTCGCGCAGCTCCCGCACCGCCGTCTCGGCGTAGGTCTCCCCGGGGTCCATCCCGCCGCCCGGCAGCTCCCACCAGGTGCCCAGCCGGGGGTGGTCGGGGTCGCGGGTGTGGAACAGCAGGATCCGGCCGTCCCGGTCGCGCACCACCAGCCGGACGGCGGTGCGCTCGACGATCGGCAGGTCCCTCGGCAGCTCGATCACGTGTCTCCTTCGGGTGGTCCACCGCGCCGTCGGTGGTGGGCGGGCTCGGCGATGCCGGCCGGGCTGCCCGGCGGAGACCGCCGGGGCCATTCTCGCCCGTCCGGCGGGCCGTCGTCCCGGCTCGGCACCGTTGACGCGGACGACGACCGCCTGATCGGCCCGAGTTGCCGTGGGCGGACCCGGGCTGACCTGCGCACCACGTCCGGCACGGCCACCGATGGGGGACGCGTGCGGTCAGTCCGTGTCGGCGCCGACCGCGGCGGCCAGGGCGGGTGACAGCGGGTAGGGCCGCTCCGGCGGCAGCGCCGCCGCCGCGCCGTCGTCGTCCCCGGCGTCGAGCAGGGCGCGGATCTCCCGCGCCGTGGCGGTGACGTCGGTCAGGCCGACCAGCCACTCGTCGACGTACCGGTCGGCCGCCGCGCCGGAGAGGCCGAGCTGCAGCGAGCGGTACGGCAGCGGAGCCAGCCGCAGTGACCGCTCGGGGTCCCACTGCACCCGCACGTCGCTGCCCCGCAGGCGGCGGGCCCAGTCGGCGCGGTCGGTGTGCCACCGCGGCTCGTAACCGCTCAGGCAGGCCCGGCCCAGCGCCCACTCCAGGCCGGGCCGGGTCATCTCGACCGCCAGCACCCGCTCCTGGCCGGGCTTGGTGGCCCAGCCGCTGCGGTACATCAGCCACCGGAAGGACGGCTTGATCCAGGTCATCCGCCCCCGGCGGAACGGCGGCACGAAGCGGCCGGCGGCCAGCGCGGCCTCCGCGATCTCCGGCGGGTACGCCTGGTACACGGTGACGGTCTCATCGGTGTAGTGGGCCCGGATCTGCCGTGGGGGAACGCTCACCCCGGGATCTTCACCGTGCCGGCCGGGTGGCGTCCACCGGATTCGGTCCACCGCGCGGGGCGGCGTGGCACCCGGTGCGGCTAGGCTGCCGCCGTGGCAGGTCTGTTGAGAAACGTCGCCGCCCGGCTCGGCCGGGTCACCGGGACGGTGGCCGCGCCGGCCCGCACCGGCGGCCCGATCCCGGCCCAGGTGGCCCGGCGGCGTCAGGTCGGCGCGCTGCAGCGCCGGGAGTTGACCTACGCCCCGGAGCTGGACGGCCAGGCCGACCCGGGCGAGATCGTGTGGACCTGGGTGCCGTACGAGGACGACCCCCGGCAGGGCAAGGACCGGCCGGTGCTCGTGGTCGGCCGGCACAGTCGGACCCTGTTCGGCCTGATGCTCTCCAGCCAGAGCGAGCGCGACGGCCAGCGGCACTGGTTGGCGCTCGGGCCGGGGGAGTGGGACCGGGACAATCGTCCCAGCTGGGTGCGGCTGGACCGGGTGCTCACGATGCGGGAGGACAGCATCCGGCGCGAGGGCGCGGTGCTGGACCGGGGTCGCTTCGACCGGATCGGCCGCGCGCTGCGCGCCGGCTACGGCTGGCGCTGACCCGTCCCGGCGACGGCCGGGGCGGCGGCGCGGTCAGCACTCGGCGAGGCGCGCCGAGTCGAGCAGTTGACGGGGTGACCGGCGGGCGGTGACGCCCTTCGCCCGGTACATCGCCGCGTCCGCCCGGCACAGCGCCTCGGTGAGCTGGGTCGGCCCGGTGACCGGGGCGAGCCCGACGGAGGCGGTGACCCGGATGCTGCGCCCGCCCAGCGGGATCGGCGCGGCCATCGCCTCGCAGAGCCGCCGGGTGGCGTGCTCGATCCAGCGCCGGTCGACCGACGGGCTGGCGAGCAGACCGGCGAACTCGTCGCCGCCGAGGCGGGCGACCGGGTTGTCCCCGGCGAACGCGGCCAGCCGCTGGGCGACGTTGATCAGCACCTGGTCACCGGCGGCGTGCCCGTAGCGGTCGTTGACCTGCTTGAAGTCGTTGAGGTCGAGCACCACGGCGATCAGCGGCCGACCGCCCGGGTCGGTGAGCAGGGCGGCGGCCAGCCGGTAGAAGGCCCGGCGGTTGGGCAGCCCGGTGAGCGGGTCGTGGCTCGCGGCGTGCCGCTCGGCGGCCAGCTCGGCCTGTAGCTGCTCGATCTCCGCCTCGGCGCGCAGGGCGCGCTGGCGCAGCTGCCACACCGAGACGAGCGCCCCCGCCGCGGAGAGGCCGGATGCGACGGTCAACGGATCCGGCACGAGCCCTCCCTCGCGGCATCGGTGGACGGCCGGAGCGGTGGTCGGCCGATGCGCGCGGTGCCGTGCCGTCGTTTCACAGGTGGCCGGCCCGAGCAGGGTCACCCACAGTGAACGGATGGGCACCGCGCACGTGGGCTATCATGCTCGCTGTCCGATGCAGATGCAATAGCAGATGCACGTGCAGACGGCCCGTGCGGATGTCGCGGCCACCCGCCACACCACCTCCCCCACGCGACACCCGGACGGCTCTTCACAGAAAGACGCCCCATGCGACAGCCTCAGAACGGCGTTCCCGCCACCCAGCTGCCCCCGTTGCGGTGGCAGAAGAGCCGGCGGAGCAATCCCAGCGGCAACTGCGTCGAGCTGGCGGAACTCCCCGGCGGGGCCGGCATCGCGGTACGCAACTCGCGCCACCCGGAGGGGCCGGCGCTGATCTACACGGTGGACGAGATCGCGGCCTTCGTCCTCGGCGCCCGGGACGGGGACTTCGACCATCTGATCAACTGACCTCGATCCCGTCGGCGGGACCCTCCGTCCGTCCGGATGAGTTCTTCTCACCGTCGGTCCATGGCATGCTTACACGTTGGTCGAGGTGGGACGCCCGACCAGGGGCGAGTGGCACGCGGAGGGCGGCACGTGACGATGGTTTCCGCCGAGGGCGGTCCGGCCACCGGGCCGACCGTCCTGCGCATGCTGCTCGGCTCCCAGTTGCGCCGGCTCCGGGAGTCCAGCGGGGTCAGCCGGGAGGGCGCCGGCTGGGAGATCCGCGCCTCCGAATCGAAGATCAGCCGGATGGAGCTGGGCCGGGTCGGCTTCAAGGAGCGCGACGTCGCCGACCTGCTCACCCTCTACGGCGTCACCGCCGCCGACGAGCGCGAGGCGCTGCTCAAGCTTGCCCGGGACGCCAACAGCCCCGGCTGGTGGCACCGCTACGGCGACGTGCTGCCCAGCTGGTTCCAGTCCTACCTGGGCCTGGAGGCCGCCGCCGCGCTCATCCGCACCTACGAGGTGCAGTTCGTCCCCGGCCTGCTGCAGACCCCCGGGTACGCCCGCGCGGTCGTCCTGCTGGGCCACCGCAACGCCCCGGCCGAGGAGGTCGACCGCCGGGTCGAGCTGCGGATGCACCGCCAGCAGCTGCTGCGCCGCGCGGAGCCGCCGCAGCTGTGGGCGGTGGTCGACGAGGCCGCCCTGCGCCGACCGATCGGCGGGGCCGAGGTGATGCGTGGCCAGCTCGACGCCCTGGTGGAGGCGACCCGCTCGCCGCACGTGCGGCTGCAGATCATCCCGTTCGACGCCGGTGGCCACGCCGCGGCCGGCGGCGCCTTCACCATCCTGCGTTTCGGCGACGACGACCTGCCGGACATCGTCTACATCGAACAGCTCACCAGCGCGCTCTACCTCGACAAGCGGGAGGACCTCGACTACTACGCGGTGGCGATGGAACGCCTCTGCGTCGAGGCCGCTCCGCCGGAGCGTACGCCCGAGATCCTCACCCGGTTGCGCGACGAGCTCTACCCGGGGTGACCGTCGCCGGGGTGACGGACGAGCCCCGACTGCCTCTACCATGGTCCGCGACCGGTGAGAGTGGACGGACGCCATCGCGGCGATGGCGCGGACGTCATGGAGGCGACTGTGACCAGCGATGCCCCGGGCACCACGACGGGAACCGCCCACCCCAGCGACCGGATCGACACCTCGGTCGCGCACCCGGCCCGGCGGTACAACTACTGGCTCGGCGGCAAGGACAACTTCCAGGCCGACCGGGATTCCGGTGACGAGATGGCCGCGCACTTTCCGACCATCCGCACCAGCGCCCTGGAGAACCGCCGCTTCCTCCAGCGCGCGGTCGGCTACCTGGCCCGCGAGGCGGGCATCCGGCAGTTCCTCGACATCGGCACCGGCATCCCGACGGCGAACAACACCCACGAGGTGGCCCAGTCGATCGCCCCCGAGGCCCGGGTGGTCTACGTCGACAACGATCCGATCGTGCTCGCCCACGCCCGGGCGCTGCTGACCAGCTCCGCCGAGGGCGCCACCGCCTACATCGACGCCGACCTGCGCGAGCCGGAGAAGATCCTCGGCCACCCCGACCTGCTGCGCACCATCGACCTGTCCCGGCCGGTGGCGCTGATGCTGGTGGCGATCCTGCACTTCGTCCCCGACGGCGACGACCCGTACGCGGTGGTGCGCCGGTTGCTGGAGGCGCTGCCGCCGGGCAGCTACCTGGCCGCCTCGCACGCCACCCACGACTACCTGCCCCCGGAGGTCGCCGAGGCGGCCAGGGCGGCGGCCCGGGGCGGCGGCCCGCACGGGGTCATCAACCTGCGCAGCCTGGACGAGTTCACCCGGTTCTTCGACGGCCTGGAGCTGGTCGAGCCGGGAATCGGCTCGGTCGCCGAGTGGCGGGCCGAGCAGGAGCCGCAGCCGCGTCCCTCGGTGGTCGAGGTGAGCATGTACGGCGGGGTGGCCCGCAAGTCCTGACGCGCGGAGTCCGGGACGATCCCGGGCCCACCGCCTCATCCTCGATGCAGCAGCGGCGTCGGCTTCGGTGCCGGCGCCGCTGCTGGCTGGGGGTCCATTGTCGATTGACCGTCGCCGACCGGTCGGGGTAGTCTCTGTATCGATCCAGACTGAATCGATACAGAAGGGCCGCCGGGTGACCTCGAAGCCGACCTTGCAGGACGTCGCCACCGCGGCGGGCGTCTCCCGCAGCACCGTCTCCAACGCCTACAGCCGCCCCGACCAGCTCTCCGCGGCCCTGCGCGCCCGCATCCTCGACACCGCTCGGCAGCTCGGCTACCCCGGGCCCAACCCGACCGCCCGGTCACTGCGCCGCGGCGTCGCCGGCGCGATCGGGGTGCTCTTCACCTCCCAGCTGTCGTACGCCTTCACCGATCCCTTCGCCGTCCGCTTCCTGGCCGGCGCGGCCGGCGCGGCCGAACGGCGCGGCACCAGCCTGCTGCTCGTGCCGCTGCCCACCGACACGACGCAGGCCCGGGTGGCCGTGGAGAACGCCGCGGTCGACGGCTTCTGCGTCTACTGCGCCGCCGACGAGAGCTGGGCCCTGGACGTCCTCCGCGCCCGGGGGCTGCCGTTCGTCACCACCGCGCCCCGCGACGACGCCGGCGCCGACCCGTACGTGGGCATCGACGAGCGGGCCGCCGCCCGCTCCGTCGCCGACCACGTGGCGGCCCTCGGTCACCGGCGGGTGGCGCTGCTGGCCGAGAGCATCCTGCCCGGCGCGCCGCCGGGTCCGCTGCGGCTCGCCGAGGTCGGCGACGTGCCGCACCCCACCACCCGGGGCCGCCTCGCCGGTTTCGCCGACGCGCTGGCCGCCGTCGGGGTTGCCTGGACCGACCTCACCCTGCTCAACGCCACCGACAACAGCCGCGCCGCCGGCGCGAGGGCGGTCACCGGCACGATCACCGGTGACGACCCGCCGACCGCACTGCTGGCCTGCTCCGACGTGCTGGCGCTCGGCGTCCTCGACGCCCTCGGCGAACGCTCCGCGACGGTCTCGGTCACCGGCTTCGACGACGTCGCCGACGCCGCCGCGGCCGGCCTCACCACCGTCCGGCAGCCCGCCGAGGAGAAGGGCCGGATCGCCACCGAACTGCTGCTCGACCCGCCCACCGAGCCCGCCGCCGGGCACGTCCTGCTCCCCACCGAGCTCGTCGTCCGCACCTCCACCCGTCCCGTCCCGAGGAGTTGACCATGGAACAGCCCACCGGCTTCACCCTCGCCCTCGACGCGGTAAACCGCCACGTCAACTCGGCCCGCCCGGACGCGCCCGTACGGCCCGAACGGCCCCGACGGCACCGGCTCGCCCCCGCCCGGCTCGCCGCGGCCGGGGCGCTGCGCCGGCTGGCCGACCTGATGGAGCCCGCGCCCGTACCCGCGCCGCCCTGCCGCCCCTGAGCACCCGCCCGGGTGGTCGGCGCCACCCGGGCGGGTGACCCGTACCGGGCGTCGCGCACCAGCGGGGACGCAACCGGGCACCGCGGTTGGTGCCCGGCCGGTCCGACCAGGCAGACTGAACCACCATGTCGTCGTTCACGCCCACGCTGCGGCTGCACGATCGGTACGTCCTGCGCGCGCGCATCGGCCTCGGCGGGATGTCCGAGGTGTGGCGCGCCGACGACGAGGTGCTGCACCGCCCCGTCGCGATCAAGGCGCTCGCCGGGCAGCTCGCCACCGACCCCGAGCTGCGCGCCACCATCCAGCGCGAGGCACGCGCGGCAGCGCGGCTCACCCACCCCCACGTCACTCAGGTGTACGACTACGGCGAGGCGGCCCTGCCCGGCGGCGCCGTCGTGCCGTACCTGGTGATGGAGCTGGTCGAGGGGCGCAGCCTCGCCGACCGGCTCACCGCCGGTCCGCTGCCGTGGCCGGAGGCGGTCCGTACCGCCGGCCAGATCGCGGCCGCCCTGGCCGCCGCGCACCGCATCGGCGTGGTGCACCGCGACATCAAGCCCGGCAACGTCATGCTCACCGAGATCGGCGCCAAGGTGCTCGACTTCGGCATCGCCGCCCTCGCCGGGCCGCGCGCCGCGGGGACCGCCGAGCCGCTGATGGGCACCCCCGCCTACTTCGCGCCCGAACGGATGACCCCCGGCCCGCCCCACCCGGCCAGCGACGTGTACGCCCTCGGCGCGCTGCTCTACCGCGCCCTCACCGGGCGGGCGCCGCTGCCCGTGCAGACCTGGGAGGACGCGCTGGAGGTGCACGCCCGGCGTACCCCGGTGCCGCCGCTGCGGATCACCGGACTCCCCGCCGACGTCGCCGACCTCACCATGGCCTGCCTCGCCAGCGACCCCGACCGCCGGCCCACCGCCGCGCAGCTCGCCGACCGGTTCGGCGCCGGTCGCCCCGCCGAACCGCCCACCAGCCTGCTGCCCACGGTGCCGGTGCCAGCGCACCCGCCCACCCTGATCGACCGCGCCCCGGCGCCCGGCCGCGCGGCCGTCGGCGTCGCCGGGCCGGGTCATCCGCCCATCGACCGGGCCCCGGCGTCGGCCCGTCCGGAACCCCGCCGGGCGCTGGGTGTCCTCGTCGCCGCCGGCCTGGCGTTGCTGGCCGGACTGGTCGGCGTGCTCGTCCTCGACGACGACGCCGACCGGCGCACCCCGGCCGCCCCGGTCACTGCCGGGCCCGTGCAGGACGAGCCGGCCACCACCGAGCCCACCCCGGCGGCGGAGCCGACCACGGCCGCACCGCCGTCCCGGGACGACCGCGCGCAGCCGCGGACCGCGCGGGAATTCGCCGCGGAGTTCGCGGCCGTGCTGGACCGGGCCGAGGCGTCCGGCGACGCCGACCCGAAGACCGTCGAGGAGCTGCGGAAGAAGCTGGCGGAGCTGGCCGAGGCGAAGCCGAAGGACCGGGGCAAACGCCTACGGGACCTGGCCGGCAGGATCCAGGAGGCGGTCGAACGGGACCGGATCAGCGACGCCACCGTCATCGAGCTGGGACGCCTGCTCGCCGCCTGGCCGCGGCAACGCGGCGGCGGCGATGACGACGACGACTGAGCCGCTCGGCGCAGCTCAGCGCCACAGCTGGACCAGCCCCCCTCACCGGCCCGTCGTCGCGACCAGGGCCGCGGCCCGCGCCAACAGGTCGGCGTCCAGCATCCCGCTCGCGGCGCGCCGGGCCACCGCCTCGTCGAGCAGCAGCGGTGGCCCGCTCTCGGCGAGGAACGCCCCCAGCAGTTGCCCGGCCGGGCCGGCCAGCGGCAGGTCCGGGTCCACGGCGGTCTCGGCGATGATCAGCGCGGTGGTGGTCCGGTCCAGCTCCGGCGGACCTTCCGTGGTGTTGCGCCAGTCGACGACGTACGGGCCGTCGGCGGTCAGCATGACGTTTTCGCAGTGCAGGTCCAGGTGCAGGATGCCGACGGCGGGGTCGGTGGAGTGCCGCGCCGGCAGGGCGTGCAGCCGGCGGTGCAGCTCGGCGAGGGTCCGCGCGACGGACCGGAGGTCGACCAGGCCGGCGACGAAGGCCGCCAGCAGCGTCGGCCCGGACAACCGGGCCATCTCCAGCTCGGGGCCGTCGGCCCGGAACACCTCGGGCACCGGGTAGCCCTGCCCGCGCAGGTACGTCATGACCTCCACCTCGGCCTGGACGTCACCGCCCTCGCGGTACCGGCGCAGCACCCGGCCGGCGTCGATGGCGTACACGTCGGCCTCGCGACCGGAGGCGAGCGGGACGGTGGCGGTCACCCACCACACCGTAGCGGCCGGTCGCCCGCGGGTGGCCCCACCGATCCCGGCCGCCGTCGATCCGTACCCCGATCCGGCCGTGACCGCCCTGCGGCGGGCGTCGCTGCCCCGCTCTTCGCCGACGATGCCGGACCGGGGGTGTCGGCGCGCTGCCGGTCAGCGGAGCGTGGCGCGGCCGACCTCGCCGGGGCCGACGCCGGTCCGCACCACCGGCGTGCCGTCCGGCCGCCACACCCCGGAGCCGCCCGCCGTCTCCGGATACCGGCTGCCCGACGGCCCGGCGAAGCTTGCCGTGGCCACCCAGACGCCGTGGTCGGCGGCGACCCGCCGGGCCCGCGCCTCCGGCACCGCCGCGTCCGCCGGCGCCTCCAGCACCCCGGCCGCGTACACGTCGACGCCGAGCGCCACGGTGCGCCTCGCGTGCTCCCGCACGCCGGTGTCCCGGCAGACCGCCAGGCCCAGCCGCCAGCCGTCGACCGCCACCACGGCCGGCCCACCGCCCGCCACGAACCGCTGGGGCTCCACCCCACCCAGAAACATCTTCCGGTACGCCACCCGCACGCCGGCGCCGTCGACCGCCAGCACCCCGATGTACGCCGATCCCGCGCCGTCGTCGACCGGCGCACCCGCCAGCGCCAGCGCGCCGGTGTCCGCGCACGCCTCGACCAGCGGGGCCAGCCGCGCGTCGGCGACGTCGAGGCTCGGGGCGTCCAGGTCGTACCCGGTCAGTGACAGCTCGGGAAAGAGCACCACCCGGGCGTCGGCAGCGCGGACGGCCGACGCGTGCGCCGCCACGTTGGCCGCCACGTCGTGCGGGACGCAGAGCGGCTGGGCGACGGCGAGCGTCAGCGGCGTACGCACAAGGGACCTTCCTTCCTCCCGGCTGCCGGTGCTCGGAAGCATATGGGCGGATCCGTGGTCGATCCGCCCGACGCCTCGTAGCTTTGTCGCATGATCAGAAGCTCTCTGGCCCCCGATCTCCGCACCCTGGTGTCCGCTGCCGAGCCTTCCGCGGAGGGCCCGGTCGGGTACGTCACCGGGCTGGTGGAGCGGCTCGGCGGCCCCGGCGCCGGGCTGGCCGTGGCGCTGGAGAACCTCTTCCCGCCGATCCCCAGCGAGGTGATCCTGCCGCTGGCCGGCTTCACCGCGGCCCAGGGCCGGATCAGCCTGATCGGGGCGATCCTCTGGACCACGCTGGGCTCGGTGGTCGGCGCCTGGCTGCTCTACGGCATCGGCGCCGCCCTCGGCCGCGACCGGATGCGCGCCATCGTGGCCCGGTTGCCGCTGGTGAAACTCCACGACGTCGACCGGACCGAGGCGTGGTTCCTCAAGCACGGCGTCAAGGCGGTGTTCTTCGGCCGGATGATCCCGATCTTCCGCAGCCTGATCTCCATCCCCGCCGGCGTGGAACGGATGCCGGTCGGCACGTTCCTGCTGTACACCACGCTGGGAAGCCTGATCTGGAACACCACCTTCGTGATGGCCGGTTACCTGCTGGGCGAGAACTGGCACGTGGTCGAGTCGTACGTCGGGTCGTTCCAGAAGGTCGTCATCGCCGCCTGTGTGGCCGCCGCCGGCTGGTTCCTGTTCTCCCGGATTCGCCGCGCCCGCCAGGCCCGCGCCACCGCCGCCTCCGACGATCTGGAGCCGGCGGCGGTCTCCACCGGGTACGACGAGAACCGGGTGTACCGGGGGACGGTCTACCGCGGGGGCTCCTGGAGCCGCGACACCGACTAGCGCCTATGGCGGGCGCGGTGTCTGATGTCGCGGCGTGACGGTTGTGCCCTGATGTCCGGATCGGCCCCGTCTGTGTGGTCTGCGGTGACCGACGGCACGCTCAGGCTGGAATCGTGGCGGGGCCGGGGTCGTTACATCTCCTGTACGACCGCAGCAGGTGTGACTTTCGCTGCCGGCCTCCATGATCCCGCCCCCGGCGGAATGACCGCAGGTCCCCGGTCGTTACATCCCTCGGACGATCGCACGAGCAGCCCCGCCTCCCTTGGCGGAATGACGGCAGGCCGGTGGTCGTTACATCCCCCGGCCCGGTCTCACGACCGAGCAGCCTCCGCCCCGTCGGCGGAATGACAGCCGGCCGCCGGTCGTTACACACAGTCCCGGCGCCGCGAGCCCCCGGCTTGCTGGCCCGCCGGTCGAGGACTTTCTTTTTTTTCCTCTGATCTTTTGAGCGCCTGATCGTGGTGCTTGCGCCGTGTTCCGACCCCCATTGGGACGCGTCGCCAACCCCCGGATGGAGCTTCTCTGATGAACACGAACATTCTGCGTAAGAGCATGCTGAGCATCGCTGGTCTGGCCTTCGCCGGTGGCATCTTCGCCGGCCCGGTGACCGAGGCTCACGCCGCCCCGACCACGGAGGCCAAGGCTGTCGCCGTGGCCGTGCAGGCTGACAAGGCCGACAAGGGCAGCAAGCTGATTCCGCACGGTGTGCAGGGCAAGCAGTCGCACATCGATCTCGGCGCCGAGCAGACCAGGAATGTGAAGGCGATCATCGCCGCGACGAAGAAGGCCGACATGGACGAGCGCGCCGCCGTCGTGGCGATCGCGACGGCGCTGCAGGAGTCGAAGTTGGAGAACCTGGGTCACCTGGGTGAGCGCAACGACCACGACTCGCAGGGCCTGTTCCAGCAGCGCCCGAGCTCGGGTTGGGGCACGGTCGAGCAGATCACCGACCCGGAGTACTCGACCCTCGCCTTCCTGAAGGGTCTGAAGCAGGTCGACGGGTGGCAGGACATGCCGCTGACCGAGGCCGCCCAGACCGTGCAGGTCTCGGCCTACCCCTTCCACTACGCACAGTGGGAGCAGCAGGCCGCCGACCTCGTCGCCAAGCACTGGAACAACTGACCCACGAACCACCCGCTGGCCGGCACCCCGAACCCGGGGTGCCGGCCAGCGGCGTATCCACCCACACCGTGAAGACGCTGATCATGAAGTTGTTGGCAGGAATGGAGATCCACACTGCCGACAACTTCATGATCACCGAGGCGAGGAGGGGGCGGGGGGTGATCCGTTCGGGGGGCGGGTACGTACTGCTCCCCGGGGACCGTGGGAGGGGAGCGTCATGGCCGGGGTGGAGCCGACGGTGGGGGAGAACGGCGACGGGAAGCGACCCGCGCCGGTGGTCGAGGTGACGGGGGAGCCGTCGGTGACCGGCCGGCCGGCGTCGTCGTACCCGTCCTCCCGGCGGCGGACGATCCGGCTGCTCGTCGCGGCCGCCGTCCTGGTGGTGGCCCTCGGCGCGGTGGCCGTGGTCGTCACGCTGGCCAACCCGGACCGGCTCGGGGTGGCGTTCTCCGGCGGGCGGGAAGCGGCGCCGCCGGTGACGGTCGCCGCCGAGCCGGGCGACGCCGGCGCCACCGAGGCGGCCGCCGAGCGGACCCGGACGGCCCCGGTGCAGGGCCGCCGCCGAGCCGCCTTCGAACTGGCCGACGGGCTGGCCTCCTTCCGGCTGCGGACCGAGGACCTGGGCGATGAGCTGTACCGGATCGGCAGCCCGGCCGACGCCGGTGTCGTCCCCCGGCCGGAGGTGCTCGGCGACCGGGTGCGGTTGCGCGTCGAGCAGAGCGGCCGGGGCGGGCCCGGCGCGGTCGACGTGGTGCTCAATTCGCGGCTCGTCTGGCGGCTCCGCCTGGTCGGCGGGGTCAGCGAACACCAGCTCGACCTGACCGGCGCCCGGCTGGCCGGGGTGGAACTGGTCGGGGGCGCCGCCCGGGTCGACCTCCGGCTGCCGGAGGTGACCGGCGGCCTGACCGTCCGGATGTCCGGCGGGGTCAACCAGTTCACCGTGCGGGTGCCCGGCGCTGCGCCGGTGCGGATCCGCGCCGCGTCCGGCGCCGGCACCGTCACCCTGTACGGCGACCGGCGTGCCGGGGTCGCCGCGGGCGAGACGATCAGCACGCCCGGCTGGGACCGGTCCCCCGAACGGGTCTACGTCGACCTGGTCGCGGGAGTGAACACGATCACGGTGGGTGAGGACTGAGAGAGTCCGGCATAGAGTCGGGACCGTGGAGCGTACCGAATCTTTGCCCGCGCAGACCCGACCACCCGGCGTGGCGCCGGTCGACCCGGGCAGCGTGCTGCTGCTCGGACACGACGTGCCGCTGGGCCGCTACACCACCGTGCGCCGGCTGCTGCCGCAGCGCCAGCGGCGGATGGTGGGCGCGTGGTGCTTCGTGGACCACTTCGGCCCGGACGACGTCGCCGCGCGTCCCGGCATGGAGGTGCCGCCGCACCCGCACACCGGTCTGCAGACGGTCACCTGGCTGCTCGACGGTGAGATCGTGCACCGGGACAGCCTCGGCAACGTCCAGCCGATCCGCCCCGGCCAGCTCAACGTGATGACCTCCGGGCAGGGCATCGCCCACTCCGAGCGGTCGCCCGCCACGCATCCGCCGGTGATGCACGGCGTGCAGCTCTGGGTGGCGTTGCCGGACCCGGCGCGGGCCGGCGCGGCCGACTTCGCCCACCACGCCGAACTGCCCCGCTGGACCGACGGCGACTGGGATCTCACCCTGCTCGTCGGTGAGCTGGCCGGCGAGCGCTCACCGGCCGTCGTGCACACCCCGCTGCTCGGCGCGCAGCTGGAGGCCCGCGGGTCGGCGCCGGCGACGCTGTCCCTGCGGCCGGACTTCGAGTACGGCCTGCTGGCCATGTCCGGCGCCGCGCAGGCCGACGGCCTGGCGTTGAACCCCGGCGCGCTGCTCTACCTCGGCGTCGGCCGGGACCGGCTGGAGGTCACCGCCGAACCGGGGAGCCGGTTGCTGCTGCTCGGCGGCGCGCCCTTCGAGGAGCCCCTGGTCATGTGGTGGAACTTCGTCGGCCGCTCGCACGAGGAGGTGGCCACCGCCCGGGAGGACTGGATGGCCGGCCGTCGGTTCGGCGTGGTCGCCGACGACGACGCCCCGCCGCTGCCCGCCCCGGAGATGCCCAGCACCCGGTTGAAGGCCCGCGACCGGCGGGGTGACGTGCGCGGCTGAGGAGCAGGCGTGTCCGCCGTGCGGGCGGGTAGACGCGCGGCATGACGCGCAGTGTGATCTCCCGTACCGAGGACCGGAAACGTCTGGTGCGCCGGCTCGCCGGCGACGGCCGTGGCTTCGCCGAGCAGTACGGCTTCCGGGTGACCAACAACCCGTCGAGCCTGTTCCAGCTGCTCTGCCTCGCGGTGCTGCTGAACCGCCGCGGCGACTTCCGGCGCGCCCTGGACAGCGCGCACGCCCTGCCCGACAACGGTTGGGACAGCGCCGCGCGGCTGGCCCGTTCGCTGCACGCCGACCGGGTGCGGGTGCTGCGCGAGGCCGGCCAGCGCGGGGACGTCGACGCGCTGGCCAACCAGCTGGGCGACCTGGCCCGCACCGTGGTGGAGCGGTACCGGGGCGACCTGCGGCGGCTGCGCGCGTCGGCCGGCCACGACGCGGGCCGCGAGCGGGCGCTGCTCACCGAGCTGCCCGCGGTGGACGACCAGGTGGTGGA
The DNA here is from genome assembly GCF_059359015.1 of Micromonospora sp. LZ37. Classification (NCBI taxonomy): domain Bacteria; kingdom Bacillati; phylum Actinomycetota; class Actinomycetes; order Micromonosporales; family Micromonosporaceae; genus Micromonospora; species Micromonospora sp. LZ37. The sequence continues at coordinate 524,995 of NZ_JCADBL010000002.1, read as the reverse complement.
CCTGTTCCTGCGGGAGGCCCAGGCGTTGTGGCGGGAGGTCGCGCCGGTGGCCGACCGGCGGGCGTTGACCGCGGCCCGGCGGCTCGGCCTGGGGCGCTCCGCGACGGACCTGGCCGAGCTGGCCGGCAGCGGCGAGTCGGAGCGGCTGGCCTGGCTGGTCGGCGCGCTCGCCCGGGTCGACCTCGAGCAGCGGTACGCCGAAGTGACAACCTGATCAGAGGTGCCCTGCCCCACAGTCCGGCGAAAATCAGCCGTACGGATGATGTTGTGTCGTAGGATCTTCGTGGAAGTGATGCCCACCCGGTTCGGGTGGACATCCATCTCCTGGCGGTCGCGACCCGGTTCGGGCGTGCACTCCCGCCAGTTTCAGGTACGCGTGGCGTCCCCGGTCGCGGTTCGTGACTTGGGGCGCCACGCCTGTTTCCGGCCCTCACAGGTCGCCACGAGGCCCCCGCGCGCTGATGCCGGCCCCGCGGTGGCGGGACCGGCATCGGGCTGAGGCCCCGCCGGCGCGCTCAGATGCGGCGCAGGTGCTGCGAGACCCGCTGGTGCGGCTCCCGAGCCTGCGCGGCGCGCTGGGACGGCCCGACCTCCGGGGCCGCTTCGATCTTGGCGGAGCGGGCCACCTCGTTGCCGTTGGCGTAGTCGACCGGCGGCAGCGCGCGCAACGCCTTGAGCACGTCCGGCGGAGCGCCCTCCCGCTCGGCCTCCCGTACCACGTCGTCCTTCTCCGCCGGGTAGTCCAGGCTGGACAGGTACTGCAGGACGTCGGTGTAACTCGCCATGGCGTGGGCTCCCTCACCGCCTCGATCCGGACACGACCGGCGGCGGTTACCCGTCCCCCCGGCGCTCACGCGCCGCCCCGGTCGGATTTCCGCACCGTTTCCGCCGCCCGAGCGCGGGTACCCGAGCCTTCCGAAGTCGATGGGGGGAACGCCGATGAACTACGACACCTTCGTCGACCAGGTCGCCCGGCGGACCCAGGTCGACTCCGAACGCGCGGTGCGGCTCACCCACGCGATCCTGGAGACCCTCGCGGAGCGGCTGACCGGGGGCGAGGCGCTGGACCTCGCCGCCCAACTGCCCGCCCCGCTGCAGATGGTGCTCAAGCCGAGCCCGCGCACCGAGTCGGCGGACCGGTTCGGTTCGGCCGAGTTCCTCGCCCGGGTCGGCCGGCGGGCCGGCGTGGACGAGCCGGCCGCGCGCGAGGCGGTACGGGCGGTCTTCACCACGCTGCGCGAGGCGCTCACCGGCGGCGAGTTCGACGACATGGCGACCCAGCTGCCCCGCGACTACCGGAAGCTGGTGGAACCGGCCCTCGCCCCCGGCGCGGCGGTGCTGCGTCGCGGCTGACCGGCGCCGCTCACGCCACCGCGCCCCCGGCGCGCAGCTCGGCGATCCGGTCGGCGTCGAAGCCGGCCTCGGCCAGCAGCTCGTCGGTGTGCGCGCCGGGCTGCGGCGGCGGTCGGCGCACCGACGTCGGCGTCGCCGAGAAGCGGGGCGCCGGCGCGGGCTGGACCACCCCGTCCGGGCTGACGAAGGTGCCGCGGGCCGCCAGGTGCGGGTGCTCCGGGGCCTCCCGCCAGTCGAGCACCGGCGCCGCGCAGGCGTCCGAGGTCGCGAGCAGGTCCGCCCACTCGTCCCGGGTGCGGGTACGGAACAGCCGGGCCCACGCCTCACGCAGCGCCGGCCAGTTCCCCGGGTCGGTCCGGTCGAGCGCCTCGTCGCCGGCGAGCGAAAAACCGGTGAGCCGGACCAGTTCGTCGTAGAAGCGGGGTTCCAGCGCGCCGACGGCGAGGTGTCGCCCGTCGGCGCACTCGTAGGTGTCGTAGAACGGCGCGCCCCCGTCGAGCAGGTTGACCCCGCGTGGGTCCTGCCACATGCCGAGCCGGCGCAGCGCGTGGATCTGGGTGCTGAGCACCGACACGCCGTCCACGATGGCCGCGTCGACGACCTGGCCGGGCGCGCCGGCGCGGACGGCGTACAGGGCGGCGACGACGCCGAGGGCCAGCATCATCCCGCCGCCGCCGAAGTCGCCCAGCAGGTTCATCGGCGGCACCGGCCGCTCACCGGGCCGGCCGATGCCGTGCAGCGCCCCGGTCAACGCCAGGTAGTCGATGTCGTGGCCGGCGGTCGCCGCCAGCGGCCCCTCCTGCCCCCAGCCGGTCATCCGCCCGTACACCAGCCGTGGGTTGACCGCCAGGCAGTCCTCCGGGCCGAGACCGAGCCGTTCGGTGACCCCGGGCCGGTAGCCCTCGATGAGCGCGTCGGCGTCCCGGACCAGCGCCCGCACCACCTCCCGGCCGGCGGCCGACTTCAGGTCGACGGCGACCGACCGGCGGTTGCGGTTGAGCAGGTCCTCCGGCGGACTGCCGAAGGCGGCCGGCGCGGTGCGATCCACCCGGACCACGTCGGCGCCCAGATCGGCCAGCATCATCGCGGCGAACGGCCCCGGACCGATGCCGGCCAGCTCGATCACCCGGACGCCGGTGAGGGGGCCGACCCCGGCGGGGACACGTGCGTCTTCGGTCATCGGGCCACGATAGGCGCAGCCCCTCCGCCGCGTCGCCCCCGCCGACCGCGGGGCCCGTACGCAGCTGTTGACCAGGGCAACCAGCTGACCAGCCGGCCGCGTGCCCCACTTGGCGGCGGACGGCGCCTGGCCTAACCTTGACCCGCGAGGGGAGTACTTCCCACGAACCATTCCGGTCAGTACGGCGTGCCCCGGGCACGCCTCGGGTGGTTGCCCACCGAACGTGGGTGAAGGAGACCTCGAACATGACACGGTGTTCGAGGAGGCTCCATGACCGACCTGTCGTACCTGGCTGCCGATCTCCAGTCGGTGGGCACGCCCACCCTGTGGACGGTCACCATCGCCGGTGTGCTCGCCCTGCTGGTGCTGGACTTTCTGGTCACCCGCCGCCCGCACGAGGTCTCGCTCCGGGAGGCCCTGGGCTGGTCGGCGTTCTACATCGCACTTCCGCTGGCCTTCGGCGCCTGGCTCTGGTCCCGCTTCGGCTCCCGGCAGGGCGTGGAGTACCTGACCGGTTACCTGGTCGAGAAGTCGCTCTCGGTCGACAACCTCTTCGTCTTCATGCTGCTGCTGGCCGCCTTCGCGGTGCCCGCCGCGCTCGCCCAGCGGGTGCTGCTCTACGGCATCGCCGGCGCGCTGGTGCTGCGCGCGGTCTTCATCGCCCTCGGCGCCGCGGCCCTGGAGACCCTCGACTTCGCCTTCCTGCTCTTCGCCGTCATCCTGATCGTCACCGCGGTCAAGCTGCTGCGCGACGCCCTCTCCGGGCACGAGCAGGAGGTCGACATCAACAGGATGCGGTCGGTGCGGCTGCTGCGCAGGTTCATGCCGGTCGTGGACGACTACCACGGCACCCGGATGACCGTCCGGCAGGACGGCCGCCGCGCGCTCACCCCGTTCGCCCTGGTCGTGGTCGCGGTGCTCGCCACCGACGTCGTCTTCGCCGTCGACTCGGTGCCCGCCGTCTACGGCATCACCGAGGACCCGTACCTGGTCTTCGCCACCAACGCGTTCGCGCTGCTGGGCCTGCGCGCGCTCTACTTCGTGCTGCACGCCGCGCTGAGCCGGCTGGTGCACCTCAGCTACGGCCTCGCCGCCATCCTCGCCTTCATCGGCGTCAAGCTGGGGCTGCACTGGGCGCACGGCATCTGGAAGGGCGTGCCGGAGATCCCCACCCTGGCCTCGCTGGGCGTCATCATCGGCGTCCTGGTGGTCGTCACCGTCACCAGCCTGCGCGCCACCCGCGACCGTACTCCCGGCGAGCAGGAGGTCGTCGCCGAGCACCGCTGACCGGGTCGGGAGGGCTCCTGCCCACGCCCCGGCGTGGTGCCGGGGCCCTCCTAACACGTCAGCTCGCGCCGCCGCCCCGCTCCGGCGAACTCCGGCGCGTCCCGCTCGGCGGGTGGTACGACTGACGAGTGGGAATCGTGTCACCGGGATTTCAAGGCCGACGCCGTGCGGGCGGAACCGAACTTCCGCCCGGGCAGTACCTGACCGAGGACTTCCCGGTCCTCTCCGCCGGTCCGACGCCCCGGGTGCCGCTGGACACCTGGGAGTTCGTCGTCACCACCGAGATCGGCACGGAGTTCCGCTGGTCCTGGGACGAGTTGATGAGCCTGCCGCAGGAGACGCCGACGGTCGACCTGCACTGCGTCACCCGCTGGTCCAAGCTCGGCACCAACTGGGGCGGTGTCTCGCTGGACGTCCTGCTCGACAACATCGACACCGCCGCCGACTACGCCACGGCCCACTCGTACGGCGGCTACACCACCAACCTTCCGCTGGACGACCTGCGGGACGGGCGGGCCTGGTTGGTGCACACCTACGACGGTGACCCGCTCCCCGCCGAGCACGGCGGGCCGGCCCGACTGCTCGTGCCGCACCTGTACCTGTGGAAGTCGGCCAAGTGGGTGCGCGGCATCCGGTTGAACCTCGAGGACGAGCCGGGCTTCTGGGAGACCGCCGGCTACCACGACTACGGCGACCCGTGGCGCGAACAGCGCTATCAGGGCGATTGACCGGGCCGCTGGCGTGGCGGGTGGGCCGGCTGGTGGAGCGCCGGACCGAGACCCCGACCGCGCAGACCCTCGTCCTGGACCTGCCCGGCTGGCCGGGTCACCTGCCCGGGCAGCACGTCGACGTCCGGCTCACCGCGCCCGATGGCTACCAGGCGGCCCGGTCGTACTCGCTGGCCGGACCCGCGGCGGGGGACCGGATCGAGTTGACCGTGCAGCGGGTGGCCGACGGCGAGGTGTCGCCGTACCTGATCGACACCTTCGCCGAGGGCGACCCGGTGGAGGTGCGCGGCCCGGTCGGCGGCTGGTTCGTCTGGCGGCCCACCGAGAGCGCGCCGGTGCTGCTGATCGGTGGCGGGTCCGGGGTGGTGCCGCTGATGGCGATGATCCGCGCCCGGCGTCTCGCCGGCAGCCGGGCGCCGTTCCGGTTGATCTACTCGGTGCGCACCCCGGCCGACCTCATCTACGCCGACGAACTGCGCCGCCGGGTCCGCGACGACTTCGGCCTGGACGTCGCGTACGTCTACACCCGCGAGGCGCCCGAGGGGTGGCGTGGCGAGCCGCACCGGATCGGGCTGGCTGACGTCAACACCCACGGCTGGCCGCCCGACCTGGAGCCGCTCTGCTACGTCTGCGGGCCGACCGGCTTCGTGGAGACGGTGGCGGACCTGCTGGTGGGGCTGGGCCACCAGACCCGTCGGGTGCGCACCGAACGCTTCGGCCCCACCGGTTGAACCGCGAGGAGACCCCATGACCGACATGTCCTACCTGGACGGCAACATGCTCGACGGCCCGCTGCGCGAGCTGTTCGCCGTCGACCTGAGCTCCGCGACAGGCCGGTGCCAGTCGTGCGGCAGGGTCGGCCCGATGGCCGGGCTGCACGTCTACTCCCACGCGCCGGGTCTGGTGGCCCGCTGCCCCGCCTGCGAGGGGGTGATGCTGCGGCTGGTCCGCGCCCCCGACCGGGCCTGGCTGGACCTGCGCGGCTCCACCTTCCTGCGGGTGCCGATGCCGCTGGACGAGCCGTACGGCCGCTGAGCCGGCGCGTCCGGTTGGACAACGTGCCGGGGCGCGGACCAGAGTGATCGGCCGTGAGATACCTGCGCAGCGCCGGGCCGGTCGGCATCCGACGGCCCCGCCCCGCCGACTCCGCGGAGTTCGTCGCCGCCGCGCGGCGCAGCCGCGAGCTGCACCACCCGTGGTTGACCGCCCCCGACACGGCCGAGAAGTACACCGCGTACCTGGCCGCGGCGCGCCGCCGCACCCAGCAGAGCTTCCTGATCTGCGACCGGCCCAGCGGGCAGATCGCCGGGTACGTCAACATCAGCGGCATCGTCATGGGCGCGCTGCGCGGGGGCTTCATGGGCTACGCCGCGTTCCTGCCGTACAGCGGGACCGGGCACGCGTCCGCCGGCATCGGTCTGGTGGTGGCGCACGCGTTCACCACCCTGGGTCTGCACCGGATCGAGGCGAACATCCAGCCGGGCAACGAGCCGTCGAAGCGGGTGGCCCGCAAGCTGGGCTTCCGGCAGGAGGGGTACTCCCCGGACTACCTGTTCATCGACGGCGCCTGGCGCGACCACGAACGCTGGGCGATCGTGGCACCCGTGCCGGAGTGAGGACGGTGGCGACCGGACGTGGCCGCCACCGTCGCCCGCTCACCGTCCGGGACGGCGCGTCTCGGCGCGTTGCACGCCCAGCCGCTCGAAGCGTCCCTGCTTCTGCTCGACGCGCCGGCGCTGCCGGGGCGTGAGCTGCTTACGGCCACTCTGCCGCAGGTAGATCGGCTGCCGCTGGTCGTTGGACATCGGCATGCTCATCCCGTCGCTCCCCTCGGGCTGGATGGCGGTGGAACACCACGCTGCCTCGGCGTCGGGTGAGGCGGCCCCACCCGGGGCGGGTGACCCCGGTCGGCACGGTCAACTGCCCGGCTTCGGGAACGCGACGGGGGAGCGGTGGCCGTCCCGGTCGACCGCCCGCACGCCGAAGAAGACGTTGTCCTTGGACAGGTCGACGGTCACCTCGGTGACGTCGCCGACCGGGATCACCCGCTGCCACTCGGCGGCGGTGGTCTCCCGCCACAGCACCTCGTAGCCGGCCAGGTCCGGCTCGTCGCCGCGCTGCCAGCGCAGCGTGGTGTCGTTGGTGAGGTTGGTGGTCAGGATGGTCGCGCCCTTCGGGGTGCCCGGGCCCTGGGCCAGCGACCAGAGCACCGCGCCGTTGACCCGGGTGACCCGGGCGATGTAGGCGAAGTCGCAGAACTCCGGCAGGTCGCCGTACTGGACCCCGTCGACCACCCGGACGTCCTGGTGCTGGTGGGCGAAGTCCTCGTTCGGTTCGGTGAACCGCCCGGCCGGCCAGCCCTCGCGCAGGAACGGGATGTGGTCGCTGCCGCGCAGGTAGCGGTCCCGCCGGTAGACGACCCGCACCCGCATCCCGGTGGCGGCGTTCTCGGCCACGTCGGTGACGAACCGGGCCAGCTGCCGGGACGGGGAGTCGTTCTCGCCGCCCACCGACTGCCGGGTGGTCGCCTCGGCCGGGGTCTCGGCCGTCGGCACCCCCTCGGCGAAGAGCCGCACGCTGCGTGGGTCGCGGGTGCCGTCGTCGGCGGTGCTGGAGCCGATGATGTCGTCGCTGAACATGCCCTGCACGTCGACCCCGGCGGCCTTGAGCTGCCTGGCCAGGTACGTCGAGCCGTACAGGCCCTGCTCCTCGCCGGCGACGGCGGCCAGGACGATCGTCGCCTCGCTGCGCCGGGTGGCCAGCACCCGGGCCAGCTCCATCACCAGCGCCACCCCGGAGGCGTCGTCGTCCGCCCCGGGCGCGTCGCTGACCGCGTCCAGCACGTCGGTGGCGCGGGAGTCGTAGTGGCCGGTCACCACGTACACCCGGTTCGGGGCGACGTCGCCACGGAGGGTGGCCACCACGTTGGTGATCCGGGTGGCGACCGGGATCCGGGGCGCCGGCTCCTGCACGTACGACTGGAGTTCGACGGTCATCCGGCCGCCGGAGGCGGCGGCGTACCCGGAGAGCTGCGCGAAGATCCAGTCCCGGGCGGCGCCGATGCCCCGCACCGGGTCGTCCTGGCTGGACAGGGTGTGCCGGGTGCCGAACGCGGCGAGCCGGCGCACGGTGGCCTCGATCCGGGCGGCGTCGACCTCCCGCAGCAGCGTGCGCAGCTCGCGGTCCGGGGCCTGGGGCCGGGCGGGGCGGCCCGGCCCGGCGGGGCCGGTCGTGGCGTCCGCCTCGGCCGGTCCCGGGGCCAGGGGTACGGCCACGGTGGCGGCGGTCGCGACGGCGGAGGCGGACAGGAAGGTGCGGCGGGTGGACCTGGTGGGTCGGTCGCTCTCGTGTTCTCCCATGACGGCATCCTCACCACCTGCAACGTCAGTTGTCCATATCCACGACAATGGATCAGGTTGTTCACCCGCGGCGGGTGATGCCCGGACCGCCCCGGCGTCCCTGCGGTGGGTGACATGGCCTCCGCCCGCCCGACGCCTGCCGATCCCATGCCCGATCTGCGCATCTCACGGCAGAGCGGTGACCAGCGGGCGGTTCCGCCCGAACTCGGCCCCAACTCGCTCGCGGTGCTCAGCGGGCCCACCTTCATGTACTCCGACCAGACCGGCAACGTGCCGGCCGGCGGCATCGGCGGCCTGGTCCACCTGGACACCAGACTGCTCAGCGGATGGGTGCTCACGCTCAACGGAAGCCGGCTGCTGGTGCTGCGCTCGGAGACCCTGGACCATTTCTCGGCGCAGTTCGTGCTCACCAACCCCGCCCTGCCCGGGCTGCCGCCGGACAACGTGACCGTGCGGCGGCTGCGCTACGTCGGCGACGCCTTCCGCGAGCGGGTGGAGCTGGTCTCCTTCCGCAGCGACGAACCGGTCCGGTTCGAGCTGCGACTGGCCGTCGCCGCCGACTTCGCCGACCTGTTCGAGGTGAAGTCCGGCGTACGCGACCGGTCGGCGCAGATCGTCCGTCGGCACGCGCCGGACGGCAGCGAGCTGCACTTCTCCTACCGGACGGAGGGGTTCTCCGCCGAGACGCGGGTGCGCTGCTCGGTCCCGGCGGACCGGATTGAGGGCGACGACCTGGTCTGGGAGGTGGAGCTCGCGCCCCGGGACGGATGGCAGGTCGACCTCGAGGTGCCACTGCCGCCGGGGCCGGGGCCGGGCGTGGTCGAGCCGGTCCGGGGGGACATCGCCGGGGTGATCCACGGCGGCCTGGACGACCCGAGCCGCCGCTGGATCGCCGACCGGGCCCGGCTGCACAGCGAGAACCCGATCCTGGAACGGGCCACCGACCGGTCCCGCCTCGACCTGGCGGCGCTCCGGCTGGAAATGGAGGTCCGGGGGCAGCGGGTCACCCTGCCCGGCGCCGGGCTGCCCTGGTTCCTCACCATCTTCGGCCGGGACACCCTGATCACCGCGTACCAGACCCTGGTGGCCGGGCCGGCCCTGGCCCGCGGCACCCTGCTCGCCCTGGCCCGGTTGCAGGGCCGCCGGTGCGACGACTTCACCGACGAGGAGCCCGGCAAGATCCTGCACGAGGTCCGCAGTGGCGAACTCACCCGGACCGGACAGAAGCCGTACAACCCGAACTACGGCACCGCCGACGCCACCCAGCTCTGGCTGATCCTGCTCTCCGAGTACTGGCGGTGGACGCGCGACGACGACACGGTGCGGCTGCTGCGCGACAACGCGCTGGCCGCGCTGCGGTGGATCGACGACTACGGCGACCGGGACGGCGACGGCTACGTCGAGTACGCCACCCGGTCGCCGGAAGGGCTGGGCAACCAGTGCTGGCGGGACTCACCCGACGGCGTCTGCTTCGCCGACGGCCGGATACCGGTGCTGCCGATCGCCGCCAGCGAGATCCAGGGCTACACCTACGACGCGAAGGTGCGGCTGGCCGAACTCGCCGACGGTCCGCTGGACGACCCGGTCCTGGGCGAGCGGCTGCGCGCGGACGCCGCCCGGCTGTACGAAGCGGTTCAACCGGGACTACTGGCTCGACGAGCGCGGCGGCTTCTACGTGGTCGGCCTGGACGGCGACAAGAACCCGATCGACTCCAAGACCTCCAACATGGGGCACCTGCTGTGGAGCGGCATCGTCCCGCCCGAGCGGGCCGAGCGGGTCGCGCGCCAGCTGCTGCACCCGGACATGTTCTCCGGCTGGGGCATCCGGACGCTGTCCCGAGCGGCCCTACAACGCCCTCGGCTACCACCTGGGCACGGTCTGGCCGCACGACAGCTCGCTGGCCGTGCTCGGGCTGGTCCGCTACGGCTATCGCGCCGAGGCCAACCGGGTCACCCTGGGGCTGCTCGACGCCGCCGCGCAGTTCGGTCACCGGCTGCCCGAGGCGCTCGGCGGGTACGACCGGAGCCGGACCCGGTTCGCGGTGCCCTACCCGACCGCGTGCAGCCCGCAGGCCTGGGCCAGCGGCGCCCCGCTCGCCCTGACCCGGGCCCTGCTGAACTTGAACCCCGGCGAGACCGAACTGGTCATCGACCCGGACATCCCGCCCGAGATCGGCCGGATCACCGCCGAGCGGGTCCGCGCCTTCGGCCGCCGCTGGAAGCTGGAGGCGGTGGGGCGCAGCGGGCACGTCCGGCTCGACGAGGACTGAGGGTAATGAGCCGGCTCCGGAACGTGAGCTGGCACGTTTGTCGGGCGGGTCGGTGGGAACGGCAGCGGGCATGACGAAACCTCGGGTGGTGATCGTGGGGGCCGGGTTCGCCGGTTACCACGCGGCGAAGACGTTGAGCCGGTTGGCCCGCGACCGGGCCGAGATCGTGGTGCTGAACTCCACCGACTACTTCCTCTACCTGCCGCTGCTGCCCGAGGTGGCCGCCGGCGTGGTGGAACCGACCCGGATCTCGGTGCCGCTGACCACCCTCGACGGGGTGCGGGTGATCATCGGCGAGGCCGACCGGGTCGACCTGCAGAACCGCTGGGTCGGCTTCACCCAACCGGAGGGCGACCGGGGCAAGCTCGCCTACGACCGGCTGGTCCTCTGCGTCGGCAGCGTCAACAAGCTGCTGCCCATCCCCGGGGTGACCCAGTACGCCCACGGCTTCCGCGGCCTGCCCGAGGCCGTCTACCTGCACGACCACGTGATCCGCCAGATCGAGCTGGCCGAGCAGGCCGAGGACCCGGCCGAGCAGCAGGCCCGCTCCACGTTCGTGGTGGTGGGCGCCGGCTACACCGGCACCGAGGTCGCCGCCATCGGGCAGCTCTTCACCGACGCCCTGCACGCCCAGCGCCCCCGGCTGAACATCCGCCCGCGCTGGCTGCTGCTGGACGTGGCCTCCCGCGTCCTGCCGGAGCTGGACCGGCGGATGTCGCAGACCGCCGACCGGGTGCTGCGTCGGCGTGGCGTCGACGTACGGCTGGGCACCTCGGTCGCCGAGGCCACCGCCGACGGGGTCCGGCTGACCGACGGCGACTACGTCCCCACCTGCAGCCTGGTCTGGTGCGTGGGGGTACGCCCCGACCCGTTCGTCGCCGAGCTGGGCCTGCGTACCGAGCGGGGCCGCCTGGTGGTCGACGAGTACCTCACCGTCCCCGGCTTCCCCGAGGTGTACGCCTGCGGCGACGCCGCCGCCGTGCCGGACCTGACCCGGCCCGGGGAGATCTGCACGATGACCGCGCAGCACGCGCAGCGGCAGGGCAAGCTCGCCGCGCAGAACATCGCCGCCTCCTACGGGCAGGGGCGGCGCAAGCCGTACAAGCACCACGACCTGGGTTGGGTGGTCGACCTGGGTGGCAAGGACGCCGCCGCGAACCCGTTGAAGGTGCCGCTGGCCGGGCTGCCGGCCAAGGCGGTCACCCGCGGCTACCACCTGCTGGCGATGCCCGGCAACCGGACCCGGGTGGGCGCCGACTGGGTGCTCGACGCCGTGCTGCCCCGCTCGGCGACCCAGCTCGGGCTGGTCCCCGCCAACGCGGTGCCGCTGGAGAGCAAGTCGCCGGAGATGCCGGTCCGCCGGTCGTGACGTGACCTGCACGCCGCTGCCCGCCCTCGCGGCCACCGCCGGCGGCCCGGTGCCGTCGCAGGCAGTCAGCCGAGGGTGGCGTCGGTGGCCGGTCGCGCCCCGCCCACGAAGGCGTCCAGCGCCGGGCCGTGCAGCACGCCGCCCGGCGTCTGGTCGGCGGCCACCCGGGCGGCGAGCCGGCGCACCGGCACCCGCCCCGGCTGCAGCGCGGCGGCCAGCACCACGTTGCCGTAGCGGCGGCCCCGCAGCATCCGACGGTCGGCCACCAGGCAGACGTCGGCGAAGACGGCCCGGAGCGTGGCCACCTGCACCCGGGTGAAGACCAGCGGCGGCAGGTCGGTGACGTTGACCAGGTACAGACCGTCCGGGCGCAGGGTCCGGGCCACCTCGGTGGCGAACTCCACGCCCGCCACGTGCCCCGGCATCCGGGCCGCCCGGTAGACGTCGGCGAGCACCAGGTCGTACCCGCCCGAGGGCGCGGCGGTCACCGCGTCCCGGGCGTCGGCCACCTCGACCCGTACCTGCGCGGGGAGGGGCGGCAGTTCCCGGGCCACCAGATCGACCACCGCGGCGTCCCGCTCGATGACCCGCTGCCCGGAACCGGGGCGGGTGGCCGCGACGTACCGGGGCAGGGTCAGCGCGCCTCCGCCCAGGTGCAGCAGCTCGCACGGCCGCCCCGCCGGCGCGGCCAGGTCGACCAGGGCCGCCATCCGGCGGACGTACTCGAAGTGCAGGTACCGGGGGTCGGCGACGTCCACGTACGACTGGGCGACGCCGCCCGCGAGCAGCGTCCGACCGCTCCGCCGGGCCGGGTCGACGACCAGTTCCAGCCGGTCGTCGGCGGCGCTGTCCATGCCGGCACGCTAACCGACGCCCCGACCACGCCGGGTCGGCGGGCGCGCGGCCCGCCGACCCGACCGGTACGGCTCAGCCGCCGGCCATCCCCGCACCGGCCTCCTCGATCGCGTCGTCGACCCGGTGGGCCAGGTCCACGTCGACCGCGGTGACCGCGTCGGCCCGCCGGCTGCGCACGGTCAGCACCGCGCTGTCCGGGTCGGGGCGGCCGATCTGCGGCCCCCGACCGACCTCCTCGCGGAGCAGGTCGAGCCGGTCGAGCACCCGGTTCAGGTTGCTCGGGGGCAGCTCGATGGTCCGCACCAGCGAACGCCGGTCGCTGGACCAGTACGGCAGGTCGTCCAGCGCGTCCCGGAGCTCCTGCTCGGTCAGCGGAGCGGTCGCGCTGCGCGGGCCGACCAGGCCGCCGCCGGGCGCTGACGGCACGAGCAGGTCGCGCAACCCGTCCGGCACGTCCAGCGACTCGATCAGCTCGCCGTCGTGGTCGGCCAGCGCGGCGAGGGTCGCCTCGGCCTGGTAGCGGGCCTGCTCCGGGGTGAGGCGGCTGATCCGGCCGACCTCGGCGAGGAAGCCCGGCAGATCCCGGTGCCGTTCGATGCCGTCGACCGGGACCACGTCGTGCAGCTTCACCGGCACCGCCTCGAGCAGCCGTTGGCGCTCTCCCTCGTCCAGCGCCCAGGCCAGCGTGAGGACGGTCGCCTCCGCGGCCACCTTGGCCGTGGAGAAGTCGACTCCGGCCCGGCGGCCCACCTCGTCGACCAGCGCGCGGTAGCTCATGCGCTGCCCGGTCGGCGCCTCCGGACCCGGATCCGGCAGGGGCCGGGGGGCGGTGGCCACGGCCCTCGACGGCGGCGCCGGGCCGCCCATCGCCGGGTCCGGCTTGTGCCGCCCGGCCGCCGGGGGACCGGCGCGGCGTCCCCGGTCCAGGCTGCTGAGCTGCTTGGAGGCGCTCAGCGACAGGCCCGCCTCGCTCGGCCGCGTACCCTGCTCGCGAGCCTGGCGGGCCAGGGTCCGCCGGCGCTGGTTGTCGCCCTCCATCTGCTTGCGCATGGTGCGCACCTCGCTCCCTCGTCGTGGGCACCTCTTCGGCGGTCGCGTTCCCGCCCCCCGTGGGGAGGTAACCGGCCGGAGCCGGCCGCCGAGATCACTCCCGGCGGGTGAGGACCGCTCACCCGACCGCGCCGCACGATCGGATCGGACCGGAATTCTTCCGAGGCACGCGGAAGGGAAGGTCGTCATGAAGAGGATCGTCGAGATCGTCCCGGCCCGTCCCGGCTGGTACGCCCGGTGGCAGGTCGCCCCGCAGGAGACCCGGTGCTACCCGGTGAGCCTCTGGGCGCTGCTCGAGGAGGCCGACGGCGCGGGCCGCGAGGTGGTCGGGGTGGACTGCGCCGGACAGTGGCCGGGGGCGGACGACAACGAGGCGGGTGGGGAGTTCGTTCGCTACCTGTTCCAGACGCCCGATTCCGGCGCCCCGGACGACGCCGAGCCGCCGTCGCCGGCCGACCTGCGCGCGACCGGGCCTCGGCTGCAACCGGTCGTGGCCACCTAGACCCTCCTCCCGGCCCCCGACCCCTGGTCCCAGGGTCGGGGGCCACCCCGTCGGGTGGCTCGGCCGGCCGCGTCGGCGTCGGCGGGGTGGCTCGGCCGGCCGCGTCGGCGTCGGCGGGGTGGCTCAGCCGGTGGCGCGAGCGTCGTCGGCGCCGGCGCGGCCGACGGCGAGCAGCTCGGCCAGCCCGGTGCGGTCCAGCATCTGTTGCAGGTGCGGGTTGACGCCGGTCAGCCGTACCGGGCCGACCCCGGCCCGGCTGACCATCACGAAGGCGCTCAGCCCGGACGAGTCGCACAGCGCGACGCCGGCCAGGTCGATCTCCAGCTCCTGGTGGCCGTCCGCCCGGGCCTGCGCGGCGGCCGCGACCAGCTCCGGCGCGGTGTCGAAGTCGAGGTCACCGGTCAGCCGCAGCCGGGCGCGCCCGGCGTCGAGCCGGGTCACCTCGATGATCAACAGCTGGGAGGGCATGGGTACATGTTCCCAGCCCGGCGCGGCGGGGACACCTCGGGGTTCAGGCGGAGGCGGCCGGCTGGACGGCGTCCACCCCGGGGTGACCGGAGTGCCGGCGGGGCGGCGGACGGTCGAGCAGACCGGTGACCCCGGTCATGTCGAGGATGGTGTCCAGGAACCGCGGCGTGGAGCGCAGCCGGATGGCGGTGCCGGTCTGCTGCCCCTCGCGCCAGGCGTGCACGATCACGGACAGGCCGGTGCTGTCGATGAAGAGCAGCTCGGCGAAGTCCAGCACGATGACCGGGGGACGCTCGGCCAGCGCCCGGTCGACCTCGTCGCGCAGCGGACCCGAGGTGGTGAACGCGAGGTCGCCGCCGACGGAGATGACCGGCGCCGCCGGGTCCGACCGATCGACGGACATGCTCAGCGGATTCAGCTCCGGCTTCCTCCCATGAGGCACCACGATCACGCCTTTCCGCAGGGCTGCCGGTCGGGCAGGACTTTTCGGGATCGTAACAACCCCCACCGCAACCCGCGCGGGGCGCGCGTACGGTCACCGGTCCGGGCGTGGGGTGGCGGTACCGGCACACCGGCGTAGGGTGGGTCGAAGGGATTGGAACACAGCGACCGTTTCCGCCGCAGCGCGGGTGTCGACATGAGGAGTGGGGCTCAGCTGGTGACTGCCGCCGACGTCAGGGGATCGGACCCGGGCGACGGACGGATCTCCACGCCGAGTGCCGCACGAGTTCCGGCGTGGTCGTCCGACGCCGCCGGCCGGCCCTCCGCCGCGCTGCCGCCACTGGCCCCCGACCGTGGCCAGCCCGAGCCCGACTGGTCGGAGGTCGTCGAACACTTCCGTGAGGGCCTGGTCGTCTGCGACGCCGACGGCATCGTACGTCACCTCAGCCCGGTCGCCGAGCGGCTGCTGCCCGAGGTGGTGCCCGGCCGGCCCCTCGCCGCGGCGGGCATCGGCGAGCTGACCGCCGACGGCGACTCCGCCGGGTTCAGCCACCGCGGTCGCCGGCTGCGGGTCCGCCGCGTCCCGCTCTCCGGCGCCCGCAGCTGCCGCTACGTCGAGGACGTCACCGACAGCGTCAGCCGCGCCGACGCGCTGCTCGCCGAGCGGGCCCGCTCGGCCTTCCTCGCGGTCGTCGGCGAGAAGCTCGGGAACCCGCTGCACCCCGACCGGGCCGCCGCCGCGGTGGTGCGCCTGGCCGTCCCCAGCCTGGCCGAGGTCGCGGTCCTGGTGCTCGCTCCCCGGTCCGGCCGGGCCCGCTGGTGGCGGGCCACCCGCGCCGACGACGAGGCGCCCGCGGTGGACAGCGGGATGCTCTCCGCGACGGCGCTGCCCTCGGCGATCGCCGAGGGACTCGCCGGCGCCGAGCCGCACGCGGTGGACTGGCTGGTCGAGCAGGCCGTGGAGGCCGGCTGGCTGCCCGGTCTGGAGAGCCACGAGATCACCGCGCGGGTGGTGCCGTTGCCCGGCCGGGACACCCCGGCCGGTGTGCTGCTGGTCGCCCGGCGCTCCACCCGCTGGTACGACTCCGACGACGTCGACCTGGTGCGGGCCTTCGCCGCCCGGGCCGGCGCGGCGCTCACCACCGCCGTGCTCTACCGCGACCAGGCCGAGGTGGCCGACACCCTCCAGGCGAGCCTGCTGCCGGTCGAGCCGGTGACGGTCTCCGGCGTCCAGTGGGGTACGGCGTACCGGCCCGCGCAGGCGAGCCTGCGCATCGGCGGCGACTTCTACGGCTCGCACCGGCTGCCCGACGGCGGATCGGTGTTCTTCCTCGGTGACGTCTCCGGCAAGGGTGTGGAGGCGGCGGTCTTCACCGGGCAGTTGCGCCAGTGCCTGCAGGCGCTGCACCGGGTGGAGTCGCACCCCGCGCGCCTGCTCAAGCTCCTCAACGACGCCCTGTTGGAGACCACCCAGGCGCACGGCCAGGGCCGCTTCGCCACCATGGTGCTCGGCGTGGTGCGCCCGCAGCGCGACGGCGGACTGACCCTGACCATGGCCGGCGGCGGTCACCTGCCGCCGCTGGTGCTGCGCAGCTCCGGCGCGGTCGAGACGGTGCCACTGACCGGCATGCTGATCGGTGTGGTGCCGGACCCGCGGATCGGCGAGGTGACGGTACGCCTCGCACCGGGGGAGACCTGCCTGCTCTACAGCGACGGGGTGACCGAGGCGCGGGGCGGCCGGCGCGGCGACGAGCAGTTCGGCCCCGAACGGCTGGTCCACGCGGTCACCGACTGCCACCGGGTGCCGGCGCCGGCCCTGGCCGAGCGGGTCGAGCAGGTCACCTGCGACTGGCTCGCCCAGGGCGACCACGACGACATCGCGGTGCTCGCGTTGCGGGCCACCGGTCACGGCGGTCGCCCGCCGCGGCACCTGCACGCCGTGCCCGCCGCGGGTCGGCCGGCTGAGGAGACGGAGATCCGATCGTGACAGCCCCGACCACCGAGACCGGCGCGGCCCAGGCGTTCCACGCCTTCCTGGCGGCCCTGGCCGACGCCGACGAGTACGAGGCCGTCGACGTCGCCGTCCGGCTGCTTGACGGCGGTGTGCCGGCCGAGCGGGTGCTGCTCGACCTGGTGGCCCCGGCGCAGACCGAGGTGGGCGAGCGGTGGGCGCGCAACGAGTGGAGCGTCGCCCAGGAGCACGCCGCGACGCACATCAGCGAGCGGGTGGTGGCGGCCGTGGCCGCGCACGTCAACCCGCGGCCCACCCGCGGGCGGGTGGTGGTGGCCTGCATGGACGGCGAGTGGCACGCCCTGCCGCCCCGACTGGTGGCGGAGGTGCTGCGGCTGCGCGGGTGGCAGGTGACCTTCCTCGGGGCGAGCGTCCCCGCCGCCCATCTGGTGTCGTACCTGCACCGGCACGACGCGCACGCGGTCGCGTTGGCCTGCGCGCTGCCGATGCGGCTGCCGCACGCGCACCGCATGATCGAGGCGTGCCGCCGCTCCGACGTACCCGTGGTCGTGGGGGGCCGCGGGTTCGGCGTCGACGGCCGGTGGGCGCGCCGGCTCGGGGTGGCCTGGGCGCCGGACGCCCCCGCCGCCGCCGACCTGGTCGCCGACGAGCGGGCGTTGCGCCGGGTCCGGCCGGCGGACCTGCCGCACCTGGCCGACGACGAGTACGCCAGCCTGGTCAAGCGGCGCGGCGAGCTGATCGACTCCGCCCTGGCGGACCTGCGGGAGCGGGTGCCGGCGGTCAACGACTACACCCCGGCCCAACTCGACTCCACCGTCAGCGACCTCGGTTACATCGTGGATTTCCTCGCCGCCGCGCTCTACGTCGACGACAGCTCCCTGTTCACCGAGTTCGTCGGGTGGCTGGCGGCGATCCTGGCCAGTCGCGGGGTGCCCGCGGTCGCGGTCGGCCGGAGCCTGGGCCACTATCATCAGGTGCTGCGCGACTTTCCCCGCGCGGCGCGGTTCCTGGCGGACGGCGAAGCTGAGGTCGCGGGCCTGAGCGGCGCCGCCCCCCGCTGATCCCCGGCGCGCGTTCCCTGATCCACCCCCTGCGTATACTTGCACCACTGCAAGGATCGGCCCTGCGGTGGAGCGGGAGGGACGACGTTGACGTTCACCGTCACGCAGGCCGGGCGGGCCGACGGCGGGGTGTGCCTGCTGCTCGCCGGCGAGCTGGACCTGAACACCGCCGGGCGGCTCAACGACGAGATCGACCGGCTCGCCGCCGATGGTGTACGGCGCCTGCTGCTGGACCTCAGCGAGCTGACCTTCTGCGACTCGACCGGCATCGCGGCGTTCGTCCGCGGGGACAACCGGGCCGCCGCCGAGGGCGGGTGGTTGCGGGTGACCGGGGCGAGCGGTCGGGTGGACCGGGTCCTCCAGGTCACCGGGCTGGCCGACGTGCTGATCTACCAGCCGGACCACGCCGACCCGGCATCGTCGTCCGGTCGTTGATCGGCTAGATTTCCCCGCCAACGGGTGACCGCGCGGTCCACCCTTCGCCGACACGAGGCAGGATTATCCTCATGGGTCAAGGCACGCCGAACCCCGTCCGCATCCTGGTGGTGGACGACGACCCGGGCGACGTCCTGATGATCGAGGAGGCGCTCGCGGACTCCGAGATCGACAAGGTCATCGACGTGGTCAGCGACGGCCAGGAGGCGATGGAGTTCCTGCGCCGGGTGGGCCGGCACACCGAGGCCCGGCGACCCGACGTGATCCTGCTCGACCTGAACATGCCCCGGATGGACGGCCGTCAGGTGCTCGGCGAGGTCAAGCAGGACGAGGACCTGCGGACGATCCCGATCGTCGTGCTGACCACCTCGAACGCCGACACCGACATCGTCGGCAGCTACACCCTCCAGGCCAACGCGTACGTGACCAAGCCGATCGACCTGGACGACTTCAACGACGTGGTGCGCCGCATCGACGAGTTCTTCGGCCGCGTGGTGGTGCTGCCCAAGCGCACCTGAGCCGTCGCCTCAGTTGCTGAACATTTTTCCCGAAGCTCCTCGACGGCCGTCGGCAGCCGCGAGGATCGAGTTGGGGAAAGACGTACCAGCTGCCTGGGGGGCGACAGTATGAGGTTCTCCGTCGTTGAGACCGGCTACGACCAGCGGCAGGTGGATTCCTGCCTCGACGAGCTCGGTGTCCGACTGACCCGGTTGGCGCGGCGCGCGGAGATCGCCGCCGGCGCCGGCCGGGACTGGGACCAGATCCGGCAGGAGGCCAGCGTGCTCCGCGGCCTGGTGGACCGGCAGAGCGCGCCGATCGACGGCGACGACGCCGCCGTCCGGGCGGCGCAGACCGAACGGGAGGCGGCGAAACTCCTCGCCCAGGCCCGCGGTGAGCTGGAAGCGGCGCGCGAGGAGGCCCGCCTGGTCCGCGAGCGGGTGTACGCGGAGGCCGTCCGCGCCCGCCGTGAGTTCGAGGCGACGCTGCACGAGCGGCGGCGCCGGGAGGCCCGGGTGGACCAGATCCTCGCCGGGGCGGCCGGCGGGGCGGTGGCGGTGGACACCCCCACCGCGGCGGCCGCGGCGCCCGGCGGGGTCCCGGCGACCCGGGTGGCGGCCGGCGCCGACGAGGTGGCGGTGGAGCGGCCGGAGCCGGGCACCCGGGTGGCCTGACCCGACCGGCTCAGCGCAACGCCTCGACCACCCGGGTGGCGCGCGCCTCGTGCTTGGCGTACGCGCCGGGGTAGGCGGAGATCTGCACCGCCTGGGCGGCCTCGGTGACGCTGAGGCGCTGCCAGCCGGGGACCTCGGCGAGCGCGGCGTAGAACACCCGGGCCGCGTACGCCGGGCGCATCAGCTGCGCCACCGTGCCCCAACCGCTGCTCGGCCGCTGCTGGAACAGTCCGAGCGAGTCGTGGTCGGCGCCGCTGCCCTGGTGCGGGTGGTCGGACGACTCGGGCAGCACGTCGCTGGCGAGGTTGTGCAGGTTGCTCTCCTGCAGCGCGGTGGCCACCGCGACCACCAGGCCGCGCTTCGGCATGCCCAGGTCGACACCGACGTCGACGATCACCTTGGCGTTGTCCATCTGCGTCTGGGTGAGGCCGGCGACCGGTCGGGGCCGCGCCGGCCCGGGCGGCGGCTTCCGGGTGGCGGACGGGCTCGGGCTGGCGGTGGGTACGGGGGACACCGGCACGGCCAGCGGCGACGCGCCCCGGTCCAGGGCGCGCGAGGCGCGCTGCTCCGCCGTGGCCCGGTCGGCCAGGGCCTCGCCGACCGGCGCGGCGCGCTGCCCCACGCCCGCCTGCGCGCCGGCGACCGCCACCAGGCCCAGGCAGCAGCTCACGCCGCAGGCCAGGGCGACCCGCGCCGGGGTCGAGGCCAGCCGGGCGCGGCGGGCCCGCCGGGGTGGCTCCGGGGCGCGGTGCCGGCCGATCCGCCGTTCGCCCGATGCCGCATCGGCCGGACGGGCGGCCGCGTGGGTGTCGGTCAGCTGCTGCTCGGGGGAGTTGTCGGGATGCACCCGCCGAGGCTAGAAAGCTTCCCGCTCGTTGCCATCGGGGTGATTGGTGGCATGCGCCACAATCTGCCCGGATCGGCTTGGTCATATCCCCTTGGCATACCGTCAAAGGGATTATCCTCGCCATTGCTTCTTTTGCCTTTATATCCTTTTTGGTGGAACGAATGAGACGGAGTGTCGCGGTCCGTCGGGAGACATGGCGTCTCCACCGATCGGTGGAGCGACCGGTGGCCGTACCGCCGACGGGTTTCTCGTCCGGGCGGCGGACGACCAGAGTGGATCGCGCCCCGGGCGCCCACCGCCCAGTGGCTCGGTACGATGCGGACGGTGACCGAGATCATGACCGACGAGCCCGCCCGCGCCGACGCGGGCCGCCCCCCCGGTGACCGGCGTGGGCTGGTCGTCGTCCTGCTCGCCGTGCTCCTCGCCCTGCTGCTGGTCGGTCACCGCGTCGTACCGAACGTGCACGGCCTGGGCAGCCTCCTCGACAGCGCCAGCCCGCTGCTCGGCCTCGGCGTGCCGCTGCTCGCCCTCGCCGCGCTGCTGCGCCGCTCCCGGCGCGCGCTGGTGGCCGTCCTGCTGCCCGCCACCGCGTGGGGCCTGATCCACGGCGGCGCCTGGCTCCCCCCGGCCACCGGCGGGGGCCCCGCCGGGATCCGGGTGGCCAGCCAGAACCTGCGCGCCGGCAACCCCGACCCGGGCGCCACCCTGACCCCCCTGGTGGAAGCCGGCGCCGACCTCATCGGCCTGCAGGAGGTCGACGGCGGCGGTCCCGCCGCCCCCGGGCTGCGCGAGCGCTACCCGCACCGCGCCGCGGTCTCCACCGTCGCGCTCTGGAGCCGGTACCCGATCCGGGACTCCACCGGTGTGGACACCGGTCTCGGCTGGACCAGGGCGCTGCGGGCCGTCGTCGCCACCCCGCGCGGCGACCTGGTGGTCTACGTCGCCCACCTCGGCTCGGCCCGGGCGGGGGACACCGTCGCCCGCGACGGCAGCCTGCGCTCGCTGGCCCGCACCGTCCGCGCCGACCGGGCCGACCGGCTGGTGGTCCTCGGCGACCTCAACACCGCCACCACCGACCGGGTCTTCCGCCCGCTCACCGCCCTGCTGCGTGACGCGCAGGCCGATGCCGGCCAGGGCTTCGGTTTCACCTGGCCCTCCCCGGTGCCGGTGACCCGGCCGGACCATGTCCTCTACCGGGGGCTCACCCCGACCACCGCCGGGGTGCTGCGCACCCCGGACAGCGACCACCGCGCGGTGACCGCCGGTTTCCGCTGGTAGGCGGCGAGATCAGCGCCGACCGTTCTCCGCCGGGGTGACCGTCAGCCGGTGCCGGCTGGCGTCCCCGCTGGAGAAGGGCCACAGCCGGTCGGCGTGCTCCACCAGGTCGGCCAGCTGTTCCCGGCTCAGCCCGGCGGAGGAGATGGACGCGTGCACGTCGGCCCGGTAACGGCCGTCCTCGTCCCGGCCCAACCTCGCCTCGGCGGTCACCTGCACCGTGTGCGCCTCATCGGTGATCTCCCCGGCCGCCTCGACCGCCGCATGGTGCAGGCAGGAGGCGAAGGCGGCGGCGAGCAGTTGCTCCGGCCTGAGCCCGGTGCAGTGTGGCGCCAACGGAGACGCCAGCGCGGTGGACAGGCCACCGTCCTTGGTGCTTACGTGACCGCCGGCAGCGGTCGCGGTGGCCTCTTTCAGCCAGGAACTCGGATCCGGCATCGCGTTCCTCCCGTCACTCACCGGCTGGCGTTCCCGACCTCGACCGGGTGAAACGCCGTCCGGTCAGGCCGGACCGGCGCGGGACCAGTCGTCCAGGGCGACCGCCTCGGTCACCTCGGTGGCGGCCCGTTCGGTCCACAGCGAGGGTGGTGCGCTGCGCTGCCGGGGCACCGACGCCACCATCGGGACGTACACCCGGGCGTCGACCGCCTCGGCGAGCAGCAGCGCGGCCATCAGGCTGGTCGGCCGGCGCAGCGGGTCCTCGTCCAGGCAGCGGTGGCACAGGTCGGCCACCTCCGGCGGCAGCCCGTCGACCGGCGGCAGCGGCTCCGGGGTCACCCGCCGGCGGGCACCCACCAGCTGGGTGGCGGTGGTCCCGGCCGCGTACGGCAGCCGCCCGGTGAGGCAGTAGTAGAGGAGCACCCCGAGGGCGTACATGTCGGCGGCCGGGGTGGCCGGCTGCCGATCGAACTGCTCCGGTGCCAGGTACGCCGGGGTGCCCAGCACCATCCCCTCGGGGCTGTGGTCGGGCGCGCCGGCCGGAGTGGCGATGCCGAAGTCCAGCACCTTCACCCCGGACGGGGTCAGCATGACGTTGGCCGGCTTGACGTCGCGGTGCACGATGCCGTGCGCGTGGGCGGCGGCCAGCGCGGCCGCCACCTCGGCGCAGACCCGTACCGCGATCCGCCAGTCGAGCGGCCCGGCCCGCAGGTGCTCGGCGAGCGTCTCGCCCTCGGCCAGCTCCATCACGATGTACGGCGCCTCGCGTCCGGGCAACGTGGACGCGGTGCCGAAGTCGTGCACGCTGGCCACGTTGGGGTGCACCAGCCGGGCCGCGGAGCGCGCCTCGGTGCGGATCCGCTCCACCGAGGTCTCCTCGCCCTGGTCTCCCGGCGACATCAGCTTCACCGCGACCGGTCGGTCCAGCACCACGTCGTGCGCGCGCCACACCTCCGACATGCCGCCCATGCCGATGCGCTGCTCGAGCTCGTACCGCCCGGCCAGCGTCCTCATCGACCCGCTCCCGTCCATGTCGTCGGCGTCGCCCCGTGTGCCACGGGCGCCTTCGACGCGGTACCCGGCCTCCCAGCAGGGCAAACCGGAGCGGTCGACGCGGGGCGGGCCCGAGGTGCGGTAACTTGCCAGCCAGGACGTCCGGTCCGCCCCGCACCGGCGGGACAGCGGCGAGGAGGGGCACGGGGATGGCCGAGGTGACCGTACGCTTCGTCGGCGGGCCCGCCGACGACCTGGTCCGCGCGGTGCCGGCCGACCCCGACGGCGACCCGCCCGCGCACTGGGTGATGCGCCATCCGGACGGCGGCCCGCCGCCCGGTGGGGCCGGGCCGGACCACCTCTACGCCCGGGACCACCGGGACGGCACGGGTGTATGGACCATGCGCTTCGTGCGCACCTACCCACTGGGCGCCGGCGAGTAGCCCGACCGGTCCCTCCGTCGCCCACAGCTGGTACACAGGAGACGCACAGACCGGCGACAGTGAGCAGGCCCACGATGGGGGCATGGTGACCGACGGGCAGACCATGCAGAACCGGATCGAGCTGCGCCGCCCGGACGGCGGGCCCGTCCGGGTGCTCGTGGTCGACGACGAACCGACGCTGACCGACCTGCTCTCCATGGCGCTGCGCTACGAGGGCTGGCAGGTCCGCAGCGCGGGCAGCGGGATGGCGGCGCTGAGCGCCGCCCGGCAGCTCCAGCCGGACGTGGTGGTGCTCGACGTGATGCTGCCCGACCTGGACGGCTTCCAGGTGCTGCGCCGGCTGCGAGAGCAGGCCCCGACGGTGCCGGTGCTCTTCCTGACCGCCCGGGACGCCGTCGAGGAGCGCATCGCCGGGCTGACCGTCGGCGGCGACGACTACGTCACCAAGCCGTTCAGCCTGGAGGAGGTCATCGCCCGGCTGCGCGCCCTGCTGCGCCGCTCCGGCTTCGCGGTGGCCATCCGGGAGGACGCGGTGCTCACCGTGGGCGACCTCAGCCTGGACGAGGAGAGCCACGAGGTGCGTCGCGGCGGCGAGCTGATCACCCTCACCGCGACCGAGTTCGAGCTGCTGCGTTACCTGATGCGCAACCCGCGCCGGGTGCTGAGCAAGGCGCAGATCCTCGACCGGGTCTGGAACTACGACTTCGGCGGGCAGGCCAACGTGGTCGAGCTCTACATCTCGTACCTGCGCAAGAAGATCGACGCGGGACGGGCCCCGATGATCCACACGCTGCGTGGGGCCGGTTATGTCCTCAGGCCGGCGGACTGACGCCGGCCGGCTGCGGTCCTGGCTGGCCCGCCGGTCGCTGCGCAGCCGGCTGGTCGCCGCGGTGGTGGCGCTGCTCGCCCTGGTCAGCATCGCCATCGGCGGCCTGACCACGGTGGCGCTGCGCCACTTCCTCATCACCCAGGTCGACAACCAGCTCACTCTCGGCGGGAGCCGGCAGGGCGACCCGCCACCCTGGTACCGGCAGTTCGCCGAGCGGCAGTGGACCGACGACCGGTGGGCGCCGGAGCCCCCGCCCGGCTTCCCGCCGGACTCGATCGCCGCGATGACCGCCGACGGCAAGGTCGTTTCCGCACGGATCCGCAGCACCACCGGCCCCGCGGAGGCGCTGCCGGTGGGCGACCTGGCCGAACTGACCCGGCTGCCCACCGACGGCCGGCCGCGCGGCGTCGAGCTCGGTGACCGGGGCGACTACCGCGCGGTGGCCCGGCAGATGGGCGACGGGCAGGTCCTCGTCGTCGCGATCCCCCTGGCCGGGGTGCAGCAGACGGTCTGGTGGATGATCGCCGCCCAGGCCGGTGTCGCCGCCGCCGGCCTGCTCGTCGCCGGTGGCCTGGGCGCGCTGATCGTCCGGGCCACGCTGCGCCCGCTGAACCGCGTCGCCGCCACCGCCGTCCGGGTCGCCGAGCTGCCGCTGGACCGGGGCGAGGTGGCCCTGTCGGTGCGGGTGCCGGAGGGCGACACCGACCCGCGCACCGAGGTCGGCCAGGTGGGGGCGGCGCTCAACCGGATGCTGGGCCACGTCGCCGCCGCGCTCGCCGCCCGGCAGGCCAGCGAGACCCGGGTACGCCAGTTCGTCGCCGACGCCAGCCACGAGCTGCGCACCCCGCTGGCGGCGATCCGCGGCTACGCCGAGGTGGCCCGGCGCGGCCGGGACCGGGTGCCGCCGGACGTGGCGCACGCGCTGCGTCGGGTCGAGTCGGCCAGCGCCCGGATGACCAGCCTCGTCGACGACCTGCTGCTGCTCGCCCGGCTCGACTCCGGCCGGCCGCTCGCGGCCGAGCCGGTCGACCTCACCGCGTTGGTCATCGACGCGGTCAGCGACGCCCATGTCGCCGGCCCGGAGCACCGGTGGCAGCTCGACCTGCCCGACGAGGCGCTCGACGTGCCCGGCGACGCCGTCCGCCTGCACCAGGTGGTGGCGAACCTGCTGACCAACGCCCGGGTGCACACCCCGCCCGGCACGACGGTGACCACCCGCCTGGCCCCGGCGCCCGGCGGAGTGGAGATCAGCGTGACCGACGACGGCCCCGGCGTCGCACCGGAGCTGCAGGGCGAGGTCTTCGAACGGTTCGCCCGGGGGGACAGCTCGCGCTCCCGGGAACACGGCAGCACCGGCCTCGGCCTGGCCATCGTCGCGGCGGTGGTGGAGGCCCACCACGGCGCCGTACGGGTGGAGAGCCGGCCCGGCCGCACCGTGTTCACCGTGCTGCTGCCGGACCCCACAGCGCAGGCACCGCCGTGAGACGGTGAAGCTCGCCGGGCGTGGCAGGCTGGGCGGCGTGTACCGGGAACGTCGCGCCGCCCTGCCGGGCGCCGTGCTCTGGACCAGCGTCAGCACCGGCGGGCCGGTCCGGGTGCTTCCCGACGGCTGCCTGGACCTGCTCTGGTCCAGCCGCTCCGGGTTGCTGGTGGCCGGACCGGACCGCACCGCCCACGTGAGCGCCGGCACGCCGGGGGAGCGGTGGCTGGGGCTGCGGCTGCCGCCGGGGACCGGCCCGGCGGTCTTCGGGGTACCCGCCGGGGAGCTGCGGGACCGCCGGGTACCGCTGGACGCGCTCTGGGGCCGGGCCGCCGACGAGATCGCCGAGCGACTGGGCGACCGCCCGACCGCCGCAGCGCTGGAGGCGGTCGCCGCCGCCCGGCTCGCCGCCGTCGGCGGCCCCGACCCGCTCGGGTCGCGGGTCGCCGCGCTCCTCGACGCCGGCGTCTCCGTCACCGCGACCGCCGCCGAGGTCGGCCTCGGCCCGCGCGCCCTGCACCGGCGCAGCCTGGCCCTCTTCGGGTACGGCCCGAAGACCCTCGCCCGCATCCTGCGGATGGGGCGCGCGGTCGCCCTCGCCCGGGCCGGGGTCCCGCTGGCCGAGGCAGCCGCCCGCAGCGGCTACGCCGACCAGGCGCACCTGACCCGGGACGTCCGCGAGCTGGCCGGGGTGCCGCCGAGCAGACTGCTGGCCGGCTGACCCGCTGGCAGACTGCCGACCGGCTGAATACGCCGACGGGCTGCTGGCCGGCCGGTCCGCCGGCGGAGTGCCGGTTGCCTGAGCCGCCGGCGGGGTGCTGGCCGGATGCCGGTTGGCTGATCCGCCGGCGGGCTGCTGGCCCTGGCTTCAACGGTCGTCCCGGGCGATCCGATCACGGTGTTGCGATCCGGGGCGGATACCTGTCGCGGGCGCTTTAGAGCTGATGACGTGAACGAATCACGGGCCTGCGGGAGCGCCGGCAAGGCGGGACCACCCCAACCGGGGCGCGGAGACCGACGGATGAGTCATCTACGTCATCAGCTCTAAAGGCTGGCACCGGATGACCGCACCCTCCTCCCGTGCTGACCGGCGGGGACCGCGCCGGCCAGCGCCGGACCCCGGCGCCGCATCCCCGCCGCCGCGCACCTGGCGCCGGAGGCTTGGTCTGGTGGCGCCCACCTGGCGTCGGATGCCCGGCCCGCCGCCCCTCGTGGCCGCTCCGACCAGGTCACCCGCCTTGCGTCAGACGGCCGGCAGTGTCCGTCCGGCGCCGCCTGTCCGGGTGCCGCCTGTCTGGCAACGCCAGCCCGGCAACGCCCACCTGGGGCTGCACGCCGGGCGCCGCCTGCGCAGCGGGGCGGGCAGGGTGGGGCATAGACACCCAACCCGCGCGCAGCGCCCCGCCCCCGGCCACCGTCGCCGCGACCGCCCGTCACCCGGCGTCGAGGGGGGCGTACAGGTCGACGCCGTTGCCGTCGGGGTCGTGCAGCACCGCGTAACGCTGCCCCCAGAAGGCGTCCCACGGCGGCAGCTCGCCGTGGAAGCCGGCCCCGGTCAGCTCGGCCCAGGTCCGGTCCACCTCGGCCGGGTCCGCGCAGCGGAAGGCGAGACCGGTCCGGGGGCTGCCGGTCGGTGCCGTCCAGTGTGGGTGGAAGGTGCGGATCATCGCCACGTCGTCCCAGGCCAGCCGGAGGCCCCCGGGCAGGGTGAGCTCGACGTGGTCCTCGGAGTCGGCCTCGGCCGGGATGTCCAGCCCGAGGCGGCGGTAGAAGTCGAGGCTGCGGGCCATGTCGGTGACCGCGATGCCGATCAGGTCGAAGCGAGGTGCCATGGCGTCACGGTAGGGGCCCCGGGCCGGCCGGTCTTGAACGGAACGGACGTGTGCCGCAGTCGCCGTGTGGGCCGCACGGTCAGCCCCGGCGGCGTACGGTGTCAAAGGAACAAGTCCGGCTTAACGGGTCGAAAGCCGCATAAGGCTCCCCGTTTCGCGGCCGGTCGACGACGGCGAGGGAAGGGAGCGGTCGGTGATGCACCTGGCCTACCTGGACGCGGGATCCGGCAGCCTGATCGTGCAGGCGGTGGTCGGTGGGGCCGCGGGAGCGGCGGTCGCCGCCAAGCTCTACTGGCGTCGCCTCGTCGCCCGGTTCCGCCGGCAGCCCAGCGACCCGGTCGGGGCCGCGCCGGGCGGCCAGCAGCAGCGCCAGTCCGCCGACACCTGATCCGGCGCGTACCACCGATGACGACCTCCGACGCCCGGCTCCGGGCCGAGCCCGGCTCCTTCCGCGACCCGGCCAACCGGGTCTTCCACGCCGGCGACCAGGTGCTGCGCGGGCTCGGCCCGCAGGCCGCCGCCGACTGGCGGGCCCTGTCCGCCGCCGACTTCTTCACCGCCCTGCTGGCCGAGGGGAAGGTCTGCGGCACCACGCCGGTGGACCCGGCGACGCTGCCCGACACCGGCTGGACCACCGTGCTGCGCCACGAACGCATCCCGTTCGTCTCCCACCCGTACGAGTGGTCCTTCACCATGCTGCGCGACGCGGCGCTGTTGCACCTGGAGATCCTGCGCCGGGCGCTGCCCGCCGGCTTCACCCTGAAGGACGGTTCGGCGTACAACCTCCAGTGGCGGGGCGCCGGCCCGGTCTTCATCGACGTCGGCTCCTTCGAGCCGGCGCGCGACGGTGAACCCTGGGCCGGGTACCGCCAGTTCTGCCAGACCCTGCTCTATCCGCTGCTCCTCCAGGCCCACCTGGGCCTGGACTTCCAGCCCTGGCTGCGAGCCCGGGTCGACGGCATCGAGCCCGACCAGATGCGCCGGCTCTTCGGCGGTACCCGCCGGCTGCTGCCCGGAGTCCTCACCCACGTCCACCTGCACGGCGCCATGCAGGCCCGCAACGCCCGGTCCAGCACCGCCGACGTGCGGGCCCAGCTGCGGGCCGCCGGCTACTCCCGGGACCTGGCCCTGGCCACCGTACGCGGCCTCGAGAAGCTGGTGCGGCGGCTGGACCGGCGCGCCGACGGCAGCCACTGGGTGGACTACCAGCGCACCTGCGGCTACACCGCGCAGGACCGGGCGGAGAAGGAACGGTTCGTCGAGGCGGCGCTGGCCGTCGCCGGGACGCCCCGGCTGGTGCTCGACCTCGGCGCCAACGACGGCCGGTACGCCCGCATCGCCGCCCGGCACGCCGCGCAGGTGGTCGCCGTCGAGCAGGACCCGGCCGTGGTCGACACCCTCTACCGGGCGCTGCGCGACGCCGGGGAACGGCGGATCCTGCCGCTGGTGATGGACCTCGCCGACCCGTCGCCCGGTGGCGGCTGGCGGGGCGTCGAACGGGCCAGTTTCGCCGCCCGGGCCCGGGCCGACGTGGTGCTCGCCCTCGCCGTGGTGCACCACCTGGCCATCGGGTGCAACGTGCCGCTGCCGGCGGTGCTCGACCAGCTCGTCGCGTACGCCCGGCCGGGCGGGCGGCTGGTGGTGGAGTTCGTCCACCCGGAGGACGCCATGGCGCGGCGGCTGCTGGCGAACAAGCCGGACGGGCTCTTCCCCCGTTACCGCCGGGAGGAGTTCGAGCGGCTGCTGGCGGCGCGCTGCCGGATCGACCGTCGCACCGACCTGCCGTCGGGCACGCGCACGCTGTACGAGGCGGTGGTGGGTGGCTGAACGCACCCGCACACCCCCACCGCGGCTGCGTCAGCAGGCCCCGGCCCCCGTACCGCGCGCCGAGCGCCACGCCGAGCTGCGCCGGGTGCTGGAGGTGGCCGCGCTGGTCGGCCTGGTGGTCACCCAACCGCTGCTCGACGTGCTCGGGCGCAGCCCGGACTTCTTCCTCTTCCACCGGGCCGGCGCCGGGGAGATCCTGCTGCTGGTGGCGATGATCGCGGTCCTGCCCACGCTGGCCGTCACCCTGCTCGGCCTGGCCACCCGGCTGGCCGGCCCCCGGGTCCGGGCGGCGACGCACACCGCCCTGCTCGGGCTGCTGCTGGCCGCGCTGGCCGTCCAGGTCGGCCGGCACACCACGCCGCTGCGCGGCGTACCCCTGCTGCTGGTCGCGGTGGTGGCCGGCGCGGCCGGTGCCGCCGCGCACCGGCGGTGGCCGGCGCTCGGCCGGGTGCTGCGGGTCGCCGCGGTCGGGCCGCCGGTCTTCGTCACCCTCTTCCTGGTCGCCTCACCCGCCTCGGCGGTGGTGCTGCCGCGCGCGGCCGGCGGCGCCGCCGGCGTGGCCGGGCCGGGATCGCACCCGCCGGTGGTCATGATCGTCCTGGACGAGCTGCCGCTGGTCTCCCTGCTCGGCCCGGACGGCCGGATCGACGCCACCCGCTACCCGCACTTCGCCGAGCTGGCCGCCGGCTCCACCTGGTACCGCAACGCCACCGGGGTGAGCGGCTGGACCCCGTACGCGCTGCCGGCGATGCTCACCGGCCGCTATCCGGCCGAGACGTCCGCCCCGCACTACTCGCAACATCCGGACAACCTCTTCACCGCCCTCGGCGGCCTGTACGACATCCGCGCCCAGGAGAGCATCACCCGGCTCTGCCCACCCAGCCGCTGCGACCAGCCGTCCAGCCCGGAGCAGGGGCTCGGGGTGCTGGTCCGGGAGAGCGGCCGGCTGCTCGGCCAGCTGGCGGCCCCGGTGGAGAGCCGGATCGACCCGCAGCAGACGTACCGGGAGCGCACCCGCGCCGAGGTGGGTCTGGACGCCGCCGAGCCGGTCCCGGCCGACCCGAAGTTCCGCTGGGACAACCTCGAGGAGAACCAACCGGCCCGGTTCACCAGCTTCCTCGCCGGCCTGCGCCCGTCGGACCGGCCCACGCTGCACTTCCTGCACCTGTTGATGCCGCACGCGCCCTGGATCCACCTGCCCTCGGGAGCCCGCTACGCCGCGCCGGCCGACCTGCCCAACGACGGTGCGGGCTGGGTCGAGCTGGCCCGTGCCCGCCACCTCGCCCAGCTGCGGTACACCGACCGGCTGGTCGGTGAGATGCTGCGGACCCTGCGCGCCACCGGCCTCTACGACGAATCCCTGATCCTGCTCACCGCCGACCACGGGGTCAGCTTCACCCCGGACTGGCAGGGCCGGGGCCTGGACGCGCTCACCCACGCGGCCGGCGAGGTGGCCTGGGTGCCGATGTTCGTCAAGGAGCCCGGGCAGCGCGCCGGCCGCACCGACGACCGCAACTGGGAGCACGTCGACCTGCTGCCCACCATCGCCGACGCGGTGCACGTCCGGATCCCCTGGGCGACCGACGGCCGCTCCGCCGGGCAGGCTCCCCGGCAACGGGCCGAGAAGACCTTCTTCGACCGGCCGGGCCAGCCGCTGACCCTGCGCGGTGGGGTGCCGGCCCGCCCGCCGGATCCCGTCCCGCACCCGCTGGTAGGCACCGCCGTCGGCGACGTCCCCACCGGCGGCAGCGCCCGGGTGGCGAACCTGGCCGCGTTCCGGGCCGTCGACCCGGCCACCGGCGAACTGCCGGCTCTGGTCTGGGGCACGGTGCCGGCGGAGGTGCCGGACGGCACCACGCTGGCGGTCGCGGTCAACGGCACGGTCGGCGCGGTCGTGCCGGTGGTGCCCCGGGACCGCGGAGGGCGCCGCTTCGCCGCCCTGCTCGCCGACGACCACCTGTTCCGCGCCGGCGCGAACCGGCTGGACCTCTACCGGGTCGCCGCCGACGGCTCGCTGCGCCGCCTCGCGATCGACTGACCCGGGGAGGCCCCGCCGCCCCTGCGGATGGGCGCGCTCCCAGGGCAGCCCCGGTACCGCGGCGTCGTCGGACAACCCTTCACCGGACAGGGTTTCCGAGCCTTCGGGTCGGGAATCGGGTGACGCATACCTCACCGCCGAACCATGGGCGGCGGTATCCCCGACATCGCGATTACGGTAAAAGCGAAGGCAATTCAACGAAGATTCGCCGGCGAAGCGAGGAACCACATGACGGAAGTCAAGCTCGATCACCCCGGTGGGCAGCTTTCGATGCCGGTGCACGACGCGGTCGAAGGCCCCGCGGGCATCGGGGTGAGCAAGCTGCTGAAGGAAACCGGGATGACCACCTACGATCCCGGGTTCGTCAACACCGCGTCCTGTTCGTCCGAGATCACCTACATCGACGGCGACGCCGGAATCCTGCGGTACCGCGGCTACCCGATCGAGCAGCTGGCCGAGAAGTCCTCCTTCCTGGAGGTCTCCTACCTGCTCATCTACGGTGAGCTGCCCACCCAGCAGCAGCTGACCGAGTTCAGCGACCGGATCCGGCGGCACTCGCTGCTGCACGAGGAGATGCGTCGGTTCTTCGACGGCTTCCCGCGCGACGCGCACCCGATGGCGGTGCTCTCCTCGGCGGTCAGCGCCATCTCCACGTTCTACCAGGACAGCCTGGACCCGTTCGACTCCGACCACGTGGAGATGTCGACGATCCGGCTGATGGCGAAGGTCCCCACCATCGCCTCGTACGCCTACAAGAAGTCCATCGGGCAGCCGCTGCTGTACCCGGACAACTCGCTGGGGTACGTGGACAACTTCCTGCGGATGACCTTCGGCGTCCCGGCGGAGCCGTACGAGGTCGACCCGGTGATGTCGAAGGTGCTGGACATGCTCTTCGTCCTGCACGCCGACCACGAGCAGAACTGCTCGACCTCCACGGTGCGGCTGGTCGGCTCCAGCAACGCCAACCTCTTCGCCTCGGTCTCGGCCGGGGTGAACGCCCTGTTCGGCCCGCTGCACGGCGGCGCCAACCAGGCCGTGCTGGAGATGCTGGAGAAGATCAAGGCCGACGGCGGTGACGTCCGCTCCTTCGTCCGCAAGGTGAAGGACAAGCAGGACGGCGTGAAGCTGATGGGCTTCGGCCACCGGGTCTACAAGAACTACGACCCGCGCGCCGCCATCGTGAAGAAGGCCGCCCAGGACGTGCTCGGCCGAATGGCCAAGCCGGACCCGATGCTGGACATCGCGATGCAGCTGGAGGAGATCGCCCTCGCCGACGACTTCTTCGTCTCCCGCCGGCTCTACCCGAACGTGGACTTCTACACCGGCCTGATCTACAAGGCCATGGGCTTCCCGACCAAGATGTTCACGGTGCTCTTCGCGCTGGGCCGGCTTCCCGGCTGGATCGCCCAGTGGCGCGAGATGATCAACGACCCGGAGACCAAGATCGGCCGGCCGCGGCAGATCTACACCGGCGCCGCCGAGCGGGACTACCTCCCCGCCGACCAGCGCTGACCTCCCGGTCACCCCGCACGACGAAGGCCGCCGGCCCCCAGGAGGGGTCGGCGGCCTTTCCGCATCCCCAGGCCCTCGCCGACTACGCAGTGGTGGTCCCGAGCGAGGGGAGGAACCGCCGCCCCGAAGGGTGGGGAGCGGAGGGAATCAGCGCAGGCCGGCGGCGGCCAGGAGGTTGCCGGAGGGGAGGGTGGGCAGGGCGCGTCCCCGGGTCATCCGCTCCTCGGCTCGGGCGGCGGTGAAGGCGACGTCGCCGGCGATGGCGGCGGCGTACGCGGCGGCGGTGCGGGCGGCGATCGCCGTCCAGCCGTACCGCTCGTGGACCATGGTGCGGGCCCGGCGGGCCAGCGCCCGGGCGCGCTCCCGGTCCGACAGCAGGGCGTGCACCGCCTCGGTGAGTCCGTCCGGGTCCTGCGGGGCGAACGTCATCCCGGTGACGCCCGGCTCCACGATCTCGGCCAGCCCTCCGGTGCGGGCCACGGCGAGCGGCGCGCCGGCCGCGGCGCCCTCCAGCGCCACCATGCCGAACGGCTCGTAGATGCTGGGCACCGCGAAGCAGTCCGAGGCGGCCATGACCGCCGGCAGGTCGGTGCCGCCGAGGAAGCCGGGCATGCTCACCGCGCCGCCCAGTCCGAGCCGGTGCACCTCGGCCTCCAGGGCCGCCCGGTACGGCCCGTCGCCGACGATCACCGCGCGCAGCCCGGGGTGCCGCTCGCGCAGTCGGGGCAGGCCGGCGAGCAGGTGCTGCACGCCCTTCTCGTAGACCAGCCGGCCGGCGAAGGTGACCAGCGGGCCGTCCCCGGCGAACCGGGCGCGGGCCGAGGCCACCACCGCGGCGGGCACCTTCCAGCGGTGCGGCTCGACGCCGTTGGGCACCACGTCGACCCGCGCGGCGGGCACCCCGAACAGCGCGCCCACCTCGTCGCGCATGTAGCCGGAGCAGACGATGACCCGGCCGGACTCGCCGGCGAGCCACTGCTCGACGCCGTGGATGGTCCGGTTCATCTCCTCGGGCAGCCAGCCCTGGTGACGGCCGGCCTCGGTGGCGTGGATGGTGCTGACCAGCGGCACGTCCAAGTGCTCGCGCAGGGTCATCGCGGTGTGCGCGACCAGCCAGTCGTGGGCGTGGATGACGTCGTACGAGCCGGACTCGGCGGCGCGCAGGGCGGCCCGGGTCAGGGTGTGGTTGAAGGCCATCGTCCAGGCCAGCAGCGAGTCGGTGGCCAGCGGGAAGGCGACCGGGTCCTCGGCGGCGCGGACGACGCGCACCCCGTCGGCGTACTCCTCCAGCGGGGCGCCCTCGGTGTGCCGGGTGACCACGGTGACCTCGTGGCCGGCGGCGGCCAGGGCGACCGACAGCGCGTGCACGTGCCGGCCGAGGCCGCCGACCAGCACCGGCGGGTACTCCCAGGAGAGCATCAGGATGCGGCGGGTCTGCGGGGGCACCCCGGCACCGCCGCCCTGGTGCGGGACGTGGGGTCGGGAGGTGGGGGTGGGCCGGCAGTTCCGGTCCACGGCGGCCGGGATCTGCTCGCCGACCCGCAGAGTGGTCACATCTAGCTCCGTCCATGCACGAAGGGTCGCGCCGGCATCGATGGCGGCGGAAAGAAGGTGGTGGGGGCCGAGTGGCCGAGCGGACCCACCCGCGCAGGCGCGTCCGCATCCAGCAAAGGGCATGCCGCGGCCCGGCGCATCTTGAAAACGCCTATCGTGACGGAGGACACCCAAAGGTTCACGCAAACGCAGTTGGGTGGATATCGGGTGTGGCCCGAACGGGTGGATTGGCCGCCGCGGGGACGGGGCATTAGCGGCGTGCGCATCGGCGGTCCGCCCGTCCGGTGCGCTCACGATCATGGGCCGAAGGAGCGACATGCAGGTCTGGCCGGGCGAGCGCTACCCCCTCGGCGCCACCTACGACGGGATGGGCACCAACTTCGCGATCTTCTCGGAGGTGGCCGAGAAGATCGAGCTCTGCCTCTTCGACGAGTGGGACACCGGCGCCGAGCGGCGCGTCGAGCTGCGCGAGGTGGACGCCTACGTCTGGCACGCCTACCTGCCCGGCATCGAGCCCGGCCAGCGGTACGGCTACCGGGTGCACGGCCCGTTCGACCCGGCCGGCGGGGTGCGCTGCAACCCGCACAAGCTGCTGCTCGACCCGTACGCCAAGGCGATCGACGGGGAGATCACCTGGGACCCGGCGGTCTACGACTACGTGCTGGGCGAGCCGGACCGGATGAGTGAGGCCGACTCGGCGCCGTTCATGCCCAAGTCGGTGGTGGTGAACCCGTACTTCGACTGGGGCAACGACCGGCCGCCGCGCACCCCCTACCACCACTCGGTGATTTACGAGGCGCACGTGCGCGGGTTGACCATGCGGCACCCGGACATCCCGGAGGAGCTGCGCGGCACCTACGCGGCCATCGCCTCCCCGGTGATGATCGACTACTTCAAGCGGCTGGGGATCACCGCGGTCGAGCTGATGCCGGTGCACGAGTTCGTGCACGACCACCGCCTGACCGACCTGGGGCTGCGCAACTACTGGGGCTACAACACCATCGGCTTCTTCGCCCCGCACCACGGCTACTCCGCGCTGGGCCGGCTCGGCCAGCAGGTGCAGGAGTTCCGCGGCATGGTCAAGGCGCTGCACGCCGCCGGCATCGAGGTCATCCTGGACGTGGTCTACAACCACACCGCCGAGGGCAACCACCTCGGACCCTCGCTGAGCTTCAAGGGCGTCGACACCGCCAGCTACTACCGGCTCAGCGAGGACGACCGGCGCTACTTCGTCGACTACACCGGCACCGGCAACAGCCTCAACGTGCGCAGCCCGCACTCCCTGCAACTGATCATGGATTCGCTGCGGTACTGGGTCACCGAGATGCACGTCGACGGCTTCCGCTTCGACCTCGCCGCCACCCTGGCCCGGGAGTTCTACGAGGTCGACCGCCTCTCCACCTTCTTCGAGGTGGTCCAGCAGGATCCGGTGGTCAGCCAGGTCAAGCTGATCGCCGAGCCGTGGGACGTCGGCCCGGGCGGCTACCAGGTCGGCAACTTCCCGCCGCAGTGGACCGAGTGGAACGGCAAGTACCGCGACACCGTGCGGGACTTCTGGCGCGGTGAGCCGGCCACCCTGGCCGAGTTCGCCTCCCGCATCTCCGGCTCCGCCGACCTCTACCAGGACGACGGCCGGCGCCCCTTCCACAGCATCAACTTCGTCACCTGCCACGACGGGTTCACCCTCAACGACCTGGTGTCGTACAACGACAAGCACAACGAGGCCAACGGCGAGGAGAACCGGGACGGCGAGAGCCACAACCGGTCCTGGAACTGCGGCGTGGAGGGGGAGAGCGACGACCCCGCGGTGCTGGCGCTGCGCGCCCGGCAGCGCCGCAACTTCCTGGCCACCCTGGTGCTCTCCCAGGGCGTGCCGATGATCGGCCACGGCGACGAACTGGGCCGCACCCAGCGGGGCAACAACAACGCCTACTGCCAGGACAACGAGGTGGCCTGGGTCGACTGGGAGCGGGCCGACCCGGAGCTGCTGGCCTTCGTCCAGCGGCTCACCGAGTTCCGCACCAACCACCAGGTGTTCCGGCGGCGGCGGTTCTTCACCGGCCTGCCGGTGGGCGGGCGCAGCGCCGAGGCGGGCCTGCCCGATTTGGCCTGGTACACCCCGGACGGCCGGGAGATGACCGGCGAGGACTGGGGCAACGACTTCGGTCGCTCGGTCGCGCTCTTCGTCAACGGCGACGGCATCCGCGAGCGCGGCCAGTACGGCCAGCGCCACCAGGACAACTCCTTCCTGCTCTGCTTCAACGCCCACGACGCCCCGTTGGACTTCACCATGCCGGGCGAGGAGTTCGGGCAGCGCTGGGAGCTGGTCATCAGCACCGCTGAACCGGAACCGGAGAAGACCACCGTGGTCGAGGCGGGCAATGCCATCTGCGTGCCCGACCGCTCCCTGGTGGTCCTGGAGAGGACGGTCTGACCATGCCCGACACCCCTCGCCCCGACCCGACGACGGCACCGACGACGCGGGTGGGGGCGACCTACCGCGTGCAGGTCCGCCCCGGCTTCGACCTCGACGCCACCGCCGACCTCGCCGGCTGGCTGGCCGACCTCGGCGTCACCCACCTCTACAGCGCGCCCCTGCTCACCGCCGCCCCCGGCTCCGCGCACGGCTACGACGTGGTCGACCACCGCGCGGTCAACCCCGAGCTGGGCGGCGAGGCGGGCCGGCAGCGGCTGGTCCGGGCGCTGCGCGCCGCCGGGCTCGGCCTGGTCGTGGACATCGTGCCCAACCACGCCGGGGTGGCCCAGCCGGCGGCGAACCCGGCCTGGTGGGACGTGCTGCGCCGGGGCCGCTCCTCGGCGTACGCCGACTGGTTCGACATCGACTGGGACCGCGGCCGGCTGCTGCTGCCGGTGCTCGCCGACAACCCGGACGCGCTGGACGACCTGAAGCTGGTCGACGGGGAGCTGCGCTACCACGAGCACCGCTTCCCGATCGCCGACGGCACCGGCGACGGCGGTCCGCGCGAGGTGCACGACCGGCAGCACTACGAGCTCATCTCCTGGCGGCGCGGGGACAGCGAACTGACGTACCGGCGGTTCTTCGCCGTCTCCGACCTGGCCGGCCTGCGGGTGGAGGACCCGGCGGTCTTCGACGCCACCCACGCGGAGGTCCTGCGGTGGGTGGCGGCCGGCGAGGTCGACGGCATCCGGGTCGACCACCCCGACGGCCTGCGCGACCCGGCCGGCTACCTGGCCCGGTTGCGCGCCGCCGCTCCAGACGCCTGGCTGGTGGTGGAGAAGATCCTGGAGTACGGGGAGGAGCTGCCGGACTGGCCGGTCGACGGCACCACCGGCTACGAGGCCCTCGCCGCGGTCTGCGGGCTCTTCGTCGACGGACGCGCCGAGGGTGACTTCACCGCCCTGGACGCCCGGCTGGTCGGGCGGCACACCTCGTGGGAGGACCTCACCCACGACACCAAGCTCGAAGCCGCCACCCGGCTGCTCGCCGCCGAGCTGACCCGGCTCGCCGCGCTCGTGCCGGAGCTGGACCAGCGGGCCACCCGGGAGGCGCTGGCCGAGCTGGCCGCCTGCTTCCCGGTCTACCGGGGCTACCCGCCGCACGGCGCCCGGCACCTCGCCGGCGCCCGCTCCGAGGCGGGCCGGCGCCGTCCCGACCTGGCCGCCACCCTCGACGCGGTCACCGCCCGGCTGCGCGACCCGGAACACGAGCTGGCCCGGCGCTTCCCGCAGCTCTCCGGCGCGGTGATGGCCAAGGGGGTGGAGGACACCGCCTACTACCGGTGGAGTCGCTTCATCGCGTTGAACGAGGTCGGCGGCTCGCCCGCCCACTTCGGGGTGCCGCCGGCGGAGTTCCACCGCGCCGCCGCCGCCCGGCAGGTCCGCTGGCCGGCTGGCATGACCACCCTCTCCACCCACGACACCAAGCGCGGCGAGGACGTACGCGCCCGGCTGGCCGTCCTCTCCGAGCTGCCCGACCGGTGGGCCGAGCGGGTGACGGACTGGATGGCCCGGGCGCCGCTGGCCGACCCCGCCTTCGCCCACCTGCTCTGGCAGACCGCCGTCGGCGCCTGGCCGATCGAGCGGGACCGGCTGCACGCGTACGTGGAGAAGGCGTCCCGGGAGGCGTCCGTCTCCACCAGCTGGGCCGACCCCGACCCGGGTTTCGAACGCGAGCTGCACGCCCTGGTCGACCGGATGTACGACGACCCGGAGCTGCACGCCGAGATCACCGGGTTCGCCGACGAGATCACGCCGGCCGGCTGGTCCAACTCGCTCGGGCAGAAGCTGGTCCAGCTCGCCATGCCCGGCGTGCCGGACACCTACCAGGGCACCGAGCTGTGGGAGAACAGCCTGGTCGACCCGGACAACCGCCGCCCGGTCGACTTCGCCGTACGCCGGGAACTGCTGGCCCGCCTCGACGGCGGCCACCGGCCCGCGGTCGCCGCCGACGGCGCGGCGAAGCTGCTGGTCGTCTCCCGGACGCTGCGGCTGCGCCGGGACCACCCGGAGCTGTTCACCACCTACCGGCCGGTGCCGGCGCAAGGGCCCGCCGGGGCGCACGCGGTCGCCTTCGACCGGGGCGGCGCCGTCGCGGTGGCCACCCGGCTCCCGCTGCGGCTGGCCCGCGACGGCGGCTGGCGGCGGACGACTCTCTCGATTTCCGGCAACAGTGTTACGGACGTGTTCACCGGTCGGGTCTACAGTGGGTCTGAGCTGCTCCTTGAGGATCTGTTGAGCACCTATCCCGTCGCCCTGCTGGCTCCTACCGACTCCGTGGAGGCTGCCGCATGACCGAGTTCACGGTGTGGGCGCCCGACGTCGCCCGGGTACGGCTGCGCCTGTCCGGCGCCGCCGACCACGAGATGCGGGCCGCCCCGGACGGCTGGTGGCGGGTCGAGGTCCCCGGCGCCGGCCCGGGCACCGACTACGCCTTCCTCCTCGACGACGACGACCGGGCGCTGCCCGACCCGCGGTCGGCATGGCAGCCCGCCGGGGTGCACGGCCCGAGCCGGGTCTACGACCACAGCGCCTACCGCTGGACCGACCAGGACTGGACCGGCCGGCAGCTGCCCGGCAGCGTCCTGTACGAGCTGCACATCGGCACGTTCACCCCGGAGGGCACCTTCGACGCGGCGATCGACCGCCTCGACCACCTGGTCGACCTCGGCGTCGACTTCATCGAGCTGCTGCCGGTCAACGCCTTCAACGGCGAGTACAACTGGGGCTACGACGGCGTCTGCTGGTACGCACCGCACCAGCCGTACGGCGGACCGGA
The DNA here is from genome assembly GCF_059359015.1 of Micromonospora sp. LZ37. NCBI lineage: Bacteria > Bacillati > Actinomycetota > Actinomycetes > Micromonosporales > Micromonosporaceae > Micromonospora > Micromonospora sp. LZ37. The sequence goes on along the minus strand of NZ_JCADBL010000002.1, from coordinate 485,168 downwards.
CGGCCTGAAACGCCTGGTCGACGCCGCCCACGCCAAGGGGCTGGGGGTGATCCTCGACGTCGTCTACAACCATTTCGGGCCCTCCGGGGCCTACGCGCCGATGTTCGCGCCGTATCTCAACGAGCAGAGCAACACCTGGGGCCGGACGGTCAACCTGGACGGCCCGCACTCCGACGGGGTGCGCCGCTACATCATCGACAGCGTGCTGATGTGGCTGCGCGACTACCACGTCGACGGGCTGCGGCTGGACGCCGTGCACGCGATGCCCGACTCCCGGGCCACCCACCTGCTGGAGCAGGTCGCGGTGGAGGTCGAGGCGCTCGCCACCCACCTCAACCGGCCGCTGTCGCTGATCGCCGAGTCCGACCTCAACGACCCCAGGCTGATCACCCCCCGGGAGGCCGGCGGCTACGGGCTGCACGCCCAGTGGAACGACGACGCCCACCACGCGCTGCACACTCTGCTCACCGGGGAACGGCAGGGCTACTACGGCGACTTCGGCTCGCTGGAATGCCTGACCGACGTGCTGACCGGGGCGTTCTTCCACGCCGGCACCTGGTCCAGCTTCCGTAACCGCAGCCACGGCCGGCCGGTGGACCGGCAGCGCACCCCGGGGCACCGGTTCGTGGCGTACCTGCAGAACCACGACCAGATCGGCAACCGGGCCACCGGGGACCGGATCTCCGCCTCGTTGTCTCCTTCCCTCCTCCGGGTGGGGGCGACGCTGCTGATGACCGCGCCGTTCACTCCGATGCTCTTCATGGGGGAGGAGTGGGCGGCCAGCACGCCGTGGCAGTTCTTCACCAGCCACCCCGAGCCGGAGCTGGCCACCGCTGTGGCCACCGGCCGCAAGCGGGAGTTCGCCGCGCACGGCTGGCCGGAGGGGGACGTCCCCGACCCGCAGGACCCGCAGACCTTCCTGCGCTCCCGGCTGGACTGGGCGGAGCTGGACAAGCCCGAACACCGCGAGATGTACGAGTTCCACCGGCGGCTGATCGCGCTGCGCAAGAGCCGCGCCGACCTTTCCGACCCTCGGCTGACCCGGGTCGAGGTGCGGCACGGCGATCAGTTCCTGGTGATGCGGCGCGGGGAGACGCTGGTGGTGGCGAACCTGGCCGGCAAGGGGCAGACGATCACGTTGCCGGGGGTGGTGCGCACCGTGCTGCTGGCCACCGGGCAGGGGGTCACGGTGATGCGCGACCGGGTCGAGTTGCCAGCGGAGACGGCGGCGGTCGTGGCGCTCTGAGTCGCCCTGCGCCGGCCGGCGCAACCGGCTACGACCTGGTCTTCCTCATGGCGGCTGGGCTCGGCCCGGCCATCGCGGTGGTCAGCTTGCTGCTGCGACGGTGGGCAGGGCCGGTCCCGGCGAGGCGGTCCCCGCCGAGAACGGCCCCGACCCGCGCGTTGTCGGTGCGCGATCCGCCTACAGGTACGGCCGCGTGATGATCTCGATGGCGTGCCCCGCCGGGTCGAAGAAGTAGAACCCGCGCCCGCCGTGCTCGGTGTTGGTCTCCCCGGGGCGCTTCATCTGCGGGTCGGCCCAGTAGGTGATGCCTCGTTCCTCGACACGCGCCAGGCACCGCGCGAACAGCTCATCGTCGACGAGGAACGCGTAGTGCTGCATCTGGATGTCCACCGGCGGCTCGGCGAACTGGAGCAGCACACCTTCGTCGAGCAGGACGTTGGCGAACGGCCCCCACGATGGTGCCTCCGGCAGATCGAACAGCTCCCGGTAGAACGCGGCCGACGCGCTCTTGTCCTTCGTGGCGATGATCGTGTGGTTGAACGTGACTGCCATACGTACCGTCTTTCGGTAGGTCCGGAGACCCGACCGGAAGCCCGTGGCGTCCACCAACCGCACCGATGACAAAGCCCCGAAGGCGCCGACGCCCCGGACTCCGCGCGAGACACACGTACGTCGTGTTGATCTCGGCGTGGCGGCTGAAGTAGCCACAACCTCCGGGGGGTAGGCCCATCTGGGGCGCGACGAGATGTTAACACGGCAGGTGTTCTCATCGATGGGTGGTCCTGGCGGCTGGCGACGACGCGTCGTCGCGTGTCGCCGCAGCGCACGACGACGTCGACGGTGAACGTCTGCGCGGACCTGGCCGGCAAGGGGTAGACGTTGCCCGGGGTGGTGCGCACGGTGCTGCTGGCCACCGGACAGGGCGTCACGGTGCTGCGGGACCGGGTGAGTTGCCGGGGGAGACGTCTCGATCGTGGCACTCTGGGAGTTCGCTCGCGACGTACGATGCGCGGGTGAGCAGCAGACCCGCCGCGGAGCAGCACCTGCGCGACCTCGCGCGGCTGCGGCGCGTCCGGGACCGGATCGACCGGGAGTACGCGCAGCCGCTGGACGTCGAGGCGCTGGCCCGCGGCGCGAACATGTCGGCCGGGCACCTCAGCCGGGAGTTCCGGCGCGCCTACGGCGAGTCGCCGTACTCCTATCTGATGACGCGGCGCATCGAGCGGGCGATGACGCTGCTGCGGCGGGGCGACCTCAGCGTCACCGAGGTCTGCTTCGCCGTCGGCTGCGCGTCGCTGGGCACCTTCAGCACCCGCTTCACCGAGCTGGTCGGCATGCCGCCCAGCACCTACCGGCGGGAGGCGGCCCGCGCGACGGCGGGGATGCCGGCGTGCCTGGCGAAACAGGTGACCAGACCGGTCAGGAATCGAGAAGCGCCGGCCGTCGGGCCGCACCTAGCCTGACTGGCATGAACCTCACCATTCACACCAGCTTCCTCCCGCACGTCGACCCGGACGCCTCCCTGGCCTTCTACCGCGACGTCCTCGGCTTCGAGGTCCGCAACGACGTCGGACACGGCACGATGCGCTGGATCACCGTCGGCCCCGCCGACCAGCCCGACACGTCCATCCTCCTGGCGCCGCCGGCCGCCGACCCCGGCGTCACGGAGGACGAGCGCCGCATGATCGCCGAGATGATGGCCAAGGGCACCTACGGCTGGATCCTGCTGGCCACCCCCGACCTCGACGGCACCTTCGAGAAGTTGCAGGCCGGCGACGCCGAGGTCGTCCAGGAGCCGATCGAGCAGCCGTACGGCATCCGCGACTGCGCCTTCCGCGACCCCGCCGGCAACCTGATCCGCATCCAGGAACTGCGCTGAGCCGTCCGGCTCAGGACCGGTACGACGGCTCCCTGTTCGAGCCCGCACGACGACGGCGGTGGCAGCCGCCTGGTTGTCACCGTCGCCGGCTCAGTTCGCCACGCCGTCGCGACACCGTGCGTCGACACTCACCTGCGCCGTGTTCGGCGCGGCTGTCCTTCCACGGCGCGGCGAGGCGCTGCTGCCCGTGAATCATTATGCCCCCACCCGGCAGGTCGCCGTGGTTTGCTCGTTTTCGAGGAGAGGTCCCACATGAACTGGAACAAGGCGGTTCGGCAGATCCACCGCTGGCTGTCCCTCGCCTTCGCGCTGACCGTGATCATCTGTTTCGTCGCTTTGAGCGGAGCCCTGCCCGCCTGGGTGTTCTACCTGCCGCTGCTCCCGCTCGCCGTGCTGCTCTTCACCGGCCTGTACATGTTCTTCCAGCCGTACGCCGCCAGGTGGCGCAGCGGGCGACGCACCGCTGTCGAGGCATGACCTGGAGTGCTGCCGGGAACGTCTGTGAGCGGTCGGCACGTTTAATCAAGTTCCTGCGGTAGACGTCCGAGCGGCCAGTAGCTGGCCGACATGCTGCACAACGTCGACGTGCCGGCCGCTCGCGGCTCCAAGTTCCGCTGCGACGACTGACCGCCCTGCCCGCATGACCCACGGCCCGAGCGTTGGTGTCACTCCACTCAGCGCATCACCCGTCAGCGCAGGAAAGTAAAGATCGTCCCCGTGGCATTCACGGGCTGCGGCGTGCCTTCGAACAGGTGAACGCCGACAGAGAATCGCACGTCGTCCGGAGCATGGAACGCCACCTCCGCGAAGCCTGCGTCCCGAAGCCACCCCCGCACCGCTGGCGTCAGGTCCGGTGCCCGTCGCGCCCTGGTCCAGATCACCGTGGCGCCCGCTGCGCACAGCTGGGGCAGGGCAGCGATCGTTCGCTCCACGTCGGCGTCCGAGATGTTGCCGAAGACCCCGACCATGAGCACCAGTTCGGCCGGAACCGCACCGACGTACGAAGAGAGCTGGCCCGCGTCCGCCTGCTTGATGACGAGATTGGAGAGCCCGGCCTGGTCGGCGGCGGCTTGAGCGGCGGCCACGTTGCCCGCGTCGTACTCGAGCAGGGTGCCGTGTAGTGAACGAGCATCAGCCCTTGAGGCGAGAACACCGATCAGGTCGTGGCCCTGCCCGGCGCATGCGCTCACCACAGTCAGCCGCTCGCCCGAACGGTGATCAAGCCACGAGGCGATGTGCTGCTGCACCAGCCGCAGTCGACGCGACAGCGGGGAAGTCTCATCGGCATAGGTTTCGTGCCACGCCTGCCAGTGAGTCTGGGCGGTCATCTGAAACACCTTGCCAGAGCGCAGCGGACATGGGTGTCCCCGTTCGGGGAAACAGACATGACCATCAGCATCGGTGCTCAAGGCGGCCGCGGCGGCATGCAAGGCAGGCAGGCTGGCGTACCAGGTGGCGGGGTCCGTCCAGGTCACGTTGCTGACGCTGGCTCGGGTGTACCGTCCGAAGTGGCGCAGCCGTGAACGCGACCCGAGACTTGACCTGGGGGAGACGGCATGAAGGCCCAGACCGTCGGAGATCGCCTCGCAGCGATCCGTCGGGAGTCGCAGCTGACGCAGGAACAGCTTGCGGAGCGATCCGGCGTCAGCGTCGAGGTGATCCGGAAGCTGGAGCAGGGCAGTCGCGGCGCCGCGCGCCTCGACACCCTGCACGCCCTCGCTCGTGCTCTGCGGGTGCCGACGTCCGCGCTGCTCGGCGACGCGTCGCAGGCCGCCGCCCGTGGGGAGCCGGACCACCAGTCGTTGTCGTTGGCCGAGATCCGCCGGGCGATCACCCCGGTGCGGGGCCTCAGCGGTGCCCCGATGGCCGCGCCACTGGACGAGCCCCCCGGCCTCGACACGTTGCAAGCCAACCTGCACGCCGCCGACGAGGTCTACAACGCCGGTGACTACGCGGTCGCCCTGGCCGCCGTGCCTCCGCTGCTGCTGAAGGCGCGGGCCGCCGTCGAGATGACCGATGACGAACGCCAGACCGAGGCGTACGACGTTCTCGCCCGCACGCTGCATCTGGCCGGCGGTCTGCTCATCCAACTGCGGGCCGAGGATCTGGCGCAGACCGCCCTGTCGGGGGCGCTGGATGCGGCGCAGCGGTCCGGAGACCGAGTGGTCGCGGCCACCGTCATCCGCACCGTGTCCTGGTTGCTGGTGCGCCAGGGCCGCATCGCCGAGGCGGCCGAGTTGTCGGTGGCCACGGCTGACGAGGTGGAACCACGGTTCTCCCGATCGACAGCCGCGGAGCTGTCCGCATGGGGTTGGCTGCTCCTGGGTGCCGCCGCCGCCAAGGCCAGGGACAACCGACCAGACGAAGTGCCGGACCTGATCGCTGCTTCCGCCGCTGCGGCGGTTCGGATCGGTGATCGCGTGCCGGCAGCGGACCACCTGATGCTGGTCGGCGGCTTCGATACGGCGAAGGTGCAGATGCAGCGGGTCGAGTCGGCGGCTGTTGCCGGCGACGCGGGCCGGGTTCTGGAGCTTTCGGAGCAGGTGCCGCCCGTGCCGACGATCAGCAGATCCGCATGGCGGCGACACCGCCTCGACGTCGCGTGGGCGTACGCGGATCTCCGGCGGTACGGGAAGGCGACGGCGGTGCTCACGCAGCTGGGCGACACCGCCCCGACCTGGCTGCGTCAACAGCGGTACGCGAGGGACATCGTGGATCGGATCGCGGCGGGTCGCCGCCGGGCCATGACCGACGAGCTGGCGCGACTGGCCGACCTCATGGGCTGCCCACGCTGACTGGTACGTCCCGTCCGACCAGTTCCACCCCAAGTGCGCCGCTAGTACCTTCTGCACCTGGGTGCTCACCTTCCGTCACGGCAACGTTTCGTCGTGGCGATCTACCGCAGCCGGAACGGCAGCGGTCGCCGACATCGGATGCGGCGGCGACCGCCTTCCCAGCCTTCGTCGCCGTCGCCTGGTTGACGGAGGTGCGGATGAACGACCAGCGACACGATGCCCTGAGTCGTGGCGAGCAGGTCGAGGCGGCCGAGCGGGAGGCCGCCAGACGACGGCTCCTCGCCCAGGCCGAGGAGGACCGCATACCGGCGGAGGACACCACCCGGGCCAGACCGGACCGGCGGTGGCGGCGTGACCAGCAGTGACGAGCCGATCGGCCGGCGGGTGGCCCGCTGGCGGGTGCGCCGCCGGCTGACCCAGCAGATGCTCGCCGACCGGCTCGGCAAGTCGAAGAGCTGGATGGACGAGGTGGAGCGGGGTGTTCGTTCGCTCGACCGGTACTCGGTGATCCAGGAGATCGCCGAGGTGCTGCGGGTCGACCCGGCGGTCGTGCTCGGCGAGCGCAGTCGAAGCGTGGAGACCGGCCCGCTGGACCGGGTGGACGGGATCCGTGCCGCCCTCGCCCGCTACGACGCCAGCCGGACGGTGTCGGCGGAAGACCTCCGGCGGCACGTCGGGCATGCCTGGCTGACCTACCAGCACGCGCACTACGCGCAGGTGCTGCGGCTGCTGCCGGAGCTGCTCGACGCCGCCCGCGGCCGGCGCGTGGACCAGCCGGAACTGCTGCTCCAGGCGTACCGGATCACCTCGTCGGTGCTGGTCAAGCTCGGCGAGGCCGACCTCGGTTGGCTGGCCGCCGACCGCGCGGTGGTCGTTGCCGGCGACGATCCGGTGCTGGCGGGGACGGCGGCCGTGTCGGTCGGGCAGTCGCTGCGCGCGCTGGGTCGGGACCGGCTGGCACTGGCCGCGGCGGTCGCCGCCGCCCAGCGCACCCCGCAAGGAGCGGTGCGCGGGACCTTGCTGCTCCAGGCCGCGCTGGCCGCCGCCGGCTGCGGTGACATCGGTGGCGCCGAGGCGTTGATCGACGAGGCCGCCGGGATCGCCGCTCGGGTCGGGGCCGGGCACGACCCGCACCGGATCTGCTTCGGCGCGGTCGCCGTCGAGCTGGCCGGGGTGGTGGCGGTCGGGCTGGGCGACGCCGGGGAGGCGGTCCACCGGCACGAGCGGGCGGTGCGGCGGCCGGGGTGGCGGCGACTGCCGGCGGAGTACCGGGCGGCGTACCTGGTGGACATCGCGCGGGCGTACCTGCAGGCGGGTGACCTGCGCGCGGCCGGACGGACGCTGGTCGACGCGGACGGCGTGGCGCCGGCGGAGGTCCGCTGGCGGCCGGTGGCGCGTACCGTCCTCGCGGAGGTCGCCCGGGGACGGCCGGCGCCGGCCGGCGTGGCCCGCCTGGCGACGCTGGTCGGCCTGACCCGTTGACCGGGCCCGGCTGTCGGGGGTAACAGTCCGGGGGCGGCGGCACGCGGCCGCCGCCCCCGGACCGGGCAGTGGGTCAGGCGATCCGGTAGGCCCGCTGGATCGTCTGCGTCACCGTGTTGCCGGCGGTGTCGGTGGCCGTCAGGCGCAGCGACACGAAGCCGGGCTGCCGCGGATGGGTGATGCGGGCGACGCCCCGGGCGACCGGCAACGTCACCCACGTCCGGCCGTCGTCGAAGGACGCGGAGACGCCGAGCGTGCGGTTCGGCGCGGCCGGCGAGCCCGCGTGCCGGTCCAGCGCCACCGGGATGGTCATCGTCCGGCCGGCCCGGGCCGTGTTGGTGTCGTCGAGTGCGGGCGTCGGCCGGGCCGTCGTCAGGGGCAGCCGCTGCGGCGCCGACGTGTGCGCCGAGGTGAAGGTCCAGGCCACCGAGACCGACGTCGACAGGGTGTCCGGCGCGCCGCGGGTGGCGGTCGCCTCCAGGGTGTAGGTGGCCTTGCCGGCGGGCACCTGGAACTCGGCGTACGGGCCGTCGGCGGTGGCGATCTCCTCACCGTCGCGCGACAACCGCAGACGGACCGGCACGTCGTAGCGGCTGGCGGGGCGGCCGGCCGCATCGCCGAACAGGGGCGGCTCGACGACGATGAAGTCGCCGTCGCGGCCCGCGTACCCCAGCGACGCCAGGGGCGGGGCCCCGCCCATGGTGGGCCCGAAGGGCGCCGCGTTCCAGGTCTGGGTGTACGTCCGGCCCGGCTGGAAGGTGGACTCCTGCGTAGTGAGGTTCTCGCCCTCCAGGAAGGTGGACGTCCAGACGAGTCCACCGTCGGTGTTGTAGTACTCGGTGGCGTGGAACGGCAGGTCGAACGACGAGTTCGAACCGATCGGGCCGCCGGCGGGGGACGCCGCCCGGTGGAAGCGGACCGCGGTCGTGGCGGTCGACTGGCTCCGGTAGGTCGCCTTGACGGTGGCGAGGTTCTCCGGTGAGAGCTTCCTGGTCAGCCCCGTGAACATGTCGCCCTGGCGCACGTACGCGAGGTCGTAGGTGTAGGGGCTGTTGCGGAAGGTCCGGTCGGGGCCGGGGCGGGCGAGCCCGATACCCAGCATCGAGGTGAACTCGGGGGCCGCGACGGCGGGCCCGATCCGGCCGAAGAAGACGTCCGCGAACGACGCCCCGCTGAGCCCCACCCCGGGGTAGCGGATGCCGTCGTCCCAGTTCGCGGTCACGTTGATCGCCAGCGGTGCGGCGTCCGGCTGGGGCACGGTCAGCGCGACCGGCCGGGCCGTACGGGCGTCCAGCGCCTGGGTGAGCGGGCCGCGTACGTCCAGCACCGGCTGCGCGAGCAGGGTGGAGGCGGTGCCCTCGTGGATGGTGCTGTACAGCGCGTAACGGCCCTTGGGCAGCCGCATCGTGCCGCCGCCCGGCTGCCCGGCCAGCTTGGTGAACTCGCCGGTGCTCAGGTCCGCCGCCGTGGTCTCGTACTCGGTGGCCGGTGCGCCGTCGCGTCCGGTGTGGTCGAGCCGGACGTCGTAGCTCTCGATTTCCCGGTTGAGCGCGAACGGCGTCCGGACCCGCAGGTCCCCGGCGCCGGTGGCGGTCAGCGCGCCGTGGTAGACGCCGTCGGGGGCCTCCACCCGGGTGTCCACGGTGATCGTCGCCTCGGCGTGGCCGCCGGCCGGCACCACCAGTGTGGTCGGGCTGACGGTGATCATGCCGGCCGGGGTGGGGCCGACGGCCAGCGACAGGGTGACCGGCGTGGCGCCGGTGTTGCGGTAGCCGACGACCCGCGTGATCGGGGTGTCGTCGGCGTGCGGCCAGCGCTGCACCGGGAAGTCGATGACGGCGGTGTCGGAGACGACCGGCTGGGCGACCGCGCGGCCGATGTCCAGCCGGCCCGCGCCCTGCTCGTAGCGGCTGGCGTCGCCGGCCGGCTCGGCCGAGTTCATCAGGGCGGCCTTGAGCTGCCGGCCGGACCAGTCCGGGTGCTGCCCGGCGAGGATCGCGGCCGAGCCCGCCACGTGCGGGGTCGCCATCGACGTGCCGGACAGGGTGGCGTAGCCGCCGCCGGGGGCGGCCGCCTCGATGTCGACGCCCGGCGCGCTGATCTCCGGCTTGATGTGGTTGTCGCCGACGCGGGGACCCCGGCTGGAGAAGTACGCCCGCTGGTCGTCGGCGTCGACCGCGGCGACGGCGAGGGCGTCGTCCGCGGAGGCCGGCGAGGAGACCGACTTCGGCTTGCCCTCGTTGCCGGCGGCGGCCACGAAGAGCGTGCCGTAGCGGTGACTGAGGTCCTGGACGGCGGTCTCCAGCGGGTCCAGACCCGGCAGGTCGACGCCGCCCACGCTCAGGTTGACCACCCGGGCCTGCGCCGCGGCCCACTCCATCCCGGTGATGATGTCCGAGTCCAGGCAGTCGTAGGTGGCGCAGACCTTGCCGACGACCAGCTTCGCGCCCGGCGCCACGCCGCGGTTCCGTCCGCCGGAGGCGGCGCCGCTGCCCATGATGGTCGACGCCACGTGGGTGCCGTGGCCGACGTCGTCCCCGGGGTTGTTGCCGCCGGTGAAGTCCCGGACCTCGGTCAGGTGCCCGGCGAAGTCGGGATGGCCGGCGTCGATCCCGGTGTCCAGCACGCCGACCGTGACGCCGGTGCCGTCGAACCCGGCCTGCCAGGCCGCCGGGGCGCCGATGTGCGGCACGCTGTGCTCCAGGGCGACCCGGCGCTTGCCGTCCAGCCACACCCGGGTGATCCCGGCGGCGAGCGTGCGCTGCGACGGCGTACCCCGGGTCAGGGACGACCAGAGCGCGGCCCGGTCGTCCCGGCCCGCCCGCACGGCCAGCGCGTCGGCGGCGGGCAGGTCGGCCCGCACCCGGGCGGCGTCGTCGGCGGCGGACCGCGCCTGCGCCGGCTTGTCCTTCGGGTACGCGACGAGCAGCGGCAGCTCCGCCGTCCGGTCGTCGTAGCCGAACTCGCCGAGCGTGGTGAGGTCGAACAGCCGCCGGTCGAGTCGCCCGTCGCGCAGCAGCGGCATCGCGTCGACCGGGACCACGTACCGGTGGCCCCCCTCCTGGCTGGTCACGAACCGCATGCCGGCCCGTCCCGGTCCCCGCTGGATGTCCAGGTGACCGCCGGCGTCGAGCGACACCCGGTCCCCGGTGACCAACGTGAAGGTGCCGCGCGGTCCGGTGACCGCCCTCGCCTCCGGCCGCTCCTGCGCGTCCGCCGGGGGAGCGGTCAGGCCGGCCACCGTCAGCGCGGTCGTGAGCACACCGGCTGTCAGGGCGCGTCGTTGCCGTCGTCGCACATCGTCCTCTCCGCCACGGGCCTTTCCCGGGACGGCACGATGACGCCTGGACCGGTCGGCCGGTTGATCATTTGATGTGTGACGGTGCTCACATTTGCGCCCGCGCGGCTGTGTTCGGGGGTCCCCGCCGGGTTGCATGCGGCGGTGATCACGGGACGAGGCGTCGGGGGACAGCGGTCAGATGCGTGACGCCGAAGAGTTCGACGCGTTCTACGCGGCCTGCGCGGGCCGGATCGTGGGTCACGTCTACGCGCTGACCGGCAACCGCAGCGAGGCCGAGGACGCGGTCGCCGAGGCCTTCACCCGGGCCTGGCAGCGCTGGCGGACGGTGCGGGAGGCGGACAGCCCGGAGGCGTGGGTCCGCCGGGTCGCCTCCCGCGCGGCGGTGAGCAGTTGGCGCAAGACCTTCAACCGGGTCCGGGCCCACCGCCGGGCCGCCGCCGTCGACCAGAGCGTGCCCGGACTCAACGAGGATCACGTCGCCCTGTTGCAGGCGCTGCAACGACTCAGTGCCAACCAGCGCCGTGCCGTCGTGCTGCACCACCTGAACGATCTCAGCGTCGCCGAGGTCGCGGCCGAGATGCAGGTGCCCGTCGGGACCGTCAAGTCGTACCTCGCCCGGGGCCGCCGAGCGATGGCCGGGATGCTCACCGAGGCACATCAGGAAAGGGCCTCTCATGGTTGATCCGCACGACGACCTCGCGGCGATCGCCGACCGGGTCCAGCGAGTCACGACGCTGCCCGCGGCGCAGACGTTGCGCCGCCGCGGCGACCAGCGTCGGCGCCGTCGGGCGGCCGGCTACGGCGCCGCGCTGTCCGTGCTGCTCCTGGCCGCCGCCAGCACGCTGCTGCCGGGGCGGGACCAGGCCGCGCCGCCGGACCGGGGGGTCGACCCGGCCGGTCCGGTCCCGTCGCCGGTCGTCGCCTCCCCGACCGCCTCGGCGGGACCGGAAGAGATCCTCGGCGGCCGGCGGCAGGTGCTGATCGTGGTGCCCGGCATGGGCGGGGCGGCGCTGGCGATCGGCCCGGACGACGACCGGGTGCGGGCCACCACCGAGCGGGGCATCGACGACCGGGCGCTGTGGGTGCTGCGCCCCGAGGGGGACCGGTTCCGCATCGTGCTGGCCAGGCCGGACGGCACCGGAGAAGCCTGCATGACCGTCGTGCACGACGCCGCGCCGGGCAGCGTGCGCGGCCGGGCCTGTGACCCGGCCGCGCAGACGCAGCTCTTCACGATCGAGCGGGTCCCTGACGGGAGCTGGTCGATCTTCCACGGCAGGCGCTACGTCCAGGTCGTAGACGGCACCAACGCCCTCGTCCCCGACCTGCCCGAGGCGCTGACCACCACGTACGAGTTCCAGGACCGGGGCCCCGTCGGGGCCTAGCCGACCCGCTTCCGGCCGCGTCGGGCCAGCCGTACGCCGAAGCCCACCACGGCGATGACGAGCAGGCCACCCAGCAGCTGGAGGCCCGGCGAGTCGTCGGCCTCCCCGTACACGACGGCGGCGACGCCGAGCGCGACGACGAGGACGGCGACCAGGGCGAGCAGGTACTTCATCGGGTTTCTCCTTCTTCGTCGACCCATTCGAGGAGGTCGCCGGGCTGGCAGTCGAGCACCCGGCACATGGCTTCCAAGGTGCTGAAGCGCACTGCCTTGGCGCGGCCGTTCTTCAGCACCGCGACGTTGGCCGGGGTGAGGCCCACCCGTTCGGCGAACTCGCCCACGCTCATCTTGCGTTTGGCCAGCTGCACGTCGATGCGCACGACGATGGGCATCAGATCACCGCTTCCATGTCGGTGCGCAGCGTGGTGGCCTGGCGCAGCAGCGCGCGCATGACCACCATCAGCAGCCCCAGCACGGTGACGCCGATCGTCATGAGGAACAGCAGCAGCGGCAGTCCGGGGTCGTTCGCGTTGAACCCGACGTAGAGGAAGACCCCCACGAGCACCACCCAGGCCGCGGCGATGGCCCACACGATCGCGTCCACCCAGGCCAGGGCGGCCGGGGTGAAGATGCGGTCGTTCTTGACCAGGGTGAGCAACTTCCAGGTCGCCACGATCACCACCTGGACGCAGAGCACCCAGAACACCGTCACGGCGGTGGCCGGCCAGCGCAGGTACGCCATGTCCGGCGACTCCTGGGCCATGTGGGCGAACTGGCCGGGCAACGACATGGTCTGGAACAGGACGAGCACCCCGAACAACAGCACGAGGAAGATCCTGAGGGCGGTTACCGCCCGGTGAGCCGTAAGCATGCATCGACTATCACTCGTTACCTATCGAAAGTCAATAGGCGGCGAGCGGGTTGCCCCTCCGGGTGACGCGCGTCTCGGCTGAACCGGCCCGCCTGCCGCGCCGTTCGCTGCGTGTCGGGGTCTGCGTCGGTGGTTGCGGAGGCGCGGGCACCGGGACGGTGCCGGCTGAGTCGGGGATCTCGACCGAGCACTCCGTAGCCAATTGGGGTCAGCCTGCGGCTTGACGGGCGAGGCGGTTGGCGTCGATGCATTCGACCGCCGTCGCTCGAAGGAGGTCACCAGCGATGGTGCGACGAGCGCGACGACCGCTGTGCCGGACGGTCCGAGACCCGTCCGGCATGCGTCGCTGGCCTGACTGACGGCAGTTGGCGAGCGGTAGCGGCCGCACGCAACCGGGTGGTCAGCCGATTGCGGGGCGGCACCGCCGGCGGCGCGCCAGTGAGGGAACGGCGCCGACCACCACCGCTGAGTAGGCGGCATTCGAACCTGGTGACCCGGACCTGATCGGGTGCGGCGGCGAATCGGCGCCCCGGTGATCGCCGCGGCGGTGGGGCCGGCAGCCGCAGGAAAGCTTGTCGCAGGTGATGCCACAGGTGGCCCGTACCTGCCGGCGATGGGCGGCGTGACGCGTCTGGTCGACGACGGCGGCCTGCTGCGGGTCGGCTGCGGCGGTAGCGAGCAGCCGGGCGGACGCCGTCGCGACCCCCAGAGGGTGAGTGCTGTTCGCCTCGGCGTTCGCCGGACCAGTATCGTCGCCGGCCCAGGCCGACGGCGTGGTCGGAGATCCCGGCGGTGGTGAGACCGTCCGCGCCACCCCCGGCGGCGGGACGGTCCCGATATGTCAGGTGTCAGCGTCTGCCGGCGTAGCGGACCACCCGCTGCGCCATGTGATCGAGGGCGGCGAACTGCACCTGGGTCAGCGGGTCGGTGTTGTTGCCGCCCGTGCCGTGCGAGACCCCGTAGGGGTTTCCGTCGGCGAACTTCAACGGGTCGGTGTAGCCGGGCGGCACGATGACGCCGCCGAAGTGGTAGATGGTGTTGTAGAGCGCCAGCAACGTCGCCTCCTGGCCGCCGTGGGCCGTCTGCGCGGCCGTGAAGCCCGCGTACACCTTGTCGGCCAGCAGACCCTGCACCCACTGCGGGCCAAGCGTGTCGAGGAATTGTTTGAGCTGGCTGGAGACGTTGCCGTAGCGGACCGGGGTGCCGAACAGCACGGCATCAGCCCAGACGACGTCATCCGCGGTGGCCTTCGGCTCGTTCTTGGTCCGGTCGAAGTGTTGGCTCCATGCCGCGTTGGAGGCGATGGCCTCCTCGGGAGCGAGCTCGGGACACTGCCGAAGGCGGACCTCAGCGCCGGCCTTCTGCCCAGCTTCGGCCAGGCGCTCGGCCATCGCGTGGACGGTGCCGGTAGCCGAGTAGTAGATGACGGAGAGCTTGACGGTGGTCATGGCATTTTCTCCTGGTGTGGCTGCCACCCGCAGGGCAGTTAATTGGCTCAGCGAGTTCCAGCGTATGCGGCTTTCGCGGCGCTTAGCGACGATTTCACCGCATCCCCCTTGATCGGAAATGACGGCGCGCGCCCTCGGCCGGATGACTCCGTCGCACCCATCGGAAGGCGGGACATGGTCGGCTGCACGAGGCGCGGTCAGGCGGGTGTGGCGGGTCGGCCGGCGGGTCAGGCCGGCGTCCAGATGTCGCCGTCCGCGGTGACCAGCGCGTTCGCCGCGGCGCGGCAGGACGCGACGAACGAGGCGACGACGAGACCTTCCCGCGCGATGTGGGACGCGATCGCGGCGGAGGGCGGCCCCCGGCGCTCGCCCGCCGAGGCGGTCGCCGCCGTGGCGGAGGCCATCACCGTCATCCGGACCCTCTGGACCCCGGGCCCGGCCGCGCACGTCGCCGGGCAGCACTACCGTCTCGACGGCGTCCTGCCCGGCCCCTTCCCGGCGCACGCCATCAAGATCTGGCTCGGCGCGTACCAGCCACGGATGCAGCGGCTGATCGGACGGGTCGCGGACGGGTGGCTGCCCAGTTCTCCCTTCCTGCCCCCCGAGGCGCTCCCGATCGGCAACAAGATCATCGACGAGGCCGCCGTCGCGGCCGGCCGGTCGCCGCGGGCGGTCCGCCGGCTCTACAACGTCACGGGCACGTTCAGCCGGACCGAGCAGGGCTTCCTCCAGGGGCCGCCGAAGCTCTGGATCGAGCAGCTCGCCGACCTCACCCTCACCGAGGGGATCAGCGCCTACCTGCTCTACCGGATCGATGCGGCCGACTTCATCCGCCGGTTCGCCGAGGAGGTCGCGCCGGGCGTCCGGGAGATCGTCGACGCGGATCGCGCCCGCCGGGGCTGAGCCCCCGGGGTCGAGCGCGGCACGGGGGTCAGGGGATCGGCCACTCGTGGACCGGTCGGTTGCTGTGCATCAGGTCCACGTAGTGGCGGACCACCTCGCGCAGCGCCGCCGGCCGGTCCAGGTGGTCGGCGGACTCCAGCCGGTGCAGCGTCTCCACCTGCCAGGTGGCGCCGTTGCGGCCGGTCAGGCAGCGCTGCTCGATGATGGCGAGCAGCCGGTCCCGTTCGGCCGGGTCGAGCCCCCAGCGGTCCAGCCCGTGGTACGCCAGCGGCAGCAGTCGCCGCAGCACCAGCTCGGTGACCGGCAGGTAGCCCAGACCGGGCCAGAAGACCTGCGCGTCGATGCCGTGCCGGGCGCAGTTGGTGAAGTTCTCCTCGGCGGCGCTGAACGACATCTGCGACCACAGCGGCCGGTCCGACTCGGCGAGAGCCCGGACCAGCCCGAAGTAGAACGCGCCGTTGGCGACGGTGTCCAGCACCGTCGGGCCGGCCGGCAGCACCCGGTTCTCCACCCGCAGGTGCGGCCGGCCCTTGAGCACGTCGTACACCGGCCGGTTCCAGCGGTAGATGGTGCCGTTGTGCAACCGCAGCTCGGCGAGCTTGGGAACGCCCCCCTCGGCCAGCGCCTTGGCCGGGTCCTCCTGGTCGCAGACCGGCAGCAGCGCCGGGAAGTAGCGGACGTTCTCCTCGAACAGGTCGAAGACATTGGTGATCCAGCGTTCGCCGAACCAGACGCGGGGGCGTACCCCCTGGGCCTTGATCTCCTCGGGCCGGGTGTCGGTGGCCTGCTGGAACAGCGGGATGCGGGTCTCCCGCCACAGCTCCCGACCGAACAGCAGCGGGGAGTTGGCACCCAGGGCCACCTGGATGCCGGCGACGGTCTGGGCGGCGTTCCAGTAGTCGGCGAACTGGGCCGGGCTGACCTGGAGGTGGAACTGGGTGCTGGTGCAGGCCGCCTCCGGGGTGATGGTGTCCGCGGTGACCGCCAGCCGCTCCACCCCGCTGATGGCGATCGGCAGGTCCTCCCCGCGGGCGGCGAAGATCTGCTCGTTGAGCAGCGCGTAGCGCGGGTTGGCCGAGAGCGTCCGCGCGGTCAGGTGCTCCGGGCGCAGGGTGGGCAGGATGCCGATCATGACCATGTGCGCGCCGACCGTCCGGGCCTTCTCCTCGGCGGCGTTCAGGCTGGCCCGGACGTGCTCCTCGAACTGGGCGGTGCCGGTCCCGGCGAGCCGGCGGGGCGCCACGTTGATCTCCACGTTGAACTGGCCCAGCTCGGTTTGGAAAGCCGGGTCGGCGATGGCGGCCAGCACGTCGGCGTTGCGCATCGCCGGCATGGACTCCTCGTCGACCAGGTTCAGCTCGATCTCCAGGCCGGTCATCGGCCGCTCGACGTCGAAGCGCGACTCCCGCAGCATCTCGGCGAAGACGTCCAGGCAGCGGCGGACCTTCTCGCGGTAGCGGGCCCGGTCCTCCCGACTGAACGTGCGTACGCCGACGTCCTCGCCCATGGTCACCACCCTGTCACCGTTGGTCCCCCTAACCTCGCATGGGACAGCGGGGCGGGGAAGACCCGAAGGGCTCTTTACGTACCCATCCTGGCCCGGGTGATCCCCGTCGCGCCGTACGTCGTGCCGGCGTTTGCGGGCGACCGGCTCGTTACCATGGCCGGATGCGTGAGAAGACGACCCGGTTGTTCGTGGCGGCGGCGATCGCCGAGGCGTGCTCCTGGCTGGCCCTGCTGGCCGGGATGGCGGTCAAGTACGGCCCGCCGGCCAACGAGATCGGGGTGCAGATCTTCGGGCCGGTGCACGGCGCGCTCTTCGTCGCGTACGGGCTGCTGGTGCTGGCGGTCGCCCGGCTGCACCGCTGGGGCCTCGGGACGACCTTCGTCGCGCTGGTCTGCGCGGTTCCGCCCTTCGCCACGCTGATCTTCGAGCGCTGGGCCCGCCGCCGCGGCCTGCTGGGCACGGCCGCCGACCCGACCCGCCCGCTGACCCCGGTCGGCTGACCCGCCCGCCGGTCGGCGCTCAGCCGGCCAGGAAGGCGGCCAGCTCCGCCGCCAACTGCTCCGGCGCCTCCTCGGCCATGTGGTGCCCCGAGTCGATCGACGTGGCCCGCAGGTCGGGCGCCCACCGCCGCCAGATCGCCACCGGGTCCCGTACAGCGCGACCATGTCGTCCCGCTCGGACCAGCAGAACAGTGTCGGACAGCCGATCCGCCGCCCGGCGGCCCGGTCGGCGTCGTCCGCCGCCCGGTCCGGGCCGAGCCCCGCCCGGTAGTCCTCGCACATGGCGTGCACGGTGGCCGGGTCGTGGATCGCCCGCCGGTAGTCGGCGTACGCCTCCTCGCCCATCCGCTCGGGCGAGCCGCCGTACCAGGCGTCCGGGTCGGCGTTGATCACCCGCTCGGCGGGCTTGTCGAGCTGACCGAGGAAGAACCAGTGCCACCACGCCGCGGCGAACCGGGCGTCGCAGCGGGCCAGGGCCTCGCCGATCGGCACCCCGTCGAGCACCGCGAGCCGGCTCACCCGCTCCGGGTGGTCCAGCGCCGTCCGCATCGCCACGTAGCAGCCGCGGTCGTGACCCACCACCGCCGCGCGCCGGTGGCCCAGCGCGTCGAGCAGGCCGACCACGTCGGCCGCCATCGCCCGCTTCGCGTATCCGGCGTGGTCGTCACCGCCGGGCGGCTTGGACGACCCGCCGTACCCGCGCAGGTCCGGGCAGATCACCGTGTGCCGGTCGGCGAGCAGCGGCGCGACCCGGTGCCAGGTCGCGTGGGTACGGGGATGCCCGTGCAGCAGCACCACCGGCGGGCCGGACCCGCCGTGCCGCACCCGCAGCCGGACCGGGCCGACGTCGATCTCCTCGTGGGTGAATCCGGGGAACATCACTGCCCGGTGCCCGCCCGGGTGGCGGTGGAAACCGTCAGCCGGTGAGGACCGACCAGACCGCGATCCCGGCGACCAGCACTGCGCCGAGCAGCGCCTGGAGCAGCAGCGGCGGCCCGAGGTGCGACCAGAGCGTCGCGGTGCGCGGGGTGAGCAGCTGCCCGGTGGTGACGTTGACGATCCGCTCCACCCGGGGCGGCAGGTCCGCGTCGGGCTGCGGGCGCAGGGTCAGCTGCACGTGGTCGGCGGGGTGCAGGGCGCTCTGCGGCAGGTGGCCGTGCAGCTCCACCTCGTAGATCAGGCCGGTGCCGTCGCGGACCCGCAACGGGGTGACCAGGAACTCCGGCCCCTTCTTGAGGTCCTTCCAGCTCCGGCGCGCGCCGCCGCCCCCGGTGGAGAGCAGGGTGCGCACCAGCAGCATCAGCAGCCCCACCACGCTCGCCGCGGTCAGCACCGCGACCAGGACCGGCTGCCCGACCTTGATCTCCCGGGGGTAGCCCTCCAGCAGCCGCACCACCCGTCCGGTGAGGATCCGCTGGGTCGGGCGTACCACCCGCGTGTGCAGGTCGCTGTCCATGTTCACCACCGAGAGTCCGGATGCGTGCACAGATGGTATCGGTCCGCCGGGTCGAACGGCGTGAATGAACCGGCGTCACGCCCGAGCGCCGACGGAGGTGACATCCCGGGTGGCGCGGGTAAGCGGGCGGCCGAGCTGGAAAGGGGTCTCGAGCATGCAGCTGTCCTTCCTGCGTCCGCTCTACGACCGTCCCGGGCCGTGGTGCTCGGTCTACCTGGACGCCTCCCGGGACACCCACGACGCGCACCCGCAGGTCGACCTGCGCTGGCGGGCCCTCAAGGGGCACCTGCTGGCGCAGGGCGCCGACGCGGTGACCATCGAGGCGGTCGAGCGGGTGGTGCGCGGCCACGACCCGATGCCCGGGGACTACGGCGTGGCCGTCTTCGCCACCCAGGGCCGGGTGGTGCTCACCGAGTACCTCACCGCTCCGCCGCTCAAGGACCTCGCCGTCTGGTCCTCCCTGCCGCACACCATGCCGCTGGTCGCCCAGCGGGGGGAGCAGGTCGCCTGGGTGCGGGTGCTGGCCGACCGCACCGGCGCCGACGCGATGGCGGTGAGTGCCGGCGGTGTGCCGCGCCGGGCCCACATCCAGGGGCGGGAGAACCACCAGCTGCGCCGGGTGCAACCGGGGGGCTGGTCCCAGTCCCGCTACCAGCGCTCGGCGGTCGAGGCCTGGCACCACAACGCGGGCGACACCGTGGCGGCGACCGTCCAACTGGCCGAGAACGTCGGCGCCGACGTGCTCGTGGTGGCCGGCGACGTCCGGGCCACCGGAATGATCGCCGCCCAGCTCCCACCTCGCTGGCAGGACATGGTGGTGCGCACCGACGCCGGCGCGCGCGGCGGCGGCGCCGACCTGACCGCGATGGACGACATCACCGTGCAGACCATCGCCGAGGTGGCCGAGCAGCGGGTCGCCACCACGCTGGACCGCTTCGGCATGCAGGAGGACGTCGGGGAGGGACTCGACGCCGTCGTCGCCGCCCTGCAACGCAACCAGGTCGACAACATGCTCATCGTGGACGACCCGTCGGCCACCGGGCGGCTCTGGATCGGCCCCCGGGCCACCGACATCGCCACCGGGCCGGAGCAGCTGCCCGCGGTCGGCGAGCCGCAGCAGGTACGCGCCGACGCGGCGCTGCTGCGCGCCCTGGTCGGCACGGACGCCGAGCTGACCGTCCTCGGGCGCGACGAGGCGCCCGACCTCACCGACGGCGTCGGCGCGGTGCTGCGCTACGTCGACGCCGGCACCCCGGGGCGCGGCAATGGCTGACCGGACGGTCGCGGACCTGGTGGTGGACCGGCTCCGGGCCTGGCGGGTGCCGCGCGCCTTCGGCTGCCCGGGGGAGGCGATCACCCCGCTGCTGCGGGCGTTGGACGGCGCCGGAGGGGACCCGGAGTTCGTCCCGGCCCGCCACGAGGAGACGGCCGCCTTCATGGCCACCGGCCACGCCAAGTTCACCGGCGGGATCGGAGTCTGCCTGGCCACCCAGGGCCCGAGCGCGGTGCACCTGCTCAACGGCCTGTACGACGCCAAGCTGGACAGCAAGCCGGTGGTGGCGATCGTGGGCGAGGACATCACCGGTCCGCTCGGCGGCGCGCACGAGGAGATCGGCCTTAGCCGGCTCTTCGGCGACGTGTGCAACCAGTTCGTCCGGTACGGGCGGGCGCCGGGTCAGGTGCCCGTCCTGCTCGACCAGGCGTTCCGGACCGCCGCGGCCACCCGCAGCCCGACCTGCGTGGTGCTGCCCCGGGAGTTGCAGCTGGCCGGCGTACCCGACCTCGAGGAGCATCGGGCCGGCGTGCTCACCGCGACGCCTGGCGAGCCGCTGGCCCGGGTGCTGCCGCACGACGCCGACCTGGACGCCGCGGCGTCGCTGCTGACCATCGGTCAGCGGGTGGCGATCCTGGTGGGTCAGGGTGGCCGGGGCGTCGAGGACGAGATCGTCGCGCTCGCCGACCGGCTCGGCGCCGGCGTGGCCACCTCGCTGCTCGGCAAGCCGGTGCTGGACGAGCGGCTGCCCTTCCACACCGGCGTGCTCGGCGAGGTCGGCACCACCGCCGCCGCGCAGCTGATGGGCGGGGCGGACACCCTGCTGCTGGTCGGCACCAACAACCCGTGGACGGACTGGTTCCCGATGCCCGGGCAGGCCCGCACCGTGCAGATCGACATCGACGGGCGGCGGATCGGCACCCACTACCCGGTGGACGTGCCGCTGGTGGGCGACGCCGGCGAGACGCTGCGCGCGCTGCTGAGCCGGGTGCGCGACGAGCCCAACCGGTCGTGGCGGGCGACGGTCGAGGGCTCCGTGGACCGGTGGCGGCAGGAAGCCGCCGACCGGGCCGGCGCGGCCGCCGAGCCGGTCAACCCGCAACTGGTGCTCCACGAGCTGTCCACCCGGCTGCCGCGCCGGGGCGCGGTCGCCGTCGACGTCGGCTCGGTCATCTACTGGTACGCCCGCCATCTGGAGCTGCCGCCCGGGGTGAACGCGCAGCTCTGCGGCACCCTCGGCTCGATGGGCTGCGCCCTGCCGTACGCGGTCGCCGCGAAGCTGGCCCGCCCGGACGAGCCGGTCGTGGCGCTGCTGGGGGACGGGGCGATGCAGCTCAACGGCCTCGCCGAGCTGATCACGGTGGCGCACCGGTGGCGGGAGTGGACCGACCCGCGGCTGGTCGTGCTGGTACTCAACAACCGCGACCAGTCCGGCATGGCCGGCGGCCGGCACCTGCCCGGGGCCACCGGCGGGCGGCGACCGGACGTGCCGTACGCCGGCTGGGCCCGGCTGCTCGGCCTGCACGGGGTCAGGGTGGACCGGCCGGAGCTGGTCGGCGCTGCCTGGGACGAGGCCTTCGCCGCGGATCGGCCGTGTGTGCTGGAGGCGGTGGTGGACCCGGCCGTGCCGCTGCACCCGCCGGAGCCGGCCCTGGCCGACCTGCGTGGGCTCTTCGCTCACGGGGACGCCGCCCGCCGGGTTCGCGAACAGGTGCTGGACGGGCAGGTCGGCGTGGAGGCGGAGGACCTCGTTTAGTCGATCCCCGGGAGGGCACTTCCTCCGAGTTCCGTCACCCCTGGAGGTTCGATGTCCGATCCGGTCGACCGCCGTCACGGCCCCGCGCCGCTGCCGATGCCCCGCGGCCCGGTCTCCGGCGCCGTGCTGGACGCGCTGCGACAACCGCCCCATGACCTGCCCGCGGGTCTCGGGGCGGGGTTCGACGCGGACGACCCGATCGGTGACGAGGACCTCCAGCTGACCCTCTTCCTCTGCTACGAGCTGCACTACCGGGGCTGGGCGGGCGTCGACGAGGACTGGGAGTGGCAGCCGTCGCTGCTGGCCCTGCGGGCCGAGGCGGAGCGCCGCTTCGAGACGGCGGTGCGCCGGCTGGTGGGTCCGCTGCCGGCGCCGCTGCCCGGTGGTGTGCCGCAGGCGCTGGCGGGGGTGGTGGCCGCCGACGACGGGCCGTCGCTCGCCGGTGCGCTGCAGCGCTGGGCCAGCCTGGAACAGTTCCGCGAGTTCGTCGCGCACCGCTCGATCTACCACCTGCGCGAAGCCGACGCGCACACCTGGGCGCTGCCCCGGCTCGGCGGCCCGGCGAAGGCCGCGCTGGTGGAGATCCAGATGGACGAGTACGGCAACGGCCGGCTGGAGCGGATGCACGCCGAGCTGTTCCGGCTCACCCTCGACCGGCTCGGCCTGGACACCGGGTACGCCGCCCACCTGGACCGGGTGCCGGCGATCACCCTGGCCACCAACAACCTGATCTCCCTGTTCGGGCTGCACCGCCGGTTGCGCGGTGCGCTCGTTGGTCACCTGGCCGCCTTCGAGATGACCTCCTCGCTGCCCAACCGCCGGTACGGCAACGGGCTGCGCCGCCTCGGCCTGGACGAGCTGGCCACCCGCTTCTACGACGAGCACGTGGAGGCCGACGCGGTGCACGAGCAGATCGCCGCGTACGACCTCTGCGGCGGTCTGGTCCGCGCCGAACCGGCGCTCGCCGAGGACGTGCTCCTGGGCGCCGCCGCCGCGCTGGCGGTGGACCGGCTCTTCGCCGCGCACCTGCTGGAGAGCTGGGCCGCCGGCGGGTCGTCGCTGCGCCCCGCGCCGGACGCGTCGTCCGTCGCCGTCGCGGCCTGATCCGGGCGCCGGGGGCGCGGGAGCGTGCCGGAGCCGCCGCGCCCGGGATGCGCCTCAGCCTTCCCGGTCGGTGCCGGCGCGGAAGTTGACCGCCTTGTGGGTGCCGTCGCAGAACGGCTTCAGCGCCGACTTGCCGCACCGGCACAGCGCCACCGTCCCCCGCCGGGCGTCGATGGTCCGTCCCTCGGGGGTGACCAGGGCGAAATCGCCCCGCACCAGCAGTGGACCGTCCTGGTAAGGGGTGATCGTGGCCGCCGCGTCGGCGGAGGGGTGCTCGGCGCTCATGCGTCCCGATGTGCCCGTGCCGGCACCGTCGAAACGCGGTCGTGGCAGCCGGTCCACGGTGGGCGGTCCCGGTGCCCGATCACCCGGACCGGCGTACCGCCACCGCCCCGGCGATTGCGCCCGCCCGGTGGTGGATGCCCCGTTTAGACCCCAGAGGGACGGGAAGCCGCCCCGCGTGGTGAGCGACAGAGGCAAGGTGGGGCCGGTGCCCAAGGTGCAGGCGGGGCTGACGGCCGACGGCGCCGGCCTGGCCGGGGACCGGGTGGTGGCGGTGGGGAGCACCGCCCGGGTGCTGGTGGCCGCGGCGGCGCGGGCGCTGCGTGGCGCGGACTGCGCCGACGTCGGGCAGCCCACCGCGCTGTCCCGGTTCACCCCGGCCCCGGAGCCGGTGCGCCGCGCCGCCGCCGCGCGGGCGGCCGGACGGGTGGCGCTCACCCCGGCCCAGACCGCGGAGGTCGACGCGGAGCGGGTGGCCCGGTGGATCGTCGACCAGTATCCCCGGCGCCGCTACCCGGGGGTGGTGTTGGGTTCACCGCACGCGTCGGCGGTGCACCTGGCGGTGGCGCTGGGCGTCCCGTGGCTGCCCGCCGCCTTCGAGATGGCCGTGCACTGGACGCACGGTTCGGTGGACCGGCCCCGCGCCGCCCTCGACCACGGTGCCGGCCTGGCCGCCGGGCTGGTCGCGGCGAACCCGGGCCTGCACGTACGCCAGGTGCACTGTCCGGCCAGCCGGGGTGCGGTGGCCGGGCAGACCGTGTCGCTGACCGCCCGCTGGCGGACGCTGCCGCTGGCGTACGCGCGGTTCCTCGCCGACCGGCTGGAGCCGGGGGCGTCGCTGCTGCTGGTCCGCGACGGCCGCAGCTGGCCGGTGCTGGACCCGGGGCAGGGGCACAGCTTCCAGCTCGGCTGCCCGGCCAGCGGCCTGGATCCGGTGGACTTCCATCCGGATTCGCACGCGCTGCGCCAGCTGCTACGCGCGGTCGGCGGGGACCGGGCGCACTGGGAGCCGCCGGAGGTCTCCGCCGCCGGTGAGCAGAGCGAGCAGGGGGTGGAGGAGGGCTTCGAGACGGTCGCCCGGCAGTGGGCGCAGCCCCGCGGTCACGCCCTGCACCAAGTGCTCTTCCCCCAGCCGGCGGCGTTCAGCGCGGCCACGGCCGACCTGTACCGGCGCTGGCTGCGGCGGGCCGGCAAGACCGGGGACCGGCTGGTGGTGGAGTGCGGCCGGCTGCTCGACCCGTGGCAGGTGGTCCGGGCCGGGATGGTGCCGTACTGGTGCGAGAACGCGACCCGCCGCAGCGTCGAGGGGGCGGAGTGGTGGCTCGCCGGCAGCGAGCCGTTCAGCTCGGTGGACGTTCTGCCCGAGTCGCCCGGGCTGCGCTCGCCGGCCCTGGCGGGGCTGCCGCAGTGGCTCGCGGTGGCGGCCTTCGGGCGGCGCCGCCGGGCACTGGACCGGACCGCCGCGCGCGGGTACCCGGTCTCCCCGGTACCCACCCGCCGGGCCACCGAGGTGCTGCGCTGCCAGCCGTACGACCTGCCGACGCCGCCTCCGCTGGCCTTCGCGGACGCTCTCGACGGGCTGCGTGAGGCGGGTGCCCCGCTGGGGCTGACCCTTTCCTGACCAGGCGGAAAGGGATGTCGGGTGCCGCCGCGCCGGCCCGGCGGACCGGGCGTACCGAAACATCCTCGCGAACCCGGGGTCCCGTGATTGAGTACCTGGGGAGCGGGAACACCGCTCGCTGCGACGGCCTGATCACGCCGTGTGGCGGGCGGTCGTTCGCTCCCGCGCGTCCGGTGACCACCGGGCGTGGCGTGACCCAACTTCCGGCCCGGTGCGTGGCCCGACCACGCGCACGACCGGTTCCTATCCGGGCGGGGGACCTTCCTGAGGGAGGCGCGGATGTTCGGACAGACCACCACAACCACACCACCGCCGACTGAACGCGGCCTGGAGGACCTGGACGCGGCGGCGATCGCGTACGCCGCGCGGATCGCCGGGCTGCCACCCGAGCGGCGGCAGGAGGCGCGGGACGACCTTGTGCGCTTCGCGCTGCCCTTCGCCGGGCGGCTGGCCCGCCGCTACCGGGGGCGGGGTGAGCCGCTGGAGGATCTGGAGCAGGTGGCGCGGCTCGGCCTGGTCAATGCCGTCGACCGGTACGACCCGGAGCGGGGGTCGTTCACCGCGTACGCGGCGATCACCATCGTGGGGGAGATCAAGCGGCACTTCCGCGACCGCACCTGGGGGGTGCACGTGCCCCGCCGGCTGCGCGACCTGATCCTGGAGGTCGGGCAGGCCACGGCGGCGTTGACCAGCGAGCTGTCCCGGGCGCCGAGCGTGGCCGAGCTGGCCGCGCGGCTGGAGACCCCGGAGGAGGAGATCCTCGCGGCGCTGGAGTCGGCCGCCGGGTACAGCCCGGCGTCGCTCAACGCCCCGGTGGGCGGGGAGAGCTCGGCCGAGTTCGGCGACCTGGTCGGCGAGTCGGACAACGCCCTCGAATCGGTCGACGACCGGGTGACGGTCAGCGGGCTGCTGCACCGGCTGCCCTGGCGGGAGCGGCGCATCCTGGCCATGCGCTTCTACGGCAACCAGACCCAGGCGGAGATCGCGGCCCGGTTCGGCATCTCCCAGATGCACGTCTCCCGGCTGCTCTCCCGGGCGTTGACCTGGCTGCGCCAGGCGATGCTCGCCGACGCGCCGCCACCGTGGCAGAACGGCGCCGCCGAGTCGGAGACCGGCCGCAACCGGATCGCGCTCAAGCGCACCGGCGACCGGGTGCTGGTGGAGATCGGCGGCGAGATCGACCGGGACGGCGCCGATCAACTGCGCAAGGTGATGCTGGAGGCGGTCACCGGCCAGCCCCGCGAGGTGGTGGTGGACCTGGACGGAGCGGGCGGGGTCGACGCCGGCGGTATCGCCGCGCTGATGGCGGGCCGGGACGCGGCCGAGCGCACCGGCGTTCCGCTGCGCCTCACCCGGGTCCGTCCGGCGGTACGCCGCTCCCTGACCGCCGCCGGACTGCCCGCCACCGTGGAGGCCTGAACCCCTGGTTGCGGTGGGGGAGGAGCGGCGTGCACCCGGCGGACCGCGTGTCCGGCTCGGACGGGACGACGTGGGGCCGGCGCCTGTTGGGGGCCGGCCCTGCGTCGCCTGTGGAGCGCTGTTCCTCGGTGTCGCCCTCGCCGTGCGGCCAGCCCACGCAACCGGAGCGGTCGAGCAGTTCGGTCAGGCTGCTGCCGGTCGGTTCGCCGGCAGGACCGCCCAGACCACCTTTCCGTCGCCGTGCGGGTGGCTGCCCCAGCGCTGGGTCATCTCCCGTACCAGCATGAGTCCCCGGCCGCCCTCGGCGTACCGGTCCGCGGTGTCGGGCCGGGCCGCCGTACGGCTGCCGTCGGCCACCGCCACGTGCAGGTAGGGCCGGCGGAGGGTCAGCGTCACCTGCATCGGGGTGTGGGCGTGCCGGACCACGTTGCCGACCAGCTCGCTGAGCACCAGCGACGCCGGGCCCACCAGCTCGGGCAGGTTCCACCGGCCGCAGGCGTCGCCGACCAGTTCCCGGGCCCGCCGGCAGGCGCCGGCGACCGGATCGAGCCGGGCCCGCAGCCGCGGGGAGGCCGCCGCCTCGGCGAACCGGGTGGCCTCGGCGCAGTCCCGGCGGACCGGAACCACCCGGCAGGCGGTGGACTCGGCGAGCCAGGCGGCGGCGTCGGGCGGGGCGGAGCAGAGCACCACCGGCACGGACGGCCAGTCGGCGGCCTGCCGGGCGGTGGCCGCGAAGACGGACAGGGCGAGCGGGTCCACCACGGTGACGCCGCCGAGGTCGACCACGAGCGCGTCCGGCTGGCTGCCGAGGCAGTGGTCCAGCACGGTGTACACCGAACGCATGGTGGCCAGGTCGAGTGCGCCACGCAGCCCCACGACGGTCACACCGGACTCGTCGCGGACCTCGCAGGTGATCCGGCTCCCCATGTGCCCCTCGCTTCCACTGGATGCTCAGGACCCTCGAACTACCCGTGGACCTGCGGGGCGAAACCGGACCGACCGGGTGATCCGCCCAGCTCAGCCGCGCTGGCCGGCGCGCCGGGAGACCAGCCCGAGGCCGATCATGGCCAGCCCCAGGCCCAGGTGCAGCCAGTCGTCCGCCCGGTTGACCGGCAGGAAGTTCGCCGCGCTGGCGTGGTCGACGGCGAGCCCGTAGAGCCACAGCACGAGATAGACCGCGCCGCCGCCGATGAGGAAGACCCGCGCCCCGGCGACGGTCCGGGCCAGCGCCAGACCGGCCACCCCGGAGGCCAGGTGCAGGAGGTTGTGCAGCACGGAGACCTGGAACACCCCGAACAGCCGGGCCCCGGACCGGTGCCCGGCCAACCGCAGGTCGGCGTAGTCGCTGGTGATCCCCGGCAGGAAGCCGAACGCGCCGACGAGCAGGAAGACCACGGCCGCGGTCGCCGCGGCCCGGCGCACCGGGGCCCGGCCGTCGGCCGGGTTCCGCCGGGCTCGGGCGTGGGCCATCGGACCGGCCATCGCGGGCTCCCTCCGTCGCGTCGCCGACTTCCCTGCCCCAGAACGGACAAACCCGGGCCCGGACCGCGACGGTCCGGGCCCGGGCCGGGCAGTGCGCCGGTCAGGCGACCTGCAACTGGGGTACCTGGGCGCCCTGCCGCACCCGCTCGTAGAGCCCGACGTACTTCTCGGCCATCACCGCCGGGGTGAACCGCCCGGCGGCCTCCCGCCGGCACTCGTCCGGGTCGAGCAGGCTCGCGGCCAGCAGCAGCTCGCCCAACTCGTCCTCGTCGGTGGTGAGCAGCCCGGTGCGCCCGTGCTCGATCAGCTCGGGCAGGCAGCCGCGGCTGGTCGCCACCACCGGCGTGCCGAGGGCGAGCGACTCCACCACCGCGGTGCCGCCCGGCTCCTCCCAGCGCAACGGGAAGAGCGAGGCCTTCGCCCCGGCCAGCAGATCGTCGCGCTCCCGGCCGGCGACCGTGCCGACCCAGCGGACCAGGTCACCGTCGACGTGCGGGGCCACCTCGTCGTAGAAGAACCGCACGTCCGGGTTCTGCCGGGCCTCGTCCCCGGCCGCGGCCAGGTCCGCCGGCCGGTGGTACGGCCCGACCGGGCCGGCGAGCACCAGCGGTGCCCCCACCCGCTGCGCCAGCCGGGCGCCCACGTCCTGCCCCTTGCCGGGGTTGATCCGGCCGAGAATGATCGTGTAGTCGCCCTTCTCGGGCCGGGGGGCGCGGTCCGCGCCGACGGCGAGCGGGGTGGACAGGTGCACGTGTCCGACCGAGTGCTCCCGCAGCGCGCGGGGGGCGCGGGCGAGCTGCGAGGCGGAGACGCCGTTGACCCGGACCCGGTCCCCGGCGTCGAGGTTGCCGTAGAGCTCGGGGTGCTTGGCCAGGTCCCAGTGCAGGGTGTGCAGGGCGGGGGGAGCGTCGGGGCCCATCGCGGCCATGGTGGCCAGGCCGACGGCCTCCACGTGGTCGTGCACCAGGTCGATGTCGTCGCGGGCGTGCAGCCGCCGGACCACCCCGTTGAGGTGGGCCTGGGAGATCCCGCAGACCTGGTTGTACGGGCGTTGCAGCGCGTGGAACTGCCCGTCGGGGAAGACGGAGACCTTCTCGTCCACCGCGAGGGTGCTGGAGTCGACCGAGGCGAGCACCACCCGCACGCCGAGGCGGCGCAGCTCCGGCACCAGGGTGGCGATGACGTTCTCGATGCCCCCGTAGCCGGGGGGCGGTACGGACAGCCACGGGCCGGCGTTCATCAGGACGGTGAGACTCATGGCGCTGGTTTCCTTCCCTCGGCGGGGCCCCCGTCGACCGCCCGCGCTCGGCCACCGACCGGCCCGGCAGGCCGGCCGTACCGCACCGGTCGGTCCGACCGGCGCCTCACGCCGCGACCCGCCGGCGCGGCACCCGGTGGCGCAGCTGCGCCAGCGGCGGGCGCTCCTGCACCGAGACGTCGTTGACCACGATCTCCCGGTCCAGGTTGGGCAGCGAATCGGAGCCGCCCCGGCGGAACTGGGTCAGCAGGGCGGCGGGCAGCGCGTTCGGGCTGGCCCAGCCGCGTCGCTGCAACCGTGACCAGGCGGTGTGCATGATCTGCGCCGACATCCGGCCCAGCGCGGCGGTGTCCTGGTGGCGGTGCTTGCGCTCACCCAGGTCCACCTGCGCCAGGGCGTCCAGCCCGACCAGCTCCAGCAGGTCGATCAGCATCGCCGTCTCGACCCCGTAGCCGGAGACGAACGGCACCTGCTCCAGCACCTCCCGACGCCCGGCGTACTCGCCGGCGAGGGGCTGCACGAAGCCGGCCAGCTCCGGCCAGAAGAGGTTCAGCAGCGGCCGCGCCATCAGCTCCGTCACCCGGCCACCGCCGTCGGCCTCGACGCTGGTCGCGCCGACCAGCGGCCGGTGGTAGAAGCCCTTGACGAAGTCGACCGACGGGTCGGTCAACAGCGGGCCGATCAGCCCGGTCACGAAGTGTGGCCGGAACTCCCGCAGGTCGGCGTCGATGAAGGCGACCACGTCGCCCTCGGCGGCGGCGAGCCCGGCCCAGAGCGCGTCGCCCTTCCCGGTGAGCTGGGGCAGCCCTCGGGTCATCTCGTCCTGGCTGACCACCTCCGCGCCCGCGGCCCGGGCCACTCGCGCGGTGCGGTCGCTCGACCGGGAGTCGACCACGATGAGCTCGTCGACCAGGGCGACCCGGTCCATCAGATGTTCCCGGATCGTCGACACGATGGCGCCGACGGTGGTCTCCTCGTTGCGGGCGGGCAGGACGACGCTCACCCTGCTGTCACCCTTGGCCCGCATCAGCCGACGTGCCGGCCAGTCCTCGGCGGACGTGGTCCGATACGTGGCCCATGCCTCCACGACGGGTGAGACGATCGATTCTGTATCCCGCACTGGCACACCCCCAGATCGTGGCGGAAAAAGCGAAGTTGGTTTTCCCATCTCCGCCCGCGCGCTAACCGGATCATGCCTAACAGCTTGATCACGGAGGTCACACGGAGTGGTTCCGTAGAGGTGAACGTCTGATTGCGGGCCCCACGGGTTTCGGCTTCGTCCGCTGCGGGGAGTGCTTTCCCCGCTGGTCGTGAAAGAGCGTCGAGAGGGTCTGTGGAATGCGCACGTGCCGGGTGGGACTGGTAGGGGCCGGTGGGGTGGCTCAGCGCCATGCCCGCGTGTTGAGCGGTTTCGAGGATGTGGAGCTGCTCGGGGTGACCGATGTGGCCCGGGACGCGGCGGCCGAGCTGGCCGGTGCGTACGGCGGCCGCGCCTTCGTAGACGTGGGGGAGTTGCTGGCCGCCGGGCCGGACGCGGTGTACGTCTGTGTGCCGCCGTTCGCGCACGGCCCGGTCGAGGAGGCGGTGATCGCCGCCGGGGTGCCGATGTTCGTCGAGAAGCCGGTGGCGGTCGACCTGGACACCGCCGAGCGGATCGCCGCGCTCGTCGAGGAGAAGCGGTTGCTCACCGCCGTCGGGCACCACTGGCGCTACCTGCACGTGGTGGACCAGGCCCGGCAGCTGCTCGCCGACCGTCCGGTCCGGATGGTCAACGGCGCCTGGCTGGACAAGGTCCCGCCGGTGGACTGGTGGGCGGTGCGCGAGCGCTCCGGAGGTCCGGTCGTCGAGCAGGCCGCGCACGTGCTGGACCTGGTCCGCGCGCTGGTCGGCGAGGCGGTCGAGGTGACCGCGTACGGCGACGGCAGCCCGCCGCCGGTCGACGGCGCCGACATCGACTCGGTGACCGCGGCGACGCTGCGCTTCGCCGGCGGTGCGGTCGGCACCCTCGCCGCGGCGTGCGTGCTCGGCTGGAAGCACCGGGCGGGGGTGGAGATCCTCGCCGACGGGCTGGCGCTGTCGCTGGCCGAGGACGGCCTGGTCATCCGCGACGCCGACGGGGAGCGCCGGTTGGAGTCCGACCCGGACGGTGCCCGGGTGGCCGTCGACCGGGCCTTCATCGACGCGGTGACCGGCGTCGGCGACGACGTGCGGGTGCCGTACGCCGAGGCGCTGCGCACCCAGCGGCTGGCCCTGGCGGTCGCCGAGTCGGCCCGCACCGGGCGCAGCGTGACCCTGCCGACCGGGCCGGCCGCCGCGCCGCTGCCCGAGGTGGGGGTGAGCGTCGATGCGTGACAAGGTCGTGGTGGTCAGCGCGCCCGGGCGGGTCGAGCTGGTCGAGCAGGACGCCGCCGAGCTGCGCGAGGGCACCTTCCGGGTCCAGACGCTCTTCAGCGGGGTCTCCGCCGGCACCGAGCTGAGCTTCGTCAAGGGCACCAACCCGTACCTCAACGTGACCTGGAACCCGGACCTGGGACTCTTCCAGCCCGGCGAGGCGAGCACGCCGTACCCGGTCACCCGGCTCGGCTACATGCAGGTGGGGCGGGTGGTGGAGAGCCGCACCCCGGCGATCGCCGTGGGCACGGTCGGGGCCATGACGTACGGCCACCGCAGCGGGCACGTCGCCGATCCGGTCGCCGAGCGCTTCGTCCCGCTGCCGGACGACCTCGACCCGATGCTCGGCGTCTACGTCGCGCACATGGGTCCGATCTGCGCCAACGGGCTGCTGCACGCCGCCGCGGACCTGTGCGGCACCGACGTGCGTTCGCTCGGCGACGGGGTGCGCGGCCGACGGGTCGCGGTGGTCGGCAGCGGAGTGGTCGCCCTGCTCACCGCCCTGTTCGCCAAGCGGCACGGCGCCGCCTCCGTGGTGGTGCTCGACCCGACCCCGGCGCGGCGGCAGGTCGCCGAGGCGCTCGGCCTGGAGACCCTGGACCCCGAGGCCGACGACCCGGCCGTGGTGCTGAAGACCCGCTGGAACCACGCCGCGGGCGACCGGGGCGCCGACGTGGTCTTCCAGTGCCGCGGCCAGGCCTGGGCGATGCAGCTGGCGCTGCGCCTGCTGCGCCCCCAGGGCGTCGTGATCGACCTGGCCTTCTACCAGGACGGCGCGGACGCGGTCCGGTTCGGCGAGGAGTTCCACCACAACGGGCTCAGCCTGCGCTGCGCCCAGATCGGCCGGGTGCCGCGCGGGCTCGCCCCGACCTGGGACCGGGAGCGGCTCTCCGCCGAGACCATCGAACTGCTGCGGCAGTACGGGGACCTGATCCGCAAGCACCTGGTCTCGGCGGTGGTGCCGTTCGAGGAGGCGCCGGCGCTGCTGACCGACCTGGCCCAGCGCCGCCGGCAGGAGCTCCAGGTGGTGCTGACCGGCTGAGCCGGCCGGCGCGGGTCGGCGGCCGGGCGGCCGGCGGCTGGGCGGGGGCGGCTACCGTTTCGCCCATGACCACCGCAGCCGCCCGCGGGCCGGAGCCCGGCGTCGTCGATCCGGACCCGGGCGCCGCCGCGCCGGGGACGCCCGCGCCCGGGGCGGGTCCCGCCCGCCCGGCCGGCCTCGCCGCCCTGCTGCCCTACCTGCGCGCCCACCGCGGCACCCTCGCCGTGGTGGGCGCGTTGTCGCTGGCCGGCGCCGGGGCCTCGCTGACCCAACCGCTGCTCACCCGCGCGGTCCTCGACGGCCTCACCACCGACCGGCCGGTCACCGGCCTGGTGTCGGTGCTGGTCGCCCTGGTGGTGCTCGGGGCCGCCCTCGGCGGGCTGCGGGACTACCTGCTGCAACGGACCGCCGAGGGGGTCGTCCTGGGCACCCGGCGGCGGCTCGCGGCGCACCTGCTGCGGCTGCCCGTCGCCGAGTACGACCGCCGCCGCACCGGCGACCTGCTCTCCCGGGTCGGCTCCGACACCACCCTGCTGCGGGCGGTGGTCACCTCCGGCCTCTTCGAGACCGTCACCGGGGCGGTGATGGTGGTCGGCGCCGCCACCGCGATGGCCCTGCTCGACCCGGTGCTGTTCGGGGTCACCCTGCTCGGGGTCGCCGCGGGCGTCGGCTTCGCGGTCACCGTGGCCCGCCGGGTGCGCCGGCTCTCCCGCGCCGCCCAGGAACGGGTCGGCGAGATGACCTCCGCCGTGGAGCGGTCCATCTCCGGGGCCCGGACCATCCGGGCCGCCCGCGCGGAGCGCCGCGAGGCCGCCGTCGTCTCCGCCAGCGCCGAGTCGGCGTACGCGGCCGGGCTGCGGGTGGCCCGGGTGCAGGCGGTCGTCGGCCCGGTCAGCGCGGTCACCATCCAGGGCGCGTTCCTGCTGGTCCTGGGCCTGGGCGGCGCGCGGGTGGCCGCCGGGGCGATCAGCGTCGGCGACCTGGTGGCCTTCGTGATGTTCCTGTTCTTCCTGGTCCTGCCGCTCGGGCAGGCGGTGCACGCCTACACCCAGCTCCAGACCGGGCTCGGCGCCCTGCAACGGATCGAGGAGGTGCTCGACGTACCCGTGGAGGGCGCCGACGACCGGGCGGCGGGCCCGGCGGCGGCGCTCCCGCCCGCCGGTCGTCCCGCCCGGATCGAGTTCGACCGGGTCGGGTTCGGCTACCCGGGTGGCCCGCCGGTGCTGCACGAGGTCAGCTTCACCGTGCCGGCCGGCACCCGCACCGCGCTGGTCGGCCCCTCCGGCGCCGGCAAGTCGACCCTGCTCGCGTTGGTCGAGCGCTTCTACGAGGTGACCGCGGGCGCGGTGCGCCTGGACGGCGTCGACCTGCGGGACCTGCCCCGCGAGGCGCTGCGGGCCCGGCTCGGCTACGTCGAGCAGGAGGCCCCGGTGCTGGCCGGCACGCTGCGCGAGAACCTGCTCATCGGCGCGCCGGAGGCCACCGACGCCGCCCTGCTCACCGCCCTGGACCAGGTCAACCTCGGCCACCTCGCCGAGCGGACCGCGGACGGGCTGGACGTGCAGGTGGGCGAGGGTGGGGTGCTGCTCTCCGGGGGCGAGCGGCAGCGGCTGGCCATCGCCCGGGCGCTGCTGGCCGGCCCGCCGGTGCTGCTGCTCGACGAGCCCACCAGCAACCTCGACGCGCGCAACGAGGCGGCCCTGCGCCGGGCCATCGACGCGGTGGCGGTACGGCGGACCCTGGTGATCGTCGCCCACCGGCTCGCCACGGTCGTCGACGCCGACCAGATCGTGGTGCTCGAAGGCGGCCGGGTCGTCGCCGTCGGCAGCCACCACGAATTGACCGGGACCAGTCCGCTCTACCGTGAGCTGGCCGCCCACCAGCTGCTGGTGAGCTGACCGCCGCGACCCCGCCGAGCTGCCCGTACGCGGGACCGGCCAGACATCCGGGACGCCCCGGACGAGCCGGGCAGCGATTGCCGGCCCGGTTCGCGTACCGTTGCCGCTCATGGGTGTGTCGCAACGGTTGAAGAGCAGGTTCCGGCGGTTCCTCCAGCGCCCGGGGACGACGGTCGACCTGGCCCCGCTGGAGAAGCTGCTGCCGCGGATCGCCGCGCGCGAGGAGGAGCTGTCCGCGCTCGACGACGCGGAGCTCACCGAGGCCGCCGGCGCCGCCTCGGAGTACGTCGAGATCTGCGCGATCGGTCGGGAGGCCGCCCGTCGCGGGCTGGACCAGCGACCGTACGACGTCCAGCTGCTCGGCGCGATGTCGCTGCTCTCCGGCAAGGTCGCCGAGATGGCCACCGGTGAGGGCAAGACCCTCACCGCGGCCGTCGCCGCGTACGGGCACGTCCGGTTGGGCAACGGCCCGGTGCACGTGCTCACCGTCAACGACTACCTGGCCCGCCGGGACGCCGAGTGGATGACGCCGGTCTACCGGCTGCTCGGGCTCACCGTCGGCTGGGTCAACGAGGCCTCCACCCCGCAGGAGCGGCGCGCCGCGTACGCCTGCGACGTCACCTACGTCTCGGTCAGCGAGGCCGGCTTCGACTTCCTCCGCGACCAGCTCGTCACCGACCTCGCCGACCGGGTCCAGCCGCCGCTGAAGACCGCGATCGTGGACGAGGCGGACTCCATCCTGATCGACGAGGCCCGGGTGCCGATGGTCCTCGCGGGCGCGGTCGCCGGCGAGCAGGACCCGGTGCACGCGGCCGCCGCGCTGGTGCGCGGCCTACGCCGGGGCCGGCACTACACGGTCGCCGAGGACGGTCGCAGCGTGGCGTTCACCGCCGCCGGCCTGGCCACCGTCGAGGCGAAGCTCGGCGGCATCGACCTGTACGACACCGAGCACGTCGGGCAGCTCTCGGCGGTCAACGTGGCGCTGCACGCCCACGCCCTGCTGCACCGCGACGTCGACTACATCGTCCGGGACGGCTCGGTCGAGCTGATCGACGAGATGCGCGGCCGGGTGGCCCAGCGCCGGCGCTGGCCGGACGGCCTCCAGGCGGCCGTGGAGGCGAAGGAGGGCGTGGACGCCACCGCGGAGGGCGAGGTGCTGGGCACCATCGCCGTGCAGGCGTACGTCGCGCTCTACCCGACGGTCTGCGGGATGACCGCGACCGCGGTGCTCGTCGGCGACCAGCTGCGGGAGTTCTTCGACCTCGAGGTGGCGGTGATCCCGCCGAACACCCCCTGCGTCCGGGAGGACGAGCCGGACCGGATCTACGCGACCCGGGCGGAGAAGGAGGAGGCGCTGATCGACGAGATCAGGCGCTGCCACGCCGCCGGCCGGCCGGTGCTGGTCGGCACCCTGGACGTCAAGGAGTCCGAGGGGCTGGCCGCCGGCCTGCACGCCGCCGGGGTGCCCTGCGTGGTGCTCAACGCCAAGAACGACGACGAGGAGGCGGCGATCATCGCCGAGGCCGGCGCGTACGGCGCGGTCACCGTCTCCACCCAGATGGCCGGCCGGGGCGTGGACATCCGGCTCGGCGGCAGCGACCAGGCCGACCGGGAGCGGGTCGCCGAGCTGGGCGGTCTGTACGTCATCGGCAGCGGCCGGCACGACAGCCGCCGGGTCGACGACCA
Source organism: Micromonospora sp. LZ37 (assembly GCF_059359015.1). Classification (NCBI taxonomy): domain Bacteria; kingdom Bacillati; phylum Actinomycetota; class Actinomycetes; order Micromonosporales; family Micromonosporaceae; genus Micromonospora; species Micromonospora sp. LZ37. The sequence continues at coordinate 449,187 of NZ_JCADBL010000002.1, read as the reverse complement.
GCTGCGGGGCCGGGCCGGCCGGCAGGGCGACCCGGGTGGGTCGGTCTTCCTGGTCAGCCTGGAGGACGACCTGGTGGTCCGGCACGCCGGCGACGCCATCCCGGCCTCGCCGCGGATGAACGCCGACGGCCTGGTCACCGACGAGCAGGTGGACTACGCGGTGGAGCACGCGCAGCGGGTCGCCGAGGGGGTCAACCACGAGATCCACCGCAACACCTGGCGGTACAGCGTGGTGATCGAGCAGCAGCGCAAGGCCCTCGCCGAGCGCCGGGAGCGGCTGCTCACCACCGACGTCGCCGCCCTGATGCTGCTGGACCGGGTGCCGGAGAAGGCCGGCGAGATGGACGAGGACCTGCTGGCCCGGGTGGCCCGGTCGATCGCCCTCTACCACCTGGACCGGCTCTGGGCCGAGCACCTGGCCGAGCTGTCGGAGGTCCGCGAGGGCGTGCACCTGCGGGCGCTGGGCCGCCTCGACCCGCTGGACGAGTTCCACCGGGCCGCGGTGCCGGCGTTCAACAACCTGATCCCCGAGATCGAGACGCGGACCATCGCGACGTTCGAGGAGACGGAGTTCGACGCCGACTGGGAGCCGGACGCCGCGAAGCTGGTCCGGCCGACCGCCACCTGGACGTACCTGGTGCACGACAACCCGTTCGGCTCGGAGCTGGACCGGCTGATCGCCTCGGTCGGCCGGCGGCTCTCCGCCGCGCGCTGAGTGTCCCCGGGGTCCCTTTCGGCGCGGACCGGCGCCGGAAGGGACCCCTTTGCGCGGTTTCGATCCTGGTTTGCGAGGGTAGTAGCCCGGGGCTCATGAGGCAGGGGGATCACAGACGATGACACAGGCGATGGCGCCGGCCGGAGGCACCGGTCGGCGGGCGGGGGCCGTGGCCCGGTGAACCTGGACACGCGGGAGCCCATGATCGACACCCTTGGCGTACTGGAGACCGCCGGCCTGTTGCGGGAGCTGACCGCCGGCCTGATCGCGATCGACGACTTCGACGAGGCGCTGAGCCAGCTGGTCCGGATCGCCCGGGACGCCGTCCCGGAGGTGACCTGGTGCGGGTTCACGGCCCTGCGGGCCGGGGAGCCGGCCGGCGTGGCCGCCTCCGACTCCCGGCTGGCGGAGCTGGACGACCTGCGGCACGGTCCGGACTCGCCGGCGATGAGCGCCATCCGCCGCCGCGAGATGATCATCGCGCAGGATCTGGCCGCCGACGGGCGGTGGCCCGGCTGGACGGCCCGGGCCCGTGGGCTCGGGGTGCACGGGGTGATCTCCGCCCCGCTCGACGTGGACGAGCAGGTGATCGGCGCGATCAACCTGTACGCCGACTCGCCCGGGGCGCTCTCCACCCGGCACCAGCTCACCGCGATGCTCCTCGCCGAGCACGCGGGCCTGCTGCTGGCCGCGGTGCGCGACCGGGCGAAGCAGGCCGCGCAGGCCGGGGAGCTGGACGGTTCGCTGCTCGGCGAGGGGGTGGTCGGGCAGGCGATCGGTGTGATCATGACTCAGCGCGGCTGCCCGGCGCCGGAGGCCCTGGCAGTGCTCCGCAGCGCCGCGTCCTCGCTCGACATCCCGCTGCGGGAGGTGGCCGAGCGGCTGGTCCGGACGGTCTCCCGGCCCCGGGAGGGCTGAGCGCGCCGTTTCGTCCCGCTGGCGGCCGGGTAGCACCCTGGGTTCGTGAGATGTCCGATCCTGGGGAGGACCGATGGAGAGCCGGCTGCGCGTGCAGGGCAATCCGATCCAACCGATGCTGGTGACGTTCCCGTTCGGGCTCTTCGTCAGCGCGACCGTCTTCGACCTCGCCGACGTCGTCGGCGGGCCGGCCTTCCTCGGTGAGGTCGGCTACTGGACGACGGTCGCCGCGCTGGTCGCCGCGGCGCTCGCCGCCGTCGCCGGCATGGTCGACCTGTGGGACGTCCGGCCCGGCCGGGGCCGCCGCACCATGGTCACGTTCAACCTGGTCAACGCGGCCACGGCGGCGCTGTTCCTGCTGACCTGCCTGATCCGGGCGGACGCGCCGCAGCGCGGCGCCACCGTGGTGCTGCTCGTCACCGAGCTGGTTGCCCTCGCGGTCGGCGCGGTCGGGGTCCGGCTCGGCGCCCGGCTGATGCGCCAGTTCGACGCCGCGCGCCGGGAGCCGAGCGGCTTCGAGGCCGTCGACGGGGTACCGGCCGGCGCCGCCACCGTCGAGATCGTCCGCCCGCGCGCCTGACCGCGGGACCGGCCCGCCCGGAATCCGGTTGTCCGCCGGCCGCCGGGCGGCCACCCTGGCGGGATGACCGAGCAGCGCTTCGCCGACCTGGTCGCCGAGGGGGCCGCCGCGTCCGTGGCCGGCTGGGACTTCTCCTGGCTGGACGGCCGGGCCACCGAGGAACGCCCGCCGTGGGGCTATGCCCGACTGGTGGCAGCCCGGATGGCGAAGGTCTCCGCCGCGCTGGACGTCGACACCGGCGGGGGCGAGGTGCTCGCCGAGGTGCCGCAGGCGCCGCCGTTGCTGGTCGCCACCGAGGCGTGGCCACCGAACGTCGAGGTCGCCCGGCGTACGCTGCGCTGGCTCGGCGCCACCGTGGTGCGGGCCGGCACGGAGCCGGTCCTGCCGTTCCGCGACGGCTCCTTCGAGCTGGTCACCAGCCGGCACCCGGTCGTGACCTGGTGGGACGAGATCGCCCGGGTGCTGCGGCCCGGCGGGACGTACCTGTCCCAGCAGATCGGGCCGGGCACCATGCGCGAGCTCAGCGAGGCGATCCTCGGCCCGCTGCCGGCTTCGGACACCCGCCACCCCGGTCAGGCCGTCGCCGCCGCCCGGACCGCCGGCCTGACCGTGGTACGGCTCGAGGAGGCCACCCTGCGTACCGTCTTCCACGACATCGGCGCCGTGGTCTGGTTCCTGCGCAAGGTGGTCTGGACGGTGCCCGGCTTCGACGTGGACCGGTACCGGCCGCAGCTCGAACGGCTGGACGGGCGGATCCGCGCCGAGGGCGCATTCGTCGCCCACGCCCGACGCTTCCTGATCGAGGCGGTCCGACCGGCCTGACCGGCCCGGCCGCGCCGCACGGCGGGTCGGGCGGGTGCCCCGCCGGCACCGCCCGACTGGTCTCGGAGGACCGTCACGCTCCGCCACCCGCCGCGCCGCGCTCTCGCCGCTGGGTCAGCGGTGGGCGTGGGCGTGGTGGGCGGCGAGCACGTCGGCGCCGAAGTCGCTGGCCGGGCGGCGCAGCACGGTGTGCGCGTGGTTGCCGTCGTCGGTGGTGTTGTCGTACTCGATCAGCAGGTCGTCGCCCTGGACGCGGTAGTAGTGCCGGGCGCCCGGCCGGGTCGACCCGGCCCAGGCGAAGTGCAGTTCGCCGCCGGCGAGCCGGGCCGCCTGCTGGGTGGCCAGCTCGGTGGGGAGCCGGTCCAGGTAGAGAGCCACCAACTGGTCCAGCAGCGCCCGGCCGGTGGGGCGCAGCCGACCGCCGGGCACCCCCAGCGGCGTGAGCGGCGCGTCCACCGAGGGTCGGGTGGCGCTGATGATGTCCGCCGGGGCCCGGTCCGCGATGATCGCCGCGTCCCGCCCGGCCGGCCCGATCGCGTCCAGCAGCTCACGGGCCAGGTCCTCCTCCACGCCCAGCGGCCGGGAGACCGGCCGACCGGCGTGCCGTACGGTGGCCGGGTTGGCGCCGAGGAAGACCGGGGCGGGGGAGACCTCGTCGTCGACCACGGTCATGCTCACCGACAGGTGGTGGCCCTCGACGCGCCACGCCCAGCGGTCGTCGCGCGCCGGGTCGCCGAAGACCGCCACCCAGTAGTCGCTGCTGTGCCGGCCGCGCCGCCAGCCCTCCGCCCGGTCCAGCACCTCCTCCAGCGCCATCACCGTCATGGCCTGGGCGTACGCCGCGGGGCTGAGCGCGGTGGCGAGCAGCCGGTGCGCGGCCTTGCGCCCGGTGGTGTCCAGGTCGGCCAGGCAGACGCCGGGCCGGGGGCGGGGACGGTACTCCAGCCAGCGGCGGTCCTCGTCGTCGAAGGCGCGGCCGGCGGCGGCGCGGGCCGGGGCGTCGAGCGCGGCCAGCAGCGCGCCGGCCGCGGTGCGCATCCGCTCGGGTACGGGATCGTCCACCGTCCCTGTATACCGGTTGGACGCCCGGCCCGCGGCCATTGCGGTCAGCGGAAGGTCAGCAGGGCATTCCTCCGTCGCGCCGGCGCGGGCCAGGTCGAACATCCGGTGGGCGAAGGCCGGCGTCTCGGCGTCCAGGTCGTCGGCCACCCGTCCAGGCTGGTAGGCCGCCGTCGGCGCCGGACTGGTAGCTTGCCAGCCCACGACGGGAGGATCATGGACGAGGTGTACGCCGGCAACGCCGGTGTGGACGGTGCGACCAACGCCGGCTGGCTGCTCGGGCACTTCATGCCCGCCGGCGACCCGCGGCACAGCACCGAGGTCGAGGTGAAGTGGGGCGTGCACCCGCCGGGGGAGGCCCGGTCGACGTGGGCGACGGGGGAGCGGCGGACCGCGCTGCTGGTGCTGGTGAGCGGCCGGTTCCGGGTGGAGTTCCGGGACCGGACGGTGGTCCTCGGCACGCCGGGCGACTACGTGGTGTGGGGGCGCGGGGCGGACCATTCCTGGTACGCCGAACGCGAGTCGGTGGTGCTCACCGTGCGCTGGCCCTCGGTGCCGGGCTACCGGGTGGGGCCGCCGGTGCTGCGCTGACCGGTGCTCCGGTCGGTCGCCTCGGTCCCAGCATGCGGTAATGCCTACTAAACCTATAGGCTTTAGCGCCTATAGTGGTCTCCGGACGCACACCACGGGAGACCGCCATGACCGACCTGCTCGCCGTCGCCAGCCGGTACGCCGACCCGGCCGGCTGGGCCGTGCCGCTGCGCTTCGAGGCCACCGAGCGCTGGTACGCCCGGCTCGCCGTCGCCGACGACCACGAGGTGTGGGCGTTGAGCTGGCTGCCCGGGCAGGGCACCGACCTGCACGACCACGGCGGCTCGGCCGGCGCGTTCCTGGTCCTCGCCGGTGAGCTCACCGAGGAGACGGTGGCCGGTGGCCGGCTGCGCCCGTCCCGCCTCGGCGCCGGGGCCGGCCGCCGCTTCGGCCCGCGCCACGTGCACGTGGTGACCAACCGCGCCGAGCGGCCCGCCGTCAGCGTCCACGTCTACCGCCCGGCGCTGCGCCGGATGACCCGCTACGAGCTCGTCGAGGGCCGCCTGCGGGCCATGCGGGTGGCCGAGGCCGGACTCGCCTGGTGACGTCCCGACCGCCCCTGACCCGCACCACGTCCCGGCACGCCCATGGAAGGACCGCGAGGATGTCGCAGCACACCACCCGTACCGACGGCCCGCCCACGCCGCCACCGGGCTCCCGGGGCATCGACGAGCTCCTCGCCGACGCCCGGGCGCGGCTGCGGCGGCTCGACCCGGAGCAGGCGCACCTGGCGTACCGGGGCGGCGCCCTGCTGGTCGACATCCGCCCCGCCGCCCAGCGGGGCGCGCACGGCACCGTGCCGGGCGCCCTGGTGATCGAGCGCAACGTGCTGGAATGGCGGCTCGACCCGCGCTGTCCGGCCCGGCTGCCCGAGGCGGTCGACTACCACCGGCCGGTGGTGGTGATCTGCCAGGAGGGCTACACCTCCTCGCTCGCCGCCGCTGCGCTCCAGGATCTCGGCCTGCGCCGGGCCACCGACGTCGTCGGCGGCTTCGTCGCCTGGCGGATCGCCGGCCTGCCCACGCTGGGCCCGACCCCGCCGCGCCGCTCCTCGTCCACCGCGCCCCCGGTGACCGCCGGGCCGGCGCCGCACTGACCGCCGCGCTCCCGCCGGGGCGCGGACGCCACCGCCGACCCAGGAGGCTTGCATGTCCGTCGTGGCCATCTCCGCCCGCCCGCACCCGCCGGGCCGTCCCGACCGGGTGCCGCCGGCCCGGCCCCGGTCGGCGCCGACGTTGACCATCATCCTCGACCTGAGCGCCGGGCCGCTGACCCCCCGGCTGGCCCGCCTGGTCGATCTGCTCGGTGACCTGGCCGAGGCGGGGGAGGGGGTGGTCCGCCTGACCGAACCCGCCGCCGTCCGGACCCTGCCGGGCCCGCGCCCCGCGCCGGTGGCCCCGGACGACGACGACCGGGGCAGCCTGCGCATCCTCGCCGGCTCGCGGACGGTCCGGCGGGCGGGCGGGAGATCGCGCTGACCCGCATCGAGTTCGACCTGCTGGTCTTCCTGGCCGAGCACCCGCACCGGGTGTTCACCCGGCTGCAACTGCTCGCCGCCGTCTGGGGCTACCAGCACGCCGTGGCCCGGACCGTGGACGTGCACGTGCGCCGGCTGCGCGCCAAGCTCGGCGTCGACACTCCGCTGGTGACCACCGTCCACGGCGTCGGCTACCGCCTCGCCGACGAGGCCCGGCTCTGCATCGACAGACTTCGCTGACCGTCGGCGACCTGCGGTGTGCTCGCTCCCACCGGGTGGGTGCGCCCCGGCGTGTCGGCCGCCCCGTTCGGACGGGGGTACCCCCAGTAATCGGGCATCCGTGCCACTCTGCTGTAATCATGTCGCTCGTACGCAGAGCGAGGGTTCGGCTGCGATGTGTTCGTCAATTGTCACATTCATGCAACGCGGCCGCCCCTTGACCCTCGCTCAGGTGCCGGGAAGCATCGATGAAGCGGCGTCCCGGGCCGTGGGATTACCCGGACCAGCCAAGGAGGACCATGTCGGTCAGCCCCGCCTCGTCGCGCGCCGGATGGCATACGTCCCAGCCCGCAGTCCCCGGTCGTCCCCCTGGTGGCCAGCGCCGTCCGGCCAACACCGCCGCGCCCGTGCTCACCGTGACCCTCTCCATTCCGCTGGCCTGTGAGGAGTCGCTCACCCCGCCGGCCCGCCGCCTGCTCGAGGCCGCCCGCGAGATGCTGGAACGCGGTGAGGGCGTCATCGCCACCAGCGCCGTCCCCGCCGAGCGCCGCCCCGAGTCGACGCCCGCCGGCCGGTCCCCGGGCCGGTCGCTCGCCCCGACCATCCCGGCCCTGCACATCCTCGCCTCCTCCCGTTCGGTGTTACGGGACGGTGAACCGCTGCCGCTAACCCGGCTGGAGTTCGACCTGTTGCTGCACCTGGTCGCCCACCCGCGCCGGGTCTTCACCCGGCTCCAGTTGCTCAACGCGGTCTGGGGCTACGAGCACGCCGGGGTCCGCACCGTCGACGTGCACGTGCGCCGGCTGCGCGGCAAGGTCGGCGTGGACGTCCCCCTGGTCACCACGGTCTACGGAGTGGGCTACCGGCTCGCCGACGACGCCCGGGTCACCATCGACCGCGCCGGCTGACCAGACCCCGCGCCACCGCGGCGGAGACCACCGGCGGCCCGCCGGCGGTCCGGGGCACCATGGTCGGATGCGCGTCCGACCCATCTCGCCCGAACGACTCGTCGCCGAGCTGACCGAGCGCCTCCTCACCGCCGCGTCCGACCCGGCCACGGCGGTCGTCGGCGGCCCCGCACCGACCGGCGGGAGCGCGGCGCCGGCCCGGCTCCGGGTCGCCGTCGACGGCGCGCCGGCCGCCGCTCCCGAACGACTCGCCGCCGCGCTGGTCGACCCGCTGCGCACGCTCGGCCGCCCGGTGCTGCACGTGCGCGCCGAGGACTTCCTGCGCCCGGCGTCGATCCGGTTCGAGCAGGGGCGGACGAACCCGGACGCGTACTACGAGAGCTGGACCGACGAGGCCGGACTGCGCCGGGAGGTGCTCGACCCGGCCGGCCCGGCCGGCTCCGGACAGGTGCTTCCCTCCCTCTGGGACGCGGCGACCGACCGCGCCAGCCGCGCCGGGTACGTCCCGTTGCCGCCCGGCGCCGTCCTGCTCGTCAGCGGGGCGCTGCTGCTCGGCGGGGGCCTGCCCTTCGACGTCACCGTGCACCTGGCGCTCTCGCCGGCCGCGCTGGCCCGGCGCACCGACCCGCGGCAGCGGTGGACCCTGCCCGCCTTCGCCCGGTACGCCGACGAGGTAGACCCGGCCTCCTTCGCCGACGTCGTGATCCGCGCCGACGACCCCCGCCACCCGGCGCTGGTCGAGCCGGATCCGGCGGCCGGACCGGGGCCGCGAAATTCGTCGGTTTGATCCATTCGGGAGGTGGGTAATCGCCCGGCTCACAGAGCACGGGTGATCTCGCCCGTGCGGACCGTTTCCGGGCACCCGGCCACGGACAGCCGAAGTCCCACGAAAGGCAGGCAGAGATGCTCGTCCACGACACGGTCGGTACGGGCCGATCCCAGGCGGAGATCGACCAGATCCGGCTCTCGCTGCAGGCCCGCTACGACGAGCTGACCGCGGAGTACGAGCAGGCCGTCCAGCAGAGCCAGGTGCTGCGGCTGGTGGAGGTCGGCGACACCGCCGGCGACGACCAGGCCGACAGCGGCACCAAGACGGCCGAGCGGGACACCGCCCAGTCCCTGCTGCGGACGATCCTCGACCGGCGGACCCAGTTCGAGCGCGCCCTGGCCCGGCTCGAGGAGGGCACCTACGGCTTCTGCGAGGGGTGCTCCGCGCCGATCCCGGTGGAGCGGCTGGAGATCTTCCCGTCCGCCACCGCCTGCGTCACCTGCAAGCAGACCCGCGAGCGGCGAGCCGCCTGACCGGCGCCCCGCACGGTTGCCGACCCGGTCCGGGCGCGGTGGACTCTCCCCGTGGGTGACATTCTCGTGGGCACCGCGTCCTGGACCGACCGGACCCTGCTCGACTCCGGCTGGTACCCGCAGACCGCCGACACCCCGGAGAAACGGCTGGCCCACTACGCCCGCCAGTTTCCGCTGGTCGAGGTGGACGCCACCTACTACTCCCCGCCGGCCGAGCGGACCGCCCGGCTCTGGGTGGAGCGCACCCCGCCCGGATTCACCTTCAACGTCAAGGCGTTCAGCCTGCTGACCGGGCACCCGACCCGGGTCTCGGCGCTCTACAAGGAGCTGCGGCCCGACACGGAGAAGAAGAACATCTACCCCGACGACCTGCCCGCGCAGGCGTACGAGGAGGTGTGGACCCGGTTCCTCTCCGCGCTCGACCCGCTGGTGGCGGCGGGGAAGCTCGGCGCGCTGCTGTTCCAGTTCCCGCCCTGGTTCACCATCAAGCGGGAGAACAAGCAGTACCTGCTGGAGGTGGAGCGCCGCTGCCGGCCGCTGCGGCCGGTCTTCGAATTCCGGCACGCCTCCTGGTTCGACGGCGCCAACGCCGACGAGACCCTGGCCTTCCTGCGCGAGCACCGGCTCGCGTACGTCTGCGTGGACATGCCGCAGGGACACCGCTCCTCCGTACCCCCGGTGCTGGCTGCCACGGCGGACCTGGCCGTGGTGCGCTTCCACGGTCACAGCGACAAGTGGACCAGCAAGGACATCCACGAGAAGTTCGGCTACCGCTACTCCGACCGGGAGCTGCGGGACTGGGCGCCCAGGCTGCGCGAGCTGGCCGACTCCGCCGAGCGGACCCACGTGCTGATGAACAACTGCTACCGGGACTACGCCCAGACCAACGCCGCCACCCTGACCGGCCTGCTCGACGCCTGACCGGCTTCACCCGGGTCGGGCGAGGCCGGCTCACCCCGCCGCGACGCAGCATGGACACCGCCGGTCGCCGACGCGGCCCGGCGACGTCCGAGAAGGTACGGAGGTGACCGCTATGGCGGTTCGGGTGGTGACGGGTCCACGTCGTGGCGCCGTGCTGCACGTGGTCGGTGCGGGCGAGGACGTCCGACGACCGGCGCCGGCCCCGCGGGGCAACAGTCCGCTACGGCACTGGCGGGGTCCGTCGGGGCCGCCGCGGCGTGACGACGACCGACGGTGGGAGAGCGACACACGGGGGTGGGCAGATGGCTGAGCAGTTGGTTTCCGCGTTCGAATCCTCGCTGGACAAGACGAACCTGATCCTCAAGGACATCGAGCAGGCGTACGGCTGGCCCAAGGAGCAGCGCAACCAGTCGTACGCGGCGCTGCGCACGGTGCTGCACCTGCTGCGGGACCGGATGCCGGTCCAGGAGAGCGTGGAGTTCTCCCAACAGCTGCCGGTGCTGTTGCGCGGGATCTACTTCGACGGCTGGCAGCCGCAGGACGTCCCGATCAAGCTCAACCGGGACGACTTCCTCTACGAGGTCCGCCAGGGCTTCCCGTACGACGTGGAGGGCGGCCCCGAGCGGGTCACGCAGGTGGTGCTCGACACCCTGCGCGCGCACGTCACCCAGGGCGAGTGGGCGGACGTCAAGTCCAACATGCCCGGCGACATGCAGCGGATGATCCCCTGACCGGGTGAACGACGGCCCGTCCCGCCACCGGTGGGGCGGGCCGTCGCCGCGGCGGCCGGCGCTCAGGCCGTCCGGCTGACCGTCCGGCCCGCCCGGCGGGCCAGCCCGGCGAAGGTCACCGCGTCGACCACGGCCGCCCCACCCGGGTCGTTGTTGAAGTAGACGTACACCGGCTCGGAGTCGGTGAAGGCCGCGGAGAGCCGGCGCACCCAGGAGGCCAGCGCCGTCCGGCCGTAGCGGGGCCAGGGGCGGGCCCGCCCCTCGTGCAGCCGCAGGTAGCCGAAGTCGGTGGTCCGCCACAGCGGGGTCACCGGCCGGCCGAGCCGGTCGGCCCAGACCAGCGCGGCCCGCCGCTGCTCCAGCACCCGGCGGACCTCCGGGCTCCACCAGGACTCGTGTCGGGGCTCCACCGCCACCCGCACCTCGGCGGGGAAGAGGCGCAACGTGGCGTCCAGCGCCGCCGGGTCGGCCGGCAGGTTGGGTGGGAGCTGCACCAGCACCGGGCCGAGCCGGTCGCCGAGCGCGGTGGCGCGGCCGAGGAAGCGGGCCGCCGGCTCCGCCGGCTCGCGCAGCCGTTTGATGTGGGTCAGGTAGCGGCTCATCTTCACCGCCACGCAGAAGTCCGGCGGGGTACGGGCCCGCCAGGCGGCGAAGGTGTCCCGCTCCGGCAGCCGGTAGAAGGCGTTGTTGACCTCCACGGTGGCGAACCGGGTGGCGAAGTGCTCCAGCCAGAGCCGCTGCGGCAGCTTCGGCGGGTAGAACCGGTCCCGCCAGTCGCGGTACTGCCAGCCGGAGGTGCCGATCAGGATCATCGCGACCGCCTAGTGCAGGCCGAGCGGGAAGACCTCGAACGCGGCGCCGTACCGCACGCCGAGCCGGGTGCCCACCGGGCGGCTGATGCCCTCCAGGAACTCCTCCGGGTCGAAACTCCCGTCGCCCAGCCCCCGCAGGTACGCGTCGTGCGCGCGCAACGAGGCCAGCCCGGCGGCGAAGGTGGCCGTCACGTCCACCCCGTGCTGCGCCAGCGGCGAGGCCGCGGCCCAGACCTCGCGTACCCCGTTCCACCGCTCGACCCCGCCGGTGAGCTGCTCCGGGAAGATCCACCGATTGGCGGCGTCCCGCGCCGCGTCGAGGGTGGCCCGCCCCACGGTGATGTGGTCGGCCTGGTTGAGCGCGTACGCCCCGTCCCAGGTGTCCCGGAAGTTGGTGGTGAGCACGATGTCCGGCCGGTGCCGGCGAATCACCTCGGTGATCGCCCGCCGCAGCGGCACGCCGTACTCCAGCAGCCCGTCGGGGAGACCGAGGAAGTCCACGGTGGCCACCCCGACCACGGCGGCGGAGGCGCGCTGCTCCTCCTCACGCACCACCCGGGCCCGGTCCGGGGCCATCCCGTCGATGCCCGCCTCGCCGCTGGTCACCAGGCAGTAGACGACCTCTCTGCCCTGCCCGGTCCAGCGGGCCACGGCGGCGGCGGCGCCGAACTCCAGGTCGTCGGGGTGGGCCACCACGGCGAGCGCCCGCCGCCAGTCCTCCGGCAGCGGCGTCAGCGGCTGCGGCTGCCCCATGGCGACCTCCTGACCGTCGGACCGGGTCTCCATCCTGGCACCGCCGCCCCGTTCGTGCCGGCCGCCGGGCGGGCCGGCGTCGGGTGGGTTGACGGGACCGTCCACCACTGACACGATGCCGGGAGCGCTCCCATCGACGTCCTCGCCGACCGTCGCCGTCCCCGGCGCCCGCCACGAAGGACAGGGAACGCATGCCCATCCATCCGTACCGCCCCGGCCGCGCCCGCTCGGCGCTGCTCGCCACCGTGCTCGCCGCCGCCACCGTCCTCGCCGCCGGCGTCGCCGTCGGCCGCCCCGGCCCCGCGGCCGCCGCCACCGGCCTGAAGACCCTCGCCGCCGCCCAGGGGCGCGACGTCGGCTTCGCCCTCGCCGTCGACCGGCTCGGCGAGTCGGCGTACCGGACCGTGGCCGACAACGAGTTCAACCTGGTCGTCGCCGAGAACGCCATGAAGTGGAACTCCGTCGAACCCGTCCAGGGGCAGTTCCGCTGGACCGACTCCGACCAGGTGGCCGACTACGCCGCCAGCACCGGCAAGAAGCTGTACGGCCACACCCTGCTCTGGCACCAGGCGCTGCCCGACTGGGTGGGCGCGCTCCCCGCCGACCAGCTCCGCGCCGCCATGCGCCACCACGTCACCACGGTGGTCACCCGGTACCGGGGTCGGGTCGCCGCCTGGGACGTCGTCAACGAGGCGTTCTCCGACAACGGCGACGGCTCCCGCCGCGGCGACTCCGTCTTCCAGCGCAAGCTCGGCGACAGCTACCTCGCCGACGCGCTCACCACCGCCCGCGCCGCCGACCCCGACGTCGCGCTCTGCCTCAACGACTACGGCATCGAGGGGCGGGGCGCCAAGAGCAACGCCCTGTACGACCTGGTGAAGAGCCTGAAAGCCAGCGGCGTGCCGCTCGACTGCGTCGGCTTCCAGGCCCACCTGGTGCTCGGCCAGGTCCCCGGCGACCTCCAGACCAACCTGCAACGCTTCGCCGACCTCGGGGTCGACGTGCGGATCACCGAACTGGACGTCCGGATGCCACTGCCCGCGGACGCGACCCGGCTGGCCCAGCAGGCCGCCGACTACCGCCGGGTCTGGCAGGCCTGCCTGGCGGTGACCCGCTGCCGGGGCGTCACCACCTGGGGCCTGACCGACCGCTACTCGTGGATCCCGGAGTTCTTTCCGGGCCAGGGCGCGGCGCTGATGTTCGACGAGAACTACGCGGCCAAACCGGCCTACCGCGCCGTCGCCGAGGCGCTCGGCGCGACCACCCCGCCCGGCACGCCGGGCCCCACGCCGCCAACCGGCGGCTGCACCGTCGACTACCTGCCGAACTCGTGGAACACCGGCTTCACCGCCGAGGTCCGGGTCCGCAACGACGCCGCGACCGCGGTCAGCGGCTGGGCGGTCGGCTTCGCCCTCACCGCCGGGCAACGGGTGACCAACGGTTGGAACGCCACGGTCACCCAGACCGGGACGCAGGTCACCGCCCGCAACGCCGGCTGGAACGCCGCCATCCCCGCCGGCGGCACGGTCGGCTTCGGCTTCCAGGGCACCCACGGCGGGACCAACCCGTCGCCCGGCGCCTTCACCCTCAACGGCGTCACCTGTCGCAACGGCTGACTCCGGGCGGGCCCGGCGAACCGTCCGTGCCGCCGGGCCACGCCGTCTACGGTGTGGTTAGAGAAGATCGTGTGGGGTACCACCCGCTGCACGACGGACCCCGACCTACGGCGGGGGCGGCACACCCGAGGGAGCACCCATGGCACTCAACGACGACGACATGCAGACCACCGGCGGCGGTGGCCTGGAAGGCCCGGCCGACGGTGGCGCGACCCCGGGACACCAGGACAGCGGCGCCGACCGTGGCGCGGAGGGTCCGGCCGACGGTGGCGCGACCCCGGGTCACCAGGACGGTGGCGCCGACGGTGGCGCGGAGGGTCCGGCCGACGGTGGCGCGACTCCGGGTCACCAGGACGGTGGCGCCGACGGTGGCGCGGAGGGTCCGGCCGACGGTGGCGCGACCCCCGGCCACGCCGACGGTGGCGCCGACGGCAGCGCCTGACGGACCGAGGTGACGATCATCGACCCGCCGGGCGGCCACGGCTGCCCGGCGGTGCCGTCCGCCACCGAGGCGCTGGCCCGCTGCGTCAGCGTCGAGCCCGCCAAGTTCGCCGCCGCCTACTGGGGAAAGGCGCCACTGCTCTCCCGCGCCGACGAGCTGCCCAACCCCGCCGGCTTCACCGACCTGCTCAGCCCCGCCGACGCCGACGAGCTGCTCAGCCGGCGCGGTCTGCGTACCCCCTTCCTGCGCGTCGCCAAGGACGGCCAGCTCGTGCCGGCGGCGCGCTTCACCGGCGGTGGCGGCGCCGGCGCCGAGATCGGCGACCAGGTCCTCGACGAGAAGGTGCTGGAGCTGTACGCCTCCGGCGCCACCCTGGTGCTCCAGGGCCTGCACCGCACCTGGCCCGCCCTGGTCGACCTCGCCCGAGACCTCGGTGCCGCCCTCGGGCAACCGTTGCAGGTCAACGCCTACCTGACCCCCGCCGGCAGCCAGGGCTTCGCCACCCACTACGACACCCACGACGTCTTCGTCCTGCAGGTCGACGGCCGCAAGCACTGGCGGATCCACCCGCCGGTGCTGCCCGACCCGCTGGAGCGGCAGCCCTGGGGCGGGCGGGCCGACGAGGTCTCCGCCACCGCCCAGGGCCCGGCCGCGCTCGACGTGGTGCTCGCCCCGGGTGACGCGCTCTACCTGCCGCGCGGCTGGCTGCACAGCGCCCAGGCGCAGGAGTCCAGCTCCCTGCACCTGACCGTGGGCATCCGCGCGCTGACCCGCTACGCGCTGGTCGAGGAGCTGCTCGCCCTGGCCGCCGAGGATCCCCGGCTGCGCGCCGGGCTGCCCTTCGGCACCGACGTCGCCGACCCGGAGGCCATCGAACCCGAGCTCACCGAGACCGTCGAGGCGCTGCGCGACTGGCTGCTGCGGGCCGACCCGGCGGCCGTCGCCGCCCGGCTGCGCGCCCGCGCCTGGCCGGCCGCCCGGCCCGCGCCGATCCGGCCGCTCGCCCAGGCCGCCGCGCTCGCCGCGCTCGACGCCGACGCCCGCATCGCCCCCCGCGGCGGGCTGCGCTGGCAGCTCACCGCCACCGGCGACCGGGTCGCGCTGCGCCTGACCGACCGGACGATCACCCTCCCCGCGACCTGCGAAGCGGCACTGCGCGCCCTGCTCACCGGCGCGGTGACCCGGGTCGGCGACCTGCCCGGCCTCGACGACGACGCCGACCGGCTGGTCCTCGCCCGCCGGCTGCTCCGCGAGGCCGTCGCCGTCCCCGCCTGACGGCCGCTCTCCCGGCCGCGCCGGGGCCGGCGGGCGGTCAGCGGGTCAGCACCAGCAGCGCCACCGTGGTCGCCACCCCGGCGACCAGCACGACCGCCATCGGCCGTGGGCCGAGCAGGGCGTGCCGCCGGTCCGCCAGCCGCTTCGCCGGGGCGAGGCCGG
Source organism: Micromonospora sp. LZ37 (assembly GCF_059359015.1). Taxonomy (NCBI): domain Bacteria; kingdom Bacillati; phylum Actinomycetota; class Actinomycetes; order Micromonosporales; family Micromonosporaceae; genus Micromonospora; species Micromonospora sp. LZ37. The sequence continues at coordinate 433,884 of NZ_JCADBL010000002.1, read as the reverse complement.
CCACCGGGCCGAGCAGCGTGACCACCAGGGCCAGCACGGGCATCCCCACCGCCAGGTCACCGCCGTACCGCTGGCCGAACACCCGGGCGCCGGCGCCGAGGGCGTACGCGACCAGCGCGCCCGCCACCCCGCAGAGCGCCAGCAGCGGGTTCACCGCCCCCGGCAGCTCACCGCGCTGCCCGGTGCGCTCCAGCAGCTCGCGCACCCCGCGCAGCAGCGGCACCGGGTCCTCGGCCGCGCTCCGGGCCGGCCCCGGCGGGTCGCCCAGACCCCGGGTGCCCATCCGGGAGCGCAGCTCCGCCCAGAGGTGCCCCACCTCTGCGTCGACCCGCTCCAGCAGTGACCGGGCCGCCGCCACCTCCTCCTCGGCGGCCCGCAACTGCGCGGCCGCCTCGGCCACCGCGCGGCGCGCGGCGGCGCACTGCTGGTCGTGCCAGTCGCGCGCCTCGGCGCGCTGGGCGGCCACCCGACCGGTCAGCTCGGCGAGGCGGCGGACGTGGGCGGCGTAGGTGTCACTGGCGACCGGTTCGTTCATCGGGACGGACCATAAGGGATGATCACCTGTCCGGTGCGGTGCACCGCGCGGTCGAAGAAGAGCCCCCGCCACGGCCGGGGATACCAGTCCGGGCCGCCGGTACCCGGGTAGAGCGACGAGCCCAGCTCCCCGCCCTGCACGTCCAGGGCCACCCAGGCGCCGATCTGGTCGGTCCGCGACGCCGGCCCGCCCAGGTCCACCCGCATCCGGGCCACCCCGCGCCACCAGGCCAGCACATGGGTACGCCGCTCCGGCCCGTCGTGCAGGATCCGGCGCAGCTGCTCCAGCCCGCTGCGCCCGCCGGCCCGCCCCGCCAGCGCGCCCGCCGCCGCGTCCACGGCGAACAGCAGGAGGTAGTGCGGGGTGGCCGGGGTACCGGGCCGGTCCAACGCCTCGGCCGTCTCCGCCATCAGCTCCGGCACCGTCTCCTCGTCGTACCAGGCGGCGTCGTCGGCCAGGTCCTCGTAGAGGGCGCGGGCCGCCGGGTCGGCGTCCGGGTCCAGGCAGGCGATGGAGAACCGGGCGGTGCCCGGCCGGTGCTGCCGGGCCAGGGAACGGGCCGCCGCGTCGAGCACCGCGCACGCCTCGTCCACCCGGGTGCCCAGCACCGCCAGGTTGCGCCCGGGCGCCCGGGGCAGCCGCAGCGCCGCGGAACGGGACTGCACGTCGATGATCTCACCGAGCAGGGCGACCGGACCACGCTGCGGGGTGTCACCGCCGGCCGGGGTGAGCGCCCGGAAGTCCGGCGCGTCGGCCAGCCGGGGGACCGCGTCGCCGTCGAAGAGCCGGGCCGGCGCGGCGTCCTGCGGGCGCATCCGCCACAGCCGGTGTTGCAGCTCGCTCCAGGTCTCCCAGTCACTGGCCGACGGGATCCGGGCCACCTGGTTGCCCTCGGTCATCCCGGACTCGGCGTTGACCACCGCGTGGTGCCGGGGCAGCGCCTGCGCGGCGTCGTTCCGCTCGGCCAGGATGCGCAGCGCCTTGGGCAGCGCGATGCGCAGGGTGAACTGGGCGACCAGCGCCGGGCGCCCCCACAGCGCCTCGATGCCGCGCACGTCCTGCGAGGCGAGCACCAGGTGGATGCCCTGCGAGCGGCCCCGCCGGGCCAGGTCCTCCAACAGGTCGGCGGCCTCCCGGGCCACCACGTCCCGGCCGGCCAGCAGCGCCTGGAACTCGTCCACCACCGCCACGATCCGGGGCCAGTGCCCGGTCGGGTCCACCGCCCGCAGCTCGGCGAGCTTGGTGACCTCGTGCTTCTTCGCGGCGTCGGCGCGCCGGCGCAGCTCCTCGGCGAGGAAGCGCAGCAGCGCCAGCCCGAACTCCCGGTCGGTGTTGACGTTGATCCCGACCAGCCGCATGTGCGGCAGCCAGCTCGGGTCGCGCCGCCCCTTGGCGAACCGGGCGAAGGACACGCCCTCCTTGAAGTCGAGCAGGTAGAACTCCAGCTCCGTGGGGGAGTAGCGGGACGCCAGCGCGCCGATCCAGGCGAAGATCAGGTTGGTCTTCCCGGTGCCCGACGGGCCGCCGATCAGGGCGTGCGGCGGGTAGTCGCCGAGGGTGAGCAGCACCGGCCGGCCGTGCGGGCCCTCGCCGATCGGCGCGGTCAGCCCGTGCGCCGAGTCCTCCTTCCACATCTGCTCCGGCGGGGGCAGCAGGTCGGTGAAGGGCGCCGGCGGCGGGCCCGCGTTGACCCGGGAGGCGATCTCCCGGCAGGTCTCGGTGACCAGCGCGGCCGGCGGCGGCGGGTCGAGGCGTACCGGCAGGCCGGGCGGGGCGCCGACCCGGGTGTCGCCCGGCGCGGCGACGATCCGGGTGACGGTCGGGTCCTCCGCCAGCGGGATGCCCCGGATCACCAGGTGCACCCCGCAGGCGGCCCCGGTGCGGACCACCCGGTCCAGTTGGCCGCGCTCGTGCCGGGACAGCTCGTCCCCGCCGAGCAGCACCGCCACCCGCCAGGGCTCGGGCCGCCGGCCGGTCGCCGCGGCCAGCTCCCGCAGCGAGCCGTACTCGCCGGCCAGCACGGTCTCGTTGATCCGGCGGATCTGCTCCACCAGGTCGTCGAGGAGCCGGCCCAGCCCGCCGGGGCCGACGAAGGTGAGCAGCCCGGCGGTGCCCAGCGGGGCGAACCCGGCCAGCCCGCCGCCGAGGTGCTCCGGGTCGTAGCCGTACAGCCGGACCGCGCCCGGGTCGGCCCGGCCGACGCCGCGCAGCAGCAGCGCCGCCACCACCGCGTCGCAGCCGGCCCGGTCGTCGCCGGTCAGCTGCACGTGCCCGGCGTCCAGCAGCGGCACCAGCGCCGGCACCGGCTCCGCGCCCGTGATGCGCAGGGTGCCGACGCGGACCGGGCCGACCGGCTCGCCGCGGCCGGCCGGCGCCGCGTGCCAGGTGTCCCAGTCGGCGGAGGCCGCGCCGGGCGCCTCGCGCAGCGCGGCGGCGGCGGCCCGGCGGGCCAGCTCGGCGATCCGGGCCGCGTGCCGGTCGTCGATCTCGGCCAGCCGGCGGTCGCGTTCCGCGCCGACCCGTTCCGGTACGCCGGCGGCGGCCCGCCGTACCCGGGCCTGCCGCTCCCGGGCGGCGGTCAGCTCCGCCTCCGCCGTCGCCAACCGGGCGCGGGTGGCGCCGAGCGCCTCGGAGAGCATTCCCCGCACCCGCGACACCAGCTGGTTGCGCAGGTCAGCCACGGTGCCCGCCCTCGGCTCGGCCGGCCGCGCCCCGGTCGGGAGCGGATCCCGGGTCGTCGCCGCCGCGGGGCAGGTCGCGGCCCAGCCGGGCCAGCAGCACCCCGGTCACCACGCCCGCGGTGACCGCCGGATCGGCGGCGTGTGGCTGCCCGCCCTCGTCCCGGCGCGGCGGAGGCATCCGGCACACCCGGGTGAGCAGGGTGTCCAGCACCGGCGGGGGCAGCCCGGGCAGCAGGTCGCGGACCCGGCCGTCCAGCTCGCGCCGGAGCCGGCCCAGGTCGTCCGCGCGGGGCGGATGCCCGAGCAGCTCACCGGCGAGGTCGCGCAGCAGCGGCGGGGCCAGCGCGGCCAGCCCCAGGCCGACGTCGGCGTGCGCCCGGCGCAGCTCCCGGTGCAGCCGGTCCCGGTCGCCGGAGCGCACCCCGGTGACCACCCGGCGCAGCAGCTCGCGGGAGTCGGCGACCCGCTCGTCCGGCTCGTCCGGCGGCCCCTCCCGCCCGCCGGTCAGCTCCGCCACCCGCACCGACCACCACCGTTTGACCGTCGGGTCGGCGTCCCGCTCGGCCGTCGGGGCGGCTTCCGGCACGGCCTGTTCACGCGGCGCGTCGTGCCGCGGCCCGGGGGTCGCCGTCCGGGGTGGCGGCGCGCCGTCGGGGGCCAGCCCGATCGCCGCGAGGTACGCCGAAAGCTGCTCCTGCGCCACCCGCAGCGCGTGCCCGGCGGCCTCGGCGTGCTCGGTGGCGGCGGCGAGCTCGGGCACCCCCATCGGGTTGGCCGACTCCTGCCGTACCCAGCGCAGCCGTTCGGTGGCCTGGCCGAACTTCTCCAGGGCCAGGGCGAGCTGAGCGAGGGGGAGTTCCTCGGCGGCGGCGCGCACCTGCGCCCCCACGTCCTCGATGATGGACACGGCGGCCGGCTACAGCGTCGCGACGTAGAGCTGCGCCTGCTCCACCGCGACCAGGGTCGCGGCGAGGCACTCCTCGAGCTCCTGGCCGGCCTGGGTCAGCGAGGCCTGCGCGGCCTCGACGGTCTCGTGCCCGCTGCCCTCCAGCGCCCCGGCGAGGGTCTGCTGCGCCTCGGAGAGCTTCTCTCCGGCGGCCTGCACCGCGCTCTGCCCGTCACCGATCTGTTGGAGGGCGACATCGATGGCTGCCTTCAGCTCGGCGACGCTCGCCACGGTGACCTCCTGGGGGCGGGGAGATCTCCATTACAACCCATACCCTCCGGGGAGAGAACACGCCCCCTGTCGGTGTCCGTGCCCGGATGTCCGGTTACCGCCCTGACGTGCGCGAAGCCGCCCCCGCCGCCGGTCGCCCGGTCCCGTCCGGGGACCGCCCGGTCCCGTCCACGGGCCCACTCCCGTGCACCGCACCCGCCCCGCCCCCGGTGATCAAGAGGTTCGGGTCCTGGGACGGCCGTTCTCCGACGCAAACCTCTTGATTACGACGTCGTCGGGGCGGGTCAGGCGGGTCCGGTGGTGTGGGCGCGCAGCCAGGTCGGGCCCTGGACCTCGGCGCCGAGGGCCGTCACCCGGGTACGCAGTTCCCGGTCGGCGGTGACCACCAGCCGGCGCCGGTCCGGGGCGTCGCGGACCAGCGCGACGATGGTGTCGTCGCCCGAGCCCGGCGCCGCCACGGTGCGCACCTCGGGCCGGCCGGGCACGTCCCGGGCCGCCCCCTCCACCACCAGCAGCACCTCGGCCGGGCCCGGCAGCTCCGGCGGCAGCCCACGGGCGGCCAGCGGGACGAGCCGGTCGCGCAGCCGGGCGGCGGCGCCGGCCCGGTCCCGCCACCAGCCGTCCGGTCGGGAACCGACCACGTTGGCGCCGTCGACGATGAGCAGCGGTCGGGATTCCATGCCCCCAGCCTGCCACCCGGCCGCGTTTGTCGCGCCAGCCGCCGGGTAGCCACCGGCGACCGTGCCGCGCCGCAGTGTCGCCACCGGCGGCCGTGCCGCGCCCCGACTGCGGAGGACAGACATGATGGGACCCGGTGACTTCGGCTCCGACCCGTGGGACGAGTTCCTGGCCCGGTACTTCGGCCGGGGTGAGGGCGGACGCCGACCGGCCCACCGGGTCGACATCACGCGGCTGATGACCGCCGACGCCCGCGAGATGCTGGCCGACGCGGCCCGCCGGGCCGCCCAGAAGCACAGCAACGACCTCGACACCGACCACCTGCTCTGGGCGGCGTTGCAGCGCGAGCCGCTGCGCGACCTGGTACGCCGGGCCGGCGCCGACCCGGACGCCCTGGTCAACGCCCTCGGCGGGCGGGGCGACGGGGCGCCCCAGGGGGAGGTGCCGCCGAACCTGTCGCTCACCCCGGCCGCGAAGCGGGCCCTGCTCGACGCCCACCAGCTGTCCCGGGCGATGGGGGCGAACTACATCGGCCCCGAGCACATCCTGATGGCGTTGCCGCTCAACCCGGAGTCCCCGGCCGGCCGGATGCTCGCCGCCGGCCGGATCCAGCCGGAGGCGTTGCAGGCGGCCAGCGCGGAGCGCGGCCCGATGCCCGGCCCGAAGCCGGACCGCGGCACCCCCACCCTCGACCAGTACGGCCAGGACCTCACCGACCTGGCCCGGGCCGACCAGATCGACCCGGTGATCGGCCGCGCCGACGAGATCGAACAGGCGGTGGAGATCCTCTCCCGCCGGACCAAGAACAACCCGGTGCTCATCGGCGAGGCCGGCGTCGGCAAGACCGCCATCGTGGAGGGGCTGGCCGAACGGATCTGCGACGGCGACGTGCCGCAGACCCTGCTCGGCAAGCGGGTGGTGCAACTCGACCTCGCCGGCCTGGTCGCCGGCACCCGCTACCGGGGCGACTTCGAGGAACGCCTGAAGAAGGTGATCGAAGAGATCCGGGCGCACCGGGACGAGCTGATCATCTTCCTGGACGAGATCCACACCCTGGTCGGCGCCGGCGGCGCGGGCAGCGAGGGCGGCATGGACGCCTCCAACATGCTCAAACCCGCCCTGGCCCGCGGCGAGCTGCGGGTGATCGGCGCGACCACGCTCGACGAGTACCGCAAGAGCATCGAGAAGGACGCCGCGCTGGCCCGCCGGTTCCAGCCGGTGCTGGTGCCCGAGCCGAGCGTCGAGGACACCGTGACCATCCTGCGCGGGCTGCGCGACCGGTACGAGGCGCACCACCAGGTCCGCTTCACCGACGAGGCGCTGGTCGCCGCCGCCGAGCTCTCCGACCGGTACGTCACCGACCGCTTCCTGCCGGACAAGGCGATCGACCTGATCGACCAGGCCGGCGCCCGGGTCCGGCTGCGCACCCGCACCCCCGCCGCCGACGTGCGGGAGCTGGAGCAGCAGCTCGACGAGGTACGCCGGGACAAGGAGCAGGCCGTCGCCGACGAGCAGTACGAGCGCGCCTCCGCGCTGCGCGACCGGCTCGCCGAGCTGGAGGAGCAGGTCCGCCGCGCGCACGGCGACGACGGCCCGAACCAGGTGCCCTCGGTCGGCCCGCAGGAGATCGCCGAGGTGGTCTCCCGGGCCACTGGCATCCCGGTCAGCCAGCTCACCGAGGAGGAGCGCGACCGGCTGCTGCGCCTGGAGGCCCAGCTGCACGCGAAGGTGGTCGGCCAGGACGACGCGGTCACCGCGATCGCCGAGGCGGTACGCCGCTCGCGTACCGGCCTGGCCGACCCGAACCGGCCGATGGGCAGCTTCCTCTTCCTCGGCCCCACCGGCGTCGGCAAGACCGAGCTGGCCCGGGCCCTGGCCGAGGCGCTCTTCGGCGAGGCCGACCGGATGATCCGGGTGGACATGAGCGAGTTCCAGGAGCGGCACACCGTGGCCCGGCTGGTCGGGGCACCCCCCGGCTACGTCGGTTACGAGGAGGCCGGCCAGCTCACCGAGGCGGTGCGCCGCCGCCCGTACGCGGTGGTGCTGCTCGACGAGATCGAGAAGGCCCACCCGGACGTGTTCAACATCCTGCTCCAGGTGCTCGACGACGGCCGGCTCACCGACAGCCAGGGCCGGACCGTCAACTTCAAGAACACCGTACTGATCATGACGAGCAACCTCGGCTCGGAGCTGATCACCGGCAGCCAGCGCAGCGTCGGTTTCGGCGTCGGCGAACCCGGCGAGCAGCGGGAGTCCGACGAGCTGCGCGAGCGGCTGATGCGCCGGCTCCAGGAGAACTTCCGCCCGGAGTTCCTCAACCGGATCGACGAGACGATCATCTTCCGCCGGCTGGAGGCCACCCAGCTGCGCCAGATCACCGAGCTGCTGCTGGAGGAGACCCGCCGCCGGCTGCACGCCCAGGACATCCAGATCGAATTCACCACGGCCGGCGTGGACTGGCTCGCCGAGCACGGCTACCAGCCGGAGTTCGGGGCGCGCCCGTTGCGCCGGACGATCCAGCGGGAGGTGGACAACCGGCTCTCCCGGATGCTGCTGGAGAACCAGATCTCACCCGGCCAGAAGGTCACCGTCGACGCGCGGGACGGACAGCTCGCCTTCGACGTGGCCGCCGGTGAACGGGGCTACACCCCGGCCACCACGTCCCATCCCCGATGAGCCGGAGGGCGGACATGACCGAACCGGAGGAGACCGAGGAGAACGCCGAACGCAGCGAACGGATCGTCGCCCCGCCGACGGCGAACCCGGCCCGGGTGAAGGTGCCGCCGGAGGGCCTGAAGCAGCAGACCGACGACGGGGACCCGGGTTGGCCCGGGTCGCCGGAAGAGGAGGCGTGATGGTACGCGAGCAGCGAATCGACCCCGAGGTCGAGGTGATCTGGGACGACTTCCACGCCGAGGTGAACGTCCCCTCCGAGCAGCTGCGGCAGTGGCTGCTGACCCGGGGCTCCGGTGAGGAGGCGTTCGGCCCGAACCCGGACATGGACCTGCCGGAGCCGGGCCGGCAGATCCTGCGGGTGCTGAGCAAGCGCAAGGTGGACCTCACCCCGGAGGACATCGAGGTGATGCGGGAGGCGATCGACCGGATTCGGTCCCTGTCGGCGGAGAAGCCACGCCGGGGCAACGCCGACGACGAGTGGCGGCACTCCCTGCTCGATCTGGGCCACGACGTCCTCGTCGAACGCTGAGCCCGCCGCCGGAGACCACGAGGGTGCCGTCACGCAGGACCGTGACGGCACCCTCGTGGTCTCTCGGTCATCGGCCCTGGTCGGACTCCAGGCTGCCGATGGTGAGGCCGGCGGCGTCCGCGGCGGCCTCCCGGTTGGCGCGGGTCCGCTCCTCGCGGGTGACCAGGTTGACGTACTCGGCGATGTCCGCGGGATCGGGGACCTGGGGCAGGCGACGCAGGAAGGTCTCCACGTCGTGGGCGGCGGCGGTGTGCGCGGAGGCCGCCTGCCGGAGGATCTCCCGGTCGTCGGCGGCGGGGTAGAGGTCGGTCATGTCCGCCAGATACCCGGCCGGCGACGGTTCGCACCGTCACCGGCCGGGCATTACCGGCCGAGGTGGGTCAGCCGGCCACGGTGAGCCGCCACCGCTGGTTGGCCGCGCCGCCGCAGCTCCACTGGATCAGCAGCGCCCCGTCGGCGGTGGAGTTGCCGTTGACGTCGAGGCAGAGCCCGCTGTGCCGGGCCTTCAGTTCGTACACCCCGGTGGTGGTCGTCGCGACGGCCTGCCACTGCTGGCTGGTGGCCGTGCCGCAGGTCTGCTGGACCACCTGGGCCCCGCCGGCGGTCGAACCGCCGGCCACCGCCAGGCACTTGCCGCTGTGCACGGCCCGCAGCGTGACCGCGCCGCCGCCGGCGTCCACCGCCTGCCACTTCTGGTTGGCGCCGCCCGTGGCCGTCCACTGGTGCACGACGGCTCCGTCAGCGGTGGACACCCCGTTGACGTCGGCGAGCTTGCCGCTGTGCTGGGCGGTCAGCGTGTACGTCTTCCCGGCGATCCCGGTCGGGGCGGTACCCACCCCCGCCCCACCGAAGGCCATCGAGTCCAGGTCGAAGGAGTTGTTCTGGCCGGACTTGAAGACCAGGTAGAGCTTGTGCGTGCCGGCCAGCGCCGCCACGTTCACCGCCGGCTGCTGCTGGTAGCTGTCCCAGCCGCCGGTGTTCGGCACCGCCTGGGTGGCGAGCAGTTGCCCGGTCGGCGAGTCGGCCCGCAGCTCGATCGTCCCGCCCCCGTACGGCGAGGAGACGCGGAAGCTGACGGTGTTGATCCCCTGCACGCTCATCGGGTCGAACATGATCCAGTCGCCGTTGCTGATGTCGCCGATGCGCTTGCCGCTCTCCGCGCCGGCCTGGTCGATCACCCGGATCCCGGACTGGCCGGTGAAGAACTCGGCCTGCTTGTGCTTGGGTTGCAGGACCGCCTTGCCGTAGCCGGTGAGCGCGGCCACGCCGTTGGCGCCCTTGTCCTGGTAGCGGGCGTTCAGTACGTAGAACAGGTTCGCCCCGTCGGGGTGGCCGCCGAGCAGTTCGGTGTTGATCGTCCCGCTGCAGCCGGCGTAGTCGGTGGTGCCGTGCTCGTGGTCGTCGTGGCCGAGCGCCGGGTTGAGCAGGACCTTGGTGCAGTCGATCGTGCCGTCCTCCGGGTCGGTCACGGTCACCGTGTAGGCGACCTGCTGGCCGAAGTCGAGCATCCCCCCGTTGGGCGGACCGGTGATGGTCACTGTCGGGGCGGTGTTGCCCACGGTGATCGGGACGTTGGCGAAGGAGCTGCGCCCGGTGTTGTCCCGGACCGTCAGCTTGGCGGTGAAGTTGCCGTTGGTGGTGTAGGTGTGCGACGGGTTCGCCGCCGTCGAGTCGGTGCTGCCGTTGCCGTCGAAGTCCCAGGCGTAGCTGATCGTGTTGCCCGGATCCGGGTCGGCGGAGCCGGCGCTGGAGAACTGCACGGTCAGCGGGGCCTTGCCGTTGGTCGGCGTGCCGCTGGCCTTGGCCACCGGCGCCCGTCCGCCCCGCACGTAGTCGATCCGGTAGAGACCGGAGTCGTTGTTGCCGCCGCCGAAGTTGGAGCCCCACTCCAGCAGGTAGAGCGAGCCGTCGGGGCCGAACCGCAGGTCCATGGGCTTGACGAAGTTGCCGGCGGGCAGGAACGGGTTGATCTTCACCAGTGCGCCGGCGTCGTCGAAGTGGATCTCCTTGAGGTAGTTGCGGGACCACTCGTAGAAGAAGTGCACCCGGTCGTAGTAGGCGGGGAACTTCGTCGGCGACGGGTTGGCCGCGTCGTACCGGTAGATCGGGCCGCCCATCGGCGCCGACCCGCCGGAGCCCAGCTCGGGGAACTGCGCCGAGGCGCCGTAGCCGTACCAGATCTGCGGCTGCACCAGGGGCGGCAGGGTGGTCAGGCCGGTGTTGTTGGGGGAGTTGTTCACCGGTCTGGCGCAGTCGAACTTCGCGCCGACCACGCCGGTGTCCGGGTTGTACGGCGCGTACGGCTGGTTGTCGCCGTGGCAGAACGGCCAGCCGAAGTTCCCGGCCTGCTTGATGACGTTCAGCTCCACCAGGCCCTCCGGGCCCCGGTTGGTGGTGGGCCCGCCCCGGTCGGGCCCGTAGTCGGCCAGGTTGACCCAGCCGTTGACCGGGTCGACGGAGAACCGGAACGGGTTGCGGAAGCCCATCGCGTAGATCTCCGACCGGGTCTTCGCCGTGCCCGGGGCGAAGAGGTTCCCACTCGGCACGGTGTACGTGCCGTTCGACTCCGGGTGGATCCGCAGCAGTTTGCCCCGCAGGTCGTTGGTGTTGCCGGCGGAGCGGGCCGCGTCCAGGAAGCTCTTGCCCGGCCGCCAGTCCAGCGGCGCGTACCCCTGCCAGGCCGGGTCGTAGTTGGGCGGGCTGTCGTCGCCGGTGGACAGGTAGAGGTTGCCGCCCGGGCCGAAGGCCAGGTAGCCGCCGGTGTGGCCGGGCTCGGGGTGGGTCCGGTCCCGGTAGGCCGGAACGTCGAGCAGCACCTTCTCGCTGGCGAGGTCGAGGCTGTCTCCGATCATCGTGAACCGGGACAGCCGGTTGATGTCGGTCGCGCTGGCCTGCGGCGAGTAGTAGAGGTAGATCCACTTGTTGGTACCGAAGCCGGGGTCCAGAGCCATGCCGACCAGGCCGTCCTCGCCGCCGGTGTAGACCGGCAGGGTGCCGGCGGTGACGGTGGCGCCGGTGGCCGGCTTGACGATCTTCACCTGGCCGCCGCGCTGGACGTAGAAGACCCGGCCGTCGGCGGCCACGTCGACGGCCATCGGGTCGACGGTGTTCTGGTCCAGCGACACCTTCTCGAAGTTGCCCCAGACGGTGCCGCCGCAGTCCCCGGCGGCGACCCCGGCCGCCCACTGCACCCCGCCGAGGACGTGCTGGCGGAAGAACGGCTCGGTGTAGGCGCCCTTGGGGTGGCCCATCGCGGTGGTCCAGACCCGTGCGGCGCCCACTTCGCGGCACCAGGAGATCGGGTGGTCCGCACCCATCGCCCGGCTGCCCGGGTCGTACGTCCGCTCGTCGGCGGTGACCAGGACGTGCACGTCACCGCGGGGGTTGGCGTCGAAGTTGTACCACTCCTCGCTGCGCTGCCAGCGTTGCGGCAGCCCGGTCGTGGAGGGGTGCGCCCCGTCGGCGACGTGGGCGGTGCCCGGCAGCACGCCGGGGGAGTGCTCGGGCATGTGCGCGCTGGCGTTGACCAGGTCGTCCCACCAGGGGAAGGAGCCCTCGATGCCCATGTCGGTGGCGTTGTGGATGGCGGCGACGCCGCCACCGCCGGCCACGTAGTCCTGCAGGGCCTGGCGCTGGGCGTCGTTGTCCCACACCATGCCGGAGGTCTGGAACATCACCACCACGTCGAAGGTCGCCAGGTTGGCCGGGGTGAAGACGGTGGAGTTCTCCGAGTGCACCACGGTGAACCCGTGCTGGGCGGCGAGCTCGTTGAACATGGCGATGCCGTCGGGAATGGAGTCGTGCCGGTAACCGGCGGTCTCGCTGAACAGCAGCGCCCGGAACGGCGCCGCGGCGGCCGTGGCCGGGCCGGCCGGCGCGACGAACAGGGACAGCAGCAGTGCGTACAGGGCGCCCAGGATGAGGTGTCGGCGGCGCATGCCGTCTCCTTTCGGGAGATCACGGTGCCGGGTCCCGCCCGGGCGAAGGCCGGACGGAGGGCTGCGACGCGCCGCCGAATGGGGTCACCCCCGCGCTCGCCGGTGCCGCCGGCCGCACCGGCCGTCGTCACCTCCTGCTCTGCGGCCACCGTGCGCCTCAAATTGACGCTCGTCAACGCGTATTTCAGCAATTGTGAAATCGCCATAAATATGGCCGGAAATGCGGATCGGCGTGGTCGCCCGACCGGCGGGGCCGCGCCCCGGCGGTTCTCGGCCGCGCTGGTCGGTCAGCCCGTGGGCGCCGCCGACCGGCTGAGCAGTGCCTGCAGGAACGCCAGCCCGGCGGTCGCCAGCTGGTCCTGGGTGGGCGCCAACGGACGCCAGATCGCCGCCGCCGTGGCGATCGTGCGGTTCTCCGCGGTGAACGACTCGATGCAGAGCGGCCCGGCGTAGCCCACGTCGTGCAGGGCCGCCACGATGCCGGTCCAGTCCAGGTGGTCGTTGCCGGGCGCGCCCCGGTCGTTGGCGCAGACCTGGACGTGGGCCAACCGGTCGCCCGCGGTGCGGATCGCGGTGGGGATGTCGCGCTCCTCGATGTTCATGTGGAAGGTGTCCAGGGCGATGCCGGCGCCCGGCAGGCCGTCGACCACCTCCAGGGTCTGTTCGGCGGTGTTGAGCAGGCTGGTCTCGAACCGGTTCAGCGGCTCCACCGCCAGCGTGACGCCCTGCCCGGCGGCCTCCTCGGCCAGCGGTCGCAGCCTGTCGCGCAGCCGTCGTACGGTCGCCGCCCGCTCGTCGGGGTCGAGCCGCCACGTCCGGCCGACCGGGGCGTAGATCGGGCCGGCGACCACGCGGGAGCCGATCCGGGCCGCCGCCCGCACGCAGTAGCGCAGGTAGTCGCCGGTGCGCCGGACCACATCCTCGTCGTCGACGACCAGGTCGCGCTCGGGCGACATGGCCGCGCACACCGTCGCGGTCAGCCCCAGGTCGTCCAGGAGAGCCGCGGTGGTGTCCGGGTCCCAGTCGCCCGGGTTCTCGATGGGCAGTTCGATGGTGTCGAAGCCCCAGCCGCGGATCCGCGGGGCCAGCTCGGCCAGCCGGGCGTCGGTCAGCGGGGAGACCCAGATCCAGGTGTTGGCGCCGAGGCGATGCACGCCGCGCTCCTCACAGCTCGTCGGTGCGTACCCCGGCGGGACCGCCGGGGCCGGGTCGCCGGTGCGGGACCGGCCCGGCCGGTCCCGCACCCGGCGGGCTACTGGTTGCCGCCCCAGTCCTGCGGGAAGCCGGGCATCTTCTCGCAGCCGCAGAGCGCGTAGTGCAGCGGCGGCAGTTGCGGCAGCACGTACTGCCCGAGGTTGTCCTGGGTGATGGTCGGCTGGGGGAGCACCCACTCCTTCGGCACCTGCTTGCCGGCGAGGATGTCCAGGGCCGCCTGGATCGGGGTACGCCACTGGTAGGTCGGGTAGGTCGGGGCGATCGCGGTCAGCTTCTTCTCCTGCCAGAGCCGCAGGAAGTCCTGCTGGTCCTCGCCGGTGACCACCGGCGCCGGCTGGCCGGCGTCCTCGAACGCCTCGACCGCCGCGACCGAGGTGGCCCCGGCGTCCATCCAGACGCCGTCGATGCTGCCGTAGCGCTCCAGGTAGTCGTTGACGATGGTCTTCACCTTGGCCGCGTCGCCGTCGGTGAACTCGACCCCGACCACGTTCACGTCCGCCTTGTCGAAGACCACCTTCGCCGCCGACCAGCGGGTCTCCAGCACGTCCACGCCGGGCAGGATGCGCAGGGCGAGGATCCGGCCGTTCTTCTTGACCTTGTCGGTCAGGAACTCGGCGGCGGTGGCCCCGAAGGCGTACCCGCCGATCGGGTGGATGAAGGTCACCGGGCAGTCGGTGTTGACGCCCCGGTCGAAGACGATCACCGGCAGGCCGGCCCGGCACGCCTTCTCGACCGCGGGGGTGAGCGCGGCGGTGGTGTTCGGCGAGACGATCAGCGCGCTGCACCTGCGGCTCGCCAGCAGGCCGTCGATGTCGCTGATCTGCTTGTCGTCCTTGCCCTCGGCGTCCACCGCGGTCAGCGCGGCGATCTCGGGGTGCTGCTTCGCCTCGGCCTGCATGGTGGTCCAGCCGACCACCCGCCACGGGTTGTTCACCCCGGCGTTCGAGAAGCAGATGGTGTGCTTGCCGGACTTCTTGAACTTCGCGGTGTCGGTGAGCTGCGGGTTGATCGCCTGCAACCAGGGCTGGTCGGCCGGCCCGGTCGGGGGGGTCGCCCGTTGGGCGATCTGCTCGTCGTAGTCGGCCTGGACGAAGAACGACGACTGCTGCCCGGTGCCGCTGCCGGCCGGGCCCTCGTCGTCCTCCGGGGCGGTCGAGGTGCAACCGGCGGCGGCGACGAGGACGGTGACGCCACCGACGGCCAGCCGGGTCCGTATTGGAGGTCTCATGGGCTTCTCCTCACGACGGTTCTCGGGCGCGGCGTCAGCCGGACCGGCGCAGCCGGTGGGCGGCGTACGCGGCCGCGCCGATGATGATCAGGCCCTGCACCGCGTCGCGCAGCGACTTGGCCAGGCCCAGGAGGTTGAGCAGGGTGAACACCGATTGCAGGGTGAGCGCGCCGGCGAGGGCGGCGCCGACGCTGCCGCGACCCCCGCCCAGCACCGCGCCGCCGAGCACGACGGCGGCGATCGCCTGGAACTCGTAACCCACGCCGGCCTCGGCGGTGACGCCGGTGAAGCCGCCGAGCAGGATCCCCGCGACCACGGCGGCGAGACCGGAGATGACGAACGCGACCGTCCGCACCCGACGGACGTCCACCCCGGACAGGGCGGCGGCGCGCGGATTGCCGCCGGCGGCGTAGACCTGGTGGCCGAAACGGCTGTGCGACAGCAGCAGCCACAGCCCGACGCCCACGGCGGCCAGGATCAACACCGCGTACGGCAGCTGGCCCAGACCGGGCAGCTCGATGCCGAAGCGGCCGAACTGCCGGAAGTTGTCGGCCAGCGACCCGCGCGGGGCGCCGCCCGACCAGAGGAAGACCGCGCCGTTGAGCACCAGCAGCATGCCCAGCGTGGCGATGAAGGACGGCACCCGCAGCCGGGTGGTGACCAGTCCGTTGACCAGGCCGACCCCGGCGCCCGCGGCGAGCAGCAGCGGGATCAGCCACCAGGTGGCCGTCGGATCGCCGTCGGAGAGCCGGGCGGCCACCACCACCACGGCGGTGACCAGCGCGCCGACCGAGAGGTCGAACTCGCCGGCGATGATGACGAAGACCTGCCCGGCGGCGAGCACCGCCAGCGGGGCGCAACGGCGCAGGAAGGCCAGGAACGGGCCCGGTTCGACGAAGGTCGGGTTGCGCCAGGCGATCAGCACGATCACCACGGCGAGCACCAGCCAGATCGGCGGGACCGCGCGCAGCAGTCGCCGGACCCGCGCGCCGGCGCGCTCCGCGGCGGGCCCGGTCGGCGGGGCCACGGTGGCGGTCATCAGAAGCTCCCCTCGCCGCGCCGGCTGCGCGCCGCGTAGAGCGCCACCGCGCCGACGATGATCACGCCCCGGATCAGGGTCTTGAGGAAGGCGTTCACCTCGAACTCGTTGAAGACCTGGTCGATGACGGCCAGGATCAGCACCCCGGCGAGGGTGCCGGCCACGCTGCCCCGCCCGCCGGCCAGCGCGGTCCCGCCGACCACGGCCGCGGCGATCGACTCCAGGTCGTAACCGCCGTCGGGGCCGACCCAGGGCGCGCCGGAGCGCAGCCGGCTGACCAGGAACAGCCCGGTCAGCACGGCGGTCAGGCTGCACAGCACGTGCGCGGTGACGACCACCCGGTCGGTACGGACCCCGGACAGCCGAGCCGCCTCGGCGCTGCCGCCCACGGCGTAGAGGTGGTAGCCGAAGCGGGTGCGGCGCAGCAGGTACCAGGCGAGGGCGACCACCGCCAGCAGCAGGAGCACCGCGACCGGCACCGGTCCGAGCGCCTGGTAGCCCAGCCCCTGGAACTGCCGGGGCACCGCGCCGGTGAAGTTGGTGAAGAGCGCGTTGAGGATGCCGCTCATCACCAGTGAGGTGCCCAGGGTGGCGATGAACGCGTTGACCCGCAGGCCGGTGACGATCAGCCCGTTGACCAGCCCCACCACGACCCCCAGCACCAGGGTGACCGCGACGCCGAGCGCCATCCGGTCGGGGTCGCCCTGCATCACGAAGGACGCGCCGACCGCGGTGACGCTGACCATGTACGCCACCGACAGGTCCAGCGAGCCGCCGATCAGCACGATCGTCTGGCCGACCGCGACCAGCCCCAGCGCCACCGACCGGACCGCCATGTTCTGCAGGTTCTCCACCGTCATGAACTGGCCGCCGTTGAGCTCCACCAGCAGCCAGGCCACCGCGAAGACCCCGCCGAAGACCAGCCAGACCGGCGCGCTGGAGGCGGCGGCGGTGTCCAGGGGCAGGCCGGCCCGGGCGGGCCGTCGGGCCGTCGTCGAGGCGGTCACGCGGCACCGCCCGCACCGGTCGCGCCCACCGCGGCGGCGCGGCGGTCGGGCTCACCGGTGGCCAGCAGCATGATCTCCGCCTCGCTGGCCCCGGCCGGCAGTTCACCGGCGACGGTGCCCTCGCGCAGCACCACGATCCGGTCGGCCATCCCGATCACCTCGGGCAGTTCGGAGGAGATCATCAGGATCGCGGTGCCGGCGTCGGCCAGTTCCCGCATCAGCTCGTGGATGCTGGCCTTCGCGCCCACGTCGACGCCCCGGGTCGGCTCGTCGAAGATCAGCACCCGCGCGCCGGTGGCCAGCCACCGGGCGAGCACCACCTTCTGCTGGTTGCCACCGGACAGGTAGCGGACCTCCCGGGCGGTGGAGCCCCGCAGCCCCACCCGGTCGAGCAGGTCGCCGAGCCCGACCCGGCGCACCGCCCGGCGTCCCAGCGCGCGGACGGCGAGCAGGCTGTTGTCGCGTACCGACAGTTGCAGCACCAGCCCCTCGGTCTTGCGGTCCTCGGTGAGCAGGCCGACGCCGCTGCGGATGGCGTGCCGGACCGAGCGCAGCCGGCGTACCCGCCCGTCCAGCTCCACCCTGCCGCTGGCCATCCGGGTCGCGCCGAAGAGCAGGCGGGCCAGTTCGGTGCGGCCCGACCCGGCCAGCCCGGCCAGCCCCACGATCTCGCCGGCGCGCAGGTCGAGGTCGATGTCGTGCAGCGGCCCGGCGCCGGCCCCGCGCAGGGCGAGCCGGACCGGCCCGATCCGACCGGGCGCGGCCCGGGGCGGGTAGTAGTGGTCCAGCTCGCGTCCGACCATCAGGTGCACCAGCGCCCGGGTGTCCACCTCGGCGGTGCGTACGGTGGCCACCCGTCTGCCGTCCTTGAGCACGGTGATCCGGTCGGTGAGGTCGAAGATCTCCTTGAGCCGGTGGGAGATGTAGAGGACGGTCAACCCGTCGGCGCGCAGCCGGCGGATCCGCTCGAACAGGGTGTCCACCTCGTGCGGGGAGAGCGCCGCGGTCGGCTCGTCGAGCACCAGCAGCCGCGGCGCGTAGGAGAGCGCCCGGGCGATCTCCACCAGTTGCTGCTGCGCCACCGGCAGCCGGCCGACCAGGGCCCGCGGCGAGATGAGGTCGTCGGCGCGCAGCGTGGCCAGCAGCCGGGTGGCGGCCCGGTCCATCGCCGTGCGGTCCACGGTGAACCGGCGGCGGGGCTCGCGGCCGAGGAAGATGTTCTCCGCCACCGTCCGGTCGGGCAGCAGGTTGAGTTCCTGGTGCACGATGCTCACGCCGGCGGCCAGGGCCTGGCGGGGGTGGTGGAACCGGACCGGCGTGCCGTCCAGTTCGATCCGCCCGGCGTCCGGCTGGTGCACCCCGACGAGGATCTTCATCAGGGTCGACTTCCCGGCGCCGTTCTCGCCCATCACGGCGTGGATCTCGCCGGGGAGGCACTCCAGTCGCACGTCATCCAGGACCGGTACGCCGAAGAAGCTCTTGCTGATGCCGTGCATGCCGAGCAGGCTCGGCCCTCGCGCTCCGTTGTCATCCGTCATCCGCGTCACCTCGGGGGGATCGACGACCGTGACATCGAACATAGGGAGGCGTGAACGCCGTGTAAAGCAAAAGTTAGGCCCGAACGCTCAATACTTTTGCAGTTCTGACCGAAAGTACCGCTCGGTCGAGAGAAAGAAATCCGGGTTCGTCCACGCTGGACCGGCTATGTGGCCGCCGGGGCCACCCGCAACACCCGCCGCGCCGCCCCGGGGCGGGCGGCCGCAGCGTCCGGGTCAGACGCCGGTCGGTTGCCGCACCCCGAACGCCGGGTTGCGCAGCAGCCAGGCCAGATAGGCCGGGTGCGCCGCCAGCGAGTCCGTGTACGCCGCCAGCGCCGTCTCCAGCACCAGCTCGGCGACCCGGGCGGCGGCGGAGTCCGGGTGCCAGCCCAGCAGCAGCCGCCAGCGCAGCGGCGTGCCGGCCAGCCGGCGGGTGACCAGGCCCGTCACCGGGCGGAAGGTGGCCTGGCACAGCGCCACCGCCTCGCCGGCGTCGACCAGGTCCACACAGCCGCGCACGTCCGTCTCGTACACCTTGCGGGGGGTGAAGCCGGCGCGCGCGCAGGCGGCGGCGAAGCAGTCGCCGAAGCAACCGTCGCCGGGCGCGGCCACCCACTGCTCGCGGCGCAGCTCGGCCAGGCCCACCTCCTCGCGGTGGGCCATCGGGTGGGCCGCCGGCAGCAGCACCAGCACCGGGTCGACCGCCACCTCCCGCCAGCAGAGCCCGAACTCCGCCGACCCGGTGGCGTCGCCGCAGACCCCGGTGAGGGCGAAGTCGAGCCGGCCGCCGGCGACCAGCGCGCCCAGCTCGTCGGCGGACCAGGAGGCGAACGTGGTGATCTGGGCCTGCGGTTGCTCGGCGGCGAGCCGGTGCACCAGCCGGCCGAGGATCGGGCTGTTCACCCCGCCGAACCGGTAGCGGCCCAGGGTGTCGTCCGCCCCGGCCAGCCGGGCCGCCTCGTCCTGCAGGCCCTTCATCGCCGGCAGCAGCACCCGGGCGCGGGCGAGCACCAGCTCACCGAGGGCCGTCGGCCGGGCGCCCCGGCGGTCCCGTTCGAACAACGGACCGCCCAGCGTCCGCTCGATGCGCTGCAGCTGAGCGGTCAGGGCCGGCTGGGCCAACCCGAGGGTCGACGCCGCCTTGGTCACGCTCCCGGTCTCGGCGATCGCGCAGACCACCCGCAGGTGCCGCAGCTCCAGGTTCATACCGTGACGGTAGGACCACCCGCGACCCGGCGGAAGGCCCCGAACGGATCGGCGTACGACGATGTCTTGCTTCCGCTCAGTCGCGCGGCTGCCGCTTCAGGTCCGCCAGGTACGTCCGCCGGCCGGTCACCGCGTCGCGCACCTTGTCCACCACACCCACCGCCGGCTCGACGATCCGGTTCCACGGCGGGGTGGCCGGGGTGGCCGGGTGCGGCCGGGTCGGCGCCGCCTCCTCGGCGATCTCCCAACGGTTGCCCAGCCGGATCAGCTCGGCGTCGCTGGCCACCGCGCGCAGCGGGGTGATCAGCGCCGACACCGCCGCGACGTGCCGGCGTACCCGATCGGCGACCTCGGCCAGCGTCTCGTCGTCCGGACCGGTCAGCGCCTTGAGCGCGGTGAGCAGGGCGGCGTCGGTCTCGATCACCCGGTCCACCCGGTCGGTCTCCGCCGGCAGCGCGGCCCGGGCCGCGGGGAGCAGGTACTGCTCCTCGGCGGAGAGGTGCCGGGACACCGCGGCGGTGAGCACCTCCACCACCGCCCGGCGTCGCTCGGCGGGCAGGTCCGCCTCGGTGGCCTGGTCGGCGAGGCGGAGCAGTTGGTGGTGCTCGGCGTCGGCGATGTCGGCCATGCTGCGGCCGCCGGGCCGGTAGGCGTCGTCGGCGGTGGGCGGCAGCGGCGGCAGCGGGACGGTCATGGTGCCCTCCTCGACGGGCGGCCGCAGCGGGGGTCGGCGGCCGGGGACCAGGGCGGTGCGGGGACGCCAGCGCGGTACCCGTACCCGAAGATCACGAAACTCCGGCGGCGGGCGACCGGCGGGCGCACCGCGCCGGGCGGGCCGTCGCCGCGGCGCCGCCGGCTGGTAGAAAGAGGCGGTGACGAGCGACCACGCCTCCGCCCGGCCCGACCCCACCGACGAGGTCGTGGAGCTCTGCCGCGACCTGCTCCGGATCGACACCACCAACACCGGCGACAACGCCACCAGCGCCGGGGAGCGCCGCGCGGCGGAGTACGTCGGGGAGAAGCTCGCCGAGGTCGGCGTCGAGTCGCGGCTGCTGGAGTCCGCGCCCGGCCGGGCCAACCTGGTCGCCCGGATCCCCGGCGCCGACCCGGGGCGGGGCGCGCTGCTGGTGCACGGCCACCTGGACGTGGTCCCGGCCGACGCGGACGAGTGGTCGGTGCACCCGTTCTCCGGCGAGCTGCGCGACGGCTACCTCTGGGGCCGGGGCGCCATCGACATGAAGGACTTCGACGCGATGGTGCTGGCCGTGGTGCGGCACTGGCAGCGCACCGGCGTCCGCCCGCCGCGCGACATCGTGCTGGCGTACACCGCCGACGAGGAGGCCGGCAGCGACTACGGCGCGCACTTCCTCGCTCAGCGGCACCGGGAGCTCTTCGACGGCTGCACCGAGGCGATCGGCGAGGTGGGCGGCTTCTCCTACTCGATCAACGAGAGCCAGCGGCTCTACCTGATCGAGACGGCCGAGAAGGGCTTGGACTGGCTGCGGTTGCACGCCAAGGGCCGCCCCGGGCACGGCTCGTTCATCCACGACGACAACGCGGTGACCGCGCTCGCCGAGGCGGTCGCCCGGATCGGCCGGCACCGCTTCCCGATCACCGTCACCCCGACCGTGCGGGCCTTCCTGGAGGAGGTCTCCGACGTGCTCGGCGTGGAGCTGGACCCGGACGACCCGGAGACGGCGATCGCCAAGCTCGGCCCGATCGCCAACATCATCGGCGCCACCATCCGCAGCACCGCCAACCCGACCCGGCTGGCCGCCGGCTACAAGGACAACGTCATCCCCGGCCGGGCCACCGCCACCATCGACTGCCGCAGCCTGCCGGGGCAGTCGGAGATGCTGGAGCGGCAGCTGCGCGAGCTGGTCGGCCCGGACATCGAGATCGAGTACATCCAGCGCCAGCCGGCCCTGGAGACCACCTTCGACGGTGACCTGGTCGACGCGATGTCGGCGGCGCTGCGCGCGGAGGACCCGGGCGCCCGGCCGGTGCCGTACATGCTCTCCGGCGGCACCGACGCCAAGGCCTTCTCCCAGCTCGGCATCCGCTGCTTCGGCTTCGCCCCGCTGCGGCTGCCGGCCGACCTCAACTTCTCCGCCCTGTTCCACGGCATCGACGAGCGGGTGCCGGTCGACGGACTACAGTTCGGCGTGCGGGTCCTCGACCGGTTCCTGCGCGACTGCTGACGGCGCCGGCGCGGACCCACCCTCCCCATCGCGAAAGGGACTACCTCATGACCGACCAGCACGGTGAGCTGGACGCCGCCCTGGAGCGGGTGATCGACGCGGCCCGGGCCCACCTGGCTGCGGTGCGCGCCGCCCAGGGCCGGATCGACGACGACGACGTCTGGCAGGCGTACGTCGCGTTGAACAACGCCTCGTACGCCTACGACGAGCAGTTGCTGGACGCGTTCGGTGAGGTCACCCCGTGGGACGTCGAGTCGATCGACCCCGACGAGGCCGACGAGCGCTTCGGCGGGGTCGAGGACGTGGAGGCCACCGACCCGCACCCGGCCGTCATCTCGGTGCGCCAGCGCCGCGACTACCGGGTGCCCAGCGTCTCGGCGCTGATCCGGGTCGCCGAGGTGGCCCGGCGCGAGGGCACCCCGGAGGAGGACGAGCCGGCCCCGGTCGAGGGCGTCGGCGAGGCGGTGCTGGAGCTGCTGCAGAGCGGCGACGGCTCGCTGAGCGCGCTGGACGTGCCGGAGCTGGAGCCGCTGGACGGCGTGGTGATGGTCAGCGAGGTGGGCACCCCCGTCGACCTGGAGTCCTTCGACGACGACGACCCGGTCGGCCCGTTCCAGCCGGCCGCCGACGACCGCCTCGTCGGTCGGCTCGACGAGCACCCGTTCCTCGACGTCGACGCCGAGCACGACCACGCCGGGCACCAGCACTAGGCCGCGTCACCCCGGGGCCCGACCGTCCGGCCGGGCCCCGGGGCCGCCGGCTCGTTCCCGGGTACGCCGCGCGGCGTACCCGGTCGCCGTCAGTAGGACAGGCCCGGCTGCGGCTGGTTCACCCGACGGCGGCGCAGCACCACCTTGCGCGTGCCGTCCCGGAACAGCTGCACCCGGGCCAGTTCCCAGCCGGAGAACTCCGCCTGGATCGCCAGCTGCGCCGCGGCGGTCAACCGGTCGACGTTCGGCGGCAGCCGCAGCGGCGCGTATTCGTAGTCCATGGACCTATGCTGCCCAGCCCGGACGCGGCGCGCCACCCTCCGGCGGGTGACCCGTGCCGCTGTCCCCGCCGCGACCGGCGGCGTCCCGGGCGGGACGTCGGGTTTCCGCCCGGTCGGCCACAATGTTCCCCGGACGACCGCCCCCGGCGGTCGACGACGGGGAGGTGGGCCGGTGCCCGGAGCGTGGGACCAGATCAGCCGGTTGACCGCGACCGCGGCGCAGCGGGCGCGCACCGTCCGCGACCGGGCCCGCGAGCTGCGCGAGGAGTTCCGCACCAGCGACGAGCCGGAGCGGCTGCTGGTGGCGCCGCTGGTCCCCGGGCAGGAGGTCCGGTACGTCGGGCTGACCGGGATCAGGACCCACGAACTCCACCGGCTGGGCGCGCAGTTCGCCGACCGGATGGGCGACGAGTTCGCCGAGGTGATGGACCCGCGGATGCTGTTCGGCCTGCTCCAGATCGCCAACCCGGTCGCCTGGGTCGACGCGGTGATCGCCCCGGTTCGGATGGTCGCGCAGGTGCTGATGCTGCCCGCCAACGCCGCCGCCGCGGCCACCCTCGCGGCGCTGCCCGGCCCGGACGAGCCCGCGGCGGCCGGTGCCGCACCGGACCGGGCGGCCCCGTCGCGCCGGCCGTTGCCGCTCACCCCGGAGCAGGAGGCGTTCCGGGCGGCGTTCCGGCTCAGCCGCTACCGCCCGCTGGCCGACCAGCTCGCCGAGATCGCCTACCGGCGGCGGTACGTCTTCAGCGGCGAGCTGGCCAGTCTCGCCGGCAGCCTGCTGCTCTGCCTGGAGCGCTACACGGGCACCCCGCTCGCGGTCACCGACACCCACCTGCATCTGCTGCGGATGGGGATGCGCCCGGACGCGGACAAGCCGGACCACCGGCGTCCCCGGCTGCTGTGGAGCGTGGACCGGCGCCGGATCGTCCGGATCGACTGCCACTACGGCGCCACTCGGATGATCCAGTTCCCGATCACCGTCGTCTTCGACGACGGCTCCTGGATCCGGGTGCTCAACCCGGCGCACCGGGAGGACCAGAACCGGTTCGTCGCCGCGGTGCGCGGCATCCCCGGGGACCGTCGGGGATGACCGGGCCGGCCGGTCGCCGACGCGGGGCGGGTCAACCCTCCCGTTCGGGATAGCCCACCGGCACCGCCGAGACGTCCTCCAGCGCGGTGGTGATCTCCTCGGGCAGGGTCATCCGCTCCACCTGGAGCGCGCCGAGCAGCTGCCCCACCGTGCGGGCGCCCAGGATCGGCGCGGTCACCCCGGGCCGGTCCCGGATCCAGGTCAGCGCCACCTCCAGCGGCGAGACGCCCAGCCCGCCGGCGGCGATGGCCACCGCCTCGACGATGCTGGAACAGCGCGGCTCCAGGTAGGTGGCGACGAACCGTTCGAAGTGCGCGGAGGCGGCCCGGGAGTCCGCGGGCCGGCCGTGCCGGTACTTCCCGGTCAGCACCCCCCGCCCCAACGGGGACCAGGGCAGCACGCCCAGCCCGAGCGCCGCGCAGGCCGGCAGCACCTCCCGCTCCACGCCCCGCTCCAGCAGCGAGTACTCCACCTGCGCGGCGACCACCGGGGCCCGCCCCGGCCAGGCCGCCTGCCAGGCCGCCGCCCGGGCGGTCTGCCAGCCGGAGAAGTTCGACACCCCGACGTAGCGGACCCGGCCGCTGGACACCGCGTGGTCCAGCGCCGCCAGGGTCTCCTCCAGCGGGGTGTCCGGGTCGTACCCGTGCACCTGCCACAGGTCGACGTGGTCGGTGCCGAGCCGGCGCAGCGAGGCGTCCAGGGTGCGCAGCAGGTGCCCGCGCGAGCCGTCCCGGCGCCGGCCGCTGCCCGGCCGCAGCCCCGCCTTGGTGGCGATCAGCACGTCGTCGCGGGGCACCAGGGTGCCCAGCAGCGAGCCGAGCACCGACTCGGCGTCGCCGTCGCCGAAGACGTCGGCGGTGTCGACCAGGTTGCCGCCCGCGTCGAGGAAGCTCTTCAACTGGGCGGCCGCGTCGTCGGCGTCGGTGTCCCGGCCCCAGGTCATGGTGCCGAGCGCGAGCCGGGAAACCGCCAGCCCGCTTCGGCCGAGCGGTCGCTGTTGCATGGGTGAACCTTATTTCGAAACCCGCCGTCACCGACATCCTCGCTCCCGTCAAGTTCCCGTCCCCCTCCCGCCTGGGGCGACGCGGGCGGGGTGAGCCGGTGATCGGCGCCACCGCCGCCATTGCGTACCCTGATGCGACCTGTGGTGCGGATGGGGAGGATCCAGTGCGACTAGGGCTCAGTCTCGGATACCAGACGGCGTGGAGCACACCCGCCGACCACCTGGCGCTTGCCCAGGAGGCGGACCGGCTCGGCTACTCGGTGGTGTGGGCGGCGGAGGCCTACGGCTCCGACTCGCCCAGCATGCTGGCCTGGATGGCCGGGCAGACCGAACGGATCGACATCGGCGCCGCGGTGATGCAGATCCCCGCCCGCACCCCGGCGATGACCGCGATGACGGCGGCCACCATCGACGCCCTCTCCGGTGGCCGGTTCCGGCTCGGCCTCGGCGTCTCCGGCCCGCAGGTCTCCGAGGGCTGGCACGGCGTCCGGTTCGCCAAGCCGCTCGCCCGCACCCGCGAGTACGTGGACATCGTCAAGCTGGCCGTGGCCCGCAAGGAGGTCGCGTACGACGGCGAGCACTACACGCTGCCGCTGCCCGACGGCCCCGGCAAGGCGCTGCGGCTGGGCTTCCACCCGCCCCGCGAGCACATCCCGATCTACCTGGCCGCCGTCGGCCCGAAGAACCTGGAGCTGGCCGGCGAGATCGCCGACGGCTGGCTGGCCGTCTTCTACGCCCCGGAGTTCGCCGAGGAGCAGCTCGCCTCGGTGCGCGCCGGTCGGGCCCGGGCCGGCAAGGAGCTGGCCGGCTTCGACGTGGTCCCCTCCGTGCCGGTGGTGGTCGGCGACGACGTCGCCACCTGCGCCGAGCTGGTCCGCTGGTACGCCGCGCTCTACGTCGGCGGCATGGGCAGCCGGCAGCAGAACTTCTACAACCAGCTCGCCACCCGGATGGGCTACGGCGACGCCGCCCGTGAGGTGCAGGACCTCTACCTGGCCAAGCGGCAGCGCGACGCCGCGGCGGCGGTGCCGATGGAGTTCATCGACCGCACCTCGCTGCTGGGCCCGAAGGAGCGCATCGCCGAGCGACTGCGGGAGTACGCCGCCGCCGGCGTGACCACCCTGTCGGTGACCCTCTTCGTCGCCGACCGGGACAGCGGCGTGCAGACCCTGCGGACGGTGGCCGAGGCGCTCGACCTCTCCGGGGTCGGCGAGTGACCTGGATCGAAGCCATCGTCCTGGGCGTCGTCCAGGGGCTCACCGAGTTCCTTCCGGTCAGTTCGTCGGGGCACCTGCGGATCACCTCGGCGATCTTCTTCGACCGGGACGCCGGCGCCTCGTTCACGGCGGTGACCCAGCTGGGCACCGAGGCGGCGGTGCTCATCTACTTCGCCAAGGACATCTGGCGGATCACCCGTACCTGGCTGCTGGGCCTGCGGGACCGCTCGGTGCGGTCCAGCCTCGACTACCGGATGGGCTGGTACGTCATCGTCGGCTCGATCCCCATCGGGCTCTTCGGCTTCCTGTTCAAGGACCAGATCCGCACCGCGGGCCGCAACCTGTGGGTGGTCTCCACCACCCTGATCGTCTTCGCCTTCGTGCTGGCCTTCGCCGAGTACTGGGGTCGGCAGACCCGCACCCTGGAGAACTTCCGGATGCGCGACGGCATCGTCATGGGCTTCGCCCAGGCGATGGCCCTGGTCCCGGGGGTGTCCCGCTCCGGCGGCACGCTCACCGCCGGCCTGCTGCTCAACCTGACCCGGGAGGCGGCGGCGCGGTACTCGTTCCTGCTGGCCATCCCGGCGGTGGTGATGTCCGGCATCTTCAGCGTCGGTGACGTGTTCGAGCCGGCGGCGCCGGGCACCTCGGTGCCCAGCGTGGCGCAGATGATCGTGGCCACGGTGATCGCCTTCGCCATCGGCTACGCGGCCATCGCCTGGCTGCTGCGCTACGTCGCGCACCACACCCTGTACGTCTTCGTGCTCTACCGGGTGGCGCTCGGCACCCTGGTGCTGGCGCTGCTGCTGACCGGCACGATCAGCGCCACCTGAGCCGTACGACCAGCCCGGCCCCCGACACCCCCGGTGCCGGGGGCCGGTGCGCGTCCGGCCTGCCCCTAGGGTGGTGTCCGTGGCGACCCTTCTGCTTCTGCGACACGGCCGGACGACGGCGAACGCCGACGGGGGGCTGGCCGGCCGCCAGCCGGTCGAGCTGGACGACACCGGCCGGGCCCAGGCGACCGCGGTCGGCGAGCGGCTGCGCGCGGTGCCGCTGGCCGCGGTGGTCAGCAGTCCGCTGATCCGCTGCCGGCAGACCCTCCAGCTGGCCCTGCCCGGCGTCGAGCCGGTCCTGGAAGAGGGGCTGATCGAGTGCGGCTACGGCAGCTGGGAGGGGCAGCCGTTGAAGAAGCTGGCCAAGGAGCCGCTCTGGCCGGTGGTGCAGCAGCACCCCAGCGCCGCGGTCTTTCCCGAGGGGGAGGCGATGGCGGCCATGGCGGCGCGGGCGGTCGCCGCGGTCCGCTCCTGGGACGCCCGGGTCACCGCCGAGCACGGCCCCGAGGCGGTCTGGCTGGCGTGCAGCCACGGCGATGTGATCAAGGCCATCGTCGCGGACGCGCTCGGCGTACACCTGGATCTCTTCCAGCGCATCGTCGCGGACCCGGCGTCGGTCACCGCGATCCGCTACACCCCGTTGCGCCCCTTCCTCATCCGCCTCAACGACACCGGGGGCGACCTGGTCGGCCTGGTGCCGCCGGTGCGCAAGCGGCGCCGCCGGGCGACCGGCGCGGCCGATTCCGACGCCGCGGTCGGCGGTGGCGCGGGCGCGACCCGGTGAGTCGGCGCCGCCACGCCGGGCGGGGACGCCGCGGGCCGCGGCGTTTCGCCCTCGGCTTATTCGGCGTCGGTGCGGTGCGCGACGCTTCCACGGGCCGGATAGGGTCGTGGGTATGACCCACCAGGTGCACGCCTTCGAGCCGCCGGAGCGGTTCGTCGCCGGGACCGTCGGGCCACCGGGGGAGCGGACGTTCTTCCTCCAGGCGCGCGGCGGCGGCCGGCTGGTCAGCGTCGCGCTGGAGAAGGTGCAGGTGTCGCTGCTCGCCGAGAAGCTGGAGGAGCTGCTCACCGAGGCGCAGCGCCGGTTCGGCGTCGACCTGCCGGAGCCCCCCGCCGCCGTCGGCGACAACGACCCGCTGGACACTCCGGTGGACGAGGAGTTCCGGGTCGGCACCCTCGGGTTGGCCTTCGACGTCGACACCGCCACGGTGGTGATCGAGGCGATCGCCGCCGGTGAGGCGGAGGTCGAGGTCGAGCTGGACGACGACGAGGACGACGAGGACGACGACGAGGAGCCGGACGAGGACCTCGACCGGCTCCGGGTGCGGCTTACCCCCGAGGCGACCCGCGAGTTCATCGAGCGGGCCAAGCGGGTGGTCAACGCCGGGCGGCCCCCGTGTCCGCTCTGCGGCCAGCCGCTCGACCCCGCCGGCCACCTCTGTCCCCGGCACAACGGCTACCACCGGTGACCTCGTCGGAGTTGCAGCGCCGGGACGGCAGCGCCGCGCTCCGGCTGTTGCGCGACGGTGAGCTCACCCTGGAGGGGCGGCTGGTCGACGCCTCCAACACCACCCTGCGCGGGATCCTGACCCTGGACGGCGCGTCGGCCCGGTGCGTCTACAAGCCGGTGCGTGGCGAACGCCCGCTCTGGGACTTCCCCGACGGCACCCTCGCCGGCCGGGAGGTGGCCGCCTATCTCGTCTCGCGGGCCACCGGGTGGGACCTGGTGCCGCCGACCGTGCTGCGCGACGGCCCGTTCGGCCCGGGCTCCTGCCAGCTCTGGATCGACGAGCCGTCCGACGCCGAGCCGCTGGTCGGGTTCGTGCCCGCCCAGGAGGTGCCGCCGCGCTGGTTCCCGGTCGCCGCGGCCCGCGACGACGACGGCGCCGCGTACGCCCTGGCGCACGCCGACGACCCGCGGCTGGCCCGGCTGGCCGTCCTCGACGCGGTGCTCAACAACGCCGACCGCAAGGGCGGCCACGTGCTGGTGGGGCCGGACGACCGCCTCTACGGCGTGGACCACGGCGTCTGCTTCCACGTGGAGGAGAAGCTGCGGACGGTCCTCTGGGGCTGGGCGGGCCGCCGGCTGCCGCCGGACGCGGTGGAGATGCTCGACGCGCTCGCCGGTCAGCTCACCGGGGAGCTGGGCGCGGAGCTGGCCGAGCACCTGACGATCGGCGAGATCGCCGAGCTGGCCGCCCGGGTGGACCGGCTGCGCGCCACCGGCAGCTACCCGCTGCCGCCGCAGGAGTGGCCGGCGATGCCCTGGCCGCCCATGTGAGCCGTTGTCACGTTGATCACCCGGGAGGCGGCTCCCCGCGGCCTGACGGCTCGTTAGGCTGGCGTTCATGGAGTCTTGGGCGGGACATGAGGTGCCACGGCTGCCGGGCGACGGGGTGCCTCTGAGGTTGTACGACTCGGCGCGGCGTGGCGCCCACCCCAGCCGGCCGGGAAGCACGGCGAGCATGTACGTCTGCGGCATCACCCCGTACGACGCCACCCACCTGGGCCACGCCGCCACCATGATCACCTTCGACCTGGTGCAGCGGATGTGGCGCGACGCCGGGGTCACGGTGCGTTACGTGCAGAACGTCACCGACATCGACGACCCGCTGCTGGAGCGGGCCGCGCGCGACGGCGAGGACTGGAAGGTCCTGGCGATGCGCGAGACCGCGCTGTTCCGGGAGGACATGGAGGCGCTGCGGATGATCCCGCCGGCGCACTACGTGGGCGCGGTGGAGTCGATCCCGGACATCGCCGAGAAGGTCCTCGTCCTGCTCAAGGACGGCGCCGCGTACCGCCTCGACGACGGCACCGGTGACGTCTACTTCGACACCGCCGCCGCGCCGCAGTTCGGCTACGAGTCCCACCTGAGCCGCGAGCAGATGCTGGAGATCTTCCCGGAGCGCGGTGGCGACCCGGACCGGGCCGGCAAGCGCGACCCGCTGGACCCGCTGCTGTGGCGGGGCGCCCGCGAGGGCGAACCCTCCTGGCCCGGCGGCGAGCTGGGCGCCGGCCGCCCCGGCTGGCACATCGAGTGCGCGGTGATCGCGCTGAACCTGCTCGGCGACCGGATCGACGTGCAGGGCGGCGGCAACGACCTGCTCTTCCCGCACCACGAGTACTCCGCCGCGCACGCCGAGCGGCTGACCGGCCAGGCCCCCTTCGCCGACCACTACGTGCACGCCGGCATGATC
Organism: Micromonospora sp. LZ37; assembly: GCF_059359015.1. Lineage (NCBI taxonomy): Bacteria > Bacillati > Actinomycetota > Actinomycetes > Micromonosporales > Micromonosporaceae > Micromonospora > Micromonospora sp. LZ37. The sequence continues at coordinate 403,902 of NZ_JCADBL010000002.1, read as the reverse complement.
GGCCTGAACGGCGAGAAGATGTCGAAGTCCAAGGGCAACCTGGTCTTCGTGTCCCGGCTGCGGGCCGACCAGGTCGACCCGATGGCCGTCCGGCTCGGGCTGATGGCCGACCACTACCGCGGCGACCGCACCTGGACCGACGAACTGCTCGCCGCGGCGCAGGAGCGCCTGGCCCGCTGGCGTCGGGCCGCCGCCGCCCCCGCCGGGCCGTCCGGGGCGGAGCTGCTGGCCGGGGTACGCGACCGGCTCGCCGACGACCTGGACACCCCGGGTGCCCTCGCCGTGGTCGACGCCTGGGTCGACCGGGTCCTCGCCGACGGTGGTGACGACCCGGGCGCTCCCGCGCTCTTCGCCGACACCGTGGACGCGCTGCTCGGCATCCGCCTCTGAGCCCGCCCGGCGGCGCCCGGGCGGTGTCGCCTGGGCGGTGTCGCCGGCCAACCGGCGCGGCTCGACCCGGGTGACCTCCGGACACGCATGATCGGGTCGCGTTTCCCGACACCGGACACGGCGTGTCGTGTCAGAAGACGCGACCTGATCATGGAGTGGGGTGGCGGCTAGGGCCTGTTTCAGAAGTGGCAGGACTGAGGGGTCAGCCTGGTCGGTTGGGGTAGTGGCGCCCGGCCAGCCAGGTGGTGAGGTCCTTGGCGATGTGGCCGCGGTCGGTCTCGATGGTGAGGTCGTGGATGCGCTGGCGGGCGTCGCGGCGTTCGACTTCGTAGGTGTCGTCGTCGAGCAGCGAGATTGAGGCGTACCAGGCCGGGTCGTCGTCGGCGGGGTTGATCGTGACGAAGGTGTTGTCGTCGTGGTTCAGCTCGTCGATCAGCATGAACAGGGCGTCTTCGGAGGGGTCGTCGATGTGGTCACCGTTCTCGGCGTCGGCGTAGTAATAGTCGGCGGCCATCCGGGTTCTCCCTGCTCTGCTGCTCAGCCGGCCCAGCTTCGCATGAGGCGATGCCCGGTGGTCAGAGCCACTCGTTGATCGCGGCGACGTGCACGGCGGCTTCGAAGCGAACGGCGAGCTTGTCGTAGCGGGTGGCCACCGCCCGGTGGCGTTTGAGCCGGTTGATGCCGCACTCCACGGCGTGGCGGGCCTTGTAGTCCTCGACATCGAACGCTGGTGGTCTGCCGCCGGCTGCGCCGCGCTTCCTGCGGTTGTGGGCCTGGTCGGCGGGCTCGGCGATGGTGGCCTTGATGCCGCGGCGGCGCAGGTAGTCCCGGTTGGCCCGCGACGAATACGCCTTGTGCCCGCGCACTCGATCCGGCCGTTGGCGTGGTCGGCCTGGTCCGAGCCGGGGCACCCGGATGCCCCGCAGCACCGGCACGAACTGCGGCGAATCCCCGCGTTGGCCGGCGGTGACCAGAATCGACAGCGGCTTCTGGCCCTGTTCACACGGCAGATGAATCTTCGTGGTCAGGCCACCCCGGGACCGGCCGAGCCCGTGATCGGCCGGCTCAGCCACCACCCCACCGGCCGGCTCCCGCTGGGCGTCGCCGTCGTGTCGGGCGCCGGCGGCATGCTGATGAGCCCGGCAGATCGTCGAGTCGACGTTGACCTCCCAGCGGATCAAGCCGGCCGCGTCCGCCCTGGCCTGCAACGCGGTGAGGATCTGGGCCCACGCATCCGAGCGTTGCCATCGCCGGAACAGCCCATACACCGTCTGCCACGACCCGTACTCCGGCGGCAGATCACGCCACGGACAACCCGTCGGCACCCGCCACCTGATCCCATTGATCAACAGCCGACGCGACCACACCGCTGGCCGACCACGCCCCACCGACGCGGGTAGCAGCGGTTCCAACACCGCCCACTGCTCATCGGTCAGATCACCACGACCCACCACAAGATCATTCATGCAGTCGAGCCCATGGATCAACTTCTGAAACAGACCCTAGGTCACCGCGCTGGTCGGGGAGGCGGTGGCCGCCGGTCTCGTCGGGGCGGTGCGCGGCACGGTCTCGGCCGGGGTGGCGGCGTGGGTCAGCCGAGCACGAGGCCGGGGTCGGGGTCCGGCTCCGGGGCCGGGGCGGGGATCCGGTACTCCTCGGTGAGGGTGGTCATCGGTCCGGGCCAGGTCGCCTGGGCGACCTCGATGGGCTTGTGCGCCGCGTCGTAGGCGACGTGCAGCAGGTGCAGCACGGGGGTGTCCGGTCGGATCTGCAGGGTCTCGGCCTCCTCCCGGCTGGGCTGTCGGGCGCTGATCGTGTCGGTGGCGGAGACGTACCGGCGGCCGGTGGCCTCCTCGGCCTCCTGGTAGAGCGGGCGGCCGAACGCCTCGGCCCGCTCCAGCGAGGTGCCGGCGGTGTCGGCGGGCAGGAACCAGGAGGCGCCCACCTCGACCGGGGAGTCCTCGGTGCGGACCAGGTGGCGGCGGCAGAGCAGCTCGGTGCCGTCGGTGACGCCGAACGCGTCGGCCACCTCCGGCGGGGCGGGGGAGCGGCCGACGGAGACCAGTTGCTGCCGGTACCGGGCGGCCAGGTCGGTGTGGTAGCCGCGGAAGCCGCCGTAGCGGCCCCGGGCGAGCCGGTTGAGCCGGCGCCGGGTGCCCCGGACGTACGTACCGGAACCGGGTTTGGTGATCAGGATGCCCTCGACCCGTAGCTGGTCGACGGCGCGCTGCACGGTCTGCTTCGCCACCCCGAACATCTCGGCGATGGCCGGGATGGAGGGCAGCCGCTCGCCCGGCGCCCAGTCACCGCGGCGCACCTGCGCCTTGAGCTGCGCGGCGATCTGCCGGTGCGGGAACTCGGCGGCCCCCGGGTTGATCTGCACACCCGCCTCCTCATGCCACTAGGTTCCTAGGATGCCCTACGCGGCGTGACCCGCGCCACCCCCGACACGCGCAGATCGGCCCCGGACGCGGACGTCCGGGGCCGATGAGTCGGTGGGAAGGGCGTTACCAGGAGCCCGCCGTGGGGCCGGCGGAGCCGCCCCGGCGGCGCAGGTACTTCTCGAACTCCTGGGCGATCTCGTCGCCGGTGAGGGGGGTGATGCCGGCGTCGCCGACCCGTTCCTCCAACTCGCGGACGTACTCGCCGAGCTCGGCGTCCTGCTCGGCGGCGCCGCGCACCCGCTGCTCCCACTCGGCGGCCTCCTCGGCCAGGTCGGCCATGGGCACCGGCAGGTCGAGCACCTCCTCGACCCGGTGCAGCAGCGCCAGGGTGGCCTTGGGGCAGGGCGGGTTGTTGGCGTAGTGCGGCACGTGCACCCAGAACGAGACGGCGTCGACCTCCGCCCGGGTGCAGGCGTCCTGGAGCACCCCGACGATGCCGGTCGGCCCGTCGTAGCGGGTGGGGGTGAGCTGGTAGCGCCGGGCGGCCTCGGCGTCGGAGGCGCTGCCGCTGATCGGCAGGGGACGGGTGTACGGGACGTCGGCGAGCAGCGCGCCGAGCAGCACCACCCGCTCCACCTCGAGGCTGTGGCAGATCTCCAGCACCTGCTCGCAGAAGGTGCGCCAGCGCATGCTGGGTTCGATGCCGCGGATCAGCACCACGTCCCGCTCGGTGCCCTCGGGGCTGGCCACCATGAACTTCGTGGTGGGCCATTCGATCCGGCGGGTCTCACCGTCGGCCATGGTGATGGTGGGCCGGCTCACCTGAAAGTCGTAGAAGTCCTCCGGGTCCAGCTCGGTCACCGGGCGAGCCTGCCAGACCTGCTCCAGGTGCTCCACGGCGGCGGTGGAGGCGTCCGCGGCGTCGTTCCAGCCCTCGAAGGCGGCGATCGCCACCGGGGACCGCAGCACCGGCAGCCCGTCGAACTCGGTCACGCCGTCACCTCACCCTGCTCGTCGGGGACGGCGCCGGGTCCGCGCCCGGTGAGCCGCCCGCCGGGCACGGTGGCGTTGCTGTAGTCCTTCACGTCCGTCAGCCTACGTGGCGGGGCCGGATGCGGCCCGTCGGCCGCGCCGGTCGGGCCCGCCGGCGGGGCCTCGCACCGCGCTGAGGCGGACAGCGTGATCCGCCTGACAGAATGTGGGAAGCGGCGCGGCCGGGGATCAATCGGGACGCGGCCGCACTAACCTGAACGCGTGCGGACCTCTTTGCTCGATGCGCTGGCCGACCGGATCCTGATCGCCGACGGCGCGATGGGGACAATGCTGCACGCCGCCGACCTGACCCTCGACGACTACGAGGGCCTCGAGGGGTGCAGCGAGATCCTCAACGTCAGCCGCCCGGACGTGGTGCGCGGCGTGCACGAGGCGTACCTGGCCGCGGGGGCGGACTGCGTCGAGACGAACACCTTCGGCGCCAACCTGCCCAACCTCTCCGAGTACGACATCCCGGCACGGATCCGGGAGCTCTCCGAGGCCGGCGCGCGGCTGGCCCGGGCGGCCGCCGACGCGTACGCCACCGCGGAGCGGCCACGCTACGTGCTCGGCTCGATGGGGCCGGGCACCAAGCTGCCCACCCTGGGCCACGCCGCGTACGCGTCGCTGCGGGACGCGTACCGGGAGAACGCCGCCGGTCTGGTCGCCGGCGGGTCCGACGCGCTGATCATCGAGACCTCGCAGGACCTGCTCCAGGTCAAGGCGGCGGTGGTCGGGTCGAAGCGGGCGATGGCCGAGCTGGGGCGTAGCGTCCCGATCATCTGCCAGGTCGCCGTGGAGACCACCGGCACGATGCTGCTGGGCAGCGAGATCGGCGCGGCGCTGACCGCGATCGAGCCGCTCGGGGTGGACCTGATCGGGCTGAACTGCTCGACCGGCCCGGCGGAGATGGGCGAGCACCTGCGCTACCTGTCCCGGCACTCGCGGATCCCGGTGTCGGTGATGCCGAACGCCGGCCTGCCCGTGCTGACCAAGGACGGGGCGTACTTCCCGCTCACCCCGGTCGAGCTGGCCGACGCCCTGGAGCGGTTCGTCGCCGAGTACGGCGTCTCCCTGGTGGGCGGCTGCTGCGGCACCACCCCGGAGCACATCCGGGTGCTGGTCGAGCGGCTGGGGGGCGTCGCCCCGGTGGCCCGCGAGCCGCAGCCCGAGCCCGGGGTCTCCTCGATCTACCACCACGTGCCGTTCGCGCAGGACGCCAGCGTGCTGATGGTGGGGGAGCGCACCAACGCCAACGGCTCCAAGGCGTTCCGCGAGGCGATGCTCGCCGCGGACTGGCAGGCCTGCGTGGAGGTCGCCCGGAGCCAGGCCCGGGACGGCTCGCACCTGCTGGATCTCTGCGTCGACTACGTCGGCCGGGACGGCACGCGGGACATGCGGGAGCTGGCCGGCCGGTTCGCCACCGCCTCGACCCTGCCGATCATGCTGGACTCCACCGAGCCGGCGGTGATCGAGGCGGGGCTGGAGATGCTCGGCGGCCGGTGCGTGGTCAACTCGGTGAACTTCGAGGACGGCGAGGGCCCCGACTCCCGCTACGCCCGGGTCATGCCGATCGTCGCCGAGCACGGCGCGGCCGTGGTGGCGCTGCTCATCGACGAGGAGGGGCAGGCCCGCACGAAGGAGTGGAAGGTCCGGGTGGCCAGCCGGCTGATCGAGGACCTGACCGGCCGGTGGGGGTTGCGCCGCGCCGACATCCTCATCGACGCGCTGACCTTCCCGATCGCCACCGGTCAGGAGGAGACCCGCCGCGACGGACTGGAGACGATCGAGGCGATCCGGGAGATCGCCGCCCGCTACCCGGGGGTCAACTTCACCCTGGGCATCTCCAACGTCTCCTTCGGACTCAACCCGGCCGCGCGGCAGGTGCTCAACTCGGTCTTCCTGCACGAGTGCGTGCGGGCGGGGTTGACCTCGGCGATCGTGCACGCCAGCAAGATCCTGCCGATGGCGAAGATCCCCGACGAGCAGCGGGAGGTCGCCCTCGACCTGGTCTACGACCGCCGTCGCGAGGGCTACGACCCGGTGCAGCGCTTCATCGAGCTCTTCGAGGGTGTCGACGTCACCAGCGCCCGCGCCACCCGGGCTCAGGAGCTGGCGGGGCTGCCGCTGGACGAGCGGCTCAAGCGGCGGATCATCGACGGTGAGCGCAACGGCCTGGAGGCCGACCTGGACGCGGCGATGGCCGGCGGGCGGAACCCGCTGTCGATCATCAACGACATCCTGCTGGACGGGATGAAGGTGGTCGGGGAACTGTTCGGTTCCGGGCAGATGCAGCTGCCGTTCGTGCTCCAGTCCGCCGAGGTGATGAAGACCGCGGTGGCGTACCTGGAGCCGCACATGGAGAAGGCCGACGACGGCGGCAAGGGCCGGATCGTGCTCGCCACGGTCAAGGGCGACGTGCACGACATCGGCAAGAACCTGGTCGACATCATCCTGTCCAACAACGGCTACGAGGTCGTCAACATCGGCATCAAGCAGCCGATCAGCGCGATCCTGGACGCCGCCGAGCAGCACCGGGCCGACGCGATCGGCATGTCCGGCCTGCTGGTCAAGAGCACGGTCATCATGAAGGAGAACCTCGCCGAGATGGCCTCGCGCGGCGTGGCCGAGCGCTGGCCGGTGCTGCTCGGCGGGGCGGCGCTGACCCGCGCGTACGTGGAGGACGACCTGCGGGCGATGTTCCCCGGCCAGGTCCACTACGCCCGGGACGCCTTCGAGGGACTCTCCCTGATGGACCGGGTGATGACCGCCAAGCGGGGTGGCGCTCCCGTGGTCGACCCGGAGCGGGAGGCGGCCCTGGCGGCGCGGCGGGCCCGCCGGGAGAAGCAGCGGGCGATGGTGGGGGAGGCCCTGCCCGAGCTGCACGACGCCTCGGTGCGCTCCGACGTCGCCGCCGACGTGGAGGTGCCCGCGCCGCCGTTCTTCGGCACCCGGGTGGTCAAGGGGGTGCCGCTGGCCGACTACGCGGCGCTGCTCGACGAGCGGGCCACCTTCCTCGGGCAGTGGGGGCTGCGCGGCGCCCGCGGCGGCACGGGACCGTCGTACGAGGAGCTGGTGGAGACCGAGGGACGGCCGCGGCTGCGCTACTGGCTGGACCGGCTGATCGCCGACAAGGTCCTCGAGGCGGCCGTCGTGTACGGCTACTTCCCCGCGTACGCCGAAGGCAACGACCTGGTGGTGCTGGACGAGAACGGCCACTCCGAGCGGGCCCGGTTCTCCTTCCCGCGGCAGCGCCAGGAGCGGCGGCTCTGCCTGGCCGACTTCTTCCGGCCCAAGGGTGAGCAGCTGGACGTGGTGGCGTTGCAGCTGGTCACCGTCGGGCAGCCGATCAGCGAGTACACCGCGAAGATGTTCGCCGCCAACGAGTACCGCGACTACCTGGAGGTGCACGGACTCTCCGTGCAGCTCACCGAGGCCCTCGCGGAGTACTGGCACCGGCGGATCCGGGCGGAGCTGACCCTGCCGGGCGGCCGTACCGTCGCCGACGACGACCCGACGGACCTGGCCGGTCTGCTGCGCACCGACTACCGGGGCTGCCGGTACGCGTTCGGCTACCCGGCCTGCCCGGACCTGGAGGACCGGGCGAAGATCGTGGAGCTGCTCGGCGCGGAGCGGATCGGGGTGCAGCTGTCGGAGGAGTTCCAGCTGGTGCCGGAGCAGGCCACCGACGCGATCGTGGTACACCACCCGGAGGCGAACTACTTCAACGCCAAGTAGCCGGGGGAGGTGCCCTGAGCGCTGCCCGACTTCAGCGGCAACCTAGTCAGACAGTGCTATAAAGCGACTCATGCGCATCGTGTTCGTCGCCGCGCCGCTGCAAGGCCATCTCCTGCCGCTGATCCCGCTCGCCGCGGCATGTCGCGACGCCGGCCACGACGTGATCGTGGCCAGCGGTGGCTTCCCACCCGACGTACTCGGCCTGCGCACTGCCGACATCGGAGCCTCCTTCAGCCTGCCGCGGAGCGCGATCCGGGTGGCCCTACGCCATCCGCGCATCGCTCGCGCCGAGATGCGTGGCACCGCCGGCCTCGCCATGGTCGGCGAGCTCTTCGGCCGCGCCAACCTGGCCCTGGTCGGTCCGCTGCTGGCCCTGGCGGAGCGAGAACGTCCTGACCTGATCGTCTACGAGTCGCTGGGCGAGGCCGGCGCCATCGTGGCCGGACGCCTGTCCATCCCGTCGGTGCTCCACGAGACCACGCTGTGGCCGACCACCGACCTCTTCCGGGCAGTGACGACCAGCAGGGCCCTGGCCCGGCAGGCTATCCCAGCCCCCGAGCTGACCATCGCCGTCACGCCGCCGAGCCTGCGCGGCGGCGCCCCCGCGGTGGGAGCGATTGCGATGCGACCGGTTCCGTTCTCAGGCGGCGGCTCGGTTCCGGATTGGTTGCTCACCTCCGGCGACCGGCCCCGCGTCCTGGTCAGCCGCAGCACCCTCAAGGGCCCCAACGACGGCGACCCCGGCCCCGCGATCATCGCCGCGGCCGCACAGGTGGACGCCGAGTTCGTTCTGGTCCGCCCGGCGGCCACCCGCAGCCTGCCCTCCAACGTGCGGGCAGTCGACCGCGTACCCCTGAACGAAGTGCTTCCGCACGCCGCGGCCTTCATCCACCACTCCGGCGCGGGCAGCGTGCTGGGCGGCCTGACCGTGGGCGTACCCCAGCTGACCACTCCCGGAGCGGGCGACCGTAGGTACAACGCCGAACTGCTGGCAAAGCGCGGCGCCGGCCTGGCCGTCGAGGCGAAGGCCATCAGCGCAGCCGACCTGACCCGGCTGCTGACCGACGACGCGCTGCGAATCGCAGCTCAGGAGGTTGCGGCGGAAATCGCTGCGATGCCTTCCCCGGCCGCGGTGGTTTCCTCGCTGGAAAGGCTTGCCAGCGGCTGACAACCCGGGTAAGCCGCGGACCGAAGCCAGCCGATGGTGCACTCATCTCGGAGTACGACAGGCCGGCGGTAGTTCGAGGCGCCGGCGGGTCGCGTCGATGACTTCGATGACGCGCTGCCGCAGAGTTGGCGGGTCGTTGGCGAGGTCAGCTAGTTGCCTTGCGCGCTGGGCGAGGTCGTGTGCCCAGTGCGGGTCCAGGTTGCCGACGGTGATGCGGTGGAATGCTTGGCGCGCGGTGTCGGGGTCGCCGGCCAGCGCTGCTGCACACCCGGTGTGGTAGGCGTGCCACCAGGGCGGCTCGTCGCGCCCGGGCCTGCGGGATGCCAGTTGTCGAGCGGTGGCTGCGGGGTCGGGGTACTCGGCCCGCAGTTGCTGGACTCGTTGTGCGGCAATGGCGGCGAGTGTGTCCGCGTCGCGGGTGAATTGCTGGGCGTCGGCGAAGTCGAGGAAACTCTTCCATCCGGTTTACCCGATCGGGGCTGTGTGACGAAGGCAGCGTCGTCGCGCCAGTAGATGCGGCCGCCGTCGTCGAATGACCAGTGGTCGCGTTCGTGCCACAGCCACATCGCGCCGATGTTGGGGTAGGTGCCGTCCGAACGGGAAGGCGGGAACTCAACGACGATCAGCCACCAGCCTCGGTCATCGAACCAGAGGCGTGATCCGCCTTTCCGATGCAGTCCGAGCGGCTGCAGATGCTGCCGTGCCACCGCTGCGACCAGCCGAGTCGTTGCGGCTCTGTGCGGCATCCGAGGAGTATGGCATCGGCTCGCCGAGCCGGTAGAGGGTCGTTGTCCGCCTCGCCTGCCGATCGTCGTCTGCCGTGGTGGTTGCCAGGTTGCCCCACCGGGAGCCTCAGGACGGGTCTCCCCGACTGGCGTGGGTCAGGAGCCGATGTCCAGGCGGACGACGGCCCCGATCTCAACGAGTTGGGGGGGTAGGGCCAGTTCCACCACGCCACTGGCGGTGCTGGTCGGGCGGTGGTCCCCGAAGTAGCGTGCGTGTGCCGCCGCCGCTGCGTTGAAGTGTTCGCGCAGGCCCACGACGAGGAGGGTGGTCTCCACCACCTGGCGTCGGGAAGCGCCGAAATGCGCCAGCACCTTGTCCAGGTTTTCGAACGTCGCCTTCATCTGGGCGTCGAAGTCGCCCTCCCCCACGAAGTTTCCCTCGGCGTCGTGCGCGACCTGCCCGGAGATGTAGATCGTGTCTCCGACCTGCATTGCCTGGCTGTATCCGAACAGGCTCTCCCAGGGAACGTTGTGATTGAAAGACTTCACCGTGGCGCTCAAGGGTCCTCCGTCTGAGATTCGGTTACTTTTGTTGCAGAGGCGGGTTGGCCTCCGTGCTTGAGGCAAGCGACCATGACGCGGATACCGCTGCATTCACACACGCGTTCTTCCGGGAAGGATCCACGGTTCTTCTGCGGCTATTGGGAAGCCTGCATTCGCTCTCGAAGTCACGTGGTCCTGAGCCGCTGCGCGGCAGGCAGCGGTCTTTCTTGGCAGCCTACGTGACCCAGTGGTATGAGACGCCGGAATGGCGAATGAACCCGTCGCGCAAGATTGAGGAAGGAGCTGCATGGACTGCCCAGCCTGAGCTGCGCAACCACCTGCTCGCCCAGCAGCCTGCCTGGCGTGTCCGCCGATCCGATAACCGCCCATCTCCCCAGGTGAGCCGGGTCTCGGCTCAAGTCTTTCCTTTTCGGTGGACCTCGTGCCGTGCCCGTGCGTCCACGCCCGCCGCGTCGTCGTGAACCAGGCCCCCGGCACGCGCCGGTCGCGCACCCGCACCTGCTCCGGCGGACCCGCGCCCTCCTCGCCGTACCGCGCGTCGTGCTCCGCCACCGGATCAGCCATGCCGACCGACCCTGGTGATGAGTTGTCGCGCCCGCGCCCGTCACACCTACGACGGGACACGACCAGACGGAAGGATGACGTGATGAGTGCGGACACGCGGCTGGAGGAGCTGGGCGTGAGCGGTCTGGGCGAGGTCGACGAGCCGGCGTTCTCGGGGCTGGCGGAGCGGCACCGGCGGGAGCTGCACGTGCACTGCTACCGAATGCTCGGGTCGTTCGAGGACGCCGAGGACACCGTGCAGGAGACGTTCCTCCGTGCCTGGCGGCGGCGGGAGACCTTCGAGGGGCGGTCGACGTTCCGGGCCTGGCTGTACCGAATCGCCACCAACGCCTGCCTGGACCTGCTCGCCAAGCGCCGCCCGGAGCCCGCGACCGGCGGCGAGGTGCGGTGGCTGCAGCCCTACCCGGACCGGCTCCTCGACGAGCTGCCCGCGGGCGACGCGGACGAGCCGGAGACCGTGGCCGTCGCGCGGGAGACGATCGAGCTGGCGTACCTGGTCGCGGTCCAGCACCTCGCGCCGCGCCCGCGGGCCGTGCTGATCCTGCGGGACGTGCTCGGCTGGCCGGCGAAGGACGTCGCGGAGCTCCTCGGGGACTCCGTCAACTCGGTGAACAGCGCGCTGCAGCGGGCCCGCGCCGGCATGCGGGAGCACCTGCCCGCCGAGCGGCAGGACTGGACCGGCGGCGAGGAGGACGCCGGGACGCGCGAGCTGGTGCGCCGTTACACCGACGCGAGCGTGGCCACGGACATCGACGTGCTCGCTGGCATGCTGCGGGACGACGTCCGCTGCTCGATGCCGCCCACGCCGGGCCTGTACGTCGGCCGCGACGCGGTGGTGAACAGCTGGGTCGAGGATGGATTCGAGGGCATGAAGGGCCTGCGCGCGGTCCCCACCTCCGTGAACCGGCAGCCCGCCGTCGCCTTCTACCACTGGCGGGAGCGGGAGGGCGCGTACCTGCCGCTGACGATCGATGTCCTGCGCGTCACCGGCGGGGTGATCACCGAGATCGTCACGTTCCACGACGACCAGTTCCCGCGGCTCGGGCTGCCGGAGCGCCTACCGGCGGACGGCACGGAGTAGTCCCGGTGTGGACGCTCGCGCTGCGCGGTGGCGCGCGTGTCGCGGTGGTCGCGGCCCAGTGGTGCGACGCGTTCGGCGTCGTCACCCGCGGGCGGGTGCAGCTGGAGCTGCGCGACGGCGAGCCCGGGCCTGTCCTCGAACGCGACGCCGGGTTCTGGCTCCGGGGCACCGGCGTCCGGGCCCTGCGGAACCCCGGCCGTCGCACGGCGCGGGTGCGCATCGTCACCCTCGGGGCCAGGACCGTCACATGCCAGTCGACACACCCCTACGCCAGTTACCGATCGATGGAGGATGACATGAACAGCAGAAATGACACCGGGGTCGTCGCAGGGCCGGCATCGGGCCGGACAAGCCACACCCACCGACTCCGCGGGCTCGCCGGCACCGGCTTGGTTGCCACGCTCGCGGCGATGGTGGCCACCACCCTCGCCGCTGCGCTTGCCCAGGCCGTCGGCGTCGACTTCGAGGTCCCCGATGGTGGCGAGACGATCCCGTTGTCCGGGTTCGCCGTGGTGACCGGCTTCTTCTCGATCGTGGGCATCGTTATTGCCGTCGCTCTTCTTCGCTGGAGCGCTCGCCCCGCCGAGCGATTCGGGTGGACGGCAGTGTCGCTGACCGCGATCTCGTTGGTCCCGCCCTTCCTCTGCGGGGCGGACACCGCTACCACCACCGCCCTTCTCGGGCTGCACCTCGTCCCCGCGGCCGTGATGATCCCCACCCTGGCGCGGAGCCTGCGCAGCCGGACCGATTGACGATCCCGCGACGGGACAACGCGCGGCGCAAGGGCGTGCGAGCGCACCACCGTGGCCCCCGGTGCTGCCACCCTCCATTCCAGGTTCCCTGAACCGGCGGCGATCCCCGAGGAGGATCGCGACGACCGGCCCGACCGCACCAACGGCCGGTGCACACCGTTGAGTCCACCGGTCACCGGTGCGGGTCGGGCGCGGATCTTCCCGGGCGAGGCTGCTCGGCCAGGTGCGACCGGTCGGCCAGGATGGTCCGCAGTAGGGCCAGCAGCTCGGCCCGGTTGGCGCAGTCGAGCCGGGCGCGCATCCGCGCGACGTGGTGCTCCACGGTCTTGGCCGAGATGAAGAGCCGGTCGCCGATCTCCCGATAGGTCAGGCCGGCGAGCACCAGCTCGGCCACCTGCCGCTCCCGGTCGCTGAGCCGGGGCGGGGCAGGGCGGACGGCGGTCTCGGCGGGCCGCTGGCCGTCCCTGGCTGCCGCCGGTCGGCCGTGCAGCGTCCGGGCACAGTCCAGCAGCATCGTCATCGCGCGGCGGTCGGCGGTGCGGATCGCCGCCTGCCCGGCGAGCCGGGCGCCGTCCCAGCAGAACCCGATGTCGTGCAGTCCACGGGCGGCGGCTTCCACCCGGACCGGGTCGACGACGCCGCGGAGCACCTCGACCCAGCTGGCGGCGGCGGCGGCGACCACGGCGGCGTACCGGTTGTGGTCGGCGGCGGCGAGCACGGCGGACACGTGGTCGTCGGCGGCCGCCGGCTGCTCGGCGAGGATCGCCGCGTGCAGCCCGCTCCAGTGCAGTGGCACGCTCCACAGCGGTGGGTCACCGAGTCGGGCCAGCAGCGAGTGTGCCTCCCGCAGGTACGGCTCCAGCCGGTTGAGGTCACCCAGTCGGGCGCCCGCGATGGCCAACTCGCCCAGCGGCAGCAGCGTGAACAGGTCGACGGGGTGGCGGACGACGGCCTCCAGGGCGTGCCCCCATCCGCGTTGCAGCGCCCCGATGTCGCTGTTGCGTCGGGCGATGCCCAGCTCGAGCGCGCAGGCGAAGAGCAGGTCCCGCGACTCGAGCGGCCCGCCGCCGTTCACCGTCGCCAGTTGGCCGGCCGCGATGTCGGTGTGGCCCCGGACCATCGCGATCCAGGCCCGTAGCAACGTGTGGCGTGGGGCCATCAGGGGACCGCCCGTGCCGCTGGCCGTGGCCCGGTCGAGCACCCGTTCGGCGATGTCCAGTTCACCACAGTGCAGCCCGGTCAACGCGGCGAGCGCGGCCGGACTGTCCGGCAGGAGCACGGACCGGCCGGCCGGCTCCAGCAGCGCGGCTGCCTGCACGAGGGTGGAGAGCGCGGCGGTCGGTGGGCCGGTGAGGCTGTCGCGTACCCCGGCCGCCATCAGCCGGGCGGCGCTGGCGTGCAGGGTGGGTGGCCCATCGGCGCGCTCGTCGCCGGGCGGGTCCGCGAGGTCGGCCGGGCGTCCGGCGGCGAGCGTGCCGACGGCGGCGAAGGCCCGCGCCGAGGTGATGCCCGACCACCGGTACAGCTCGACGCTGCGATCGACCTGACCGCGGTGCGCCAGCGCCGTCGCGGCGACGGCCGCCGCCTCCGTCCGGTCGGCCGGGGCGGCGGTGGTCAGCAGCCGGTCCGCCAGCCGCAGGGCGGTGTCCAGGTCGCCGGCGAGGGCTGCGGCGACGGCCTGGCGACCGGCGGCGGGTCGACCGGCGGCGGTGGCCGCCGCGAACAGCTCCGCCGACAGCGCGGGTTCGCCGGCCAGTGCCTCCTCAGCCGCGGCCTCCAGCGCGGTCGCCGGGCAGTCGGCGGCCACTGCGGCCGCGAGCATCGAGCGGACCAGGGGGAGCACCGGGCCTCCGCCGGCGAGCTGCAGTTCGGTGAGCCGGCGCCACACGGCGGTGCGGTCGACGGCCGGGCTCAGCGTGGTGACCGCCTGCCGGACGATCGGGGCGAGCCGGCCGTCCGCGCCGAGCAGCCCGGCGGCCCGGGTGGCGGCGAGCAGCTCGTCCACCTCACCCTGCTCCCGCTCGAGCAACGCCCCGAGCAGGTCGACCGGGAGCGGTACGCCGGCGGCGAGGGCCAGCAGGAGCCGCCGGACGTCCGGCGCCAGGTTGTCCAGGTCGGGTCCGAACTGGAGGACGACCTGCCGGGGCGGCTCGGCCGGCCCGGCCGGCGTGGTCTCCTGCCCGCGCAGGCCGCGGGCCAGCCGCTCGACGTCGCGGGGAACGCCGGCGCTCTGGTGGTGCACGAAGTCGACCAGGTCGCGTCGCCGGGCGATCTCCGGGTCCGTGCTCAGGTAGGCGGCGGTCTGTTCCCGGTTGAACGGGGTGAGCAGCACCAGGTGCCCGTCGCGCCGGAGCGCCTCGGCGAGGTCGACCAGCGCCGCGGGCCTGGGCCACGGCCGGTAGCCGACGGCGAGGCGGTGCTGGCGGCCGGTCACCAGGCCGCACAGCACTCGGAGCCGGGTCTCGTCGAGCAGGTGGGCGTCGTCGATCACCAGCACGGCGTCCGGGTCGACTGCCTCCGGCCGCTCGGGGGCGCTCTCCAGCACGGTGCTGCCCGCCTGCCGGTAGATCCGGGCCAGTTCCTGGAGGTACGCGCTGCGGCCGTGACCGTCCGGTCCGGTCACCGCCAGCGCGAGCGGTGCGTCCGGGTTCCGCTCCACCGTGTGGAGCAGGGCCTGCGGCCCCGGGTCCAGCACCAGCCGGGAGGCGGTGGCACTGCGCATGCTCATCACGGTCATCCTTCGCGTCCCCGGCTGCGGACCAGCGCCAGGCGGGGCGGTTTCGGTAGTTCCAGTGGGGTGATCCGGACCGGGGGGCGCGGTGGTGGTTCGCCGCGCGCCGCGAGGTCGTGGCCGGGTCCCCGCCGCGCGGGGACGGCCGCCGCGGCGGCCCGTCCGCCGGTGCTGACCGGGGTGGGCCCGGGATCCGGCGCCGGCCGGCTCAGCCGCGGCGACACCACCTGGCAGGCGGCCAGCGCCGCGCCGGTGGCCGCGGTCAGCTGCGGGTCGGGCTCCACCTCGACCGGCACCGCGAGGGCCGCGGTGAGCAGCTCCACGACCAGAGGGATACGGGTGGAGCCACCGGTCAGCAGGACCCCGTCGAGCTGCGTCGGCGCCAGCCCGGCGGAGTGGACGGTCCGGGTCAGCAGGTCGACGGTGACCTGCAGGGCCGGCCGGATCATGTCCTCGAGGCGTACCCGGCTCACCGGCACCCGGACCGGCCCGGTCGGCAGGGTCAGCAGCACATCGGTCTCCGTGCCCACGGTCAGTTCGCGCTTGGCCCGCTCGCACTCGGGCAGCAGCCCGTGCAGCGTGGCCTGTGTCTCCCGCGGCCCCAACGCGGCGAGTTCCCGGGACAGCGCGGTGCGCACGTGCTCGGCCAGCGCCTCGTCGACGTCGGCCCCGCCCATCCAGTCCAGCCCCTGGGGGACGCCGAAGGTCTCGTACGTGCCGCGCGGGGTGCGGCGGACCAGGGCCGCCTCGAAGGTGTCGCCGCCCAGCGCGTAGACGGCCGCCGTGCTGCCGGGGAAGCCGCGCGCCGCGTGGCTCTCGGCCACCGTGACCGGGCGGGGCAGCAGCGTCACGTGTCCGAGGCCGAACTGCCGCAGCGCGCCGTGCAGCAGCTCCCGCCGGTGCCGACCCCAGCCCGCGGGGTGGCTGAGCACGACGGCCTGCGCGGGCTCGCCCTCCCGTTCGAGGGCCCGTTGCACGACCCAGGTCGCGAGCGCCGCGGTCAGCGTCTGCGGCGAGAACGGCTGCCCGTCGAGCAACAGGGGCACGTCGTCGCCGACCCGGCGCAGGAACCCGCGTGCGGTCCGGCTTCCGTTGCCGTCGGCGGGCTCACCGACCGCGAGCGTCCCGTCGGCTGCCAGGTGCAGCACCGACGGGACGGTCGCCGCCCCGCCGTCCAGCGCGACCACCTCGGGCCGCGCCCAGGCCGCCCCCCGTCGCCGCGCCACGCTGGCCGCGGTGTTGGTGCATCCGATGTCTATTCCCAGGACGTACGGCATTCGCATTCTTCCTTCACCGTGAGTGGCCGGCCGATGGCGACGGTGTCGGCACCTGGGCGGCCCACCCCCGGCGAACCCCGTGGGCTCCTACTTTCGTACCAGAGATCACTCCGATGTCAGGACCCTAAATGTGGCCGCTCCAGGTCCCCCAATCCCCCTAACGCACGACCCGGCGGGCACCCTAATCCGACGCGGCCGATTGCGGGCCGAGCCCCGATGCCCGTGCCGCACCCCGGCCGTACGGTCATTTCGACGATCACGGTCGCTGAGGCCAACGCCCGAGGAGATACCGGCACATGGACCAGACCCTGCACGACTTCGTGCTCACCCTGCTGACCGACCCCAACGCCAAGTCGGCGTTCGACCTCGACCCGGAGGGCGCCCTTCAGGCCGCCGGGCTCACCGACATCACCGCCGCCGACGTGCAGGACGTGGTCCCGCTGGTCGTCGACTACGCCCCGGTGCACGGGCTCGCGCCGGTGGGCGCGGTGAGCGGACAGCTCGGGCTCGACCCGCTGCTGACCGACGCCGCCGACGCGGTCGCCCTGCTGCAGAGCGTGCCGCAGGACATCACCGTCAGCAGTTCCTACTCGGGAGTGGACGTCAAGGCCGGCGCGCTGGGCGCCATCGCCGTCGACCCGACGAACGTCGCCGTCGGGGCGGCGGTGCTGCCCGGGATCGGCCTGGGCGTCGGGCCCAACGGTCTCGACACCGACATCTCCGGGGTGCACGACGTGGCACACACCCTCGACGCCGACGTGGTGGGCGCGGTGGACACCGTGGCTGACCCGGCGGTCGGCGACGTGGCCGGTACGGTCGGCAACCCCGACTACCTGCTCGACGCCACCGACGCCGGCCTGCTCGGCACCCCGGACGCCCTGCTCGACGGCACGCTCCCCGGCACCCAGGGCCAGATCGGCGGGCTCGTCGACTCGCTCGGCGTCAACGACACCGTGGGCTCGCTCGGCGTCGACGACACCCTGGGCTCGCTCGGCGTCCACGATGGCGGCGGGGTGGTCCCGCAGGTCGACGTGTCGTCCACGGTGGGCGGCGTGACGCACCAGGTGGACGGCGCGGTCACCGGCCTCACCGGGACGGTGGGCAACGTGACCGGCGGGTTGGACGACGGCATCGACGCCCACGCCGAAGCCTCCGCGTCGGCGGGCGGGCTGGGTCTCGGCGACGGCCTGTTCTGACCGGATCGGCAGGGAGTAGCCGGATCGCCAGTCGCGATCCGGCTACACCCTGCTCCGGCTCCATCCGGCCACTTGATAATTAATCCGGAATCAGCACACTTGGTGCCGTGATGGCGGGGATCTGGCTGGACGCGCTCGACGGGCTCGCCCGCACGTGCCGCGAACACGGGCGAGCGGACCTGCTGCAGACGGTCCGGCAGAAACGGGCCCAGCTGCTCGACCCGCAGCTGCGCGTCCTGGTCGTCGGCGAACCGAAGCAGGGCAAGAGCCAGCTCGTCAACGCCATCGTGAACGCGCCGGTGTGTCCGGTCGGTGACGCCCGCACCACCGTCCTGCCGACCGTGGTGCGGCACGCCGAGGTCGCCTCGGCCGCGATGGTGCAGGCGGCGTCCACCCCCGGGCAGCCGGCCGGCACCGCCGTCCCGGCGAGCGTCGAGCGGACCCCGGTACCGCTGGACCAGATCACGGCCGCGGTGGCCGGCACGCTCGGGCGTCGAGCCGGCGGCGCCCCGGCGTACGTCGAGGTCGGGCTGCCGCGGGCGCTGCTCGGTGGTGGGATCGTGCTGGTGGACACGCCCGGCAACGACGAGGTGGCCGCGCTCGGCGCCGGCGCCCCGGTCGCCGCGTTCCACCGTGCCGACACGGTGCTGCTCGTCACCGACTCGACCCGGGAACTCTCGGTCGCCGAGCTGAACCTGCTGCTGCACATCACCCGTTCGCATCCGAACGTGGCGGTGGTGCAGACCAAGACCGACCTGGCGCCGGACTGGCGCACGGTCGCCGAGCGTAATCGGCAGCACCTCGCCGAGGCCGGCGTACCGGCGGTGCTGATCCCGGTCTCGTCGGCGTTGCGGCTGCGCGCGGCGGCCGCCGACGACCACCGGCTCAACGCCGAGTCGGGCTTCCCGCCGCTGATCGCCCGCCTCCAGCGTGACCTGACCGGCAAAGCCGACGTGCTGGCCCGGGCCTCGGTCGCCATGATCGCCCGCACCGTGGTGGAGCAGCTCGCCGCGCCGCTGCGTGCCGAGCTCGACAGCCAGGAGGCGGCGGAACAGTCCGGCCCGATCTTCCGGCTGCACGCCGCGCAGCGCGAGGTCGACGAGCTGCGCCGCTGCTCCACGCGATGGCAGAACACGCTCGCCGACGAGATGACCGACCTGCTGTCCGACATCGAGTACGACCTGCGCGACCGCACCCGGCAGATCCTGCGGATGGTCGACGAGGCGTTCGACACGGCCGACCCGCTGGTCGCCTGGGACACCTTCCAGGAGTGGCTGCAACGCAGCCTCGTCGACGCCGCGCAGGCCAACCACGAGTGGTTGGCCCAGCGCTGCGACTTCGTCGCCCGGCGGGTCGCCGGCAACTTCGCCCGGTACGGCTACGACGTGCTGCCGCCCTGGTCGACGACGGTGCCGGAGGATCTCGTCGACCGGGTGCCGGAGATCGAACGGCCCACCATCGACCGGTTCACCGCGAGCCAGAAGGTGTTCACCGGCATGAAGGGCTCCTACGGTGGCCTGCTGATGTTCGGCCTGGCCCTGACGCTGGCCGGCATGCCGATGATCAACCCGGTGTCGATCGGCGCGGGCGCGCTCTTCGGCGGCAAGAGCATCCGGGACGAGAGCAAGCAGCTGCTGCGGCGCCGCCAGGCAACGGTCAAGACGGCGATCCAGCGGCACGTGGACGACTTCTTCGTCCGCACCACCAGGGACTGCCGGGACACTGCCCGGCAGGTGCAGCGGATGCTGCGGGACCACTTCACCGCGCTGACCGAGGAGTTGCAGGAGGCCATCGTCCAGTCCTTCCGTACGGCGAAGCAGGCCGCCGACACCGACGCGGCCGTCCGCGACCAGCGCCAGCGTGAGATCCGGCTGAAGATGAGCCGGTTGGCCGCCGTCTACGAGCAGGCCCAGCAGTTGACCGGCGCCCGGCCCGCCCCGGCGCCGCTGGAGCCCCGGGCATGACGGTCGGCCTGCGGCTGGACGAGGCGGTGTGGGGACTGCTGCACCAGGCCCTCCAGCTCTACCGGGACAACCCCGGGGCGACCCGTCGCCTCCGGCAGCAGGTGGCCCGGCTGGAGCAACCGCTGCGGGTCGCGATCGCCGGCCCGTGGCGGTCGGGCAAGTCGACCCTGCTCAACGCGATCATGGGCGAGGAGGTCGCACCGGTCGACGGCCCGGACGGCAGCGGCGTCTTCACCTGGTACGAGGACGGTCCGCAGCCGCGCGCCACCGCCTACTCGACCAGCCAACCCCCGCAGGAGTTGGCGGTGGTCAGGTCGGCCACCGGCATGCGGGTGGACCTCGTCGGCTGGCGTGCCGGCGAGCTGCGCGACATCGCGGTGCAGTGGCCGACCCGGGCGCTGCGGCAGGTGACCCTGGTCGACACGCCCGCCATCAACGGCGTTGACGAGCACGGCCGGGCACCGGTGATGGACCGGGTGTTGCGCGACGCGGACGCGGTGCTGTACCTGACCCGCGACGCTCGCGGCAGCGACCTGCGGGTGCTGGAGTCCAGCCGGGACAGTCAGGTCGGGCAGGCCGCCCCGGTGAACGTGATCCTGGTGCTGGCCCGGGCCGACGAGACCGGCGGCGGACGGATCGACGCGCTGCTCACCGCCCGCCAGCTCGCCCGACAGCAGTACCGCGACCCCCGGGTGAGCGCGCTCTGCGTGACCACGGTGGCGTGCAGCGGACTGCTCGGCCTGGCCGGTCGGGTGCTCAGCGAGTCGGACTTCGCCGTGCTCGCGCAGTTGGCCCGGGTGTCCCGGGAGGAGCTGGAGGCGCACCTGCTCTCCGCCGACCGTTTCGTCCGCGGTGAGCTGCCGGTACCGCTGGCGGCCGAGGTGCGCGCCGCGCTGCTGGACCGGCTCGGTCTCATCGGGGTCCGGCTGGCCGCCACCCTCGTGCGCACCGGCTGCGACAGCCGGGGCAAGCTCGCCGCCGAACTCATCCGCCGTAGCGGCCTGACCGAGCTGCGCGAGTCGGTGAACCGCTTCTTCGTGGACCGACGGGAGACCCTCAAGGCCCGCGCGGCACTGGCCGCGGTGGAGGCGCTGCTGAGGGCCGAACCCGTCCCGGGCGGTGGCGAGCTGCTCAGCGGCATGGAGCAGATCCTCGCCGGCGCCCACCAGTTCCGGGAGCTGCGCCTGCTGGCGGCGTTGCGGGCCGGCAGGCTGGGATTCGACGCCGAACTGGCCGCGGAGGCGCGGCGCCTGGCTGGCGGTGACGGGGTCGGCCTGGCCGACCGGCTCGGCGCTGAGCACGACGCGAGCGTGCAGCGGCTCTGGGAACTCGCGTCCGAGGCGCAGTGGCGGTGGCTGAACCGCGCGGAGGACCCGCTGCTCCGGCTGGCCCAGCGGCGCGGCGCGCAGGTCGTCGTCCGCAGTTGCGAGGGGATGCTGGCCGAGCTGGCGGCGGGCGGCCGGTGAGCTGCCCGCCCGACGCTGCGAGCCCGGGGTGCATCCCGGCGGTCAGGGGCGCGCCGGGTAGCGGAGCGCGGTGAGCAACTGACTGTGCAGGTTGGCGTTGGAGTACAGGCCACCGCCTTGGTCGCCCGCACGTCCTCCGGTTGGATCGGTGAACCGGCCGCCCGCTTCCTCGACGAGCAGAATCCATGGCGCGTGATCCCAGATGTGGTAGCGCTCGACCAGGAAGGCATCGATTTCGCCGCGAACGAGCTCGACGAGCGGGAGGGGGCTTGCCGGTGGGCGGGCCACACCCGGTGGGAGACGGGCTCTGGACGCGTCGTCCAGCGCATCGAGCCGGGCACCAGCCAACATCGAAGTGGTGCTGACTTGAAGGCCCTTCGATTCGGCCTGCTCGCGTGGCCACGACGACTCGAAGGCACCGCCGCCTCGGGTCGCCCACCAGCAGCGGCGCAGCGCAGGGGCGGTGACGACCGCGAGCTCGGTGCTCCCGGCGACCTCCAGCGCGAGGTGAACCCGCCAGTTCGGGTCACGCCGGCAGAAGAACGACGTGCCGTCGATCGGGTCGATGATCCAGACCCGGTCGGACTCACCGAGTCGACCAAACTCCTCGCCGAGCAGCGCATCTTCCGGCCTCGCCGCGGACAACGTCTCGCGAAGCAGTCGCTCGACTGCCCGGTCGGCTTCCGTGACTGGTGTGCCGTCGGCCTTCAGCGTGGCCGAAACGCCGGACTCGAAGTGAGCGAGCGCGAGGTCCGCCGCCAGATCCGACGTGTCGAACGCGAGTTGTAGGTCGTCAGCGCTGTCCACCACCGACGACGCTATCAGCCCGGGCCGCCCGCCCTCACTGTGCCGGGACGACGTTGCGGCACCAGCCCGCGGTGCTGGAGGTGCAGGCACTCGTCGCGCGGACGGCCGCCGAAGGCTTGCCGGGGTGCACGAATCACCGCGGCGGTCGCCGCCGATCGAGGATTGCGCGATCCCTCAGTTCCATGGTTCGAGGTGGGGGTTCTCGCCGAGCATTCGCGCGCTCTGCAGGCACAGATCCTCGCCGAACAGCTGGTTGCCGCGGGATTCGGTGCCCCATGCTTCGTCGGCGCACGCCGCGATGGCCCGGTACGTACAGCCTTCGGCCCCGCCATCGCCGGACCTGCCGCGCAATCTCCCTGGTCAGGCTCAGTCCCCACCCTCCAGCACCAGGTGATCCTGGGCCGGGAGTGGGGTCGTGGCACGTCGTCACGTCGCGAGGAGTTTGTCCGTCCAAGCGAACAAAAAATGGAAAGAAGAGGGCCCTCTTCTTTCCATTTTCAGAATATAGCGTACCGGGGGACTTGCCGCAAGACCGGGGTCATGCCGCAGAATCACCGGCCGAGGCCGGGGCCTGCGGAAATGGAAGGCACGAAATGCGAGTGTTGTTGTCGACGTACGGTTCACGCGGGGACGTCGAACCATTGGTGGGACTCGCGGTGCGGTTGCGGGCGCTCGGCGTCAAGGCGCGGGTCTGCGCGCCGCCGGACGTGGAGTTCGCCGAGCGGCTGGCCGCAGTCGGCGTGCCGCTGGTGCCGTTCGGCCCGTCGGCGCGCGCCCTGATGACCGCGACGACGCCGCCGTCGCCGGCGGATCTGCCCCGGCGCGCGGCCGAGTTGATCGCCGACCAGTTCGCCGCCGTCACCGCGGCGGCCGAGGGATGTGACGCACTGGTGGCGACCGGCGTGGTGCCGGCCGCGGCGGGCGCGCGGTCAGTGGCCGAGAGACTGGGCATCCGCTACCTGTACGCGACCTTCCAGCAGCTCACCCTGCCGTCGCCGGGCCGCCCGCCGCTGGCGTACCCGGGGCGGCCGTTCCCGCCGGAGGTGACCGACAACCGGGTGCTGTGGGAGCTGGACGCTCAGAGCATCGACGCGCTGTTCGGTGCGGCGCTCAACACCAACCGGGCGGCGGTCGGCCTGCCCCCGGTCGACGACGTTCGCGACTACGTCCTCGGCGACCGGCCGTGGCTGGCGACGGACCCGATCCTGGACCCGTGGCGGGAGACGCCGGACCTCGACGTCGTGCAGACCGGCGCGTGGATGCTGCCCGACGCGCGCCCACTGCCGGCCGGGTTGGTGGCGTTCCTGGAGGCCGGCACACCACCGGTGTACGTGGGCTTCGGCAGCATGCCGATGCGGGCGTCGACCGACGCCGCCCGGGTGGCCGTCGAGGCGATCCGGGCGCAGGGCCGCCGCGTCCTCGTCGGGAGCGGCTGGGCCGACCTGGCCCTGATCGACGCCGGCGACGACTGCTTCGCCGTCGGCGAGGTCAACCAGCAGGCACTCTTCGGCCGGGTGGCCGCCGTCGTGCACCACGGCGGCGCGGGTACGACGACGACGGCCGCCCGGGCCGGTACGCCTCAGGTGGTGGTACCCCAGATGGCGGACCAGCCGTACTGGGCCGGCCGGGTGGCCGACCTGGGCATCGGCGCGGCACACGATGGGCCGACTCCGACGTTCGAGTCCCTGTCGGCCGCGCTCAGGACGGCCCTGACCCCCGAGACCCGCGCACGAGCGACCGCCATGGCCGGCACGATCCGCACCGACGGAGCGACGGTGGCGGCGCTGCTGCTGATCGAGGCGGTCAGCCGGGACAGGTGTCCGCGTTGACCAGTCGACGAGCCATGCCAGCGACCTCAGATCGGAACGGATGACGTGAACTCTCTCGATCCCCGGTTCTTCGACCTTCCCGACCGCCTGTCTGCCAAGGCCGACCCGGCGCTGATCGCCGGCGACGAGCAGCACTTCGCGGCCATCGCCGAGAGCCTCGAGCAGTTGTCCGTCGACCTGTCCGACCGTCTCGACGCCGCGCGCAGGGCGCCCGGCGGCAAGGGGCGGCAGGCGGTGGACCGGGACATGGAGGTCCGCCGGCTGACCGCGCGCCTGGGCGTACTGCGTCGCTTCGGTGTGGACCTGTGCCTCGGCCGCATGGTCGGCGCGGACGACGCCGAGCCCGTGTACGTCGGACGGCGTGGCCTCACCGACAGCGCGGGTCGACGGCTGTTGCTCGACTGGCGTTCTCCGGCGGCGGAGCCGTTCTTCGCCGCGACCCACGCCAACCCGATGGGTCTGGCGAGCCGCCGCAGGTATCGCTGGACCCGCGGCCGGATCAGCGACTACTGGGACGAGGTGTTCACCTCGGACGGGTGGGAGGGGCACGCCGCGCTCGACGACCAGTCCGCCTTCATCGCCAGCCTGGGCAGCAGCCGGTCGAATCGGATGCGGGACGTGCTCGGCACCATCCAGGCCGACCAGGACGCCATCATCCGGGCGGGGTCACGCGGCGCTCTCGTCGTCGACGGCGGTCCGGGTACGGGGAAGACCGTCGTCGCGCTGCACCGCACCGCCTACCTCCTCTACGCCGACCCGCGCCTGGGTCACCGCCGGGGCGGCGTGCTGTTCGTCGGCCCGCACCAGCCCTACCTGGCCTACGTCGCCGACGTCCTCCCCAGCCTCGGCGAGGAGGACGTGCAGATCTGCACCCTGCGGGACCTCGTCGCGGAGGGCGCCGCGGCAGCGGTCGAGACCGACCCGGAGGTGGCCCGTCTGAAGTCGTCCGCGGACCTGGTGAAGGCGATCGAGGCGGCCGTCAGGTTCTACGAGGAGCCGCCGGCCAAGGGGATGACGGTCACGACCGGCGAGTCCGACATCTGGCTGAGCGCCGACGACTGGGCCGAGGCGTTCGAGGCGGCCGGACCCGGTACCCCGCACAACGAGGCGCGGGACGAGATCTGGGAGGAGCTGCTGACGATTCTGCTGGAGAAGTACGACGGCGATGAGCCGGAGGACCTGGTCCGCAGGTCGCTGCTGCGCAACAGGGAACTGCGCGCGGCCGTCAACCGCGCCTGGCCGCTGCTCGAAGCGACCGACCTCGTCGCAGACCTGTGGTCGGTGCCCGCCTACCTGCGCAAATGCGCGCCCTGGCTCAGCCCCGAGGAGGTTCGGACGTTGCAGCGCGCGGACGCCCAGGCCTGGACGGTGTCCGACCTGCCGCTGCTGGACGCGGCACGCCAGCGCCTCGGCGACCCGGAGGCCTCCGGGCGCAACCGCCGGCACGACGCCGCTGTCGCCGTCGAACGGGAGCGCATGGCCACCGTCGTCGACGAGCTGATCGAGGCCCACGCCTATGACGACGGTGAAGGCGTGCTGTCGAGCCTGCGCCAACTGGATCTCCAGGATGCCCTGGTCGACGAGTCCGCACTGCCCAGCGCCGAGCCGGACGTGCTCGCCGGCCCGTTCGCCCACATCGTCGTGGACGAGGCTCAGGAGCTGACCGACGCGGAGTGGCAGATGTTGCTGCTGCGCTGCCCGTCCCGGAGCTTCACCATCGTCGGGGACCGCGCCCAGGCCCGGCACGGGTTCACCGAGTCGTGGCAGGAACGGCTCGAACGGCTCGGGCTCGACCGGATCGAGCTGGCCCGCCTGAGCATCAACTACCGGACGCCGATGCAGGTCATGGCGGAGGCCGAGCCGGTCATCCGGGCCGTGCTCCCGGACGCCAACGTGCCGACCTCCATCCGCAGCGGCGACGTCCCCGTCGTACACGGCTCGGTCGCTGATCTGGACGCGATCCTCGACACCTGGCTCGCCGCGCACGCCGACGGGATCGCCTGCGTCATCGGCGACCCCACGTTCCGGGCGACGTCCCGGGTCCGGTCGCTGACCCCGGAGCTGGCCAAGGGGCTCGAGTTCGACCTGGTCGTCCTCGTCGATCCCGAGGCGTTCGGCACGGGCATCGAAGGAGCGGTCGACCGCTATGTCGCGATGACCCGGGCGACCCAGCAACTCGTCATCCTCACCAGCTCCTGACGACGCGATCGCGGTGAGCAAGCCGCCGCTGCGGGGGTCACGGCTCCAGCATGGACCGGGCCTGGTCGCGGACCTGCCGTACCTGGTCGGCGGTCAGCCGCCGGACGTCCCAGATCAGCTCGGCCACGTCGGCCGCGGCGGGGTCCACCGTTGCGGCGCCGTCCGGCAGCGCGACGCCCGTCAGGGCCGCCAACTCCCCGGCGGCAACGCCCAGCACGGTCGCCAGAGCCACCAGCCGCTCCGGGGACAACGGACTGCGGCCGTGGCCGACCTGGCCGATCGTCGCCGCGGACAGGTACAGGGGGGTGAGCGTGGCCAGGCTCCGCACCGAGCCCACCCAGTTCAGGTTCCGGTTCTGCAGCATGCGGACGACCATGGCGCCGGGGCCCGGCGGGTACCGCTCGCGCGGCTTCGGTGGCGGTACGGGGGTGGTGCGGTGCTGCTGCGGCAGCGAGTGGACGAGGTGGCGCAGCCGCTGTCTCCGCTCGGGCGGCAGGCGGATGGCGTACCCGACGAGCGTGGCGACCATCCCGCCGGCCGCCGCGTCCAGCGGGGCCAGGTCCTCCGGCACCGCCCGCCCGGCCACCACGAACAGGTCGGCGGTGGGCAGGTCGAGCGCGGGTGCCAGCCGGCGGAGCAGCGACGGCCCCGGCGCGGCACCGTCGAGGACCGCCCGGATCTCGTGGTGCGTAACGGCGGCCGCCCGGGACAGGGCGGCGGGGTCCGCCTTCCGGTACGCCAGCAGCCGGGCCAACGACACGTGGAAGGGCGGCTGCCCGGTCATGCCGCCGGCCCGGGGCGTACGTCGGAGCGGAGCGTCACTCCCAGGTCCTGGCGTGGGCGGCGAAGACCTCCGGTGCGCTCTCCACCGGCAGGACGCAGACCAGGTGCCCACCGGGCGCCCGCAGCACCCGCACCTCCTGCCACCGGGTGACCTGGGTGGCGCCGAGCGCGAGCAGGCGCGCGGTCTCGGCCTCGACGTCGTCGGTCTCGATGTCGATGTGCATGCGGGGTGCGCCGTCGTCGATCGCCTGCACGGCGACGTCGAGGTCGGGCAGCGCCTCGTGCAGGTTGACGAACTGCGGCTCTCCGGGCAGCGGCCGGGCCGGTGCGCCGAGCGCCGCCGACCAGAAGGCGACCGCCTGGTCGGCCGTGTCTCGGGGCGTGTCGATCAGGATCGCGTACACGCGGCTGCGGTGCATGCGCCGCAGGGTACCGGTTGTCGCGACCTACAACTCCTCGAACAGCTCCCACTGGATGTTGTCCGGGTCGCGGAGAACGATCATCGCCGGGCCGTTCGAGTCCGCCTTCACCCCGCTGTGCGGGACCTCGTTCGCGGTGAGCACCTCGGCCAGGCGTACGACGTCACCCACGGGCACGCCGATGGCGATGTGATCCAGGCCGATGCGCGCCTCGGTGAAGCGGTCGCCGTTAGGCGTGCCGGGCAAGGCCGGGTGAAGCACCAGGCTGGTTGAGGTACCTCTCATGCGGAAGCGCAGCTTCTCGCCCGGAAAGTCCTGGTCGACCCGCAGCCCGAGGATCCCCTCGTAGAAGCGGCGAGACCGCTCCAGGTCGCTGACGCGCAGCGTGATGTGATGGAACTGATAGGTCATCGAGCGACGGTAGGTTCGGGTTCGCTGCCCGTCAACCGCATTCCGGCCGGTACCTCGGACGGTCATCCCGCGGGCCATCATGGGCCACCAGCTGCTCTGGCCCGCCCTCGTCGGGCGAGCCCGTCGTTCCATGGCCTAGTACTCCAGCCGGGGATCGTGACCAGCGCCGACCGTGTACTCAGAAAAGATCTCGCCGAGGACGCGCTGCGCGCTCGCGAATTCTTCCGCGTCCTCGGGATCTTCGAAGGTGTAGGAGCAGGTAGCGAGCGTTTTCCAGAGGGCCCAGCCACGTCCGCGCGCCCACGTCGCATCATCCACCGACAGCCGCTCGCGGAACGCCTGCCGGCCGTCAGCGGTCAGCAACGTCCAGGCGATCGCCAGATCGCAGGCTGGGTCACCGACGCCGCATGTCCCGAAGTCAATGACGGCCGCCAGCTGGCCGTCAGCAAGTAGAAGGTTTCCCTGGGCGATGTCTCCATGGAACCAGCGGTCTACACCGTCCCAGCAGGCGTCGAGTGCCCTCGCCCAGATCTCGCGCATCAGTTCGGCGTCGACGCGGTCGTTCAACTCCGCGAGCGAACGCTCAACTTTCTTGTCGTAGGTGCGCAGGGTGCCGCCCCGGAACCAGTTGTGGACACCCGGCTGCGGACCCTCAGCGGCGTCGACGCTCTGCAAGTCTGCCAGGAACTCGGCGAGGTCGATCGCGAATCGCACCGGGTCGGCGATGCGGTCCACGCTCGCACGTTCGCCGTCGAGCCACCGGTAGATCGACCACGGGTAGGGGTAGCCCGCATCTGGCTTGCCTTTCGCCACCGGGGTGGGGATGGGCAGCGGCAGCCGAGCGGCGAGGGCCGGGAGCCACCGATGTTCCTTGTCGACCGCCAAGGCGTACTCGGCAGCGCTGGGCAGACGTACCAGCCTTTCGGGGCCGAGGTGGAATGTCCAGTTGTCCCAGCCGCCGTTGGCTACCGGCTCAATCGGGAGGTCGGCCAGGTGCGGGAACTGGTCGGCGATGAGCCGACGCACCTGTTCCGCGTCGACATTGATGCGTTGCGGCAGGGGACCGAGATCCGGAACATCACTCACTGAGCCATCCTCGTCTGGCCATCGAGTCAATCCGCCGACGCCGTCACCAAGCCCGCGCCATGAACAGCCACTACGCCCGACAATCCCTCATCGAGCCGTGATCACAATCCCCGGCTGGAGTACTAGGCGATCTCGCGGTCCCGCTCGCCGGTCCGCTCAACTCCGACGGAGCGATTCCACCGACTGGCCGGGACGCCAGCTACCGGCGGGCTGTGGTCGATGGTTCGTTGCTGGCCCGATCGCTGACGAGCCGCCTCCCGCCTGCCCGAGCAGGGCGACGACCGCTGCCACGATCGTCTCGATGGCCCCTACTCCGGGTTCCGAGGTGTCGATCTCGACGACGGCGTCGGCGCTCTCCGGCGGTTGGAAGATCGACCGCTTCAGCTCCCTCCGCTGAAACAGGGACAGCAGCTGCTGGTCGATGGCCCCGCCATCGGCCGCCCGAGCGGCAAGTCGCCGCCCGATGACCACATCCTGGGCGACGACGTGGACAGCCAGCACCCGGGTGCCACACGCGTGCAGGACGTCCAGCAGCCCGGGGGACAACACCGAGGACTCCACGACGAAGCTCACCCCTGAGGCCGCGAGCAGCCGGACTGCCTCGTCCATCACGGCCTCAGCCTGGAGGCTCACGGGACCACCGGCAACGTGGAAGTCCCGGTCGAGCCGCACCCGCCCGTCCTCGGCGAGGGAGGCGGAGGACAGCCCGAGACCTGTCTTGATCTCGTCGCGGGTCAGGAACGGGATACCGAGCCGGCCAGCGGTCGCAGAGGCGATGGTGGTCTTCCCCGCCCCCGGGCATCCGCATACGGCGATCACCACCGGCCGTTCGCTGACCAACATCCGCCGATCCTGGCAGACCAGCAGACCCGCTGTCACCTGCCGAGCGAGGCGTCACGGGCACCCATGGGCCGGTGGCGACTGCCGGCAGCCGCGCGTCACTGGTTCCCTGACGGTCGCCCTGCTGGCACGATCTTGGCGGTGCCCCGGACGGGCGCGAGCGGTGCCAGCCCCCGCGGTCCACGAACGTTTCCGGGCATGGCCGTGGAATTCAGGCGGGGGAGCTCACGACCCACTCCGTGACCGGCGCCTGTCGGCGTCCCGGATCGCGTGCCGCACGGCGAGACGGATCACCCAGTAGAGTACGAGCAGGCTCAGTCCGTAGAAGAGAACGGCGGCGATCGAGGCTTCCATGATCGTGGACGGTAGGCGTCGGCTGGTCGGTGGCGCCACCGCCGTTCGTACCGCCAGGACCACATCCTCACGCCGGCTGGCCGCCGTCGATGAACCTCCGCCCATCCCACTCCCGAAGAGCCGAGTGCACGCCGCTCGGCGTGGCACCGACCCACCGATTGGTCAGGGACGGCGCACTGGCGCGGCCGGCAGCGACGCCGGTAGTCCGAACGCGGCGATCTGCGCCGGGTCCAGGAAGGACGTGATCTCCGCGATCCGCTCGCCGCGCAGGGTCAGCACGTTGACCGACCACAGGTCGTGCGGCCCGACCGCCCCGGGCCGCAGGTAGGAGGCGACCGCCACCTGCCCGTTGGCGCTGGTCGGCAGGTGCCGCCAGCTGCCGCAGCGGGCCAGCGGCACCTCGCGGGCGAAGTCGGTGACCGCGGCGATGCCCCGGTACCAGTGTGGGATCGGCGGCATCGACCAGGTGACGTCCTCGGTCAGCAGCGCCACCAGGGCCTCGGCGTCGCCGTTCTCGAAGGCGGTCGTGTACCCGGTGACGATGGTCCGGAGCCGGGTGTCGTCGAGCGCCCGCAGGGTCCGCTGCTGGCTGATCGCGGGCACCCGGTCCGCGACGAGGCGACGCGCCCGGGCCAGGGCCGAGTGCACCGACGCCACCGAGGTGCGCATCACGGCCGCGACCTCGGCGGCGGTGAAGCCGAGCACCTCGACGAGCAGCAGGGCCGCCCGCTGGTTGCCGGGCAGGTGCTGCAGCGCGGCGACGAAGGCCAGCTCGACGGCTTCGCGCTGCTCGAACCGTACCTCCGGGGCGGCCGGACCGCCGGCGAGCCCGGCGTCCGGGTAGGGGCCCAGCCAGGCGACGTCGCCGGCGGGGGCGTTGTCCAGCACGGCGTGCTCGCTGGCCGGGCCGAGGTCGACGGGCAGCGCCCGGCGGCCCCGACCGGCCACCGCGTCCAGGCAGGTACGGGTGGCGATCGAGTACAGCCACGAGCGCAGCGAGCTGCGGCCCTCGAAGCGAGGCAGCCCCCGCCAGGCCCGCAGCATCGCCTCCTGCAGGGCGTCGTCGGCGTCGTGGGTGGAGCCGAGCATCCGGTAGCAGTGCACGTGCAGTTCCCGCCGCAGCGGCGCCACCAGGGCGGTGAACGCGGCGTCGTCCCCGGCGCGGGCCCGCGCGAGGTTACTGTCGACGGCGGTCCGCGCCGGGGACGGCTGGCTGCTCGCGAAAAGTGCGCTCACCGCGACGATTCTGCCCCACCACCGCGGTCTCCATGATGACCGCGCACGCCCCGAATCCGGGAGGACCCGAATGAACAGCACATCCACCGCGCCCGTCACCGTCGGAACCCTGGAGGTTCCGGACGGGCGGCTGCACTACGAGGTACGCGGGCAGGGGCCGCTCGTGGTGCTGGTCGCCGCTCCGATGGACGCGGCGTCGTTCGCGCCCCTGGCCGACCTGATGGCCACCGACCACACCGTGCTCACCACCGACCCGCGCGGCATCAACCGCAGCCGGCTGCGCGACCCGCACCGGGACTCCACCCCGCTGCTGCGCGCCGACGACGTCGCCCGGCTCATCGCCCACCTCGACGCCGGCCCGGCCGTCGTCCTGGGCTCCAGCGGCGGCGCGTGCACCGTCCTCGCCCTGGCGCAGGAACACCCCGCGCGGGTGCACACGGTGATCGCCCACGAACCGCCGCTGCTGCGGCTGCTCGAGGACCGCGAGGAACTCCTGGCCCGGGAGGAGGACATGATCGCCACCTACCTGGCCGGTGACCGGCTGGGCGCCGGGCGGAAGTTTCTCGCCACCGCGAACATCGAACTGCCCGAGGAGGTCGTCCAGGCGATGTGGGGCGGGGAACCCGAGGCGCAGGTCGCCGCCGACGAGCACTTCCAGTACGCGCACATGATCCGGGGGACCACCGGGTTCGAGCCGGACGTGGCCGCGCTGCGCGACGGCCCGACCCGGGTCGTCGTCGGCATCGGGGAGGAGTCGACCGGCCAGGTCTGCGACCGGGCGTCGAGGGCCCTCGCCGCCGCGCTCGGCGTCGCGCCGGCGATGTTCCCCGGCGGGCACGTCGGCTTCGTCGAGGACCCGCAGCGGTTCGCCACCCGGCTCCGGGAGGTCCTCGTCGAGGGCTGAGCGCGGCGGCGTCCACCGTGGCCACCCGGTCCGGCCCGCCGTGACGTGGCGCCGGCGGTGACCGCGGGACGGTCACGCCGGCGGCGGCGGGCCCGGGCCGGCCGTGCCGGGTGCCGGAAGGTCTCGGTTCGGCGCAGATCGCGCGGTGGGACGCCCTGCGGCGTTGACCGACCCGACCGCCTCCGCTTCGCTGTGCGCGGGTGATCGACGCCCGGAACGGGGGGAACGACGATGGAGTCGGCAACGCAGGGACCGGGGTCCGGACGGGCGCTGGGTCGGGGATGGCTGGGGGTGCTGCTGGCCGGCGTGCTCGTCGGTGTCGCCGCCGGCGGCGTGGGCTGGCGGGCGGCCACCGGAGAGTCCGGGGTGGATGGCGGACCGGCGGCCCCCTCCGTCGCGCCACGGGACGTGCTGACCGGTCTGCCGCCCCAGGTGCGGGTGCCGGCCACCCCGGCCGACCTGCCGGCCGACCGTGCGGTCGGTCCGGCCGCCTTTCTCTACCACGTCGAGCGCTCCGGCGGGTTCGACGAGCGGACCGGCATCTCCGCGCAGCACGACATCCACCTGGTCACCCGCTCCGGCGCGCAGTTCCGCGCCGGACGCACGCCCGCCACCCTCGGCCCGCGGCACCAGTCCCTCTCACCGGACGGGCGGTGGCTGGCCGTCCGCCGGGACGGTCAGTGGTGGCTCCGGGACCTGACCGGCAGCACCGAGCGGACCGTGCCGCCCGGGTACGAGATCTGGGGGTGGTCGACCGACGCGGGTTCGGCGCTGCTCGTCCAGCTGTCCCAGTCGGGCCGGGCCTTCGCGGTCCTGTCCATGCGGGACGGCTCGCTGCGCCGGCTGGACGTGCCGGCGACGCAGCTGACCGACGTGGTCACCCTCGTCGACGGCCGACATCTCGTGCTGGTCGACCTGGCGCCGTTCACCGAGCGCGACGCGGGGTCGGCGACGGTGACCGTGCGGGTGTGGGACATGGAGACCGGCGCCACCCGCGACGTGCCGGTGCTCCGCCCGGGGCAGCTGCGTCCCGGTGAGTCGTTCAACTCGTTCGTCCCGCTGCTGACCGGGGGTGGGAACCCGGCCCGGGTGTGGGTGCAGGTCGCCCGCCAGGAGACCTACCCCACCGGCGGGCCCGAAGGGCCGGTGGCGATCCCGGCGACCTCGCTGGTCGGCGTGGACGTCCGATCCGGTGAGTCGGTGGGGCGGGTGGAGCTGGCCGAGACGAGGAAGGGGGCGGGGGAGCGGTACCTGGGGATCGTCGGCGGGGAGCTTCTGCTGGACCGTACCGCGCGGGGTCGCAGCGAACTGGTCGCCGTCGACCCGGTCAGCGGGGACCGTCGGGTGGTGACGGCGCTGCCGTACCTCGTCCGGGTGCTGGTCCCCGGCGAGCTGTGGTGACCGGGCCTCAGTCCGGGCCGGGCAGCCGGGCGGCGCGGGCGTACAGGTAGCGCCGCTGCGGCCGGTTCACCCGCCGGCCGGGCCGGCCGCCCGGTGGCTTCTGGGTCCTACCGTGGGCGCATGACGACGATGTGGACGGTGTTGACGGCGTTCGCGCTGCTCGCGGTGGCGGCGCTCGGTTGGGTGCTCTGGCGGGACCGCGCCCGTCGGGCCGCCGGCGAGGCGCGCGCGGCCGACCGGGCCGCCCGCGCCGACCAGCAGCGGTACGAAGCCGGCCGGCACGCCAGCCAGGGTGAGATCTGGCAGCGCGACGACCGGACCTCGTCCGGTTGACGATCGCTGCCCCGCCGTGGGCAGGACCGCGCCACCACATCGGCCGATCGGTCGTGCCGGTCCTGCCCCGGGAGAGCTGACCGTGACGCGTCCGGTCATGGTCACGGGCGCCTCCGCCCGGCATGATCGAACCAGGGCCGGGGTACTGCGACCGGCATCGGCGCCGACGCCTGGGGAGGGCAACCGTGACGCAACGCTCTGGTGGGCAGCCGCGCGGGCGGCTGGCCGCCGCGCTGGTGGCGCTCGTGGTGGCCGCCGGCTGCGCGGTCGGCGTGGGGGAGCGCGAGCCGCGGGACTCCGCGCAGCCCGCCCCCGGCCAGTCCCGGTCGGCGGCCTCGCCCGACCCGCGAACCACCCGGGCCGACGGCACCACCAGCATCGAGGAGTTCAAGAGCGACATCGACGCGGCGGTCCGCATCGCCGAGGGCTACTGGGCGGCCCAGTTCAAGGCCTCGGGGCAGTCGTTCCGCCCGATCCGCCGGATCGTGCCCTACCAGCGGGACGGGGAGGTCTCCTGCGCCGGACAGGCGCTGCCGCGCAACAACGCCGTCTACTGCTCGCGGGGCGACTTCATCGCGTACGACGTCAGGTGGTCCGTCGCCGCGTTCCGGCAGGTGGGCGACGCGTTCGTGTTCTACCTGCTCGGTCACGAGTACGCCCACGGCATCCAGGCGCGGCTGAACATCCGCAGCGAGTTCACCATCCAGCAGGAGCTCCAGGCCGACTGCATGGCCGGGGCGTACCTCGGCGACTCGGTGCGCGCCAAGGACCTCACGCTGGACGAGGGTGACCTCGACGAGTTCCGCGAGGGGCTGCTCGCCGTCGGCGACGACCCGGACCAGCCGTGGTTCGCGGAGGGGTCGCACGGCACCGCCGAGCAGCGCAGCGACTCGTTCTTCCGCGGCTACGAGAACTCCCTGGACGCCTGCGGCCTCGGCTGACCCCCGACCTTTGTTGACCTGCGTCACCGCCGGCCGGCCCGGAGCGGCCCGACGCCCGGCCGGTTGGCAGGATCTACAGCCGTCGTCCGACGGATGGAGGATCCGCTGAGCAGCCCACACCCCGCCGCCGTGCTCTTCGACATGGACGGCACCCTGGTCGACAGCGAGAAGCTGTGGGACGTCGCGCTGCGCGAACTCGCGGCCGAGTACGGGGGCGCCCTCTCCGACCCGGCCCGTCGCGCGATGATCGGCACCAGCATGGCCGCCTCGATGCGGATCCTGCACGACGACCTCGGCCAGCCCGAGCGGGACCCGGCGGTCAGCGCCGCCTGGATCAACGCGCGGATCCTGGAGCTGTTCCGCACCGGCCTGCGCTGGCGGCCCGGTGCGCTCGCCCTGCTCGGCGCGGTACGCGCCGCGGGCATCCCCACCGCCCTGGTCACCTCCAGCGGCCGGCCGCTGGTCGAGGTTGCCCTGGACACCCTCGGGCGGGACAGCTTCGACGCGGTGGTCTGCGGTGACGAGGTCGACGCCGCCAAGCCGCACCCCGAGCCGTACCTGACCGCGGCCCGACTGCTGGGCGTGCCGATCGGGCGGTGCGTGGCGATCGAGGACTCGCCGACCGGGGTGGCCAGCGCGCTCGCCGCGGGCGCGGCGGTGCTGGCGGTGCCGGCGGAGGTGCCGATCGCGCCGACGGACGGCGTACACCAGGTGGAGAGCCTGACCGGGGCGGACCTGGAGCTGCTGGCCGCGCTGCTGGGTCAGCCGCCCGCCTGACTCGGACCTGACGAGGGGGCCCCGCCGGACACGGCGGGGCCCCCTCGTCGTCGGGATCAGTCGTGGGCGATGGCGCCGAGCACGTTGATCCGCGCCGCCCGGATCGCGGGCAGCACCGCGGCGATCACGCCGATCAGCGCCGCCAGCCCGAGGAAGAGCGCCATCTGGCCCCAGGGCAGGACCAGGTCGGTGATGCCCTCGTCCTTCAGGGCCCGGACCACGGCGGCGCCGAGGCCGGTGCCGACCACCACGCCGAGCAGCGCACCGAAGATCGAGATCACCACCGCCTCGACGGTGATCATCCGCATGGTCTGCGCCCGACGCAGGCCGATCGCCCGCAGCAGGCCCAGCTCCCGGGTCCGCTCCAGCACCGACAGCGCCAGGGTGTTGATGATGCCGAGGACCGCGATCACGATGGCCAGCGCCAGCAGGATCTGGATCATCCGCAGCGGGGTGTCCAGCTGGCTGGTCTGCTGCTTGATGAACGCGGCCCGGTCGGCCACCGACACCTCGGGGCTGTCCGCGAGCAGCGTCTCCACCTTCGGCTGCACGTCGGCCACCCGGGCGCCCGGGGCCAGCTGCACGAAGCCCTGGATCGGCTGCGGGATGGCGAAGTCCCGCACCGCCTGCGCCGGCAGCACCACCGGGTTGGTCAACTGCGAACTCTCGTAGATCCCGCTGACCGTGTACGTCCGGGCCGCACCCCGGGACAGCTGCACCGTCACCGGGGAGCCGACCGTGAGGTTGCGGGACTTCGCGGTGTCCGAGCTGAGCAGCATCTGCTCCGGCCCGAGCCGGCTGATGTCACCGGCGGTGGCCTTCGCCCCGAAGATCCGCTCCAGCGCGGCCACGTTGCTCGACGCGGCCACCCAGGTCCGGTCGCCGTTGACCACCGCCATGTCGCCGTACTCGCCGTCGACCAGCTGGACGCCCGGAATGGCGGCGGTCCGCTCCAGCACCTCCGGGTCGAAGCTCGGCGGCCGCGGCCCGGTCTGCGACCCGGCGATCACCAGCTCCGCCTTGATCCGGTCCTCGGCGAGGGCGCTGATGCTGCCCTTGGCCGAGTCGAGGATCACCGTCACGCCGGTGACCAGGGCGATGCCGACCATCAGCGCCGCCGCGGTGATCGCGGTACGCCGCGGGTTGCGCCCGGAGTTGAGCCGGCCCAGCTTGCCCGGCACCGACCAGGCGAAGATCGACCCGAGCAGGGCGACCACCGGCCGGCTGATCAGCGGGGTCAGCAGCGCCACCCCGATGAAGGTGAAGAGCACCCCACCGAGGATGGTCGCCAGGGTGCTGTCCCCGGCGTTGCCGCTGAGCCCGAGGAAGAGCAGCGTCCCGCCGATCGCGGTGACGATCCCACCGGCCACCGTCACCTTGGTCAGCGGCCGGTCGGGCGTGGCCACGTCCTGCATCGCCGCGATCGGCGGGATCCGCGACGCCCGCAGCGCCGGCAGCAGCGCCGCCACCACCGTGATGAGCAGACCCACCGCGAAGGCGCCGATCACCGCCGCCGGCGGCACGCCGATCCCGGACAGGCTGAGCCCACCCGCCAGCTTCCCGAACAGGTACGCCAGCAGCGCGCCCACCCCGATCCCGGCGGCGAGCCCCAGCACGGAGGCGATCAGGCCCACCATCACGGCCTCCAGCACCACCGAGCCGATGATCTGCCGGCCGCTGGCCCCGATGGCCCGCATCAGGGCCAGCTCCCGGGTGCGCTGGGCGACGATGATCGAGAAGGTGTTGAGGATCAGGAAGGTCCCCACCAGCAGCGCCACCGCGGCGAAGCCCAGCAGGACCTTGTTGAAGAAGGAGAGCCCCTCCTTCAGGCCCGCCGAGGCGTCCGCGGAGAGCTGCTCGCCGGTCTTGACCTCGTATTCCGCGCCGAGCGCCCGGGCGACGTCGTCGCGGAGCCGCTCGTCGGTCACCCCGTCGGCGGTCTTGACGGTGATGCTGTTGAAGACGTCCCGCTGCCCGAGCATCAGCTGCTGCGCCACACCGGTGGTGAAGGCGACCTCGTTGACCCCGCCGATGGAATCCCGGTCACCGCTGTAACCGAAGATCCCCACCAGGGTGAACTCCTTCTTCGGCTCCAGGGTCAGCACCCCGACCCGGTCGCCCACCTTCACCTTCGCCGCCTGCGCCAACGACGCGTTGACCACGATCTCGTCGTCGGCCTGCGGCCCCCGGCCCTCGCGGAGCCGGACCAAGTCGCTCTCGCCGAGCCAGTTCTCACCCAGCTGCGGCGGGCCGAACGAGGTGACCACCTTGCCGTTGCTGCCGATCAGCCGCGCGCCGTCGGTGGCGACGACCCCGGTGACCTCGGTGGCCCCGGGCACGGCGCGGACCTTCTCCAGCGTCGCGGCCGGGATCGGCACCGCCACCTGCTCGCCCTCGGCCTCGCTCAGCGCGACCTTCGGCTTGCCGGCCACGTTGACGTCGATGCCCTCGTACGCGTCGGCGAAGACCGCGTCGAACGACCGCCCCAGGGTGTCGGTGAGCACGAAGGCGCCGGAGACGAACATGACCCCCAGCACCACGGCCAGGCCGGAGAGGATCAGGCGCACCTTGCGCGCCAGCAGACTCTTCAGAGTTGCCCGGAACATCAGTTGCCCACCTCGGCGGCGGGAGTGTCCAGCTTCTTCATGGTGTCCAGCACCGTGTCGGCGGTCGGCTCGATCAGCTCCGAGACGATCTGCCCGTCGGCGAGGAAGATGACCCGGTCGGCGTACGCGGCGGCGGTCGGGTCGTGGGTGACCATGACGATGGTCTGGCCGTGCTCGCGCACCGAGTTGCGCAGGAAGTTCAGCACCTCGGCGCCGGAGCGGGAGTCCAGGTTGCCGGTCGGCTCGTCGGCGAAGATCACCTCGGGGCGGGCGACCAGGGCCCGCGCGCAGGCGACCCGCTGCTGCTGGCCGCCGGAGAGCTGGGCCGGGCGGTGGCCCAGCCGGTCCCGCAGCCCCACCGTGTCGATCACCGTGTCGTACCAGGCCGGGTCGGGCTTGCGACCGGCGATCGACAGCGGCAGCAGGATGTTCTCCTGCGCGGTCAGCGTGGGCAGCAGGTTGAACTGCTGGAAGATGAAGCCCACCTTGTCCCGGCGCAGCTTCGTCAGGCCCGAGTCGCCGAGCCCGGTCACCGTGGTGTCGCCGATCGCGACCGTGCCCCGGGTGACCGTGTCCAACCCCGCCAGGCAGTGCATCAGCGTCGACTTGCCCGAGCCCGACGGGCCCATGATCGCGGTGAACCGGCCCCGTTCGAACTCCGCGCTGACCCCCCGCAGCGCCGAGACCTGGGCCTCGCCGCTGCCGTACACCTTCCACACGTCGTTCGCCCGGGCCGCGGCCTGCGCCTGCCGGCCTACCGTCGCGGTCAATTCATCTACCTCTTCCGTCTGACTACGTATCCCCATCGCCCCCGCTGGTCGGTGGGGCTGCTCCCAATCCTCGGTGCCGTCCGGGCGGGATCCGTCCGACTCCGGGCGGAGCCGGGGCGGATTTCCCGCTGCGGGTCGGCCCGGAGCCGGGCTCAGGGTTGTCCCTGAGCCGGCGACCCGTCGACCGTGTTTCCAGGCCCCGGGACGGCGCCGGAGCCGACGCTAGGACCTCACGCCACGTGATGGTCAACCGCGCCGCGCCGTCTCCGGTCACGGTAGGTCACCACGGCAACGGCGCCGCCATCGCGCCGGCGACCCCTCGGGTGCGGCCCGGGACGCCCCACCTCACACCTTCGGACGAACCAGGCCGGACTCGTAGGCCAGCACCACCGCCTGCACCCGGTCGCGCAGCCTCAGCTTGGTCAGCACGTGCCCGACGTGCGTCTTGATGGTGGTCTCGCTGACCGACAACGCGGCCGCGATCTCCGCGTTCGACAGGCCCCGGGCGACCTGCACGAGCACCTCCCGCTCCCGCTCGGTCAGCGCGCTCAACACCTTCGGCGGGGTGGCCGCGGGATCGGGAAGCATCTCGGCGAAGCGGTCCAGCAGCCGCCGGAGGATCCGCGGCGCGACCACCGCCTCACCGGCGGCGACCGCGCGGATCGCGGTGACCAGGTCCTCCGCCGGCACGTCCTTGGCCAGGAAGCCGCTGGCCCCGGCGCGCAGCGCCCCCACCACGTACTCGTCGAGGTCGAAGGTGGTCAGGATGAGCACCCGGACGGGCAGCCGGGCGGCCACGATCGCCCGGGTGGCCGCCACCCCGTCCATCCGGGGCATCCGGATGTCCATCAGCACCACGTCCGGCAGCAGCCGGCGGGCCAGCTCCACCGCCTCCTGGCCGTCCCCGGCCTCCGCCACGATGTCCAGGTCCTCCGCGGTGCCCAGCACCATCCGGAAGCCGGTACGCAGCAGCGGCTGGTCGTCGGCGAGCAGGATCCGCACCGGCCGCACCGCCGCCGCGCCGTCGCTCATCTGGTCTCCTGTCCTGCTGGCCGGCACGGATCGACCGGGTCCGCCGCCCGGTCACCCGGACACCGCCCCGACCGGCTCCACCGGGATCCTCGCGTACCCCCGGAAGCCGCCGCCGGGGCGCGGCCCGATCCGTAGGGTCCCACCGTAGAGGCCCATCCGTTCCCGCATGCCGACCAGCCCGTGCCCGATCCGGTCGGGCCCCGGCGCCGGACCGCGCCCGGTGTCCGTGACCTCCACCGTCAGGACGCCGGACTCCGTGCCGATCCGGTGCACGTTGGCGGCCAGGCTGCACGTCCCCTCGGCCCAGATCCTGGGTCCCGGAGCGGTACGAGCCTGCGTCGGGCGGCGGATTCACGTGTCAAGAAGCACATCGTGGGCGGCTTGAGCGAGCGCGGCGATCAGGGCGGTGTGTGCGGCTGTGCGCCACACCAGAGCCCAGGAACAGGTCGGGGCATCACGTACCGGTAGGTAGGTGATACCCGGCCAGGAGTAGTACCGGGAGGCCTCCACCTGCACCGGTTGCACCACGGCGCCGGCCGCCACGACGGTGAGGACCTCCTGCCAGGTGGTGACTGCGGGTCCACGCCGCACCTCCCGGCCGGCCGGCGTGTGGAACGGCACGATCGCCTCCTCCCAGTAACGCGGAACGGGGGTGGCGGGGTGGGCGACGACGTAGTCGCCCAGGTCCTCCATGGTGGCCTCGCCACGACGGGTGAGCGGATGGTTGTCGGCGACCATGAACATGATCGGGTCCTCGCGCAGGACCGGTCCGACGGTCAGGTCCGGTTCGTCGACCGGTGTCCACAGCAGCGCCACGTCGACCTGGCCGGTGCGTAACGGAGTGAACGGGTCAGCGACGTGCACTTCGCGAAACCGCAGTTCGCAACGCGGGTGCCGAGCGCGGAACAGGCTGGTCACATCGGTGATGGCCTGGGCCAGAGCACCCATGGTGCCCAACGTGAGCGTCCCTTCCATGCCCCGCGCCGTGTCAGCGGCGGTCTCGATGGCGGTGAGGATGCCCTGGTAGCTGACAGCGAGATCGTCACGTAGGCGGGCGCCGATCGGGGTCAGCGTCACCCGGCGGCTGGTGCGCTCGAACAGGGCGGCACCCACCCGGCGCTCCTGCTTCGCTATCGACTGACTGACCCGGGCCTGGGACAGGTGCATCCGCGCCGCGGTGCGCCCGAAGTGCAGCTCCTCGGCCAGCGTCAGGAAGATCTCGATGTCACGCAGTTCCACAGCGGCTCTCCTGTGTCCGACGGCCAGACCAATGCCCACCGATAACCCAGCGATTATCGAGCCTTTCTGGATCTTGGGTTGTTGCGGACCTGCGCCCGGGTGATGGTGATCAGCGAACCGTAAGACCGGTCCCGTGACCCGATCAAGGACCTCCAGAGGCGGACGTCACATCCCGCCGGCCCGCGTGCCCCGTCTCCACCGCGCGGCCCACCGCAGGCTCCCTGATCCGTGTCTCGTCCACCCAAGAAAGGAGCGCGATGCGCCAGCGCAAACTCGTCTACTACGTCGCGTCGACCCTCGACGGCTACATCGCCGGCCCTGACGGGCAGTACGACAGCTTCCTCCACGACGGCGATCACCTGTCGGCGCTCGTGGCGGAGTTCCCGGAGACGATTCCGGTGCACCTCCGGGAACACTTCGGGCTGGTCGACAGCCCGAACCGGCGGTTCGACACGGTCGTGATGGGCCGGGGCACCTACGAGCCGACGCTGAGCGTCGGCACCACCAGCTCGTACCCGCACCTGCGCCAATACGTCGTGTCCCGGTCGCTGACCATCGACGACCCGACGGTGCGGGTCGTCGCGGAAAACCCGGCCGGCCTGGTCAGCCGGCTGAAACAGGAAGACGGCACGGACATCTGGCTGTGCGGCGGCGGTCACCTCGCGGGCCAACTGCTCGGCGAGATCGACGAGCTGATCATCAAACGACACCCGATCGTCGCCGGCGCGGGGATCCCGCTGTTCACCGGCGGGTACCAGCCGACCCGGTTCACCCCCGCCGCGAGCCGGGAGTTCGACAGCGGGGTCACCGTCCTGACCTACACCGCTCAGGCATGACAAGGAGCACGCGCGTGCAGATCAACGCAACCACCCTCTCCCTCACCGTCGACAAGGTGGCGGAATCGAGCGCCTTCCTCACCACCCACCTCGGGTTCACCGAACGCATGGCCGCCGACGGGTTCGCCTCCCTCGGCCGCGACGACGCGGCCATCGACATCGTGCTCCTGAGGCGCGGCACGGACGTGCTGCCGGAAGGATTCCGCGACCAGCACGCCGCCGGAGTCATCGTCGCCTTCACCGTCACCGACCTTGCCGCCGAGGAGAGTCGCCTCCGCGCCGCGGGAGTCCCCATCACCATGCCACTACGGGAAGAGCCGTGGGGAGAACGCCTGTTCCAGGTCACCGACCCGAGCGGTGTCACCGTCCAGTTCGTCGAGTGGTTGGCCCCCAGCCCGAACCAGCAGGAGTCCTGACATGAGCGGCAACACCATGACCCTGGTCCTGGGTGGGACCGGCAAGACCGGCCGTCGGATCGTCGATCGGCTGACCGCGCGGGGGCTGCCGGTGCGGGTCGGCTCCCGCAGCGGCACACCCCCGTTCGACTGGGCGAACCGGTCCACGTGGGCCGCCGTGCTGTCGGACGTCGACGCGGTGTACGTGTCCTACTCTCCGGATCTCGCGGTCGCCGGCGCGACCGACGACATCCGGGCCTTCACCGAGCTCGCGGTGTCGACCGGGGTCCGGCGCCTCGTCCTGCTCTCCGGTCGGGGTGAGGAGGAGGCGCAAGCCTCCGAGAAGGTGGTTCAGGACGCCGGAGCCGAATGGACCATCCTCCGGGCGAGTTGGTTCAACCAGAACTTCAGCGAGAACTACCTGCTGGAGCCGGTGCTGGCCGGCGAGGTCGTCCTGCCTACCACGGGGGTGGCCGAACCCTTCGTCGACGCCGACGACATCGCCGACGTCGCGGTCGTGGCGCTCACCGAGACGGGGCACGCCGGTCAGGTGTACGAGCTGACCGGGCCGCGCCTGCTGACCTTCGCGGACGCGGTCGGGGAGATTGCCGCCGCAAGCGGGCGCCCGATTCGGTTCGTGCCGGTCAGCGCGGCGGACTACGCTGCCGCGCTGGCGTCGGCTGGTGTGCCCGGCGACGTCGTCTCGCTCCTGACGTACCTGTTCACCACGGTGCTCGACGGACGCAACGCCCAGCTGGCTGACGGAGTGCAGCGGGCTCTGGGCAGACCACCTCGCGACTTCGCCGACTACTGCCGGGACGTCGCGGCCAGCGGGCTCTGGGCCGGCTGAGTCCATCCTCTCCACCGCCGGTGCGGCATCGGCGGCGGGCTGGCGCCGGCTGCCCCAGCGTGCAGGGGCAGCCGGCCGTCACCGTCGGGGGCAGCCGCCGGAAGCAGCGCGGCCGGTCCACCCGTGGCACGCGCGCCGGCGGTGGTGGGTCACCCGTGGCGCGGGTGGGGACGGCGGGGGTTCACTCGTCGGCGCCGGGCGCGGCGGGGCCGGAGCGGGCGTCGCGCAGCGGGTCGGCCGACGCCGAGCGGTCCGGGAACGGCGGCGGGGTCCCGCCGAAGCTGGGGCAGTGCGCCTGGTGGTTGCACCAGTCGCAGAGCCGGCTCGGCCGGGGGCGGAAATCCTGCCGCTGGGTGGCCTGCTCGATCGCCTGCCAGAGCGCCACCACGGTGCGCTCGAAGCGCAGCAGCTCCTCGGCGTCCGGGGAGTAGTCCAGGACCTCGGCGTCCTTGAGGTAGAGCAGCCGCAGCACCCGCGGCACCACGCCCCTGGTCCGCCAGAGCACCAGCGCGTAGAACTTCAGCTGGAACAGCGCCCGGGCCTCGAACGCCTCCCGCGGCGCGCCGCCGGTCTTGTAGTCGACCACCCGCAGCGCGCCGTCCGGCGCGACGTCGAGCCGGTCGAGGTAGCCCCGGATGAGCAGCTGGTCGTCGACGACCGCGGAGATCAGGCTCTCCCGCTCGGCCGGCTCCAGCCGCCGCGGGTCCTCCACCGCGAAGTAGCCCTCCAGCAACGCCGCGGCGGTCCGCAGGAATTCGGCGGTGCCGGTCTCATCGGCCGGGTCGAACAGGGCCGCCAGCTCCGGCTGCTCGGTGACCAGCCGGTCCCACTGCGGGGCGACCAGCGCGCCGGCCGCGTCCGGGGTGCGGCCGGTCGCCGGCAGGTCGAACAGCCGCTCCAGCACGGCGTGCACCAGGGTGCCCCGGGCCTGCTCCACGCTGGGGCGCTCGGGCAGCCGGTCGATGCTGCGGAAGCGGTAGAGCAGCGGGCAGGTCTTGAAGTCCGCCGCCCGGGACGGCGACAGCGACGCCCGGACGGTGGC
This sequence comes from Micromonospora sp. LZ37, assembly GCF_059359015.1. Classification (NCBI taxonomy): domain Bacteria; kingdom Bacillati; phylum Actinomycetota; class Actinomycetes; order Micromonosporales; family Micromonosporaceae; genus Micromonospora; species Micromonospora sp. LZ37. The sequence goes on along the minus strand of NZ_JCADBL010000002.1, from coordinate 359,780 downwards.
GGGCAGCGCCGCCGCCGCGGGAGGGGCCTGCTGGTCGATCACCGGTTCCGCCGTCATGCCCCGAAGGTTAGGCCACCGGTGTGACAGGGTCGTGATCGGCGCTCCAGGGCATGATCGGCAGCGCGTAGCATCGGCCCGGTGAACTCCCGCACCCGTACGCGGCGCCGGCCCGGGCGACGTCCCGGCCTCACCGTGGGCCGGGTGTTCGGGGTGCCGGTGCACCTCAACGTGTCGATGCTGCTGCTGACCCTCCTGGTCACCGTGTCGTACGCGGAGTTCGCCCGCCGGCAGCTCGACCTGCCCCAGCTCGGCGGCTACCTGATCGGTCTCGGCTTCGTCGTGTCGCTGCTCGGTTCGGTGCTGCTGCACGAGCTGGGCCACGCGCTGACCGCGCGCCGCCACGGCATCGGTGTGCGCGGGATCACCCTGGAACTGCTCGGCGGCTACACCGAGATGGAGTCCGACGCGCCCACCCCCCGGGTCGAGTTGCAGGTCTCGCTGGCCGGGCCGGCGGTCTCGGCCGTGCTCGGCGTGCTCGCCGTCGGCGCCACCCTGGCCCTGCCCGACCGCACCCTGGCCCACCAGCTGGCCCTCCAGCTGGCGCTGAGCAACGTCATCGTGGCGCTGTTCAACCTGCTGCCCGGGCTGCCGCTGGACGGCGGCCGGGCGCTGCGTGCCCTGGTCTGGGGGATCAGCCGGGACCGGCACCGGGGCACCGAGGTCGCCGGCTGGGCGGGACGCGTCGTCGCCGTCGGCACCGCCGCGCTGACCGTGGCGCTCACCGTCGAACGGGTCCTCATCCCGCTGGCCCTGCCGCTGCTGCTGCTGGTCGCCGTGACCATGTGGCGCGGTGCCGGCCAGTCCATCCGCTACGCCCGGATCAGCCGCCGCTTCCCGCTGGTGGACCTGCGCCAGCTGGCCCGCCCGATCGTCGCGGTGCCCGCCGGCACCCCGCTGGCCGAGGCGCAGCGCCGCGGCGCCGGGCAGGGGCCGCCGGACGGGGCCGTCGCCGTGGTCGACGGCGCCGGCCGGCCGGTCGCCCTCGTCGACCCGGTCCGGGCGGAGCGGGTGCCCGCCGAACGCCGGCCCTGGGTGGCGGTGGACACCGTCGCCCGGCCCCTGGGCGAGCTGCCCACCCTCGCCGTCGAGCTCGACGGCGAGCGGGTGGTGGAGGCCGTGCAGACCCACCCGGGCGCACAGTACGTCGTGACCGCAGGCGAAGATGTCGTCGGCGTTCTGCACATCGGGGATCTCGCGCAGGTCCTCGAACCCACACGGAAGTTGAACAAGTGACCGCAGCACATCCCTCCGCCGTTCCGGCCGAGACCGGCACACCGGTGCCCGCCGCCATCCCGGAGCTGCCCCCGGTGCACCGGGGGCCGTTCCGCCCCGGCGACCGGGTGCAGCTGACCGACCCCAAGGGGCGGATGCACACGGTCGTCCTGGAGCCCGGCAAGGAGTTCCACACCCACCGCGGCATCCTGCAGCACGACGCGCTGATTGGGCAGCCCGACGGCAGCGTGGTCACCACCTCCGGCGGCGGCACGGCGTTCCTCGCGCTGCGGCCGCTGCTGTCGGACTACGTGCTCTCCATGCCCCGCGGCGCGCAGGTGATCTACCCGAAGGACTCGGCGCAGATCGTCGCGATGGGCGACATCTTCCCCGGCGCGAAGGTGCTGGAGGCCGGCGCCGGCTCGGGCGCGCTCAGCTGTTCCCTGCTGCGCGCCGTCGGCACCGGCGGCGAGCTGCACTCCTACGAGGTGCGCGACGACTTCGCGCAGATTGCCAAGCGGAACGTGGAGGCGTTCTTCGGCGCCCCGCACCCGGCCTGGAAGCTGCACGTCGGCGACGTCGCCGACTGCCCGGAGACCGGCTTCGACCGGATCATCCTGGACATGCTCACCCCCTGGGAGACCCTCGACATGGTCGAGCGGGCGTTGCTGCCGGGCGGGGTCTTCATCGGGTACGTGGCCACCACCCCGCAGCTGTCCGAGCTGGTGGAGGCGCTGCGCGAGCGGGGCGGCTGGACCGAGCCGCGGGCCTGGGAGTCGCTGGTGCGCGACTGGCACGCCGAGGGTCTCGCGGTCCGCCCGGACCACCGGATGATCGCGCACACCGCGTTCCTGGTCTCCGCGCGTAAGCTCGCCCCGGGCGTCACCGCGCCGCCGCGGCGCCGCAAGCCCAGCAAGGGCGCCGAGGCGTACGCGGAGCGCAAGCAGGCGCTGCGCGAGGCGGCGGCGGCCCGCGAGGCCGCGGCAGCCCGGGCCGCCGAGGTGGAACCGACCGCGGTGGGCGGAACGGACGCGTCGTGACGGGGGAGCGGGGCGGCTGGGAGTGAACGGGCGGATTCCGTCGGCCGGTGCGGGTCGACGGCGCGACCTGGGGGAGAGGGCATGAGTCGGCCGGGTTTCGGCGGCGGCGGCGGTGGCGGCGACCTGCCGGCCGTGTTCCCGGACTGGTCGCCCTACCAGGACCTCGAATCGGCCGCGCGGGCGTACCTGCGCGACCCGGACGTGGCCCTGGAGGCGCTCGGCGGGGTGCTGCGCGGCGCCTCGGTGCTCGGGTTCACCCTGGAACGCTTCGTCAACGAGGTGAACGGGGTCTGGCAGGAGGTCGTCGTCTGCGACGGCAGCCGGCTGGTGCTCTGGCACGGTGAGGACGTGCCGCCGGGGGAGGGGCCGCCCGGGGCGATGACCTCGTCGCTGCGGGTGGTGCCGGTCTCCACGGTCACCGAGGTCGGCTGCCGGCGGCGGCTGACCCGCGGCGACAACGGCGAGATCCGAATCGACAGCATCGACGTGTACCTGCTGCTCACCTCGCTGGACGAGGCGCCACCCGGCGACGAGGTCGTCGGCGCGCCCCGGCACGACGCGCTGCGCTTCGGCAAGACCCTCGACGACGGCGGGGCGGGGCAGATCGCCCGGCTGGAGGAGTTCGCCCGGCTGGTCGCGTCGGTGGTCGGCCGCCCGATGCTCTGACCGGCCGCGACACGTGGCGCGGGCCGTGGACGACGTCGTCGTCCGCGGCCCTGTCGTCGGTCGCCCCCTGGGTCGTCGTCGCGGCCGGCGGCTCGGTCCCCGGCCGGGACGGCTCAGTCCTCCTCGGCCTCCGGGCCGGCCACCTCGACGCCGTCGCTGCCGCGCACCACGTGGATGCACTCGCCCGGGCACTCCTTCGCGGAGTCGATCACCTCGAGGCGCAGGTGCTCGGGCACGTCGACCCGGCTGCCCGGGGCGAGCAGCAGCTCGCCGTCGGCGCCCTTGACGTACGCCAGGCCGTCGACGTCGAACTCGAAGACCTCCGGCGCGTACTGCACGCAGAGCCCGTCGCCGGTGCAGAGCTCCTGGTCCACCCAGACCTGCAGCTGGTCGGTCGCGACCTCGGCCACCGGTGCACCCCCCATGTTCTCCCGTCCCACGCCCCGACGGTACCCGAACGCCGGTACCCGCCCCGGAGGCGGCCCTTTGCGATCAAGGTTCGGTGACGAGGGCGTTGCGTGGGACCGAATCGGCCTCATAGCGGCTAGTGTTAGGGCAGAACGTTCAAGCCCCCCGGGGAGGTGGGACGTGGCACGCAGCGACGACGCGGACTCGCGCGCCGCACGGTGGGAGAAGGAGGCCCACGATCTCTCCACGCAGGTCGCGTTCCTTCAAGAGGAACTCGCTCTGGTGCGGCGCAAGTTGACCGAAAGCCCCCGACACGTCCGGCAGCTCGAAGAGCGGCTGGCGGCCACCCAGGCACAGTTGGCGCGGCTCACCGAGAACAACGACCGGCTCGTGAGCACCCTCAAGGAGGCTCGCGCGCAGATCGTGACGCTCAAGGAGGAGATCGACCGCCTCGCGCAGCCGCCCAGCGGCTACGGTGTCTTCCTCGCGCGACACGACGACGGCACGGTGGACATCTTCACCGGCGGACGAAAGCTCCGGGTCGCCGTCTCACCCTCGTTGGACGCCACGGAGTTGCGGCGGGGCCAGGAGGTCCTGCTCAACGACGCGCTCAACATCGTCGACGCGTTCGGCTACGAGCGGGTCGGCGAGGTGGTGATGCTCAAGGAGATCCTGGTCGGCCCCGACGACGGTCCGGGTGACCGGGCGCTGGTGGTCAGCCACTCCGACGAGGAGCGGATCGTGCACCTGGCCGAGACCCTGATCGGCTCGCCGATCCGGGCCGGCGACTCGCTCATGATCGAGCCCCGCTCGGCGTACGCGTACGAGCGGATCCCGAAGAGCGAGGTTGAGGAGCTGGTGCTGGAGGAGGTGCCCGACGTCGACTACACCGACATCGGTGGCCTCCAGTCGCAGATCGAGCAGATCCGCGACGCGGTGGAGCTGCCCTTCCTGCACGCCGACCTGTTCCGCGAGCACCAGCTCCGCCCGCCGAAGGGCATCCTGCTCTACGGGCCGCCCGGTTGCGGCAAGACGCTGATCGCCAAGGCGGTGGCGAACTCGCTGGCCAAGAAGATCGCCGAGCGGGAGGGCAAGGAGAAGCACACCAGCTTCTTCCTCAACATCAAGGGCCCGGAGCTGCTCAACAAGTACGTCGGCGAGACCGAGCGGCACATCCGGCTGATCTTCCAGCGGGCCCGGGAGAAGGCGGGCGAGGGCACTCCCGTCATCGTCTTCTTCGACGAGATGGACTCGATCTTCCGTACCCGTGGCTCCGGTGTCTCCTCCGACGTGGAGAACACCATCGTCCCCCAGCTGCTCAGCGAGATCGACGGCGTCGAGGGGCTGGAGAACGTCATCGTGATCGGCGCCTCCAACCGGGAGGACATGATCGACCCGGCCATCCTGCGACCCGGCCGGCTCGACGTGAAGATCAAGATCGAGCGGCCGGACGCCGAGGCGGCCAAGGACATCTTCTCCAAGTACATCCTCTCCGGGCTGCCCCTGCACCCGGACGACCTGGCCGAGCACGGCGGCGACCCTCAGGCCACCGTGGCGGCGATGATCGACGCGGTCGTGCTGCGGATGTACTCCGAGACCGAGGAGAACCGCTTCCTCGAGGTGACCTACGCCAACGGCGACAAGGAAGTCCTCTACTTCAAGGACTTCAACTCCGGCGCGATGATCCAGAACATCGTCGACCGCGGCAAGAAGATGGCCATCAAGGAGTTCCTCACCTCCGGACGCAAGGGACTGCGGTTGCAGCACCTGCTCGACGCCTGCGTCGACGAGTTCCGGGAGAACGAGGACCTGCCCAACACCACCAACCCCGACGACTGGGCCCGGATCTCCGGCAAGAAGGGCGAGCGGATCGTCTACATCCGCACGCTCGTCTCCGGCGGCAAGGGCGCGGAGGCCGGGCGGTCCATCGAGACCGCCAGCAACACCGGTCAGTACCTCTGACCCGACAGCGTTCGGGGGCGTCCGCCACGGCGGGCGCCCCCGTTCCGTACGCGTCGGCCGGCCCGCCCGGGCCTCCACTTCGGGCAGCGGCCCCACCGGCGCCGACCCGGCCGGTACCGGCCCGCCGCGCACCCCGGCGGGCGACGACACGATCACCGATCGCGCCCGCCCGCCGCGCCTGCGTCCTGCACGGGCCGAGGGCGGACTACGCTCGACGTGACGGGGGACCGGTCGGGCGAGTGGAGCGGGTGGGTCGATGAGCGTTAGACGGATCATGGGCACCGAGGTCGAGTACGGCATCTCCGTGCCCGGCCAGGCCGGGGCCAACCCGATGGTCACCTCGTCGCAGGTGGTCAACGCGTACGGGGCGCGCCCGGAGCTCAACCGTGGCGGCCGGGCCCGCTGGGACTACGAGGAGGAGTCTCCGCTGCGCGACGCGCGCGGCTTCACCTACTCGGGCGCCGCGTACGACCCGGCGGAGGCGCTGGCCGACGAGGACCTCGGCCTGGCCAACGTGATACTCACCAACGGGGCACGGCTCTACGTGGACCACGCGCACCCGGAATACTCCACTCCCGAGGTGACCAACCCGCTGGACGTGGTCCGGTGGGACAAGGCGGGGGAGCGGGTGATGGCCGAGGCGTCCCGCCGGGCCGCCACCATCCCCGGCACCCAACCGATCCACCTCTACAAGAACAACACCGACAACAAGGGCGCCAGCTACGGCGCGCACGAGAACTACCTGATGCGGCGGCAGACCCCGTTCGCCGACATCGTCACGTACCTGACGCCGTTCTTCGTCACCCGCCAGATCTTCGCCGGCGCCGGCCGGGTCGGCATCGGTCAGGACGGCGGCCAGAACGGCTTCCAGATCTCCCAGCGCGCCGACTTCTTCGAGGTCGAGGTCGGGCTGGAGACCACCCTCAAGCGGCCGATCATCAACACCCGCGACGAGCCGCACGCCGACGCCGACAAGTACCGCCGGCTGCACGTCATCATCGGCGACGCGAACCTCTCGGAGATCTCCACCTACCTCAAGGTCGGCACCACCGCGCTGATCCTCACCATGATCGAGGAGAAGGCGCTCGGCGCCGACCTCGGCATCGCCGACCCGGTCGGTGAGCTGCGCGCGGTCAGCCACGACCCGTCGCTGAAGCACCTGATGCGGCTGCGTGACGGGCGGCGGCTGACCGCCCTGGACGTCCAGTGGGCGTACCTGGAGCGGGTGCGGTCCTTCGTGGACGACCGCTACGGCGACGACGTGGACGCGCAGACCGTGGACGTGCTGGACCGCTGGGAGAGCGTGCTGGACCGGCTCGGCCGGGACGCCTTCCTCTGCGCCGACGAACTGGACTGGGTGGCCAAGCTGCGGCTGCTGGAGGGCTACCGGGAGCGGGAGAAGCTCGGCTGGGGTTCGCACAAGCTCCAACTGGTCGACCTCCAGTACTCCGACGTCCGGCCGGAGAAGGGCCTCTACCACCGGCTGGTCTCCCGCGGGGCGATGAAGACCCTGCTGACCGACGAGCAGACCCGCACCGCGATGACCGAGCCGCCGGAGGACACCCGGGCCTACTTCCGAGGTCGCTGCCTCGGCCAGTACGCCTCCGAGGTCGTCGCGGCCAGCTGGGACTCGGTCATCTTCGACGTCGGCCGGGAGTCGCTGGTCCGGGTGCCGATGATGGAGCCGGAACGGGGCACCCGCAAGCACGTCGGCGCGCTCTTCGACCGCTGCGCGAGCGCCAAGGACCTGTTGGAGATGCTGACCGGGCCGTGAGTGCCGGTACGGCCACGGCACGGTCGCGCCACGCCGGCCGGGGGCGCTCCACTGACGCCACCGGACCGGTGTGACCGCTCCCGTCCGCCGGTGGCGAACACGGCTGACGCGGGCGCTTCCTGTCGCCCTGACGGGGTAGATTTCATGCCAGGCGATCGTGGAGGAGGCAGTCATGGCCACTCGTGACAGCGGTGGGCAGTCGCAGTCGGGCAGGTCCCGGCAGGGCGAGGAGACCGAGGACGTCACCACCGAGGCGAACCCGGAGGTCGCCGAGCGGCACGCCGAGATCACCGAGGACGTCGACGACCTGCTCGACGAGATCGACTCCGTCCTCGAGGAGAACGCCGAGGAGTTCGTGCGAGGTTACGTACAAAAGGGAGGTCAGTGATCATTTCGGGGCGAAACGGACATGCCGCTTCCCTTGGATGATCAGAACGGCCGACGCCGGTGCCGCGACTGCGGGGAATGGAAGCCGCTCGACGAGTTCTGTGCGAGCAGCAAGCGTCCCAGCGGTCGCGGCAGCTATTGCAAGCCCTGCTTCAACGAGCGCTCGAAGGCCAGTTACGCCAAGCGGGTGAAGGAGAGGCATGGCCGAGAGGTGAAGCCCGCCCGGGAAGTCCCGGAAGGCCACCGCTTCTGCGCCGACTGTGGAACCGTCAAGCCCGTGGCCGACTTCCCCCGTAACCGTGCCGACAGCACGGGCTATGCCACGTACTGCAAGCCGTGCCACAACAGCCGCACGAAGGAAGTGAGGCAGCGGCTCTACGGCGGCAGTCGGGAGTACCACCTGCGGCGCCGCTACGGCGTCGGGGAGAAGGAGTTCCAGGAGCTCCTGGCCGAGCAGGGCGGGGTCTGCGCGATCTGCGGCGGCGCGGACCCGCAACATCTGGACCACGATCATCGCACCGGATGGGTGCGCGGGATACTCTGCTTCAACTGCAACGGTGGTCTTGGCCAGTTCCGTGACAGTCCCACGAGGCTGGCCAGGGCGATCACGTACCTGAGAGGAACCACGTGGCAGCGGGTTTTGATCCATCCGGGCGTCTACCAGATGTGTTCACCAACGCGGGGACGTCCTCCTTCACGGCCTTCCTGAGCCGGGTGGCCCCCGAGATGCTGCCCGGCCGTCGGCCGCTGCCGCCGGGCATGGCCGCCGACCTGGCGCCGCACGCCACCACCATCGTGGCCATCTCGGCCGCCGGCGGTGTGGTGATGGCCGGGGACCGGCGGGCCACCATGGGCAACCTGATCGCCCAGCGGGACATCGAGAAGGTGCATCCGGCCGACGCGTACTCGCTGGTCGGCATCGCCGGCACCGCCGGCATCGGCATCGAGCTGATGCGACTGTTCCAGGTGGAGCTGGAGCACTACGAGAAGATCGAGGGCGCGATGCTCTCGCTCGACGGCAAGGCCAACCGGCTCGCCTCGATGATCCGCGGCAATCTCGGCGCGGCGATGCAGGGCCTCGCGGTGATCCCGCTCTTCGCCGGCTTCGACCTGGCGGCCAGCGATCCGGCGAAGGCCGGCCGGATCTTCAGCTTCGACGTGACCGGTGGACCGTACGAGGAGACCGGCTACGACGCGATCGGCTCCGGTTCGATCTTCGCCCGGTCCGCGCTGAAGAAGCGGTTCCGTGCCGGGCTCTCCATCGACGACGCGGTCCGCCTCGCCGTCGAGGCGCTCTACGACGCCGCCGACGACGACACCGCCACCGGCGGCCCGGACCTCACCCGTCGGATCTACCCGGTGGTGATGACGGCGACGGCCGAGGGCACGCACCGACTCACCGACGCCGAGACGGCGGCCGTCGCCGAGGGGGTCGTCGCCGGTCGGATGGAGAACCCGGGCGGCTGATCCCGCTCCCCGCTCCCGCCCACCAGTCAGCAGTACTCAGCACAGCGCCGAAGGAGAACCGCCGCCGTGGCCATGCAGTTCTACGCCTCGCCCGAGCAGATCATGCGCGACCGCTCCGAGCTGGCCCGCAAGGGCGTCGCCCGGGGCCGCAGCGCGGTGGTCCTGAGCTACGCCGGCGGGGTGCTCTTCGTCGCGGAGAACCTCTCCAGCGCCCTGCACAAGGTCAGCGAGATCTACGACCGGATCGGTTTCGCCGCGGTCGGCCGGTACAACGAGTTCGAGAACCTGCGCCGGGCCGGGGTGCGGATGGCCGACCTGAACGGGCTGAGCTACGACCGGCGGGACGTCACCGGGCGGGCCCTGGCCAACGCGTTCGCGCAGACCCTGGGCTCGATCTTCACCGAGCAGTCCAAGCCGTTCGAGGTCGAGATCTGCGTCTCCCAGGTCGGCGCCACCGCCGAGGACGACGAGCTGTACCGGATCACCTACGACGGCTCGGTGAACGACGAGCCGGGTCGGATGGCGATGGGCGGGCAGGCCGAGGCGATCACCGGGGTGCTGAAGTCCGACCACCGCCCGGACATGTCGCTCAGCGAGGCCGTCAAGGTCGCCGTACGGGCGCTCAGCAGCGTCGGCGGCGAGGGTGGCGCGGCCCGGACCATCGCGGCCAACCAGCTCGAGGTGGCGGTGCTGGACCGGCATCGGGTCGGGCGCACCTTCCGCCGGGTCACCGGGGCGGCGTTGACCGGGCTGCTCGAGGGGGACGCCTCGGCCGACGTCGCGCCGGAGGACGGGCGGGCGAACACGCCGACGGTGCCGACGGAGGAGTCGCACAAGCCGACCAGCTCCGCCGGCTCGGCAGACCTGGAGTGACCGGCGGGCCCGCGGCCCGCAGGAATGATGTCCGCGTCGCGGGGTCGGGGGTTCTCCCGGCCCCGCGGTCCGTTCCGGCCCGGCGAGGCGCCGGCCGAGCGGGGCGGACGAGGTGGTACGGCGGCCTCGCGTGACCGTCGTGGGACACCGCTGCGTCCCGGCCGCCTTGCCGGGAGGGGCCCGAGGCCGACGCCGGAGGTGAGCAGGTCAGGGCCGCTTCAGGCGGCCTTCCACCGGGTGGGCGGAACGGTGGAGTCGAAGGCGTCGGTCAGGCTGTCGTGCCAGTCCGGCAGCGGGTGCAGACCGGCGACGGCCCAGCGGTCGTGCCCCAGCACGCTGCAGGCCGGTCGGGTGGCCGGGCGCGGGAACCGGTCACTGGTGGTGGGTCGGATCCGTTCCGGGTCGAGCCCGGCCAGGGCGAAGGCCGCGCGGGCCAGGCCGTACCAGGTGGTCCCGCCGGAGCAGGTGCCGTGGTAGACGCCGGCGGGGGCCCGGGCGGCCAGGGCCGCGTCGGCGAGCGCGACCAGCTGGGTGGCGAGGGCATAGGACCAGGTGGGCTGGCCCTGCTGGTCGTCCACCACGTCGAGGTGCTCGCGCCGGCCAGCCAGGCGGAGCATGGTGGTGACGAAGTTCGGGCCGTGCGCGCCGTAGAGCCAGGCGGTGCGGACCACGTACCCGGTCTCGGGCAGCAGCCGGGCGACGGCGCGTTCGCCGGCGAGCTTGCTGCGCCCGTACGCGTTCACCGGGTCGGTCGGCGCGTCCTCGGGGTACGGGGTGGTCGTGTCGCCGCGGAAGACGTAGTCGGTGGAGACGTGCAGCAGCCGCGCGCCGGTCTCGGCGCCGGCCGCGGCGAGGTTCGCCACCCCGTCGCCGTTGACCCGGGTGGCGGCCGCCTCGGCCGCCTCGGCGCCGTCGACGTCGGTCCACGCCGCGGCGTTGACCACCACGTCGTGCCCGGCGACGGCGGCGCGCGCCGCGTCGGCGTCGGTGATGTCCAGCTCCTCGCGGGTGAGCGCGGTCACCTCCAGGTCGCGTCGACTGCCGAGGACGGCGAGCAGGTCCGCGCCGAGCATGCCGCCCGCGCCGGTCACGAGTACCCGGGTCACGCGCCCGGCTTCGCCTTCAGCGGTTCCCACCAGGCCCGGTTCTCCCGGTACCAGCGCACCGTCTCGGCCAGGCCCCGGTCCAGGGCGATGCTCGGGGCGTACCCCAGCTCGGCGCTGATCTTGCCGATGTCGAGCGAGTAGCGGCGGTCGTGGCCCTTGCGGTCGGCGACCGGGACGACCCGGTCCCAGCCGGCGCCGCACGCCTCGAGCAGCCGGCCGGTCAGCTCCGTGTTGCTCAGCTCGCTGCCGCCGCCGATGTGGTAGACCTCGCCGGCGCGTCCCTTCTGCTGGACCAGCGCGATGCCCCGGCAGTGGTCGTGCACGTGCAGCCAGTCCCGGACGTTGCCGCCGTCGCCGTAGAGCGGCACGGTGCCGCCGTCGAGCAGGTTGGTCACGAACAGCGGGATGATCTTCTCTGGGAACTGGTACGGCCCGTAGTTGTTGGAGCAGCGGGTGACGACCACGTCCATGCCGTGGGTGCGGTGGTAGGCCAGCGCGAGCAGGTCCGAGCCGGCCTTGGAGGCCGAGTACGGGGAGTTCGGTGCCAGCGGTGAGGTCTCCGTCCAGGAACCCTCGTCGATCGAGCCGTAGACCTCGTCGGTGGAGACGTGGACGAACCGGCCGGTGCCGTGCCGCAGGGCGGCGTCGAGCAGGGTCTGGGTGCCGAGCACGTTGGTGGTGACGAAGGGCGCGGCGCCGGCGATCGAGCGGTCGACGTGCGACTCGGCGGCGAAGTGCACGACCACGTCGTGCCCGGCGACGACCTCGTCGACGAGCGCCGGGTCGCAGATGTCGCCCTGCACGAGGCGCAGCCGGGGGTCCTGCCGTACCGGGGCGAGGTTGGCCAGGTTGCCGGAGTAGGTGAGCTTGTCCAGCACGGTGACCGCGGTGGGCTCGCCGCCGGGCACACCGGAGGCGTCGCCGCCGGGCACACCCAGCAGCATCCGCACGTACTCCGACCCGATGAATCCGGCTCCGCCGGTGACGAGGACCCTCACGGGTCCCGAAGTGTACGCGAAGTGCGGGCCCCCGGACGGTGTCCGGTTTGGACGGCTACCGGTACGCTCCCCCGGTGCGCGGAATCCTTCTCGCAGGTGGCACCGGGTCCCGGCTGTGGCCGATCACCCGCGCCGTGTCCAAGCAGCTGATGCCGGTCTTCGACAAGCCGATGATCTACTACCCGCTGTCGACCCTGGTGCTGTCCGGCGTGCGGGAGATCCTGGTGATCACGACGCCGGAGGACCAGGACCAGTTCGTCCGGTTGCTCGGCGACGGCAGCCAGTTCGGGCTGCGCCTGGAGTACGCCAGCCAGGCCCGCCCGGAGGGCATCGCGCAGGCCTTCGTGCTGGGCGCGGACTTCATCGGCGACCAGTCGGTGGCGCTGATCCTGGGGGACAACATCTTCCACGGCGTCGGTCTGGGCCGGCAGTTGGCCGGCAACGCCGACCTGACCGGCGGTCGGGTCTTCGCGTACCCGGTGGCCAACCCGGAGGCGTACGGGGTCGTCGACTTCGACGCCGACGGTCGGGTGCTCTCGATCGAGGAGAAGCCGGCGAGGCCGAAGTCGCGCTACGCGGTCCCTGGCCTGTACTTCTACGACAACCGGGTGGTGGAGATCGCCGGCAAGCTCACCCCGAGCGCCCGCGGCGAGCTGGAGATCACCGCGGTGAACGAGGCGTACCGGGAGATCGGCGAGCTGTCGGTGACCCTGCTGGACCGGGGCACCGCGTGGCTGGACACCGGCACCTTCACCTCGATGATGCAGGCCGCCGAGTTCGTCCGGGTGATCGAGGAGCGGCAGGGCATGAAGATCGGCTGCGTCGAGGAGGTGGTCTGGCGGGCCGGCCTGATCGACGACGCGCAGCTGGCCGCCCTCGCCGAGCCGCTGGCCCGGAGCGGCTACGGCGAATACCTGTTCAACCTGCTGGCCGCCAGGCGTGGCGGGGTCCGGTGAAGATCCGTCAGCTCGCCGTCGAGGGCGCCTGGGAGATCACCCCGCAGCAGCACGGCGACCCGCGCGGGCTGTTCGTGGAGTGGTACCGCTTCGACGCGCTCGCCGAGGCGGTCGGCCACCCGCTGCGCCTGGCCCAGGGCAACCTCTCCGTCTCCGCGCGCGGCGTGGTGCGTGGCATCCACTTCGCCGACGTCCCGCCCGGCCAGGCCAAGTACGTCACCTGCGTGCGGGGCGCGGTGCTCGACGTGACCGTCGACCTGCGGGTCGGCTCGCCGACCTTCGGCCGGTGGGAGGGCGTCCGACTCGACGACGTCGACCGGCGGGCGGTCTACCTCAGCGAGGGCCTGGGGCACGGCTTCTGCGCGCTGACCGACGACGCGACCCTGAGCTACCTCTGCTCCACCACCTACAACCCGCCCGCCGAGCACGCGGTGCACCCGCTCGACGCGGAGCTGGCCATCGACTGGCCGGCCGACGGGCCCCGGCTCTCCGCCCGGGACGCCGCCGCGCCCACCCTGGCGCAGGTCCGCGAGTCGGGGCTGCTGCCCGACTACCGGGCCTGCCGGTCGTTCGTGGCGGGGCTGCGGCGGGACGGAATGTCGTACTCGGACGGGATTTGATCGACCGGAGAGCACGACCTGTGGTGTGACAGTGACGAACCGGGCCCCCGGGCGGCTAATGTCACATCATGGAGCGGCGAATCTTCGGCCTCGAGACCGAGTACGGCGTCACCTGTACGTACCGCGGGCAGCGGCGGCTGTCCCCTGACGAGGTCGCCCGGTACCTCTTCCGCCGGGTCGTGTCGTGGGGCCGGTCGAGCAACGTGTTCCTTCGCAACGGGGCCCGGCTCTACCTGGACGTGGGCTCCCACCCGGAGTACGCCACCCCGGAGTGCGACTCGGTCACCGACCTGGTGGCCCACGACCGCGCCGGTGAGCGGATCCTGGAGGGCCTGCTCATCGACGCCGAGAAGCGGCTGCACGACGAGGGCATCGCGGGCGAGATCTACCTGTTCAAGAACAACACCGACTCGGCCGGCAACTCGTACGGCTGCCACGAGAACTACCTGGTCTCCCGGCACGGCGAGTTCGGCCGGCTCGCCGACGTGCTCATCCCGTTCCTGGTGACCCGGCAGTTGATCTGCGGGGCGGGGAAGGTGCTGCAGACCCCGCGCGGGGCGGTCTACTGCCTCTCCCAGCGCGCCGAGCACATCTGGGAGGGCGTCTCCTCGGCGACCACCCGCAGCCGGCCGATCATCAACACCCGCGACGAGCCGCACGCCGACGCCGAGCGCTACCGCCGGCTGCACGTGATCGTCGGCGACTCCAACATGAACGAGGTCACCACGCTGCTCAAGGTCGGCAGCGCCGACATCGTGCTGCGGATGATCGAGGCCGGGGTGGTGATGCGGGACCTGTCGCTGGAGAACCCGATCCGGGCCATCCGCGAGGTGTCGCACGACATCACCGGCCGGCGCAAGGTGCGGCTGGCCTCCGGCAAGGAGGTCAGCGCGCTCGACATCCAGCAGGAATACCTGGCCAAGGCGACCGAGTTCGTGGAGCGCCGGGGCGGCGACCAGACCGCCAAGCGGGTGGTGGAGCTCTGGGGCCGGGTGCTGGCCGCGGTGGAGAGCGGTGATCTCGACCCGGTGGCGCGGGAGGTCGACTGGGTGACGAAGCTGCGGTTGATCGAGCGCTACCAGCGCAAGCACGACCTGCCGCTGTCCCACCCGCGGGTCGCCCAGATGGACCTGGCGTACCACGACCTGCGCCGGGGCCGCGGCCTGTACGGGCTGCTGGAGCGGCGCGGGCAGGTGGACCGGGTGGCCACCGATCCGGAGATCTTCGAGGCGAAGGAGACGCCGCCGCAGACCACCCGGGCCCGGCTGCGCGGCGAGTTCATCCGGCACGCCCAGGAGAAGCGCCGTGACTTCACCGTCGACTGGGTGCACCTGAAGCTCAACGACCAGGCGCAGCGCACCGTGCTCTGCAAGGACCCGTTCCGCGCCTACGACGAGCGGGTGGAACGGCTGATCGCCAGCATGTGAGCGGAGCGGCGGCCGGTGCCCGGCACCGGCCGCCGACCCACCGGTACGCTGGCGTCGCGATGAACACCTCACCCCCTGACCGCGAGCGCGGCACCGAGAAGCTGAACTGGGTCGAGCGCCGCCGGGAGAAGATCCGCACCGAGATCGAGCGCAACCGGCGCGGCGAGTACACCGTGCCGACCTGGGTGCTCGTGGTCGCGTTGGTGGCCATCGTCGCCGGCTGGCTGGCGCTGATCTTCCTGGTCGGCTGAGCCCGCGCCGCTGACGGCACGCCCTCGGGCGCTCAGTCGGCCAGGCGGGCCGCGTGTCGGCCGGCGGCGGCCGCCGCCAGGAAGTAGGCGTGGTCGGCGTCCAGGCCCCGACCCATGGTGGAGAGCGTCACCGGCAGGGCCCGCAGCGCCGCGTCCAGTCCGTCGGTGGCGACCCGGACGATGGTGTGCCGCCGGGCCAGCGGGGACAGGGCGGCGTCCACCGCGGCGGCCAGCGCCGCGTCGAGGCCGTCGGGCACCACCAGCTCCGCCGGGGCGAGGGCGACCCTGCCGTACGAGGTGAGGCTGTGGTGGGACACGCCGCGGTGCCGGGGGCGGGGGTCGGCGTCGGAGATCCGCAGCGAGCCCACCGGCCGCCCACCGAGGACGGCGACCGCGTTGACCGCCTCGCCGACGGCGACCCCGGAGAAGCCCCAGCGGGTGCCGGTGCCCAGGTTGCCGGGGCCCTGGGCGACGATCGCGACGTCGGCGCGCAGCACGTGTCGGGCGGCGAGCAGGCCGGTGTGCAGGGTGGTGGCCTCCAGGTCACCGCCGAACGCCTGCCCGACGCTGACGGTCCCCACGAGGCGGTCGCGCAGCCCGTCGAGGGTGCGGGAGAACCAGGCCGGCAGGGCGCCGCCGTCGGTGAGCAGGTACGCCACCCGGGCGTCCGGCGCGTCGGCGTGGATGCCGGCGAGGATCGCGGGCAGCGCGGAGTGCAGGTCGGCGGTGACCACGGGCAGCCCGTCCAGGCTCTCCGCCCGGGCGAGCAGGTCGTGGTGCGGGGACGCCTCCTCGTCCACCCCGAGCATGATCGGTTGCAGCGGGGTGTACCGGGCCTTGACCAGGTGCCCGGCGTCGCGGGTGTCACCGGCCTGCGGCGGGTCAGCCGGCAGCCGGTCGGGCAGCGCCACCACCAGGGCGTAGCCGCCGGTGCCGAGGCCCATCAGCAGCGCGCCGGCGTTGAGCAGCACCCGGTCCCCGGGCACCGGGTCGCCGACCAGGTCCGGGTACGCCAGCGCGCGCATCGTGCCGCCGTCGGAGAGTTCGACGTCCAGCTCCACCGCGCCGGCCCACCGCCGCCGTACCGCCGTGACCGTTCCCGACCGCCATCGCACCATGCCGGGCACGCTAGCGGCGGGCGGGCCGACCGCCGCGCGCGGGTCGGGCGGCCGGCGCGCGGGTCGCCGCCGGTGGTGGAGGACCGGCGCTCAGCGGGCCGGTCGGCGGTGCGCCGGCCGGCGGAGGATCGCGGCGGAGGGGCCCGGTCGCCGCCCGGTGACGAAGCCGGCCCGCCGCGCCGCGCGGGTGCACGGGCGCGCCGGGTGGGCTGCTAGCGTTCACCTGTGTCGCGGAGCCGTACCGAACGCCTGGTCAACCTGGTGATCTGCCTGCTGTCCACGCGACGGTTCCTGACCGCCGCGCAGATCGCCGCGACCGTGCCCGGTTACGAGCACGATCCGGACGACGCCAAGGAGCACGAGGCGTTCCAGCGCAAGTTCGAGCGGGACAAGGCCGAGCTGCGTGAGCTGGGCGTGCCCCTGGAGACCGGTACGGCCAGCGTCTTCGACGCCGAGCCCGGCTACCGGATCGCCCACCGTGAGTACGCGTTGCCGGACATCCCTCTCGAACCGGACGAGGCCGCCGCGGTGGGCATCGCCGCGCGGCTCTGGCGGCACGCCGGCCTGGCCGCGGCCGCCTCCTCCGGGCTGGCCAAGCTGCGCGCCGCGGGTGTCGACGTGGACCCCCAGGCCACCCTCGGGTTGGAGCCGATGGTCACCGTCGACCCGGCGTTCGCGCCGCTGACCGCCGCCGCGCGGGACCGCCGCGAGGTCGGTTTCGACTACCGGGTGCCCGACCGGGACGCGCCGAGCCGCCGCCGCCTCCAGCCGTGGGGCGTGGTCTGCTGGCGCGGCCGCTGGTACGTGGTCGGGCACGACCTGGACCGCGAGGCCACCCGCTGCTTCCGGCTGTCCCGCGTGGTGGGCACGGTCCGGGTGACCGGCGAGCCGGGTGGGTACGCCCCGCCGGAAGGCGTCGACCTGATCAGCCACGTGGCCCGCTGGTCCGGGCCGGTCGAGCGGACCGGCCGGGCCACCGTGCTGGCCGCGCCCGGACGCGCCGCCGGCCTGCGCCGCTGGGCCGTGCGGACCCTGCCCGGCCCCGACGGCGACCGGCTGGTGCTGCCCTACGCCGATGCGGACCACCTCGCCGGCCAGCTCGTCGGGTACGGCCCGGACGTGCGGGTGCTCGACCCGCCGGAGGTACGCGACGCGGTGATCCAACGGCTCAAGGAGATCGCCGCCCGGCACGACGACCTGGCCGTGGCCGGGGGTGCCCGGTGACCCGGCCGGCCGCCCGGGGCGGCTCCCGCACCTCCGCCGACCGGCTGGCCCGGCTGCTGAACCTGGTGCCGTACCTGCTGGCCCGTCCCGGCATCGAGATCGCCGAGGCCGCCGGTGACCTCGGCGTCACCGAACGGCAGCTCCGGGAGGACCTGGAGCTGCTCTGGGTGTGCGGGCTGCCCGGGTACGGCCCGGGTGACCTGATCGACATGGCGTTCGACGGCGACCGGGTGACGATTACCTACGACGCCGGCATCGACCGTCCGCTGCGGCTCACCCCGGACGAGGCGCTCGCCCTGGTGGTGGCGCTGCGGATGCTCGCCGAGACCCCCGGGGTCGCCAACCGGGAGGCCGTCGAGCGGGCCCTGGCGAAGATCGAGAACGCGGCCGGCGACCTGGTCGGCGCGCCGGTCGAGGTCCGGCTGCCCGGCGAGACGCGCCGGGTGCGGGAGTTGCGCGCGGCCGTGGAGGGGCGCCGGGCGCTGCGGATCACCTACTACACCGCCGCCCGGGACGAGAGCACCGAGCGGACCATCGACCCGCTGCGGATGCTGATGGTCGACGGCCGGGCGTACGTGGAGGCCTGGTGCCGCCGGGCCGAGGCGGTTCGGCTGTTCCGGGCCGACCGGATCGACGCGGTCGTCGAGCTGGACGAGCCGGCCGTGGTGCCGCCGCAGGCGCGCCCGCACGACCTCACCGCCGGGGTGTTCCGGCCCTCGCCCGACCTGCCGCTGATCACCCTGCGGATCGGCCGGGGCGAGCGGTGGATCACCGAGTACTACCCGTGCGAGCGGATCGAGGTCGACGGGGACCACTGGCTGGTCTCGCTGCGGGTGACCGACCTCGGCTGGGCCCGCCGCTTCGTGCTGGGGCTCGGACCGGACGTCACCGTGGTCGCGCCGGCCGAGCTGGCCGATCAGGTACGCGCCCAGGCCGCCGCCGCGTTGGAGGCGTACGCGACGCCGGCGCCCGGCGCGGCGCCGTCGGCCGACCCGGCGGTGGCGGCGGTCACCCAGTAGGCTGACCGCCGTGGTGAAGTGGATCGTTCTCGCGGTGGTGCTGTTCGCGCTCGTCGTGCTGGCCCTGGCGGTCCGGCCGGTGCTGGCGCGGCTGCCCCGGCTGCGGCGGGCGGCGCTGGCGCTTCAGCGGCGTCAGGCCGACGCGGAGGCGCTGCGCGAGGCCGCCGAGGCGCTCTCCGAGCGGGCCGAGACGCTCCAGCGGCAGGTCGAGACCACCACCCGGCGGGTGGAGCTGATCAAGGCCAAGCGGGACAGCTGATCGACCTCGGTCGGTGGACCGCTCGCCGGCTGCGCGATCGGTGCCCCTTTCGCGCACGGACGAACGCCCTAGGTGGTTGACGGGACACGCGAGGGTGGTCGAGACTTCACCGGCCGGACGCGTCACCAGCGGACCGGCGGGTGGCAACGGCCCTCGACAGACGTACGATGGGCTGCGACCCACCCCTCGACACAGAGCGACTGGAGCTTCCCATGGGTGCCCTCAAGCCGTGGCACATCGCCGTACTCGTGGTCGTGCTGATTCTGCTCTTCGGCGCGAAGCGGCTCCCCGACGCGGCCCGCTCGCTGGGCCGCTCGCTGCGGATCATCAAGGCGGAGACCAAGAGCCTGCAGGACGACGACCGCGACCTGGCCGAGAAGGCCGACGCGCAGGCCGGCTACCAGCCGCTGCCGCCGTACGCGGGTCAGCAGCCGCCGCAGCAGCAGCAGCCCTACGGGGGGCAGCCCGCCGCCCAGCCGCAGCAGCAGTACGCCCCGCAGCAGGCTCCGCAGCAGCCGGTCGCCCCGCCGGTCGACCCGGTGCAGCGCGTCCGCGACAACTGACCTGAAGGGGCCCGAGCACCGTGGCCTTCGCGCTTCGCAAGCGCGGCCCGAGCGAGTTCGAACGGGCCGCCGACGGCTCCATGACGCTCATGGAACACGTCCGTGAGCTGCGTACCCGTCTCTTCCGCGCCTCGCTGGCGATCGTCGGCGGGCTGATCGGCGGGTTCTGGCTCGCCCAGCCGGCGTTCGACCTGCTCAAGGAGCCGTACTGCCGGTTGCCGGGCGCCACCGACGCCCTCGGCAAGTGTCAGCAGTTCCTGCTGCTCTCGCCGGCGGACGGCTTCATCCTCAAGTTGAAGCTGGCGCTCTGGATCGGTCTGATCATCGGCGCGCCGGTCTGGCTGTACCAGCTCTGGGCGTTCATCGCGCCGGGCCTGCACCGGCACGAGCGCAAGTGGGCGTACGTCTTCGTCTCCATCGCGGCGCCGTTGTTCGCCGGCGGCGCGGTGCTGGCCTACCTGGTGGTGGACAAGGGCCTGGCCTTCCTGTTGGAGGCCGGTGTCACCGGCACCTCCACCCAGCTCGAGGTCACCCGGTACATCTCGTTCGTCACCAACATGATCCTGCTGTTCGGGGTGGCGTTCGAGTTTCCGCTGATCCTGCTGATGCTCAACTTCACCGGGGTGGCCAGCGCGAAGCGTCTGCTCAGCTGGTGGCGCGCGGTGATCTTCATCTGCTTCGCCTTCGCCGCCGTCGCGACCCCGGACCCGGGCCCGTTCGGCATGACGCTGCTGGCCCTGTCCCTGTCCCTGCTCTACTTCGTCGCGGTCGGGGTGGCGTTCCTCAACGACAAGCGGCGCGGGCGGGGCAAGGAGGTCTACGCCGGCGTCGCCGACGACGAGGTGTCACCGCTGCAACTCGACGACGAACCGGTTGTGGCGACCCCGGCGGTCGAGTTCTCCGGGCCGGTCGGCGCCCCGGCGCCGGTGGCCGCGCCCGCCCCGATCGACCGGCGCTACGACGACATGACCTGACCGCGCCGGTCCCGCGCCTCCGACGCCGTCCCCGCTCACCCGGGGGCGGCGTCGTGGCGTTGCCGGGCCGGTGCGGCATCGAGCCGACGGGTGTGCGGCACCGGGACCGGGGTGTCGGCGTCACCGCCGGGAGTCGTTCAGTCCCACCAGAACGCCCAGCCGCGGGTGCCCAACAGGGCCTGCGCGTACTCGCCGAGCGTCGAGTGGTTGCCCTGCCAGACATTGTCGGGGCAGAACGCGAGGTGTTCGGCGGCCACCAGCAGCGTGTCCTCGGTGGTGATCGGGGGAGCGGCGACGCTGACGTACAGGGTGTCGGGGCCGAGCGCGACGACCCGGACGCCGAACCGGGACTGCCAGTCGCGCAGCACGGCGGTGAACCGGGCGGTGTCGTCGTCGTGGTTGAGCGGCCCGGTCCAGGCCAGGGCGGTCAGCGCGTCCGCGCCGGTGGGCGCGGGAACGAGCGCGAGGCGGGTCTCGTCGTCCCGCAGCTGATCGGCGAACCAGTCGGCGATCTCGTCGGCCGGGTCGTGATGAACCTGCGGCGGGGCGGTGCCCGGCCAGGTCGTGCCCACCGGGTCGAGAAAGCGGCGGCGGGACGAGTCGTCCTCCTCGGGCAGGAACTGGTGCCACCACCGGCTGAGCACCGTCGCCGCGTCGTGGTCGTCCGGCGACGAGATTCCCAGGTGGTCGTCGACGAACAGGGACGACGGGTCCGCGAGACCGGTGTCGGGGACGGTGAGCAGGGGCCACAGCCCGGTCTGGCGATGACCGGCCCGCCGGCGGGCCCACTGCCCGGGTCGGGCCGGCGCGGTGCTCAGCCAGTAGCGGGGGCGGTCACCGTCGGTGGGCGTGATCAGCTGGCCCTCGGGAAGGTCGGCCGGCAGTTGGCGCGTCCAGGACATGCCGGCGACTGTAGTGATCACCTGTGACGGTCCTCGGTCGACGCAATCGTCAGGTCGGCTTGACGTCAGGGCGACTTGACGACATGCTGGGGTCATGCACACACCCGACAGCATCGAACGCCAGTTCACACTCCTGACCGCCGCCGCCCGGTACGAGGAGCTGCGCGTGCGGGACGCCCTCGCGCCGGCCGGCCGGGACGGGTCCGACGCGGGCGAGCCGGACGCGGTGTCGCTGAGCGCGCCCGAGGCGCTGGAGCTGCTGGCACTCAGCGAGGTGATCGCGCGCAAGGCCGGCTACGGCCGGCAGTTGGCGGTGCGCACGGCGCGAGCCACCGGTGCCTCCTGGTCGCAGATCGGCGCGGCGTTGGGCACCAGCAAGCAGTCCGCCTGGGAAGCGCATGCCCGGTGGATCGAGGACCAGGCCGAGCAGCAGCGCCGCATCGGGGATGACGACGCCTGGGCCGAGGCCGCCCGGGACCTCGCCGGCCCGCCCGACGAGGTCCGGAACGTCTGAGGGCCGGCGGTCGACCCGGGCTCAGAGCACCTGGGACAGGAAGCGGCGCAGCCGCGGGTGCTCCGGCGCCTCGAAGACCGCGGCGGGTTCGCCGGCCTCGAGGACCACGCCGTGGTCCATGAAGGCGACGGTGTCGGCGACGGAGCGGGCGAAGCCCATCTCGTGGGTGACCACCACCATGGTCATCCCGCCCGCCGCCAGGTCCGCCATCACCCCCAGCACGCCCTTGACCAACTCCGGGTCCAGCGCGGAGGTGGCCTCGTCGAAGAGCATCACCTGCGGTTGGAGCGCCAGCGCCCGGGCGATCGCCACCCGTTGCTGCTGCCCGCCGGAGAGCTGCGCCGGCCGGGCGTCGGCCTTGGCGGCCAGCCCGACCAGCTCGAGTTGCGCCCGGGCCACCTGGACGGCCTCGTCCTCGGAGAGCTTTTTGATCTTCCGCAGCGCCAGGGTGACGTTGCGCAGCACGCTCATGTGCGGGAAGAGGTTGAACTGCTGGAACACCATGCCCACCCGCTGGCGCAGCGCGTCGGGGTCGTCGCGCAGCACGCTGCGGCCGTCCAGCAGCACGTCGCCGGAGTCCGGCTCGATCAGCCGGTTGATGGTGCGCAGCAGGGTGGACTTGCCGGAGCCGGACGGGCCGATCACGCAGGCGGTGCCGCCCCGGGCGACGTCCAGGTCGGCGCCGCGGAGCACCTTGTGCGCGCCGAAGGCCAGGTGCACGTCGCGGACACCGAGGCTGACCGAGGTGGTGGTGGCGGTGACCGTCATCGCGGGTCCTTCCGGGTCGGGTGCTTCGGTGGCAGGGCGGTCTCGCCGTCGTCCTCGGGGGGTACGGCAGCGGCGCGGCCCTGCCGCAGGCGTCGGTCGATCCAGTTCACCGCGTGGGTGAGCGGCACCGTCAGCGCCAGGTAGAACAGACCGGCCAACAGCAGCGCGGACTGGTTCCCGGTGTTCGCCGCGTAGTCCTGCCCGATCCGGAACAGTTCCCGCTGACTGGCCAGGAGTCCGAGGAAGTAGACCAGGCTGGAGTCCTTGATCAGGGCGATCAGCTGGTTGACCCAGGCGGGCAGCACCCGGCGTACGCCCTGCGGGACGATCACCAGGCGCATCGCCTCGCCCCAGGAGAAGCCGAGCGCCCGGGCCCCTTCCAGCTGGGCGGCCTCCACGCTCTGGATACCGGCGCGGAAGATCTCACCGATGTAGGCGGCGGCGATCAGCGACAGCGCCAGGATGCCCAGCGGGTACGGGTTGGGTCCCCACAGCCGCATGCCCAGCGGCGCCAGGCCGACGCCGATCAGCAGGATGGTCGCCGCGGCCGGCAGGCCCCGGAAGATGTCCGTGTAGACCCGGGCCGGCCAGCGCAACCACCGGGTACGGGAGATGCCGGCGATGGCCAGCAGCATCCCGAACACCGAGCCGAGCAGGGCGGCGGTGACCGCCAGGATCAAGGTGTTGGGCAACCCGACGGTCAGCATCTCGGGCAGCGCCTCGCGCATCGAGTCGCCGTCGAAGAAGGTTTCCCACAGCGTGCTCCACGTGTCCATCAGGCCATCACCGTCCGCCCCGCTCGCTGGTCATCCGTACCGGTCAGGAGGCGGCCGACGCCGACGGCGCGGCCACCGTGCCGCTGCCCGGGGTGAAGTCCGCCGGGATCGGCCGGCCCGGGTAGTACCGCGCCTGGAGCTTCGTCCAGGTGCCGTCGGCGATGACCTCGTCGAGGCCCTTGTTCAGCGCCTCGCGCAGCTTGTCGTCGCCCTTGGCGAACGCGTACGCGGTCGGGGCGGGGCTGAGCTCCTTGGCCGCCACCTTGATCTTGCCGTTGCTGTCGGCGGCCGACTTCTCGCCGATCTCGGCCGGGGCGATCCACGCGTCCGCGGTGCCGGCCTTGAGCTGGTTGATCGCGGCGTTGTAGTCGGGCACCCGCACCGGGTCCAGACCCTTGCCGGTGGCGTAGTCGTCCTGCACCGTGCCCTGCACGACCACGACCCGCTTGCCGGCGAGCTGGTCGAAGCCGCTGATCGGGGAGCCGGCGGGCACGTCGAGGCCGAAGTAGCCGAAGTCGTAGCCGTTGCCGAAGTCGACGGTCTTCTTCCGCGCCTCGGTGATGGTGATCGAGGAGCTGCCCACGTCGAACTTGCCGTTGTTGACCTGGGACAGCAGCGCGGAGAAGTCGGTGCCGACGAACTCCACCTTCAGGCCGGCCTTCGCGGCGACCGCGGTGAGCAGGTCGTTGTCGAAGCCGGTGAACCGGCCGTCCTTGAGGTACACGTTCGGCGGCGCGTCGGTGAGCGTGCCGGCGCGCAGCACACCCGGCTGGAGCAGGCCGTACGGGTTGGCGGCGGTCGGGGCGGAGTCGTCGGCGCAGGCGGTCAGCGTGGTGGCGGCCAGCACGGCGGCGGCGCCCAGGGCGGCCACCTTGGACAGGGCAGGAAGGAATCGCACAGGTGTCTCCGGGTTGATCGGCGGCGGGCGCGCGGGCACGCCGGGAGACGGCGCGCCCGCGCAGGGGGCGCACCGCTGAAGTGGTACGGGGAAGAGGGTTCGGTTACCGCGTGGCGGGGCGGCGACAGCCGTCGCTGCAGACCCGCATCAGGTCGACGTGCCGCCGCCGGACCAGCGCGACGCCGGTCGGTCGCCCGGACGACGCCTCGGGGGCGCCCACGACGGGCGGAGCGGGACGATGAGCAGACATGGTTCTCCCTCGGCCGGAAATGACCTGGGAACCAGGCCACGCTTGCACCGACGACTACCGGTGCCTGGTCCTCACCCGGAGCACCCCACCGTGGAGGAGGGTTGCCGGCCAGCGAGCCGGGGCTTGACGCTGGCGCTCATGACCTGGACAGAAGGCTAGCAGCAACCCCGGCCGGATCGTCCAGCCGTTATGACGGCCCTCACGTCCGCCCCTTACCCGGCCGGACGGGGGAGGTCCACGACGACGGAATTGGCCGCCGCGCGGTGGCGCACCGGGATGCCAGGGTGGGATGCCGTGCGCCGCCGGCGTCCGGTCGCCCAGCCGAGGAGGACCCGATGACCGATCCGCTGCGGGACACCGGCGGGGACGACGCGCTGCGCCAGGTGTACGAGGCGGCCGGGCCGTACCTGTCGTCGCTGGCGGACCGCCCGGTGCTCGATCCCGCCAGCCTGGCGCTGCTGGGCCAGCTGTGGGAGCCGGCCGCCGGCGGGCCGCTGCCCGAGCACGGCGACGGCGCGGCGGCCGCGCTGGACCGGCTGCTGCGCGTCGGCACGGCCGCCGCCACCGGATCGGCCGGTCCGCGCTTCTTCCACTTCGTCGTCGGCGGGGTCACCCCGGCTGCCCTCGCGGCCGACTGGACGGCCGCGCTGCTCGACCAGAACGCCGCGTTCCGCGCCTCCTCACGGCTGGCCAGCGAGGTGGAGACCATCGCGCTGACCTGGCTGCGGGAGCTGTTCGGGCTGCCCACCACCTTCGGTGGCGCACTGGTCGCCAGCGCCACCTTCGCCAACGTCACCGGCCTGGCCGCCGCCACCCACTGGTGGGGCGAACGGCACGGCGTGGACGTCGCCGCCGACGGGCTGGCCGGGCTGCCCCGCATGCCCGTGCTCTCCGGCGGCTACCTGCACCCCAGCGACCGCAAGGCGTTGCAGCTGCTCGGGCACGGCCGTGACGCCGTCGAGGTGCACTCCCGCGACGCGGCCGGCCGGGTCGACCTGGCGGCCCTGGACCGGCGCCTCGGCGAACTCGCCGCCCCCGCCGTGGTGATCGCCATCGCCGGTGAGGTGGACACCGGGGACTTCGACCCGGTGGCGGAACTGGCCGACATCGCCGAACGGCACGGCGCCTGGCTGCACGTCGACGGCGCGTTCGGGATCTTCGCCGCGCTGTCGCCGCGGACCGCCGGGCTGGTCGCCGGCATGGAGCGCGCCGACTCGATCGCCGGGGACGGACACAAGTGGCTCAACGTGCCGTACGAGAGCGGCTTCGCCTTCCTGCGGGACCCGGCGCGTCTGCCGGCGGCGTTCGGCATGCCCGGGGCGGCGTACCTGCCCGGGCAGGGCAGCGCCCTGCCGACGCCGGGGGAGGGCGCGGACTACGCCCTGCTCGGCCCGGAGTCGTCCCGCCGGGCCCGGTCGCTGCCGATCTGGGCCACCCTGGCCGCGTACGGCCGGCAGGGGTATCGGACCATGGTGGAGCGTCACCTGGACCTGGCCCAGCGCCTGGCCGGCCGGGTGGACGAGGCGCCCGAGCTGGAGCGGCTGGCCGAGGTGCCGCTCTGCGTGGTCTGTTTCCGCGCCCGCCCCGCCGGTCTGGCCGAGGAGGCGCTCGACGAGGTCAACCGGCGGCTCGGCGCGGCGCTGCTCGCCGACGGCCGGGTCTACGTCGGCACCACCATCCACGCCGGACGGGTCGCGCTGCGACCGGCGATCGTCAACTGGCGTACCACCGAGGCCGACGTGGACCTGCTGGTCGACGTGGTCCGGGAACTCACCGCGAAGGTGGTCGCCGAACTGGGCTGAGAACGGTGCATCCGCCGGGCGGAGTCGGTGCGAAGCAATTGGTCGTGACGACAGTCACGGATCTGGACGCACCGACGAAGGGTTCGCCGCGATGACACGCCTTTGAGGCTTTGACGAGCTTCGTCAGGGCAACCTTCGGTGGGAAGCTGATCAGCAGATGGACGTGCTGGCCTTCACCGTTGCGCTCAACCAGTTCGCACTCGAAGTCGGCGCGCATCGCCGGCATGATTTCCTCCGGGCGGGTCAGGTGCCGGTCGCTGGACACCTTTGTGTCGGAACTTCGCCACGAAGACCAGGTAGGCGTCGGAGACATGGTGCCTGCCGGTCCGGATGCCCTCAGTCTCACCCATAGACCAATGGTAATTTGTCCGGTGTGCAGCTCCGGTACAACTACCGCGTCTACCCGACGCCCGCGCAGCAGGAGGCGCTGGCGCGGGCGTTCGGGTGTGCGCGGGTGGTGTTCAACGACGGGCTGCGCGCACGCCGGCAGGCCCATGAGGCGGGCGAGCCCTACCTGTCCGACGGTGAGCTGTCGAAGCGGCTGATTACCGAGGCGAAGAAGGCGCCCGAACGGGCATGGCTTGGCGAGGTGTCGGCAGTTGTTCTCCAGCAGGCCCTCGCGGACCTGAGCATCGCGTACCGGAACTTCTTCGCCTCGGTTAGCGGCCAGCGCAAGGGTCGCAAGGTGGCCCCACCCCGGTTCCGGTCTCGCAAGGACAACCGGCAGGCCATCCGGTTCACGAAGAACTCCCGGTTCAAGGTGCTGGACAACGGACGGTTGCGGCTGCCGAAGGTCGGCGACCTGAACGTGCGTTGGTCGCGCAGTCTTCCGGCGGATCCGTCGTCGGTGACGGTGATCAAGGACGCGGCGGGCCGGTACTTCGCCTCGTTCGTCGTGCAGGCGGCCGACGAGCCCTTGCCGCCTGTCGAGTCCGAGGTAGGTATCGACCTGGGGCTGACCCACTTCGCGGTCCTATCCAACGGCAGGAAGATCGCGGCACCGAAGTTCCTGTGCCGGGCGGCCCGCAAACTGCGCCGGCTGCAGCAGCACCTGTCCCGCAAGCAGCGGGGCAGCAACAATCGCAAGAAAGCCGTCAGCAGACTCGCTCGTGCGCACGCTCGGGTAACCCACACGCGGCGGGATTGGCAGCACAAGCTCTCGACACGGATCATCCGCGACAACCAAGCGGTGTACGTCGAGGACCTGTGCGTGACCGGTCTCGGCCGCACCCGACTGGCGAAGTCCGTGCACGACGCCGGCTGGGCGTCGTTCACGGCGATGTTGGAGTACAAGGCCGCACGGTACGGGCGCACCTTCGCCAGGATCGACCGGTTCGCGCCCACGTCCCGGACGTGCTCGGCGTGTGGCCGGCTCGACGGACCCAAGCCGCTGAACGTCCGGTCGTGGACCTGCCCCTGCGGCGCGGTGCATGACCGGGACGTCAACGCGGCGATCAACGTGCTCGCCCAGGGACGCTGGGAGAGCCTAAACGCCTGTGGAGCGCAGGTAAGACCGGCACCCGTGCCGGCACCGCGCCGAGAAGCAGGAATCCACCCGGACGCCGCGCGGTCCACGCGCAGCGCGGAGGGAACCTCCGTCCTTGAGGGCGGGGAGAACGTCAATGGTTCCACAAGCAGGTGCTGATCGACGTCGACACCGACGACCGCAACCCGCGGGTTGCGGCGTACGACATCAACAAGGGCAACCGGCAGATCGCTCACGCGGTCGACCGGGTCCTGCGCCCGATCGACCTGCCCTGACCCGGCACTGACGCCACGGCGCCCGGCTGCTGCCGGGCGCCGTGCGCGTCGAGGTGTGGAGGCAGGCGGCTCTTCGCGCCGTCCACAGCTCAGCGGCGAGTGCCGGCGGGCCACGGAGGCGGGCGAGGGGCCGCCGGAGCGCGAGGCGCGCTCCGGCGGCCCCTCGTCGTGCTCGTCAGCCGTTGTCGA
The DNA here is from genome assembly GCF_059359015.1 of Micromonospora sp. LZ37. Lineage (NCBI taxonomy): Bacteria > Bacillati > Actinomycetota > Actinomycetes > Micromonosporales > Micromonosporaceae > Micromonospora > Micromonospora sp. LZ37. Next base: position 331,556 of record NZ_JCADBL010000002.1, on the reverse strand, counting down.
TCAGGCTGGCGATCTCGTTGTAGATCAGGTGTGCCTTCGCGCCCTGGTTCGACGGGCAGCCGCCGAGATGGTGCAGGGCGACAACCCGGTGGTTGGCGTTGAGTACCGGCGAGCCTGAGTTGCCGCCAGAGGTGTCACAGCTGTAGCTGATGTTCCAGGTGTTGTAGTTCGCGTTTCGCACGGTGCACGTCGTGCCACCCTGGGTGTTCTCGTAGATCGACAGCCGCTTGGGGCTGCCGTCGCCGTGCCCCGGGATGTAGATCCGCGTGCCGGTGGTGGTGGCGGTCGTTGCCAGGTACAGCGTGCCGAACCCTTGGATGCTGGTGAAGTTGTTCACCGAGTACAGGGTGTAGTCGAGTTCGCCCGAGCCGCCGGTGCTCACCTTGTAGAGGGTCGCGCCGCTCACCTTGGTGCCGGGACCGGGGTTCGCGCCGCCGCAGGTGGCGCACTGGTAGTTGAACTGCATCTCGCTACCGCTGACGGTGGACTGCGTCGACATGCAGTGCTTGTTCGTCAGCATGCGGTTCGAGTTGCCGACCCGCCAGGTGGTGCAGAGCCCACCGCCACTGATCAGCAGCCGCGCGACCGCCGTGCCGCGGGCGTACTCGTTGGGGTGGCTGTTCTGGTAGCAGACCACGTCGCGGCGGGCGTCGGTGCTGCAGACGGACTGCGTGGAGAGGTTGTGCTGGGTGATCTCCATGCGGTCGTAGCCGCGCCAGAACCGGTCGATGGTGGCGGCGTTGCGACGGGAGGCGCGGTTGCTGTGCAGCGTCACCACGGCGGTGTCACCCTCCACCGACATGGCCCAGAAGCCCGGCCGCCCGTCGGTGGTGTAGTCGGAGCCGGTCGCCCGGTCCAGGTGGCGGTCGTACCGGTAGCTCTCCTCGCCGTCAGGGCTCGACACGGTGACGTAGTCGCCCTGGGCCAGCCGCAGTGAGCTGAAGTGCACCTTGACGTACGCGGCACCGGGATGCCGGATGATCTGCGTCCGGCCGTCCCGGGCGTAGGACAGCGAGCCTTCGACGGTGCGGAGTTCGCCCACTGTGGGGATGCCCTCCGCCGAGAACTGGTCCGACTCGGGTGCCCGTGCGGAGTGTGGTGCGACAGGTTGACCTGAGTACGCCTCGGCGGCGGGTGCCGACAGCAGGCTCAGCCCAAGTGTGCAGGCGCCGAGCGTGACCGCCGCCGTTCGCAGGCGGCGCAGGGGTCGTTTCATCGTCGCTCCTCCCCAGGAACCAGCACCTGGACGTGCTTTCAGCCTTCATACCCGAAGGCAGCAATACATGCAAGTATGTCTATGTGATGCTCACCCGGACGATCACGCCCCTCGCCGAGGTGGAGGACGCCCGGGCCCGCTCCGACGCCAGGGGAAGCGGCACACCCCGGCCACCTCGCCCTTTGCCTTGTTCATCCCTCCGAGCGAGGTAAGAGGAGCAGGGTTGGAGGTACTGCGACGGGCGGCTGATCGACCACTGCGGCTCCACGCAGAAACACGCCACCGGCCGGCCGAGGCAGGCGTTCACCCTGGACAGCGACGGCGGGCACAGCCACGAGGTCTACGGCGTACCCCAGGACAAGTCGTCCACCCCGGTGGCCGGATCACGCCGGGCCATCTGGAACGACGGCGGCGGGAACACCGGCTCTGCCGGCTCACACCAGCACTTCATCACCTCCGGCGGGGACGCGGAGACGCGTCCGGACAACGCGTACGTCAACTTCATCATCCGCTACCGCACGTGACAGCCCGGCTCTCGCAGGCAGCTGAGCCGGCGCATCGAGCCGCAGGTGGCTGTCGAGGCCCGCGGCGAGCGTGTGCCAGGAGTTCTCCAGGCGCGCCACGATCATGGTGCCGTGGGCGGCATCGCCACCGGAGCGTCACACCGCCGGCACCGGGTCGGTGGAGCGGGTCGGCGGGCCGAACAGCGGCAGCAGCCGGTCCGCGTCGAGGTAGGTGGTGATCCCGCATACCTGCCGGCCGGACAGCTCCAGGATGACCAGCCCGAACGGCCGGTGGATGCCGTCGGGACCCGGCCGGGTCTGCCAGAACGCCGGTGACCCGTTCGCCGCGGTGGGCACCAGCCGCGACCCCGCGCACGAGGCCGCCGGATCGGACAGGGCCTGCGCGATCCGCTCACGGCCCCGCAGCCACCAGCGGAACGGCGGCATCGACATGGTGGCGTCCGCGTGGAGCAGGGCCACCAGGGACGGCACGTCATGGCGCTCGAAGGCGGAGCAGTAGCGGGTCAGCAGCTCGCGCTGGGCCGCCTCGGTGGGCGGGGACGCCTCCCCGGGCGTCGGGCCGACCGCCCGCAGGGTGGACCGGGCCCGCTGCAACGCGCTGTTCACCGACGCGACGCTGGCCTCCAGCAGACACGCCACCTCGTCAGCCCGCCAGCAGAGCACGTCGCGCAGGATCAGCACGGCCCGTTGCCGGGGCGGCAGGTGTTGCAGAGCGGCGACGAACGCCAGCCGGATCGTCTCGCGTCGCAGCGCCACCTCCGCCGGGTCGCCGTACCCGGGCAGCACCCGGTCGTCCGGGACCGGCTGGACCCAGAGGTGTTCCGGCGCCGGCGCGCCGATGGCCGCACCGCTCTCCGCGGCGGGGCCGAGGTCCATCGCCCGCGCCCGGCGTTGCGGGCTGCGCAGCATGTCCAGGCAGACGTTCGTCGCGATGCGGTAGACCCAGGTCCGCAGCGACCCGCGCGCCGGGTCGTGACGGTCCGACGCGCGCCAGGCCCGGGTGAACGTCTCCTGCACGGCGTCCTCGGCCTCGAAGCCGGAGCCGAGCATCCGGTAGCAGAAGCCGGTCAGCTCGGTGCGCAGCATCTCCACCGGGACGTCGTGGCCGGCCGGTCTCTCCCGCACCCGCCGACCATACGCCCGCCCAGCGATGAGTTCTCCGCCTCCGGTCCGTATCCCCTCCGAGGACCCCGTGGACGGGGTCGCGGACCGGACGGAAGGAACCCCGGATGACCGACGACGAGCTCCGCGCCGCGGTGGCGGCGGAACGGACGGAACAGGCCGAGCTGCTGGCGGCGTTGCCGCCGGAGCGGTGGGACGCGCCGACGCTCTGTGACGGGTGGCGGGTGCGGGAGGTGATCGCCCACACCACGATGCCGTTCCGGACCTCGCTCGGGCGGACGCTGGTGGAGCTGGCCAGGGCGCGCGGGAACGTCAACCGGATGGCCGACCGCACCGCCCGCCGCGACGCCGCCGCACTGTCGGCCGGGCAGTTGCTCGCGGCGGTGCGGGAGAACATCGGCCACCGGTGGACGCCGCCGGGTGGAGGTGTCCACGGGGCGCTGTCGCACGACGTCATCCACGGCCTCGACATCACCGTCGGTCTCGGGCTGGACCGCCGCGTCCCACCGGAACGGGTCGCCACGGTGCTGGCCGGCATGTCGCCCCGGAACGTCGCGTTCTTCGGTACGGACCTGACCGGCGTCCAGCTCCGGGCGACCGACCTGGACTGGAGCCACGGCGAGGGCGTACCCGTGCGGGGTCTCGCCCAGGATCTGCTGCTGGTGATCTGCGGGCGCCGGCTCCCGCCTGGCCGGCTCGACGGCCCGGCGGCGACCCGTTTCACCCGACCGGGATGACGCCGGGTGCCGTGGCGGAGAAGGGCGGGCGCCTCGACCCGGCCGCCCAGCCCGGTGCCTCCGGGCGCGGCGACAATCCCGTCGCCGCCACGCACGACCGTGGTCGACAATGATCCGATGGACCATCGGGCGCTGACGCGGCTGAGCAAGCGGATGTCCCTGGCGCTGCGGCACGAGCCCGGCCGGTTCGGTCTGACCCTGGACCGGGCCGGCTGGGTCGCCGTCGACGAGCTGCTCGCCGCCCTGCGGATCGGGCGGGCCGAGCTCGACGCGGTCGTCGCCGGCAACGACAAGCAACGCTTCGCCGTCGAGCGCGGACCCGACGGGGTGGAGCGGATCCGGGCCAACCAGGGCCACTCCGTACCGGTGGACCTCGGGCTGGCCCCGACGCCCCCGCCGGAGCGGCTCTACCACGGCACCGTCGCCGCGGCGCTCGACTCGATCCGGGCCACCGGGTTGCAGCGGGGCGGCCGGCACCACGTACACCTGTCGGTGGACGTGGAGACGGCCCGGCGGGTCGGTGCCCGCCGCGGCGGCGCGGTGGTGGTGTTGACCGTCGACGCGGCGGGGATGGCCCGCGACGGGCACGTCTTCCACCGCAGCGCCAACGGCGTCTGGCTGACCGAGGCGGTGCCGGCGGCCTACCTGAGCTGAGCCCCTGCCGGGCGGGCCCGGCGCCGCGCCGCGGTGGCCACCACCCGCACCCCGCTGCGGGCCGCGCCGACCAGCGCGAGCAGCGAGGGTACGACGGCGATCGCCAGCGCCGCCGCTCCCTGCCAGGCCGCCGGGGTGGTCAGCCCGTCGGCGCGGATCGGGTCCAGGCACAACGCCAGCAGGTGCGGCACGCTGGGCAGCACGAAGTACACCAGGTACCCCAACGCCACCGCGATGCCGGGCACGTACAGCCACAGGTAGCGCCGCGCCCAGAGCACCTCGCGGGGATCGGCGGCGGCCAGCTGCCGCTCGTCGTCCGCGGTGGCCCGGCGCAGGTACCGGCGCAGCAACGCGCCCTTGGTCGCCCAGAGGGTGGTGCAGCCGGTCGCGTTGACCAGCAGCGCGTACACGTCGGTGCGCATGAAGACCAGCGTCTGGGCGATCAGCGCGGTGAACTGGAGCAGCACCAGCGCGCGCAGCAGCCGCACCGGGACCGGGCCGAGCTGCTCGGCCAGCGTGGCGGTCAGCAGCAGGGCCAGCGCCATCACCACGGCGTCCCAGGTCACCCCGGCCAGCAGCGGTCCGTAGCGTGCGCCGCGCGGGACGCTCCACAGGCGGGTCAGGTCGGCCTGGAAGGTGAGGAAGTACAGCCGGCGGCTCACCGACAGCCGGCTGCGCAGCCCGTGCTTCGCCGTGGCAAGGACGTGGGCGCCCTCGTGCACGGCCACCGCCGCCATCCCCAGCGCGCTGACCGCCAGGATGTTGAGCAGCTGCGTCGAGAAGGGGAACCCGTCGCGGTACGAGGGCCGCAGCTGCGGCATGGTCAGCAGCAGCGCCGGACCGACCAGCGCGATGATCGCGTACGCGACCCAGGCGACCCGGTGGAACAGCAGCCGGCCCAGCCGCTCCCGCAGCGTCCCGGCGAGCTGGTGGTCGGCCTCCGGCTCCCCGCCCGGCCCGTCCGGGTGCGCTGCGAAGAGCCCCTCGTCGGCCAGCACGGTCAGGAAGTCCGCGACGTCGACCGGCTCGCCGGCCAGCTCGGCCGCGCGGCGTTCGCACTCCGGCACGGGCAGGCCCTGCTGGAGCCAGCCCACGATCCGCGCGCCGAGCTCGGGGACCTCCACGTACTCGGCGGTGCGGGGACTGCCCACGATGAAGGTGTCCCCGTCGGCCACCACGGTCAGCGCGGCGAGCTGCCCGGCGGAGGGCAGCGCGATCGTCCGTACGGTCTCGTCCGACACCGGTCAACCCGCCGTGCTGAGCGCGGCGGCGCTCCGGGCCGGCGCCACCCGGGCGCACAGGGGGCAGTCCGGGTGCCGGGGCCACGGCGAGCGGACCGTCGCCATCCCGTCGGCCAGCTCGACGGTGTGGTAGACGCCCGCCGCCACCGGCGGATCGGTGCGGGTGAGGTAGCGCCCGGCCTCCAGCGTCACCAGACCGGCGAGCAGCTGCGCGACCGGGCCGGTGGCCCGGTTGACCCGCCCGGCGGGCAGCACCACGGACCGGTCCAGCAGCGCCGGCATGGTGGCGGCCTCGTCCTGCCGGTTCAGCTCCAGGCAGCGGCGGCACGCGCTCACCCCGGGCTCGACGGACCAGTAGAACATCGTCGAGTACTGCAGACCGCCGGTCACGAACGGCACCCCGAGGTCGAAGCAGGCCTCGTTGACCAGCAGGTGCACGTCGTCGGGGGAGTCGATGGCGCAGATCACCAGCGAGGCGCCCGCGCCCAGCCGACGGATCGACGCCACGTCGGTCACCCGCTCGTGCACCGCCTCCACCACCGTGCCGCCCGGCGAGTAGCGCGCCGCCCAGTCCCGCGCCGCGTCCACCTTGGTGCGTCCGACGTCGTCGCGCCCGTACGCGAACTGGCGGGCGAGGTTCTTCTCCTCGACGGTGTCGAAGTCGACCAGCCGGACCCACCCGACGCCGAGGCCGATCAGCGACTGCAGGATCCCGCTGCCCATGCCGCCGGCGCCGAGCAGCAGCACGTCCGCCGCGGCCATCGCCCGATGGAAGTCGGAGCTGGTGCGGTGGAGACCGGCGAACAGGTCGTAGAAGCGCAGGTTGCTCTCGTGCCGACGGCGGGTCGCCGGGTCGAGGTCGTCGTCGGAGCCGGCCCGCAGCAGCACCCCGACCTCGTCGAGGGCCCGGACGGCGTCGGCCACCTCGGCCTCGCCCACCTCGAAGCCGAGGGCGCGCAGGGCGGCCGGCAGCTCGGCGACGGTGTGGCGCCCCTCGGCCAGCAGCCGCAGCAGGGCGGTGACGCTGCCGTCGACGTCGTCCAGGTAGGTCGCCTCCAACGCCCGCCCGACGAGGATCACCTCCGCCGGCCGTTGTATGACGGAGATCGGTTTGAGTTGCGGCCGGACGCGCACGGAAGACCCCTCTCTCGGGTAGCGCCGGTGGTCGGTGGGGACGAAGGGGCCGGCCCGGCGTGGCGCCGGGCCGGCCCAGAGGTTCGACGCTTACGCGGCGCCCTGCGGCGGGTCCGGGTCCAGGTGCGGCCGGGTCGCCTCGATGCGCTCCACCTTCTTGACCTTGATCTTCACGCGACTCTCCCTGTTGTGGGGGCTTGTCCTTCCGGCAGGCGGTCGCCCACCGGCTGAGAACCATGCTGTCGTCACGCCCGGTTGGCGTCGTTCGGAAATCCAACGCGGTAGATATCGGCTACTGGACCGCGCGACACCGCGCGGTGTGCGATGGCGAGCCCGCCGGGAACACCGCGGCGACGCGGCCGGGCCGGCGCGGCCCCCGCCTCACGAAGGGTCGGCGGCCAGGGCGGCGGACGGCGTTCGCGCTCCGTCGGGGCGGCCGGCGTCGGTGCGCCCGCCGGATCGGGGTGTCACCGGCCTCGGGTGGACGGCGCCGCCGCCGGTTGACGACTGCCGGTCCACCGGGGCGGGGGAGCGGTCCCCGGCCCCGGCGTTCGGTCCTGCGGTGTTCCCGGTCGCCGGTTCGGCGGTGTTCCCGGCCGCCGGTTCCGCGGCGGGCAGGGTGCAGCCGGTGAGCTGGAGCAGGCGGGTCAGGCAGGGCGGTAGCTGCCGCAGGACCAGGCGGCCCCCACCCCGGCGGACCAGCGCCCCCGCCTCGGTGAGGGCGGTCAGCCCGTGCAGGTCCACGAAGTCGACCTGGGACAGGTCCAGCACCACCAGCGGCGCGCCCTCGTCACCGAGGCGCCGGGCCAGGTCGACCAGGAGCGACGCACTGCCCATGTCGATCTCGCCGCGGACCCCGACGACCGTGGCGCGGCCCTCGCGGCTCCAGCTCAGGGTCATCGCGGGCGCGATCGTCGTAGGGTCGTGCGACGCCGTGCCGGACATCACGCCCCCTCGCGGGATACCGGGACTTCCGGCACCGTCGTGCGGTGCCGGCCGTGGGCGCGTGTCTTGACCCGGCCCTGACGCTACCCCTGTCAGAGCCGCTCGCGCACGTGTCGGGCGATGCTGGTGCACGCGTGCTCCAGCGGCACCGACCGGCCGCGCGGGGGCGGGCGGTAGGGTGCGAGGTGCCGCGCCGCCCCGGGTGACCGGCCCGGGCGTGCCTCCTTCCTGTCCGCCCCGTCGTGAAGGGCCTTCCATGGCACAGGCTTCGCTGCCCCCGCAGGACGCGCTGGCCGCGCTCGGCCGCATCCGGCTCGACGCCGCCGGCGTCGACGACGTGCTGAACACCGTCGCCGACCTGGCCCGGCGGAGCATCCCGGGAGCGGCCGAGGTCTCCGTGACGCTGTTGCGGGACGGGACCGCGCAGAGCGTGGCCGTCACCGGCGAGCTGGCGTTGCGCCTGGACGAATGGCAGTACGAGCAGGGTCGGGGCCCCTGCCTGGACGCCTCCGTCAGCGGCGACGCGCTCAGCGTGCCCGACACGGCGGGGGAGGACCGCTGGCCGGCCTGGAGCTCGCGGGCGGCCGAGGCCGGGGTCGGCAGCTCCCTGTCGATCGGCCTGCCGATCCAGGAGGCCGTGGTCGGCACCCTGAACGTCTACGGCAGGACGCCGCGCTCCTTCGACGAGGATTCGATCGGCCTGGCGAAGACCTTCGCCGCGTACGCCGCCGTGGCGCTGTCCAACGCCCACCTGTACTCCGACACCGCCACCCTGGCGGAGGAGATGCGGGCGGCGATGGAGACCCGGGCGGTCATCGAGCAGGCCAAGGGCATCATCATGGGCGAGCGCCGGTGCGGCCCGGAGGAGGCCTTCTCGCTGCTGGCGAAGATTTCCCAGGACACCGGCCGCACGCTGCGCGACGTGGCCGCCGCGCTGGTCACGCGGGCCACCGGGGAGTCCCGCTGACCCGTCCCGTCAGCCGGGGGTGGGTGCCGACTGGCCGGGGGTGGGCGTCGCCTGGCGCGGCGCGGCGGTGCCGACGGTGACCTGCCGGACCAGCGACTCGGCGACCTCCCGGACCTTGCGGTTGGAGTTCTGCGACACCTTGGCCAGGATGGCGAACGCCTCGTCGGCGGTGCACCGCCGCTGACCCATGATGATCCCCTTGGCCTGCTCGATGACCGCCCGGCTGCGCATGGCCGCCTGCATCTGCTGGGCCATGGTGGCGACGCCGTCGTAGAGGTGCGCGTTGGCCAGGGCCACCGCGGCGTGGTCGGCGAAGGTCTGCGCCGCCTCGGCCATCTCGTCGAAGGCGCGCGCCCGGGCGCCGTAGACGTTCAACGCGCCGACCACGGCCTCCTGGATCGGCAGGCCGATCGACATGGAGCTGCCCGCCCCGGCGGCGCGGGCCCGGGCGGCCCACTCCGGCCAGCGGCTCTCCTCGGCCATGTCGGGCACGACCATCACGGTGCCCGTGGTGGCCGCGTCCAGGCACGGCCCGCGGCCCTGCTCGTACTGCCACTCGTCCAGGCGCAGCGCCAGCTCGCCGGTGTACGCGGCGGTGTGCGCCTCGGCGCCGTGGACCAGGGTCACCGAGACCTCCTCGGCGCCGGGGATGCTGTCCCGGGCGATCTCGGCGATCCGGGACAGCACGGCGTCGAGGGGTGTGTCGCCGTGGCGGATCGTGCCCAGTTGGAGGGCGGCCTCGGTGAGGTCGAGCGGTGACTGCGGCATGGCGGCTGACGTCCTTGCGAACCGGCGCGATCGTTCCGGCGGGGCCGGGCAAGCGCATGACGGGACGGTCCGTGCCCCGTTTGTGTGTGTGCCGGGTGCGGCTGCGGGGGGACCGGATACCAGCGCCGCTGCTTGACGCTCGCCCACGACTCCTCGGAGGGGTCGGATGCGGATCACCACTTTACCGGCCCCGCCGCCGTGGTGCCCGGGGGCACCGCGACCGATCCGAGGCCGTCGGGCTGCGCGGGCGTCCGCCCGGCGGCGACCCGTACGGCCGACGCGGACGGTGCGGCGGGACCGCGCCGGCCGCCCGCCGGCGTCACCGTCGACGACCGGACGTTCCGGTCATCGAGGGCCCGGCGGTGGGGTTGATCATGCTATTCATCCCTTTCGTCCATCGTCCTTTCGGTTGATCCGTGACAACTGTTGGTCTAGGGTGGGCTCATCTGCGGGTGGCACCTCCGGGGGTCGTTCCGCGACGCGGCACAGGAAGGGCAGCATGATCTCCACGACCAGCACCACCCGTACGACCACCTCGGCGGCCGTCGACGTGGCGGTCACCACCGCCCCGGCGCCCAGCACCGAGTCCCGGGCCAGCGAGCTGATGACCGCCCTGGCCGCCATGCCGGCGCACCACCCCGACCGGCCCGCGCTGCGCAACGAGGTGATCGAGGCGTGGCTGCCGCTGGCCAACCACCTCGCCGCCCGCTACAGCGGGCGTGGTGAGCCGAACGGCGATCTCGCCCAGACGGCGGCCCTCGGTCTGATCAAGGCGGTGGACCGCTTCGACGCCGCCCGTGGTGTCGACTTCGCCGGTTTCGCCATCCCGACGATCCTCGGTGAGATCAAGCGCCACTTCCGCGACCGCACCTGGAACATCCGGGTGCCCCGTCGGCTCCAGGAGCTGCGGCTGCGCATCTCCGAGGCGAACGGCACCCTCACCCAGACGTTGAACCGGGCCCCCACGGTGGCCGACGTCGCGGAGTACCTGGGCGTCACCGAGGAAGAGGTCCTCGAAGGCCTCGAGGGCGCGCGGGCCTACAACGCGGTGTCCCTCTCCACCCCCATCGGCGACGGCGAGGGCGCCAAGGAGCTGGCCGACACCCTCGGCGCGGAGGACAGCGAGTTCGAGCTGGCGGAGCTGCGCGTCGCCCTCGGTCCGGCACTGGCCACCCTGGATGAGCGGGAACAGAAGATCCTGACGCTCCGCTTCTACGGCAACCTCACCCAGAGCGAGATCGCCGCCCAGGTCGGCGTCTCCCAGATGCACGTCTCCCGGCTGCTCGCCCGGGCGCTGACCAAGCTGCGGGGACAGCTGATCGACGCCCGCTGAGCGTCCCACGGCTCCCCGCCTCCCGCTCCGACACCCGCCCCGGACTCCGGCGGCGGGTGTCGCCGTATCGCCAGCTCAGGCCGGTCCGTGCCGGGTCCACCGGCCAGCGGCCGGCCGGCCGCCGCCGATGCTGCGGGTCGACCGACGGGTGTGCATACTTGCGCGGTTGATGTTGTACCGGCGGGTAGGCCCCTCCGGTGGCTGCGCATAGGTGGTTCTGGTGCTCGAGAACACGGCGACCCGACGGTCCGGGGCGAGCGGAACCGGCTCACCGGTGGCCGACCCGGGGTTGCGGCAGTTGCTGGCGGGTCTGACCGCCGTACGTGACGGTGACTTCGGCACCCGGCTGCCGGAGGACGCCGACGGCCTGCTGGGGGAGATCGCCACCGTCTTCAACGGCATGGTCGACCAGCTGTCGCTGTTCACCTCCGAGGTGACCCGGGTCGCCCGGGAGGTCGGCACCGAGGGGCAGCTGGGCGGTCAGGCCGAGGTGCCCGGCGTGTCGGGCACCTGGAAGGACCTCACCGACTCGGTCAACGCCATGGCGGGCAACCTCACCGACCAGGTGCGCGACATCGCGGAGGTGGCCACCGCGGTGGCCCGGGGCGACCTGTCGCAGAAGATCACCGTGGACGTCCGGGGCGAGATCCTGGAGCTTAAGGTGACCATCAACACGATGGTGGACCAGTTGTCCAGCTTCGCCGACGAGGTGACCCGGGTGGCGCGCGAGGTGGGCAGCGAGGGCCGCCTCGGTGGTCAGGCCGAGGTGCCGGGCGTGGCCGGCACCTGGCGTGACCTGACCGACTCGGTGAACTTCATGGCCGGCAACCTGACCAGCCAGGTCCGCAACATCGCGCAGGTCACCACGGCGGTCGCCCAGGGTGACCTGTCGCAGAAGATCACCGTGGACGCGCGGGGCGAGATCCTGGAGCTCAAGAGCACCATCAACACGATGGTGGACCAGTTGTCCAGCTTCGCCGACGAGGTGACCCGGGTCGCCCGGGAGGTGGGCACCGACGGGCGACTCGGCGGGCAGGCCCAGGTCACCGGAGTCGCCGGCACCTGGCGTGACCTGACCGACTCGGTGAACTCGATGGCGGGCAACCTCACCGACCAGGTCCGCAGCATCGCGCAGGTGGCCACCGCGGTGGCCCGGGGTGACCTGTCGCAGAAGATCACCGTCACCGCGCACGGGGAGATCCTGGAGCTCAAGAGCACCATCAACACGATGGTGGACCAGCTCTCCTCCTTCGCCGACGAGGTGACCCGGGTGGCCCGGGAGGTGGGCACCGAGGGCCGCCTCGGCGGTCAGGCCGACGTCAAGGGTGTCTCCGGCACCTGGAAGGACCTCACCGAGTCGGTCAACGTGATGGCCGACAACCTCACCGCCCAGGTGCGCAGCATCGCCGAGGTGACCACCGCCGTCGCCAAGGGCGACCTGACCCAGAAGATCCGGGTCGACGCCCGGGGGGAGATCCTGGCGCTCAAGGAGACCATCAACACGATGGTCGACCAGCTCTCCGCGTTCGCCGACGAGGTGACCCGGGTGGCCCGGGAGGTCGGCACCGAGGGCCGCCTCGGCGGGCAGGCGCGGGTGCTCAACGTCGGCGGCACCTGGAAGGACCTGACCGACAACGTCAACGAGATGGCCAACAACCTGACCAACCAGGTGCGCTCGATCGCCCTGGTCGCCACCGCCGTGGCGCAGGGCGACCTGAGCCGGCAGATCACGGTGGAGGCGAAGGGCGAGGTCGCGGTGCTCGCCCAGACCATCAACACGATGGTCGGCACGCTCGGGGCGTTCGCCGACGAGGTGACCCGGGTGGCCCGGGAGGTCGGCACCGAGGGCCGCCTGGGCGGTCAGGCGCGGGTGCCGAACGTGGCCGGTACCTGGAAGGACCTGACCGACAACGTCAACTCGATGGCGAACAATCTCACCGGCCAGGTCCGCAACATCGCGCAGGTCACCACGGCGGTCGCGCAGGGTGACCTGACCAAGAAGATCGACGTGGACGCCCGCGGGGAGATCCTGGAGCTCAAGACCACCATCAACACGATGGTGGACCAGCTGTCCAGCTTCGCCGCCGAGGTCACCCGGGTGGCGCGCGAGGTGGGCAGCGAGGGCCGCCTCGGCGGTCAGGCCGAGGTCGAGGGCGTCTCCGGTACGTGGAAGCGGCTGACCGAGAACGTCAACGAGCTGGCCGGCAACCTGACCCGGCAGGTCCGCGCGATCGCCGAGGTGACCAGCGCCGTGGCCACCGGCGACCTGACCCGCTCCATCACGGTGGACGCCCCGGGCGAGGTCGGCGAGCTCAAGGACAACATCAACTCCATGGTGGAGTCGCTGCGCGAGACCACCCGCACCAACCAGGAACAGGACTGGCTCAAGACCAACCTGGCCCGGATCTCCGGGCTCATGCAGGGCCACCGCGACCTCGAGGTGGTTGCCGGTCTGGTGATGAACGAGCTCGCCCCGCTGGTCTCGGCGCAGCTGGGCACCTTCCTGCTGCTCGACGACACGGCCGACGGGGCGGCCCTGCGGGTCGTCGGCGGGTACGGCCACGACGCGGTGCGCCGCCGCTACGCCCTCGGCGACTCGCTGGTGGGACAGGCGGCGGTGAGCAAGCGGCCGATCGTGGTGGACGCGGTGCCGGCCGACTACGTCACCGTCTCCTCCAGCCTCGGCGCCGCCGTGCCGTTGCACCTGGTGGTGCTGCCGATCCTCTTCGAGGACCAGGTCCTCGGCGTCATCGAGCTGGCCAGCATGAGCCGCTTCAGCGAGATCCAGCGGGACTTCCTCGACCAGCTGACCGAGACCATCGGCGTCAACGTCAACACGATCGTCGCCAACGCCCGCACCGACGTGCTGCTCACCGAGTCCCAGCGGCTCGCCGCGGAGCTGCAGGCCCGCTCCGAGGAGTTGCAGGCCCGGTCGGAGGAGTTGCAGCGCTCCAACGCCGAGCTGGAGGACAAGGCGGCGCTGCTGGCCCGGCAGAACCACGACATCGAGACGAAGAACTCCGAGATCGAGCAGGCCCGCCAGGAGCTGGAGGCCCGGGCGCAGCAGCTCGCGCTGGCGTCGAAGTACAAGTCGGAGTTCCTGGCCAACATGAGCCACGAGCTGCGCACGCCGCTGAACTCGCTGCTGATCCTCGCCCAGTTGCTGGCGCAGAACCCGGCGCGGAACCTCTCGGCGAAGCAGGTCGAGTACGCCACGGTCATCCACTCGGCGGGCACCGACCTGTTGCAGCTGATCAACGACATCCTGGACCTGTCCAAGGTCGAGGCCGGCAAGATGGACATCAACCCGGAGACGTTCGAGCTGTCCACCCTGCGCGACTACGTCGACGCCACGTTCCGCCCGTTGACCACGCCGCGCGGGCTGGCACTGGACATCGTCACCGGTCCGGGCGTGCCGACCGAGCTGCACACCGACGAGCAGCGGCTGCGGCAGGTGCTGCGCAACCTGGTCTCCAACGCGGTGAAGTTCACCGAGGCGGGTCGGGTGCAGCTGCGCATCGAGCGCGCCCGGGCCGACGAGCTGCCGGACACCTTCGCCGGGCACGACGAGGTGATCGCCTTCCGGGTCGTCGACACCGGCATCGGCATCGCCGAGCAGCACCTCACCGCGATCTTCGACGCCTTCCAGCAGGCCGACGGCACCACGAGCCGCCGCTACGGCGGCACCGGCCTGGGCCTGTCCATCAGCCGCGAGATCGCCCACCTGCTCGGTGGCCGGATCACCGCGCAGAGCGTCCTGGGCGAGGGCAGCACCTTCACCCTCTACCTGCCCGCCACCGGCGGCGCCGGTGCCACGTCGGTCGCCGGGGAGGCGAGCGCGCCGCTCGCCCTCACCGGACCGCTCGCCGTCGCGTCGGCGACGCACCCGTCCTGGCTTACGGGGCAGCGGCGGCTGCTGGTGGTGGAGCACCACGAGATGGGTCTGCTCACCCTGCTGGCGCAGGGCGTCACGCTGGGGTTGACCCAGCCGTCGGTGGAGGTGGCGACCGCGGTGGACGTCGCGTCGGCCGTGGAGGCCCTCACGTCGCGCCGCCACCACCTGCTCGTCCTGCACCTGGAGATGCTCGACGACAGCGGCCACGAGCTGCTCAGGGCACTGCACGACGACGAGGAGCTGCGCGGGCTCCCGGTGCTGGCCTACCACGGCCAGCCGCTGAGCCCCGGGCAGGAGACGCTGTTGCAGGCGTTGGGCGGCGACCGGCCGCTGGAGGTCCTGCGCAGCCTCGACGACCTGCGCGAACGCATCGCGCTGCACCTGTCGGCGGAGGCCCCGGAGCGGGTCGTGCCCTTCACGCCGTCGATCGCCGACGTCGCGCCGCTCGGGGATCCCGTCACCATGGCGCTGACCGGTCGCAAGGTCCTCGTGGTCGACGACGACGCCCGCAACGTCTTCGCCCTCACCAACATCCTCGAACTGCACGGCATCGACGTCGTCTACGCCGAGGACGGCCGCAAGGGCATCGACACGCTGATGCGCCACGACGACATCGACCTGGTGCTGATGGACGTGATGATGCCGGAGATGGACGGATACGCGGCCACCGCCGCGATCCGCGCCATGCCCCGCTACGCCGACCTGCCGATCATCGCGGTCACCGCCAAGGCGATGCACGGCGACCGGGAGAAGAGCATCTCCTCCGGGGCCAGCGACTACGTCACCAAGCCGGTGGACGCCGACGACCTGCTGCACTGCATCCACCGGTGGCTGAACTCCTGACCCGCCCCTCCGCCTACCCGGGCTCCGCCGCGCGCGGCGGAGCCCTCAGGTGACCCGGGAGGCGTCGCCCGACATCCGCTCGTAGGACCGGCGCGCGGCGATGTCGCGGAGCCGGTCCATCGCGTCCCACACGTCGACGAAGCGGGTGTAGAGCGCGGCCGGGCCGAGCCGTAGCCGGTCGGGCACGCGGTGGTCGCCGACCACCCGACCTTCGGTGGCCAGCGCGCGGGAGATCCGCAGCGCCTCCGGGTGGCGCAGCGAGACGTGCCCGCCGCGGCGCCGCGCGTCCCGGGGCGAGGCGACGGTGAAGCCGTACGGCGTGAGCCAGGCGTCGGCCAGCGTGACGATCGCGTCGCCGAGGCGCCGGCTCTTGTCCCGTACCCGGGCGATGCCCGCCTCGGCGAGGACGTCCAGCGCCGGGTCCAGCGCCGCCATGGACAGGATCGGCGGGGTGCCCACCTGGAACCGGTCCAGCCGCGGCGCCGGGTCGTAGTCGGGGCCCATCCGGAACTGGTCCCGCTGGCCGAACCAGCCCTGGATCGGCTGCCGCAGCCGGGACTGCAGCTCCTGCCGGACGTAGAGGAAGGCGGGAGCGCCGGGGCCGCCGTTGAGGTGCTTGTACGTGCAGCCCACGGCGAGGTCGCTGCCGGTGGCCGTCAGCTCGATCGGGACCGCCCCGACGGCGTGCGAGAGGTCCCACAGCACGTACGCCCCGACCTGCCGGGCGGCGGCGTTGACCGCCGCCATGTCGAGCAGCGCACCGCAGCGGTAGGAGACGGCGGAGAGCACCACCAGGGCGACGTCGTCGTCCAGCGCGTCCCGCAGCGTACCCAGGTCGAGGCCCTGGTCCAGGTCGGAGGCGAGGAGCCGCAGGGTGAACCCGCGGTCGCGGGCCAGCCCCTGAAGGATGTACCGATCGGTGGGGAAGTCCTCGGCGTCGACCAGGATGGTGCGGCGGTCACCGGCCGCGTCCAGCGCGGCGGCGGCGAGCTTGTAGAGATTCACCGAGGTCGAGTCGGAGACCGTCACCTCGCCGGGCCGGGCGCCCAGGGCGTGCCGGGCGAGCCGGTCACCGATCCGCCCGGCCCACTCGATCCAGGTCGGCCAGGCCCGGACGAGCTGCCCGCCCCAGCCGTCGCGGACCAGCCGGGCCAGGTGCTCCGGCGTGGCCGCCGGGAGCCGTCCCAGCGAGTTGCCGTCCAGGTAGATGAGGTCCTCGTCGCCGACCACGAAGCGGTCCCGCAGCTCGGCGAGCGGATCGGCGGCGTCCATCTCCTTGAACAGGTGGCGGGGATACTCGTCGCGCACGGCGCTCCTTCCGCTGACGGTCACCGCGGTGCCGCCGACCCGCCCCGGTCGGCCGGTCCCAGGGTAGGCGGCGCGGCGGGGAGCGTCCTGGTGCGTCCCACCGGCGCGGGCGGGTCCCCTGCTGCGGCGTGGGCGGCAACAGGGGCCCGGGGTGCCGGTCAGGCGGGCGGGCGCCAGGCCTGGTTAGGCACCTGTTCGCCGGCCGGTGCAACCGCAGGATGAGCGCGGTCGCGGACGAGCCCATGAAAAATGTGACGGTCGGTGGGGAGGATCCTCGCCGTCGACGGCTTGGTGCGACGGTCGCCAGCCGCGTTCAGGTCAGGCGGCGGAGCTGACGTACGCCGGACAGACCCGCACCTGCACCGTCGGTTGCCACCGGCCCCAGGTGAGCGGCCTGTCCTAAGTACTCACGGTGACGCCGGTGCCCGGGCTCCCTGGTCGCCTCGAGCAATGAGGAAGTGCTGTTCCGCGCCACCGCCCGGGGCGATTTCAGTCCTGAGTGGTTACTCAGCGAAGCCACCGACTCGCTTGTGACAATTGTCTCACTCGACAGGGCCCGGCTTGATGATCACTATGTGGACTCATGGTCGTTGCCCGCACCGACTGTCCCGCTGGCAGAGCTGCGGCGGAACTACCGGAGCGGGCATCCAGCGAAAGGGTCGAGCGGCGGTACGGATGGCTTTTCGGCAACTGACGGTAACGCATCCCTCGATGCGACGAAATGTCGCCGGCCGCTCACTGCGGAACGACCTTACCGATGAATGTGAGATGGGAGAGCGAATGGGCGGCGGGTCCCTTCTCGAGCACCTGAACGGTCAATTGACTCGCTTGTGCGAGGTCGTCGGAACTGATTCGGGCATACCTTCGGAGATGCTCGCGAATCTTCTCGGATCCGCTGGCTCGCGATCGTTGGGCGGCCCGCCGGCGTGGCCGTCCAACGTCGCGGACGACCACACGCCGGTGGAGTTCTCCATCGCCTTCAACGAGGGAGAGCCACCCACGTTGAGAGTTCTGGGTGAGGCGCTGGGGTCACCCCCGGGGGCGCTGGCGAACCTGTCGGCGGCGTACGACTTCATCGACGCGCAGACCCACCGTCTCCAACTGTCGACCGCCCGGTTGGATCCGGTGCGGGACCTGTTCGCCACCGACGACCCGCAGGGAGAGTTCGCGCTCTGGTTCTCGCAGGTGTTCCGCAGCGGTCGGCGGCCTGAACTCAAGGTCTACCTCAATCCCGAGCTCCACGGTGTCCAGCGGGCGCCTGACCTGGTGGCCGAGGCGCTGCGCCGGCTCGGGCTCGGCGAGTCGTACCAGACGTTGCTGGACCACGGTGTCCGCCCGGGGGAGCTGGGGCGCAGGGATCGGCTGACGTTCTTCGCCTTGGATCTGCACGACACGCCGCAGGCGCGCGTCAAGGTCTATCTGACGCACCACGACGCCGGGGTGCGGGACGTGGTCCGGGCGGCGAGCGCGGTCGGCGGCATCGACGGGTCGGAGCTCGCCGAGTTCTGCGTGGCGGCCGGTGGGGGCAGGGGCCCGTTCAGCGGCCGGCCCCTCGTGGGCAGCTACACCTTCACCGAGGGTGTGGAGAAGCCGGTCGGGTACAGCGTCTACGTGCCGATCCGTAGCTACGTCAATGACGACGAGGAGGCCCGTGCCCGGGTGCTCGGGTTGCTGGCACGCTACGGTTTCGACGGCGCGCAGTTCGACCGGGCGATCCGCGCCGTGACGCGCCGGCCGCTCGGCGACGGTGTCGGGTTGATCGCGCACGTCTCGCTGCGGCTCGGCCCGCCGCGGCCAGGTGTGACCGTCTACCTGTCCTCCGAGGCGTATCGGGTCCAACCGCCGCGTCGACGGCAGGTGCCAGCCTCCCGTGACCTGTCCGGCCGCTCCGCGGCCGGACACCTCTGACCGTTTTCAAGGAGTGAGTGTGCCCGTGGACCCGCGCAGGACGTTGCCGCCGTACCGGATCAAGGTGGTGGAACCGATTCCCATCCTCGGTGCCGAGGAGCGTCGGCTGGCCCTCGAGCAGGCTGGCTACAACCCGTTCAACCTGCGCGCGGACCAGATCACCATCGACCTGCTGTCCGATTCGGGCACGGGCGCGACCTCGTCCCAGCAGGAGGCCGCCGCGGCGCTCGGTGACGAGTCCTACGCCGGGGCGCGGTCATGGTTCCGGTTCCTCGACGAGGTTGGCGACCTCACCGGATATCCGCACATCCTGCCGGTGCACCAGGGCCGCGCCGGCGAGCGGATCCTGTTCACCAGCCTGCTCAAGCCGGGCCAGATCTGCGTCAGCAACACCCATTTCGACACCACCCACGCGAACGTCAAGCTGGTGGGGGCGGAGCCGCGGGACCTGCCGTGTCCGGAAGCGGCCGATCTCGGCAGCTCCGAACCGTTCAAGGGCAACATCGACCTGGCCGCGCTGGAGAGCCTCCTGGCCGGGCCGGACGGGCACCGGGTCGGCCTGGTCCTGATGACCATCACCAACAACGGCCTCGGCGCGCAGCCGGTCTCCATGGCCAACCTCGAAGCTGTCGGGGAGCTGTGCCGGCGCCACCGGGTGCCGTACTTCCTGGACGCGGCCCGGTTCGCCGAGAACGCGTGGCTGGTCGGTCAGCGGGAGGCCGCCTACCGGGACTGGACGCCGCGGCAGATCGCCAACCGCGCGTTCCAGCTCGCGGACGGCTGCGTCGTGAGCCTGAAGAAGGACGGCCTGTCGGCGATCGGAGGGTTCATCGGGCTGCGCGACGGGGACCTGCACGCCCGCTGCGAGGCGAACCTCATCGCCACCGAAGGTTTCTCCACCTACGGGGGACTGGCCGGCCACGACCTCGAACGGCTGGCGCAGGGGGTACGGGAGGTGGTCGACCCGGCCTACCTGGGGGCCCGTGCCGCATCAACCGCCCGGTTCGCCCAGCTCGTCAACGAGGCCGGGGTGGAAACGGTCCAGCCGGCCGGCATCCACGCGTTGTACCTCAACGCCGGCAGGCTGCTGCCGCACCTGTCCCCGGACCAGTTCCCGGGTCACTCCCTGGGGTGCCAGCTGTACCTCGACGGTGGCATCCGCTGCGCCGAGCTCGGGTCGCTCTACCTCGGCGGCCTCGACGAGCAGCACCGGCTGGTGACCCCCGCGCCGTTCGAACTCGTCCGGTTGGCCATTCCGCGCCGGGTCTACACCGACACCCACCTGGAGTACGTGGCCGCGGTCCTCGCCGACATCGCCAAGGATCCCGAGCGGGTCTCCGGGTACCGGATCGTCTCGTCGCCGCCTCTGCTGCGTCACTTCAAGGTACGACTCGAGCCGCTCGCCGCGGCGACCGGACCGACCACGCGGGTCGGCCCGAAGCCCTGATCCGGCGGGCGGGTCGCCCCTACCCACGCACCCCTGGCCTCGACGCCTCGCGCGTCGAGGCCAGGTGCGTCTCCGGCGAGCCGGCCGATCAGGTGCCGACCGGCAGGCGCGACATGGCGTGCCGTACCAGCGCGATCAACGCCGCCGTGCTGGACGACCTGTCCCTGGCGTCGCACCACAGCAGTGGAACGGCCGGATCCAGCTTCAGGGCCGCACGGATCTCCTCTTCGTTGTACAGGCACTCGCCGAAGAACCGGTTGACCGCCGCCACGAAGGGGATGTCCCGTCGCTCGAAGTAGTCGATGGCGGCGAAACTGCTGTCCAGCCTCCTGGTGTCCACCAGCACGATCGCGCCGATGGCGCCCTGGGCGAGCTCGTCCCAGATGAACCAGAACCGGTCCTGCCCCGGCGTGCCGAAGAGGTACAGCACGACATCAGGGCTGATGGTGATGCGTCCGAAGTCCAGAGCGACCGTCGTGCGCGTCTTGTCCTCCACGCCCGTCACGTCGTCCACGCCGACGCTCTCCTGGGTCAGGATCTCCTCGGTCGTCAACGGAGCAATCTCGCTGACCGACCCGACCAGGGTGGTCTTGCCGGTGCCGAAGCCGCCCGCGACAACGATCTTTACCGACCTGCGATCCACGTGTATCTGTCCCTCTTGTCTAGAGTCCCTGGAGACCTGCGAGAACCGCTTCCAGCAGCCGGCGATCCGTGATCTTCTCCTGCGCCGGAGATCCGACCGCCAGGAACCCCTGGTCCAGGAGCACGTCGACCATGATCTTGGTGATGGTGAGCGGCCGATGCAGGTAGGCGCCCACCTCGGCGATGGAGATCCACTTGTTGCATCGGCTGACGATCTCCCGGTACTCCGGCTCCAGGCGCGCCGTGTCGACCGGAAGGGCGATCAGCTGAGTGGCCAGGTCCAGGTTCATGTTGCGCGGACTCGTGCGCCCGTTGACCAAGATGTACAGAGGCACGAGCTTGCCGGCCTCGACCTCGTCGTCACCGTCCCACACGTCGTAGGTCATGTCGTGCGCGCCTCGTACCGGTCATCCGAGGCCAGGCCGGCCGTTCGCGCCTCGGAGCCGAGATACTCACCGATCCGGGTGACCAGGCGGCTCATCTCGTAGGCGACCGTCCCCATGTCGACGCCCTGCTCGCAGAGGACGGCCAAGCGCGCGTTCTGCCCGGCGGCGGCGACGAACAGGGTCTGACCGAGATACTCGATGATGACCTGCTGCACGACCCCGCTGTCGAAGCGCCTGCCCATTCCGGCCGCGACGCTGTGCAGGGACGACGCGCCGGCGGCCAGCAGCTCCGCCGCGTCCTGCGGCAGCGACGTCGATTTCTGAACGATCAGCCCATCTGTGGACAGGACGACTGCGTAGAGGACGTCGGGCACCTCTACGAGGCCGTCCAACATCCAGGTCAGATCGTTTCGCCCAGTCGAGTTGGTCACGCTTTTCCACCTTGATCGTTTCTGGTTTTCGTTTCCCGACCCGCGGCCCAGGCCTGCTGGTACGCCGCGAGCCGGTCCCGAGCCTCCTCGGGAGACCGGGTGCGACCCGCCAGCCCGGGGGACGCGGTGCGCGCCTCGCCGTCATCCCGCAACTGCGGCACGATGTGCTGTTGCGGATCCCGCTGCGGCAGGGCCGGGCGGGCAGCGGTCTGTGGGCCGGACGGGCCGGCGTCGACCACAGTGGCCGCCGAGGATCCTGACTGGCGAGGAATGCCGGCACTGCGGCTTGCCTGGTGACCGCTCATCACACCGCCCGTCCTTTGTCGGCTCTCGCCATCGCGTGGGGTAGGTAGTGCCGGGCGCGCTTCGGCCGGGCCGGCGCCGACGGCAGCGGGTGCCGGAGCCTGGACCCGGGGGCCGCCACCAGCGCCATTCGGCACGGTGCGCGCCGCTTCCGGCGCGGGACGGCGTACGCCGGCATCGGTGCTGTCCACCACGGGCCCGGCGTCCATGACGCGGTCGGGCAGCAGCACGATCGCCAACAGTCCGCCGTACGCCGAGGTACGAAGGCTCACCTGGATGCCGTCGCGCTTGGCCAGCTCCGCCACGACGTGCAGGCCGACCTGTGCGCCGTCCTTGAGCGCCGTCACATCCGGCGTGGGCGCGGTCGCCAGCAGTTCGTTCGCGCGCTCCAGAGCATCGGGTCGCATCCCCATGCCGGCGTCTTCGATCTCCACCGCGACCCCGCGCTTGACCTGGTTGCAGGTGACCCACACGGTGGTCGTCGGCGGGGAGAACGCCAGCGCGTTGTCCAGCAGTTCGGCCAGCAGGTGGATCGTTCCGGCGACCGCGTGCCCCGCCACCGCCATGTCGGGCGCGCTGCGCAGGGTGATCCGCTGGTACTGCTGCGCCTCGGCGAATGCCGCCAACAACACCCGACGCAACGGCACCGGCTTCTGGAACCGCCGACCGATCTGCCCACCCGCCAGGATGACCAGGTTCTCCAGGAAGCGTCGGGTCTGCGCGAGCTGGTGGTTGATGTCGAAGAGGTCCGTCAACAGCTTCTCGTCACCGACCCGGTTCTGCAGGTCCTCGATGACCTTCAGGCCACGCTGCAGGGGGCGCTGGGGACGCCGCGCGACGCCCATCAGCATCGCCATGCCGGCCGCCCGGGTCTTCGCCTCGTCGACCGCTGCGGCGGCCGCGGCCTGCATGGACCTGTTGATGACGTCCGCGACCTCGCCGATCTCGTCGCTTCCGTAGTCCTGGTTGGGAAGCTCGACGGCGAGGTCGACGCTCTCCCGTCGGCGTAGGCGTTCCATGATGGCGGGCAGGCGCTGATCCACCACCGCCGCGGCGTCCTTGCCCAGTTGCGCCAGGCGCACGGACAGCGCCTGGTCCACCAGCACCTGCGACTGGCGCATCGCCCACACGATCGCGGCGATCGCGATGGCCAACGCGATCAGACTTCCCAGGGACGCGGCCAGCAGCTGGTTGTTGCCGGTACGCAGCGCCTCGGCGGAGACCTCGTTCGCCTGCGCGACGGTCAGGCCGATCAACTCGTCGGACACCTCACGGGTGAGGGTCTCCCAGGTGGCACTGTCGATGGGCAGGTTTCGGGGCACCTTGTTGTTGCGCCACTGGCCGGCGGAGACGAGCGCGTCCTCCGCGACGGCGAGCCTCTTCCACGACTCACTCGCCACGAGCTTGTCGTAACGCGCGCGCGCGTCGGGCCGCAGGTGCGTAGCCACGTGCGACAGGCTGAAGTGGTAGGCGGACACCAGTCTGGCGAATTCCAGATGGTCCTCCGGGGTCAGTGTCCGGGATCCGAAGGCGACGTCCATCGTCGACCCGGCCCGGGACATGAGGTCACTGGCCTGGAAGGTTTCGGTGGCCACGATGCCGCCCTGGGACGCCGTGGCATCGGGCACGATCCGCGCCTGGGTGTCGAAGAGGTCGGTCGCGGTGTTCAGCAGCCCGTTGTAGAAGTCGTAGACCCGCTGCTGATCGGCCGACCGGGCGTCGACCCGGCTGCGAATGCTCGGGATCTGGTCCAGTTGGTCCGTCAGGGTCTTCCATTGGGTGGTGATGGACTTCGGAGCGTTGGCCAGCGCCGAGTCGGCGACCGCGCGAAGCGCGGCCAGCCGCTGATCGGTCTGCTGTCGCTGTTCGAGCAGGCCCTGCAGGTCTTTCGACGTCTGGGCCAGGTAGGCGACACTCAACCGCCGTTCCTGCTGGATCGAGGCCAGCGCGGGAACCGCGGGGATCGACACCTTGCGGACCCCGTTGGCCACTTCCCGGTTGTAGAAACCCTGGAAGACAAGGTATCCGGACGCCACGAGCCACAGCGCCAGGGCGACCACACTGGGGATGAGCACCAGCCTGATGATGCGCCGCTTGATGGATCGCTGCCGACCACGGCGTCCACCGGAGGTCCCTGTCCGAACGCCGCTGTCCGGGTCGCGCTGCACGCCCGCCCGGTCTGGCTGATTTTGCACTACTGGTATCCAATCACGGGCAGCCCAAAGTAGACGGCGAACCGATTCTGCCGTCGACGCCGTCGCGTACGCGACCATACCGGTGTGTCCGCTTTCGCACTACCCCGCCCGGCCCGGTGCTTGAAAGCCGTTTTGAGGTGCACTAGTTGTCAACTCTCGGTCACCGCGTGCTCGGGTCGGTGTGCGCCGTCGCGGCTCACTTCCCGAGTCGTGTCAGGGCGACCACTGTGGTCCAGGCCAAAGTGGACAGTCGGCTCGCGCGGGTCTGGGCCGCCAGTGGGTCTGACGGGCCCGTTCCGCGCGTACCACCGGCGCGGGCGGGCCCCCTGCTGCGCCGTGGCGGCAACAGGGGGCCCCGGGTACCGGTCAGGCGGGCAGACGCCAGACCTGGTTGGCGCCGCCGAAGCAGTCCCAGATCTGCAGCCGGGTGCCGTCGGTGGAGCTGTTGCCGGTGGCGTCCAGGCACTTGTTCGCCTGCGGGTTGCGCAGCGTGCCGTTGGACTGGGCCTGCCACACCTGGGCGCCGGTGCCGTTGCACTCCCAGAGCTGGACCTTCGCGCCGTTGACGGTGGAGCCGCTGGTCACGTCGGCGCACTTGCCGAGGGCGCGCAGGGTCCCGTCGGTCGCCACGGTCCAGTTCTGCGCGCCGGTGCCGTTGCAGGTCCAGAGCTGGACGGCGGTGCCGTTGGTGGTGCCGGCGCCGGCGACGTCGACGCACTTGCCGGCGATCCCGGTGATCGGGCCGGTACGGCCGCTCGGCGGCGGGGTGGTGCCGCCCATGACGGTGTCGTAGATCGCGCTGACCAGGGAGGTCGAGCCGGTGGTGTCCTGGGACAACTCCCAGTTCATCATTCCGCCGGCGTTGGCCAGCGCCCACTGGGTCTTGCGCTTGACGGTCGGGATGCCGTTGTAGCACTGCTGCGTCCCGGCGACCGTGGTGCAGTCCCGGTTGGCGTTGGCCGGGTCCATCGCGACCAGCGCCGAGTAGGTGTAGTAGCCGGGCCGGCTGTAGAAGGGGACCCCGAACACGGCCTTACTGGCGGGCAGGCCGCGCGACTTCCAGAGGTTGATGCTGGCGACCGACCAGTCGTAGTTGGCGTGCGGGCTGCCGCCGTCGTACGCCATGATGTTCAGCCAGTCGACGTAGCCGAACACGGCGGTCGGCACGCCCTGCACGTAGGTGCCCTCGGAGACGACGGCGGCGGTGAGCAGCTTGCCCCGGCTGTGCAGGGCGCTGCTCAGCTGCTGCATCAGCAGGCTGTAGTTGGTGGCCGAGGCGCCCGGGTCCGGGTACTCCCAGTCCATGTCGACGCCGTCGAGGTTGTACTGGTTGACGAAGTTGACCACGTTGTTGACGAAGTTGCCGCGGCTGCCGGCGTTGGCGGCGAGCGCCTCGAAGGCGGAGTCGTTGCCGTCGTTCCAGCCGCCGATGGCGATGGAGACCTTGACGTTGTTGGCGTGGCCGAGGGAGACCAGCGAGGAGAGCTTCCCGGGGTTCTCCACCGGGCGCAGGCTGCCGTCGTTGTTGGGCAGTACGAAGGCGTAGTTGATGTGGGTCAGCTTGCCGTACTGGACGGTGTTGACGTCGCCGCTCCAGGAGGGCATGTAGCCGACGCTCTTGAAGTTGTTCGGCAGTACGACGGCCTCGGCGGCGGCCGGGGTCAGGACGAGGGTGGCGCCGGCGGTGACCAGCGCGAGCAGGCCGGCGGCGAGGGCGGAGCGGCGGCGGGGACGTGATGAGGACATCGAGGGCCTTCCCGTGGACGGGGCGCGGTGCGGTGCCGCCCGCAGGCGGCTGGCTCGGCCAGCCGCCGGACGGGACGTACGGCGGGAGAAGGGACGGTCTTCCTCGAGGAAGCCAAATCTTAAAGAGTGTTAACTATCGGCGTCAACGAGGACTCTCGATGAAATGGCGAGGTCAGCCGCGCGTTCACCCCTTGGCCCCGGCGCGCTCCCGCATCGACGGCGGCCGACCGGGCCGCCCCGAACGGCCGTGACCGCCGTGGTCGTACCGGACACCTGGGCGAGTGATGCCTCAGCGGCATATTGATGCCCCTGAGGTATCACACTTGCTCGGACATCCGCCCTCCGACGCCGCCGACCCGACCTGCGACACCGCCGTGACCAGCAGCCCGGGTATCACACGATGTGCTCGGAAGAGCGCGGCGACGCCGTCGAGCCGGCCGAATTCGATGACGACGCCGTCGGCGGGGTCGCCGCGGTGTCCGCGAGCGCCACGTCGCGCAGGGCGACCCGGCGCGCCGGCACCTCCGCCGGTGCGGCCGCCGCCCGGCTGGCGGGCCGCCGCGGGGCGCTATTCCGTCGCGGGCCGGGCGGTGTCGTCGCCGCGGCGACCGGTCGGCCGGTGGCCGGTCGGCTCCGGTCCGGTCGGGGGGCGCAGGCCACCGACGAAGAGCGCGACGAGCTGCTGACCGACCTCGGCGAAGCTCAGCGGCCCGTCCGGGTGGAACCAGGTGTGGATGTTGCCCAGGGCGCTGAGGAAGGTGTGCGTGATCACCGTGGCGGAGACGTCGGTGCGGACCACGCCGCTGGCCTGGCCCTCCCGGACCAGGTCCCGGAACAGGTCGTGGTAGCGGCGGCGTTCCCGGCGGGTGGCCTCGGCGTGCTCGCCGTCGAGCAGGTGCGCCGAGCGGGCCCAGACGGTGAGCTCGTCGAGGTGCTCGGCGGTGTGCGCGACGACGTCGAGGGCGGCGGCGCGCAGTCGTTGCTCCACCGGCCCGGCGCCACCGGCGATGTCGCCCAGCCGCTGGGTCTGCTCGGCGAGCAGCTCCCGGTAGATGCTGGCGAGCAGCTCCGACTTCGACCCGAACCAGTGGTACAGCGCCCCCTTGGTGACCGCCGCGGCCGCCACGATCTCCTGCACACTGGTCGCCTCGTAGCCGCGCCGGGCGAAGAGTTCGGTGGCGGCCGCGACGATGCTCTGCCGGGCCGAGCCGCGCGGCGCCCGCCGCCGCTGCGCCGCGGCGGGGGTGGGCGGATCGGTGGTCGTGACGCTCACCGCGACTCCAGCTGGCGGCGGATCTCCCGGCGGGCGACGTCGCGCACGTGCACCTCGTCCGGGCCGTCGGCGATGCGCAGGGTACGGGCGCCGGCGTACATCGAGGCGAGCGGGAAGTCGTCGGAGACGCCGGCCCCGCCGTGCACCTGGATGGCCCGGTCCAGCACCTCCAGCGCGACCCGCGGCGCGATCACCTTGATGGCGGCGATCTCGGTGCGGGCGGCCTTCGCGCCGTATTTGTCGATCATCCAGGCGGCCTTGAGGGTGAGCAGCCGCGCCTGCTCGATCGCCATCCGCGACTCGGCGATCTGCTGCTGTACCACGCCCTGCCGGGCCAGTTCCTGACCGAAGGCGACCCGGCTGCTCGCCCGCCGCACCAGCAGGCTGAGCGCGCGCTCGGCCAGGCCGATGGCGCGCATGCAGTGGTGGATGCGTCCGGGGCCGAGCCGGGCCTGGGCGAGGGCGAAGCCGCCGCCCTCCTCGCCGAGCAGGTGCGACGCGGGCACCCGGACGTCGGTGAGGACCACCTCGCCGTGGCCGTGCTGGTCGTGGTAGCCGAAGACGGGCAGCGAGCGGACCACCTCGACGCCGGGGGTGTCCACCGGCACCAGGACCATCGACTGCTGGCGGTGGGTGTCGGCCGACGGGTCGGTCTTGCCCATCAGGATCATGATGGCGCAGCGCGGGTCGGCGATGCCGGTGGTCCACCACTTGCGGCCGTTGATGACGTACGAGTCGCCGTCGCGGACGATGCGGGTGGAGATGTTGGTGGCGTCGCTGGAGGCCACGTCCGGCTCGGTCATCGCGAACGCCGAACGGATCTCCCCGGCGAGCAGCGGCCGCAGCCAGCGCTCCTGCTGCTCGGCGGTGCCGAACATGTGCAGGATCTCCATGTTGCCGGTGTCCGGCGCCGCGCAGTTGGTGGCCTCCGGAGCGAGTTCGATGGAGCGGCCCATCAGCTCGGCCAGCGGGGCGTACTCCAGGTTGGTCAGCCCGGAGAGGGCGGGCAGGAACAGGTTCCACAACCCCCGGCGGCGGGCCTCGGCCTTGAGCTCCTCCACCACGGCGGGCAGGTGGTGCCGCCGGCCGGCCGCCGCCAGCTCGGCCCGCTGCGCCGCGTAGACCGGCTCGGCCGGGTAGACGTGGTCGTCCATGAACTCCTGGAGTCGCTTGAGGTGCTCGGTGGCGCGGGCGCTCGGTTCGAAGTCCATCGCTGCCTCCCCATTGACGCGCGTGTCGGCGGCTCGCTACCGTCGCCGGACGCCGAACATACCGGCTGGTCGGTACGGCGTCCAGAGCATCGCGAGCGTGAGGAGCACCAGGGTGAGCGTGATGGACCGGTTCCGCCTCGACGGAAAGGTCGCCGTGGTGACCGGCGCCTCCTCCGGCCTGGGGGTGTCCTTCGCCCGCGCGCTCGCCGAGGCCGGCGCCGACGTCGTGCTCGGCGCCCGCCGCGTCGAGCGGCTGCCGGAGACCGGCGCGCTGGTGGAGAAGGCCGGTCGGCGGTACGCGTACCGCGCCACCGACGTCAGCCGGCCCGAGGACTGCCAGGCGCTGGTCGCCACCGCGATCGAGCACTTCGGACGGGTGGACGTGCTGGTCAACAACGCCGGCGTCGGCACCGCCGTGCCCGCCACCCGCGAGACGCCGGAGCAGTTCCGCTCCGTCGTCGAGGTCAACCTGATGGGCAGCTACTGGATGGCCCAGGCCTTCGCCCGGGCGGCCACGAACGGTGGGTCGATCGTCAACATCTCCAGCGTGATCGGCCTGCGTCCCGGCGGCATCCCGCAGGCCGCGTACGCCTCCAGCAAGGCCGGCGTCATCGGGCTGACCCGCGACCTGGCCGCGCAGTGGACCGGCCGCAAGGGCATCCGGGTCAACTGCATCGCCCCCGGCTTCTTCGCCTCCGAGATGAGCGACCAGCTGGAGCCGGGCACCTTCGAGCTGGTCAAGGCGCTGGCGCCGGCGGGCCGCCTCGGCGAGCACGAGGAACTGGCGGCCACGCTGATCTGGCTGGCCAGCGACGCCTCGTCGTACGTCACCGGGGTGACCGTGCCTGTCGACGGCGGTCTTGTCATGCCGTGACGCCGCAGGGGGAGGGGAACGATGCACAGCGAGTGCAACAGCCGGGACCCGCGCGCAGCCCGCCTCGCCGCAGAAGTCCTGGCAGGACACGTCAAACGTCACATCGCCGTAACGAAGTCATTGACCGACGCCGCTTGAAAAGTACACTCCCGGTGTAATAACGAGCCCCATGCTTCGCCCGAGCCGCCCAGCGAACCCCCGTCGCCGCGTCCCCGCGAGAGGTGAAGATGAGCCCTCCACCCGCCGCCGGCATCGAGTTGGCCCTCCACGACGTCGGCGTACGCTTCGGCGGGCTGGTCGCGCTCGACGACGTCTCCCTGCGGGTGCCGCCCGGCCGGATCGTCGGGGTGATCGGCCCCAACGGCGCCGGCAAGACCACCCTGTTCAACGTGGTCTGCGGCTTCGTCACACCGACCAGCGGCTCGCTCACCCTCGACGGCCAGCCGTTCCGGCCCCGCCCGCACCGGCTCACCCGGCTCGGCATCGCCCGCACGTTGCAGGGCGTCGGCCTCTTCCCGGGCCTCACCGTCTGCGAGAACGTCATGGCCGGCGCCCAGCACGCCGCCCGCGCCGGCTTCGCCGCCGCCCTGTTCGGCCTGCCGCGCAGCGACCGGGACGAGCGGCGGCTACGGGCCGAGGCGCTCGACCTGCTCACCGAGCTGGGCGTCGCGCGGCACGCCGCCGCGGCTCCCGCCACCCTGCCGTACGCCGTGCGCAAACGGGTCGCCCTCGCCCGCGCCCTGATCGCCCGGCCCCGCCTGCTCCTGCTCGACGAACCGGCCGGCGGGCTCAGCGCCGAGGACATCACCGAGCTGGCCGATCTCATCTCAGCGCTGCCCGACCGCGCGGACGGCGCCTGCTCGATCATGCTGGTCGAGCACCACATGGACCTGGTCATGGCCGTCTGCCACCAGATCGTGGTGCTCGACTTCGGCAAGGTCATCGCCACCGGCACACCGGAGCAGATCCGCGACGACCCGCTGGTGACCGAGGCGTACCTCGGCGCCGACGTGCCCGCCGAGGCGACCGGCACGGGGGCCGGGTCGTGACGGCCATCCTCGAGGTCGAGCGGCTCAGCGCCGGCTACGGGCCGGTGCCGGTGCTGCGCGAGGTCACGCTCGACGTGCCCACCGGGACGATCGCCGCCGTGCTCGGCGCCAACGGCGCGGGCAAGACCACCCTGCTGAGGACCCTGTCCGGCCTGCTGCGGCCCACCGGCGGCCGGGTCCGCTTCGACGGCGAGGACCTGCGCGGCGTACCTGTCGAGCGACTCGTGCGGCGGGGCCTGGCGCACGTGCCGGAGGGACGCGGCGTCGTCGCCGAGCTGACCGTCGAGGAGAACCTGCGCCTCGGCGGGCTGTGGCGCCGGGACCGGGCCGACGCCCGGCGCGCGCAGGACGAGGTGTACCAGCTCTTCGAGCCGCTGGCCCGGCGGCGGCGGCACGCCGGCCACCAGCTCTCCGGCGGGGAGCGGCAGATGCTCGCCCTCGGCCGGGCGCTGATCGCCCGTCCCCGGCTGCTGCTGCTCGACGAGCCGTCGCTCGGCCTCGCCCCCCGGGTCACCGCCCAGATCATGGCGCTGCTGCGCCGGCTCTGCGACAGCAGCGGCCTGACCGTGCTGCTCGTCGAGCAGAACGTGCGCAGCGCCCTCTCCGTCGCCGACCAGGGCGTGGTGATGTCGCTGGGCCGGATCGTCATGGCCACCCCGGCGGCGCAGCTGCGCGACGACGAGCAGCTCCGCCACGCCTACCTCGGGTTCTGACCGCCCGCCCCGTCCCGCAGGAAGGATCCGCGCTTGGACCGGTTCTTGTTCCTCACCTTCGACGGGCTCTCCACCGGCGCCGTCTACGCGGCGTTCGCCCTCGCCCTGGTGCTCATCTGGCGGGCGGCCCGCCTGGTCAACTTCGCGCAGGGCGCGATGGCGGTGGCGACCGCGTACGTCGGCTACGCCGTCGTCTCCGCGACCGGCTCGTACTGGCTGGGCCTCGGCGCGGCGGTGCTCGCCGGACTCGCGTTGGGCGCCCTCGTCGAACGGGTGCTGATGCGCTTCGTCGGCCACGCCAACCCGCTCAACGACGTGATCGTCGCCCTCGGCCTGGTGCTGCTGATCCAGGCGGTGCTCGGCATGGTCTTCGGCAACGAGTACCGGCCGACCACGGTGCCGTTCGACACCGACGCGCTCACCGTCGGCGGGATCACCGCCGTGTCCCCGTACGACCTGTGGGTCCTCGGCGCGGTCGTGGTGGTCGTGGCGCTGCTCGCCCTGCTGTTCACCCGTACCCCGATCGGCCTGCGGATGCGGGCGTCCGCCTTCGCTCCCGAGGTGTCCCGGCTGCTCGGCGTGGACGTCTCCCGGATGCTCACCCTGGGCTGGGCGCTGGCCGCCGCGGTCGGCGCCCTCGCCGGCATGCTGGTCGTCCCCACCGGGCTGGGACTGCACCCGCACGCGATGGACCTGGTCTTCGTCATCGCGTTCACCGCCGCCGTGGTCGGCGGCCTGGACAGCCCCGCCGGCGCGGTGGTCGGCGGCCTGCTGGTCGGCCTGATCCTGTCGTACGTCACCGGCTACCTCGGCCCCGACACCACGCCGCTGGCCATCCTCGTCCTGCTGCTGGCGGTCCTGCTGGTCCGCCCCGGCGGGCTCTTCTCCAGCGTGAGAGCGAGGCACGTGTGACCGCGACCCGGCCCACCGACGTGTCCACCACGGACCGGCCCTCCGACGGGCCGTCGCCGCTGCGTCGCCTGCTGCCCGGCCCGCCGGGCACCGCCGCGGGCGGGTCGACGCTGCTGCGCCACCTGATCCTGGCGGTGCTCGCCGGCACCCTCGTGGTGCTGCTGACCAACCAGCTCCCGCCGTACCAGAACCTCCAGGTGGCGCGGGTCTGCGCGTTCCTCTGCGTCACCGCCGGCTACACCGTGCTGGTCGGGCTCAACGGTCAGCTCTCCCTCGGGCACGGGGCGCTGATGGCGACCGGCGCGTACACGGTGGCCCTGGCGCGGCAGGCCTTCGACGAGCGGGCAATGCAGGGTCGGTGGATCCTGCCGCTGGCCCTGCTGCTCGCGGTCGTGGTGACCGCGGCGGCGGGTCTGGTCATCGGGCTGGCCGCCGCCCGGCTGCGCGGGCCGTACCTGGCCGGCGTCACCCTCGCCGTCGCCACGCTGGTCCCGGCGATCACCACGATCTTCACCGGCGTCTTCAACGGGGAGCAGGGCCTGCGCTTCCCGGCCGAGACGCCGCCGGCGTTCCTCGGCCCGTACTTCCAGCCGGAGCGCTGGCTGGCCTGGGTGGCGCTGCTCGCCGCGCTGACCACCATGCTGCTGATGGCGAACCTGGTGCGCAGCCGGTTCGGCCGGTCGCTGCGCGCCGTCCGCGACGACGAGGTGGCCGCCCGGCTCGCCGGCATCCAGGTGGCCGGCAACCAGGTGGCCGCCTTCGTGGTGAGCGCCGCCTGCGCCGGCCTGGGCGGCGGCGTCTACGCGGTGCTGACCGCCACCGTCGCCCCGGGCAAGTTCTCCCTCGAGCTGTCGCTGTTCCTGCTGATGGCGATCGTCATCGGTGGGCTGGGCAGCCTGGCCGGCGCGGTCTGGGGGGCGGTCCTGCTGGTGGCGTTGCAGGACCTGCCGAGCCTGCTCACCGAGACCTTCACCCTGCCGTCGGGCCTGGCCCAGCGGCTGGAGGGCAACCTCGCCCTCGCCGTGTTCGGTCTGATCCTCATCGTCGTCATGCTCGCGGCCCCGGGCGGTGTGCAGGGCGCCGTCCGCAGGCTCACCGCCCGTCTCGGGCCGCGTCGGCGGGCTCCGCGCCGCTGACCCGCCCCGGTTCCATCCGTTCGCACCGTCGCACCGGACAGGAGAACCAATGCATCCCATCACCCGCCGCGGTCTCGCGGCTGCCGCCGGCCTCGCCGTGCTGGTTGCCGCGTCGGCCTGCGCCAACGACGCCCAGCAGGCGGCCGAGAACGTCCCGGGCGTCTCCGACACCGAGGTCGTCATCGGCACCCACCAGCCGCTCACCGGCCCCGCCGCCCCGGGCTACTCGAAGATCTCCGCCGCCACCAAGGCGTACTTCGACCACGTCAACAGCAAGGGCGGGGTCAACGGGAGGAAGATCGTCTACAAGGTGCTGGACGACGGCTACAACCCCGCCAACACCGACAACGTGGTCCGCAAGCTGGTCCTCCAGGACAAGGTCTTCGCCCTGCTCGGCGGGCTCGGCACCCCCACCCACACCAACGTGCTGGAGTTCGTCAAGACGCAGCAGGTGCCGGACCTCTTCGTCTCCTCCGGCAGCCGCAACTGGAACCAGCCCGACAAGTACCCGACCACCTTCGGGTGGCAGCCCGACTACACCGTCGAGGGCAAAGTCCTGGCCACCTTCGTCAAGACGGAGTTCCCCGGGAAGAAGGTGTGCCACTTCGGCCAGAACGACGACTTCGGCCGCGATTCCCTCGTCGGCGTCGAGAAGATCCTCGGACCGGTGGCGGCCAAGCAGACCTACACCACCACCAACCAGCAGGTCGGCCCCGCGATCGGGGCGCTGAAGGCGGCCGGGTGCGAGGTGGTGATCTCCGCGACCATCCCCGGCTTCACCGCGCTCGCCATGGGCCAGGCCGCCGGCCAGGGTTTCCGGGCCCAGTGGGTGGTGTCCAACGTCGGCGCCGACTACACCACGCTGGCCAAGCAGCTGGGCGACAAGAAGGCCATCCTGGAGGGCTTGATCGCCGACAACTACCTGCCGATGGCGAACGACGCCAGCAACCCGTGGATCCAGGAGTTCACCAAGATCCACCAGCAGTACAACGCGGCCAATCCGATCGACGGCAACGCCGTCTACGGCTACTCGATGGCGTACACCTTCGTGCAGGCGCTGCTGGCAGCCGGCAAGGACCTGACCCGGGAGAAGCTGGTCGAGGCGGTGCGCCGGGGCGGCTTCAAGGGCCCCGGCCTGACCCCGTTCCGGTACGCCGACAAGGTGCACGCCGGCTACAGCGGCGTCCGGATGAACCGGGTCACCAACGGTGTGCAGAGCTACTTCGGTCCGACCTGGACCACCGACGACGCTGACGGTGCGGTCAAGGAGTTCACCGAGGCCCCGAGCGCGCCCCCGACCGACGCCATCCCGACCAGCTGACCGCCGTGGGGGAGCGGGCCACCCCGTCGGGGGCGCCCGCTCCGCCGTGGGTCAGAAGTGGAGCCGGGCGAGCGTCCGGGCGACGCAGCACGGCTTGTCGCCACCCTCGCGTTCGAGCGTCACCTCGTTGGCCACCTGGAGGCCGCCCTGGACGGGCTGGACGTCGAGCAGGGTCACCCCGGCCCGGACGCGGCTGCCGGTGGGCAGCGGGGCGGGGAAGCGGACCCGGTCCAGGCCGTAGTTGACGCCCATGCGCACCCCGTCCACCCGGTAGACCTCGGCGCCGAGGGTCGGCAGCAGCGACAGCATCAGGAAGCCGTGCGCCACGGTGCCGCCGAAGGGCCCGCTCCTGGCCCGCTCGGGGTCGACGTGGATCCACTGCCGGTCCCCGGTCGCCTCGGCGAAGGCGTCGACCCGGTCCTGGTCCACCCGGTGCCAGTCGCTGTGTCCGAGGTGGTCGCCGACCGCCTTGGTGAGGTCCTCGGGAGTGGTGAAAACCCGCATCGTCAGTCCTCCGCTGCCGTCCAACTGGTGCACGTAGCGTGCACATTCACGGCGTGCGCTGTCAACGGAGACCGCTGGGCGACCGGCCACGACCCCTCCGATGGCGGGCATCGATACACTGCCGGTGCAGATTTCTCCGGCGGGGCCGGTCGTACCGACAGGGGGTCGTCACATGATCGACGTGGACGCCGAGGTGCCGACGCGGACGGACGGGCGGACGGCCCGCGCCGCGCGTACCCGCAGCGCCATCGTCGAGGCGCACCTGGCGCTGATCGACGAGGGGGACCTCAGGCCGACCGGGGAGCGCATCGCCGAACGCGCCGGGGTGTCGCTGCGTACCCTGTGGACCAACTTCAAGGACATGGAGGGGCTGTTCGCCGCGACCGGGCAGCGGGTCGACCAGCGTCAGGCCGCGCTGTACCGTCCGATCCCGCCGGAGCTGCCGCTCGCCCGGCGGATCGCGGAGTTCTGCGCCCAGCGCGTACGGCTGCTGGAGGTGCTGGCGCCCTCGGCCCGCGCCTCCGCGCTCCGCGAGCCCTTCTCCCCGCAGCTGCGCCGCAACCGCGAGGCCGCCATCGCCGGGGTGCGCGCCGAGATCGAGCAGGTCTTCGCCCCGGAGCTGGCCTACGCGGGACCGGGGCGCGGGCAGCTGCTCGACGCCCTCACCGTGGCCGCCACCTGGTCGACCTGGTCCATGATGCGCGACGCGATGGGGCTCGACGTCGACACCGCCCGGGACACCCTGGCGCGGACCGTCGGCGCGCTGCTCGTCGACGCCGTCGCCGCCGGCCTGCGGTGACCGGCCACCGGGTGCGGACCGCGCCGGTGGTCGCGGACCGGTCGATGCTGGTGGACGACCTCGAAGGGCTGCCTGGCAGCGCCGCCGGCTGCGTGCTCGCCCTCACGCTGGCGTCGGCGGTGTGGATCCGCGCCGGCGACCTCTGGTGGGTCGAGGACGACGTGCTCCACGTCCGGCGGTGCCAGCGCCCTCCGGCGGCGTACGTTGGCAGCCTGGAGTGGCGCCGCAAGTGGTAGGCCGGCCCGGCGCGAGATGACCGGCCCGCTCGTTGCATGGTGGTAGTGGCTCCACCTGTGCCTGGCCGGCGACGCAGCGGTGCACCGCGGCCACGCACCAGGACCGTCTCTTTCGGAGGTCGCGTGTACCAGTCATCCGCCCGGGTCTTCGCCCGGATCGGCGCCACCGGGGGCACCACGGCCCCGTCGGTCGTCCTGGGCCGGGCCGTCGTCCTCGGCGCGAGCGTGGCCGGACTGCTGGCGGCCCGGGTGCTCGCCGAGCACGCCGACAGCGTGCTCATCCTGGACCGCGACGAGCTGGACGCCGGCGCCGGGCACCGCAGCGGAGTGCCGCAGGGCACCCAGATGCACGTCCTGCTCCCGGCGGGCATGCACCAGATCGAACGGTGGTTCCCGGGCTTCTCCGGCCAGGCCCTGGCCGACGGGGCCGCCCTGCTCACCGCCGCCACCCGCCGCAGCTACCTGGACGGCCGGCGCAAGGTCGGCGGCTCGGACGTCGACATGATCGCGGCCAGCCGGCCCTTTCTGGAGGAGCTGCTCCGGCGGCGCACGCTGGAGCTGCCCAACGTCACGCTGCGGCGCGCGCGGGTGACCGGCCTGACCTTCGACGGCGCGGCGGCCAGCGGGGTGTGCCACCAGAGCGCCACCGGCCCGGCCGTCGTCCCCGCCGACTTCGTGGTGGACGCCACGGGACGGTCCAGCCGGCTCGGCGACTGGCTGGAGCAGGGCGGCTGGGAACGCCCGCCGATGCGCCGGATGCTCATCAACCTGCACTACGCGACGGCGACGTTCCGGCGTACCGAGGCCGACCCGGTGCCCTCGGCGGTCCTGGCCGGGTGCACCGCGCGGCGCGGCGGGGACATCGCCGGCGCCGCATTCTCGGCCATCGAGGGCGACCGCTGGATCGTGATGCTCGGCGGTTACGGCGACAGCCGGCCCGGCCGCGACCTGGACGACCTGCTGCGCCGGTGCCGTGCGGACTTCCCCCCGGAGTTCGCCCGGGTGGTCGACAACGAGCTGCTCGGGCCGGTGCGGACCTACTCCCAGGCCGACAGCCGGCGGCGGGACTTCCACCGCCTCGGGCGGGTGCCGGGCGGGCTGGTGGCCGTCGGTGACGCGGTCTCCTCGTTCAACCCGATCTACGGGCAGGGGATGTCGTCGGCGGCCCTGCACGCCTCCTGCCTCTCGGCGTACCTGCGCTCCGGCGGCGACCCGCGGCGTCCCGCCCGGGACTTCCACGCCCTGCAACGCGTCGTCGTCGACGCCGCCTGGGGCATGTCGACCTCGGCCGACCTGGCCCGGCCCTCGGTGCCCGGTCCCCGGCCCCGGGGGCACCGGATCTCCCGATGGATCTCCGACCAGATCGTGGCCGCGTCGGTGACCGATCCGACGATCGCCCGCCGCTTCGACGCCGTGGTCGAGATGCGCAGCCATCCGACCTCGCTGGCCCGTCCGGGCACCCTGGCCCGCGCCGTGCGGATCAATCGGCAGGCGGCAACTCGATCGGTTCCGTCCCGTGCGGATTAGCCCGCCCCGGTGGCTTCCAGACTCTCAGCTTGGGAATTGCCGAGGAGCGCCTGGTCGCCGCGCCTGCGGCCTGGTCAAGGCGGTCCTTGATCGCCTCGGTTGGCCTTGCTTGTCCTGGCCCAATGCGCGCTGATGGCACGCCGGGAGCCGGACCTTGCTTGCGGCGTCGAGCCCGCAGCACACCATGTCATCCAGCGTGGTCGAGGCGGGTGGCGTTGTCGTACGACTCGCGCGCGTCGAGCAGTTCGTTCCAGTGCTGTTCGGCCCAGGCGCAGGCGACCGCCATCGGTTCGAGCATGCTGCGGCCCACCGGCGTCAGCTCGTACTCGACACGCGGGGGGACCTCGGCGTGGACGGTGCGCTTGACCAGCCCGTCCCGTTCGAGGGAGCGCAGCGACCGGGTGAGGACCTTGGGGGTGACGCGGCGCAGCGGCACGCGCAGCTCCGAGAATCGGCGAGGCCCGTGCTCGAGGCAGCGGATGATGAGCGCTGCCCACTTGTCGCCGAATCGGATCGGATTGAGCGAGGACGGGCACAGCTCGTCGAACATGTCGGCGGGCAGGGGTTGCCTCATGGCCTCACGATAGCTGGTATCCCAGTGGTAACCGCGGCCCTCGATAGCGTCGGCGAACCGGCCGGGCGCACGGGCTCCGGCCCTGGCGAGAGGCGTTACTCATGAACATCGTGGTCTTCGGCGCGGGCGGCCGGGCCGGGCGGCAGGCCGTCGCCGAGGCGCATAGGCGCGGCCACCAGGTCACCGCCGTGGTGCGCAATCCCGCAGGCCACAGCGACCTGACCGACGTGCAGGTGGTGGCAGGCGACATCACGAACGCCGTGAGCATCGCGCATGCAGCCGCCGGGCAGGAAGCCGCCATCAGTGCCGCGGTGGACCTGTCCGTGCCACCGCACGACTTCTTCACCGCGTCGTCCCGCGCCCTGGCCACCGGCCTGGCGAAGGCGGGCGTGCGCCGCCTGGTGGTGGTCGGCCTCGCATCGATCCTGCCCGGGGCGTCCGGTGCCGCCCTGATGGACGAGCCCGACTACCCCAACGAGTACCGCTCCTTCTACCTCGGCCATGCAGCAGGCCTTGAAGAGCTTCAGACCTGCGATCTCGACTGGGCGTACCTGGCCCCCGCAGGCGACTTCGACCACGACGGCACGCGCACCGGCTGCTACCGGCTCGCCGATCACGGCGATCCGGCCAGTCGGATCAGCTACGCGGACTTCGCGATCGCACTGCTCGACGAAATCGAGGCACCCCGCCACCGGCGCGCCGCCGCGAGTGTCCGGGAGGTGTGATGCCCAAGGTCCACGACAGCCCGAACGCCTGGGTCGCCGAGCATATCCGCCGTTTCGAGGAGACCGGAGGCCGACCACGGCCAGGCGTGAACGACCTGCTCTTGACGACTCGAGGCCGGAAGACCGGCGAACTGCGCCGCACCGCACTCGTCTACGAACGCGACGGCGAGCGCTACGTGCTGGCCGCCTCCAACCGCGGCTCGGACCACCATCCCGCGTGGTACCTCAATTTGCTCGCCGACCCGTACGTCACGGTGCAGGTGGGTACGGAGACCTTCACCGCACGCGCGCGCCCCGCCACCGCGGACGAGCGTCCAGACCTGTGGCGCCTGATGGTGTCGGCCATGTCGGAATACGCGGCCTACCAACAGCGGATCACCCGGGAGATCCCCGTGGTTCTCCTGGAACGCGTCCAGGACCTGAACGATGACGCGCTGGGCGACCGCAGCGCAGTTCGCGGCGGGACCTGATCTCTGAGGAGGGTCGGGGTTGGAGCCCTGAGGTCTTCAAGCCCCTGCCGTCCGTCAGTGTGGCGGGCACCGGCGGAAGCTCCCCGGCCGCCGCCCTCGCCGCCGGCTACGACCGGGTCTTCCTCATGGGGGCCGGGCTCGGCCTGGCCATCGAGGCGGTCAGCTGGCTGCTGCCGCGGCACGGGCGCGGCTGACCACCGGTGCGCACGTCGCCACCGCACTCAGGGCACGGGGTCCGCGCGCGCCCGTGACCTGGCCGCCCTGCTGGGACACCGCTCGCCAGGCGTGGCGGGAAGCCTGATCGGCGAGCGGGGAGCGCGGCTCACCGGACCGGCACGGTGGCGGTGACGGTGGCCTGGTCGATCTCGCTGGTCCGGACGGTGAACCGCACCGTCCAGTCGCCGGCGACCGGAAAGGTCACCTCCGCGCTGCCGTGGTGCGGTTCCGGCGTGTCGACCGGCACCGTGATCGGTTCGATGCCCGCTGACGGCAGGGCCAGGGTGACCGTCCACTCGGCGACCGGCAGCGCCTGGGCCTGCGGTGTGTAGACGTAGGCGTGCAGGGAGTTCGGCGCCCCCACCCGCACCGGGTACACGTCGAACTGGAGGGTGTACAGCTCGGTGGTCAGGGTCTGCGCGACGCCGTCGCGGACGGCCCGGGCCGCCTCGGCCCCGGCGGCCCGCCCGGGCGGGGTCTGCACCAGCACGGCGGTGAGCGCCAGCACCACCGCGGTGGCGGCGAGCTCTACCCCGGCCGCCCGGGAGACCAGGCGGGGCCGCGTCGCCCCGACGCCACGCGCGACGAGGCGGCGCTGCCATCCGGCGACGGCGAGCATGCCGCCGAGCACCGCCGCCTTGGCGCCGAGCAGCAGCCCGTACCGGGTGTCGAGCAGGGCGGCGGGCCGGCCGAGTTCGATCGCGGCCTGGGCCACCCCGCTGGCGACCAGCCAGCACACCGCGACGGTCGCCCACCGCGACCAGGCCGGCAGGATCCGCGCGAGCACCCGCTCGTGGGTGCCGCGCAGCAGGAATACCACGAGGGTGAGCAGTCCGCCCAGCCAGACCGTCACCCCGGCGAGGTGGACGACGCCCACCGCGACGCTCACCGGCGGCAGGGGCGACGCCACCGGGTGCCCCGCCAGTGGCCAGGTGACCAGCGCGGCCAGGCCGACCCCGGCCAGGGCGGCCCGCTGCCGTCGACCGGCCCGGCCGGCCAGCACGGCGGGCAGCAGCGCCGCGGCGACGCCGACCAGCGCCAGCCGGGCGGCGAGCGCCACACCGACGGCGCTGCCGGCGACCGCCCGCAGGTCCGCGCCGGACAGCTCGTCCACCGGCACCCCGACGAGCTGCGCCGCCTGCCCCACCCAGCTCCCGGCCGTCGCCACCACCAGCAGGGCCAGACCGGTGTACGCCATGACGGCCGCACCCCGACGGGACCGGCGACGGGGCCAGATCGTGGCCGCCAGGAGCACCGGGCCGACCGTGACCACCAGCCCCAGGTAACCGAGGTACTTCGCCACCGGCACCAGCGCGTCGCGGGGCGCGTCGTCAGCGTCGGCCCGGGACGGCGGGGGTGTCGCCGACGGCGCGCCGGCCGAGTAGGTGAAGCTGCCCGCGACCGGGTGTCCGTCGGCGGAGAGCACCCGGTAGCTCACCAGGTAGGTGCCCAGTGGTCGTTCGGGCACCCGCACCGGGATCCGCATCGTGGCGCCCTCGACGACGGGTTCGCCGGTGTGGACCTGCCTGCCGTCGGGGCCCAGGACGCGTACCCGTCCCGCCACGGGGGAGACCCGTTCGGTGAAGGTCACCAGCACCTCGCGCGGCGCGGCGCCGACCACCGCGTCGCGTATCGGGCTGGTGGCGACCAGCACGGCGTGCGCGGCGGCGGGGCGCGCCGGGGTCAGCGGCACGCAGAGCACCGCGAGCAGGAGTCCCAGCAGGACAGCGGTTCGGCTTGGCACGACAGATGGTTCGGACGCGGGGTCCGGAAGGTTCAACCGAGCCGGATGTCGGTGCCGTCGACCGACACGGCGGCCGGGGGCAGCGGCTGCCGGGCCGGCCCGCCCTTGACCGA
The DNA here is from genome assembly GCF_059359015.1 of Micromonospora sp. LZ37. Lineage (NCBI taxonomy): Bacteria > Bacillati > Actinomycetota > Actinomycetes > Micromonosporales > Micromonosporaceae > Micromonospora > Micromonospora sp. LZ37. The sequence goes on along the minus strand of NZ_JCADBL010000002.1, from coordinate 290,414 downwards.
GCCGTCGTCGATGTCGAAGGCGCTGTTGTGGCAGGCGCAGACGATCGCGCCGTCCCGGACCGAGGTGACCGTGCAGCCCTGGTGGGTGCAGGTCGCCGAGAACGCCTTGACGCTGCCCTCCGTGGGCCGGGTCACCACCACACCCTCGGCGGCGAAGATCTTCCCGCCGCCGACCGGAATGTCGGCCACCGCGGCCAGCGTCCGGGGCTGCCCCGCCGCCGGCGTCGCGCCGCCGCCTCCCGCCGAGGGCGGCGGGCCGCCGGCGGCCGGGGTGGCCGGTTCGCCGTAGGTCTGGCAGCCGGCGAGCAGGGCGGTGACGCCCGCCGCGCCGGTCCCGGCCAGCACCGCCCGCCGGGACGGGCAGCGGACGCCGCACTGGTCGGCCATGCCAATTCCTCCGTTCCGGTCCGTCACGTCCCCACCCCGAAGGTGGTGAAGTACCACAGCGACGAGGTCAGCCAGATGCCCATCAGGGTGGTGAAGACCAGCCCGCCGACGACCGGCAGGACCCAGCCGGCGAGCCCGGGCCGGGGCAGGGCGAGCATCTTGGTGGTGAAGGCGCCGAAGAAGAGGCAGCCGAGCAGCGAATGGGCCAGGGTCCGCAGGTCGTGGTCGGCGAAGCCGAGGGCGTACAGGCAGTGCACCGCCACCGGCACGGTCAGCAGGAACGCGACCCGGCCGGACCAGCGGTGCACGGTGCCGGCCCAGGACGGCGAGAAGCCGCCGAGCCGGCCCCACATGGCCAGCGCGGTGAGCAGCTGGACCGTGGCGAGGACCGCGGCGCCGCTGCCCAGCCACGCCTTCACCGCCAGCGGACCGGAGAAGCCGGCCAGGTTGACCGCGATCCCGGTGGGGGTGTGCAGCCGCCCGTACACCCCCATCGCCACGGCGACCGCGGCGCCGGCCAGCAGCGGGACGACCAGGCTCGCCGGCGGCGCGCCCACCCCGAAGCGCGGGAACTCCACGGCCGGGGGCGGGGCCGCGGCGGGCGGCCGGTCGGGCAGCACCGTCATTACCGGCATGGTGACCTCCGGTCCGTCGGCGTCGGGTCTCGTGTCGGTCCCGAACCTCCGGCGGGCCGTCATCACTCACCCGCGCCGGGGTCGGTGACCACCGGCTCGGCCGTGACGGTCGTCCCGTCGACGATGGTGGTGCCGAACGCGGGGTCCAGCGGTGGCGCCGCCGCCGGGGCGCCGTTTCGGGTGACGACGCCGATCTGCCCACCGTCGGGCAGCATGATCCAGCCGCCGTCCAGGCCGGCTCGGCGCTGCGCGGCGGTGGCCCGGTAGAGCACCGGGGCAGGGCCGGCGCTCGCCCTGGCCGTGAAGCTCCACCGCTTGTCGCCGACGACGAGCTCCCCGGAGGCCGTCCCGTCGCCGAGGTCGCCGGTGAGGGTGGCGTCCTTCTTGCCGGTCAGCTTCAACGTGCCGTCGGCCGCGGTGCCCCGCAGCCAGATCTCCAGCCGTCTGCCGTCGCACACGTACGCCACGGCCTGGCCGTCCTTGGCCGTGATGGCGATGGTGGCGCCGCCGTCGAGCCGGCCGGTCCAGTTCCCGGTCACCTTCGCCGGGGCGGGCGCCGTGGTCGGCGGGGCGGGTGGCGCGGTCGGCGGGGTACCCGCCCGGCCTCGCTCCTGCGACGGCTCCGCGGGGGTGGACGGCTGGCCCGGGCCGGCGCCCGGCGGGGCCGGGGCGGTGGTGGGCGCGGCGGCGTCGGCCGCCGGCTTCGGTGCGGCCGTACGCGGCGCCGCCTGGGCGCTCATCGCGAACAGCACGGCGGCCGTCCCGGCCCCGGTCAGCAGCGTGAGCAACGGGGTGATGCGCTTCATCAGCAGCCTCCTTCACCCGGTCGTACGGCGCGCGGGCCCCGGTCGTTCAATTCCGGGCGACATCGGTGTGACTTTCGCCGGCGGGCGCGGTGCGCGGGTCCTGGCTCCGGGCCGCGCCGTCGACCCGGTATCGGCCGCGCCGGGCCTGTCGGCGGTCGCCGATCCACCGCCATGCCAAGGCTTGATTCATGGCATAAATCGTGGTGTTGATGCATCCTGGGTGGGGCCGCCGGCCGGTGGCGCCCAGGAGAGGACGGCGGCGGACATGGACGCCAGACGCACCACCGTGCGCGACATGCGCCGCGCGAACCGTTCGGTGCTGCTCACCCGCATCTGGTTGGACGGCCCGCTCAGCCGGCATGAGCTCGGGCAGACCACCGCGTTGAGCCTGGCCAGCGTCAGCAACCTGGTCGGCGAGATGATCGGCGAGGGAATCGTCGAGGAGGCCGGCTCGGTCGAGTCCGACGGCGGGCGCCCCCGGGTGCTGCTGCGCGTCGCCCCCGGCTACGGCTACCTCGTCGGCGCCGACGTGGGCGAGACGCGGGTGCAGGTCGAGCTCTTCGACCTGGCGATGACCGCGCTGGCCAAGGCGGAGTACCCGATCGCCGCGGCCGAGCCCGACCCCGACGACGTGGCGGCCCACCTGCTGCACGGGCTGCGGGCGGTCGTCGAGCAGGCCGGCGTCGACCCGGGCGCGGTGCTCGGCTTCGGTGTGGCGGTCTCCGGCACGGTGGAACGGACCGCCGACGCGGTCGTGCACGCCCAGACCCTCGGCTGGGACGGGGTGCCGCTGGGGGCCATGCTGCGGGCCGGGACCGACATCCCGGTGCACGTCGACAACGGCGCGAAGACCCTCGGCCAGGCCGAGATGTGGTTCGGCGCCGGCCGGGGCGCCCGGCACGCGGTCATCGCCCTGGTCGGCTCCGGGATCGGGGCCAGCGTGGTCGCCGACGGGGTGGGCTACCGGGGCGCGCACAGCAGCGCCGGCGAGTGGGGCCACACCACCATCGTGTACGGCGGACGCCGCTGTCGCTGCGGCAACCTCGGCTGCCTGGAGGCGTACGTCGGCGCGGAGGGGGTGCTGGACCGGTTCCGGCAGGCCAACCGGGGGCGCCCGGCGGTCGGCGGCGACGAGGAGAGCGCCTTCGGTGAGCTGCTGCGCTCGCCGACCCGCACGGCCGCGAAGGTGCTCGACGAGACCGTGGGCTACCTCGGCGCCGGCGTGGCGACGCTGGTCAACCTCTTCAACCCGGAACGGGTGGTGCTCGGCGGGTGGGCCGGGCTGGCGCTGGGGGAGCGGTTCCTGCCGCAGATCCGCGAGGCCACCGCGCGGCACGCGCTGCGCCAGCCGTACGCCCAGACCTCGATCGAGCTGTGCCAGCTCGGACCCGACGCGGTCGCGATGGGCGCGGCCACCCTGCCGATGGCCCGGCTGCTGCGCCAGGGCGGTGTGCCGCGCGGCGCCGTGGCCCGGGTGACCACGACGGTGCCGCCGCCGGCCCGCCGCCCCCGGTCGCGGGCCCGCTGATGCGCCGGGCCGGCGGCGTACGCCGCCGGCCCGGCTCCGGTCACGCCGGCAGGGTCCACTTCTGGTTGGCGCCGCCGGTGCACGACCAGATCTGCAGCTTGGTGCCGTCGGTCGAGGTGTTGCCGGTGACGTCGAGGCACTTGTTCGCCTGCGGGTTCACCAGGTCCCGGCCGGCGGTCCAGGTCCACCGCTGGGCGGGGCTGCCGTTGCAGGTCCAGAGCTGGACCCTCGTGCCGTCGGTGGTGCCGCCGCCGGCGACGTCCAGGCACTTGCCCAGCGCGCGGAGGCTGCCGTCGGTGGCGCGGGTCCACTGCTGGTTCGGGCCGACGTAGCAGGTCCAGATCTGCGCGGGGGTGCCGTCGGTGGTGTTGCCGTCGGTGACGTCGAGACACTTGCCGCCCAGACCGGTGACCGCGCCGGTCGGCGCGCCGCCGCCGGACGGGGTGCCGGCCCAGGTGAAGGTGGCGGTGGTGCGCGCCGGCAGCGTGTAGGTGAAGGACTGGTTGCCCCAGACCACCTTGACCGACTGCGCCGAGGTGCCGCCGTTGTGGGCGATCAGCGCCTTGGTGCCGTCCGGGTTGCGCCAGGCGACGTTCTGCACGGTGCCGTTGGCGGTGGAGGCGATCCGGTACGCCCCGGGCCGGACGAACTTGGTGAGATGCCCGGTGGTGTAGTACTCCACGGTGTAGTCGACCTGGCCGGCGCGGGCGCCGCCCTCCTGCACGCTGATCAGGCCGGTGCAGACGTCGCAGCCGCCGTTGTGCGGGCCCAGGTGCTGGTTGAGCGCGAGGCTCCACTTGACCAGGCTGCGGCTCCAGTTCCGGGCGTAGCCGACGATGTCGGCCATGTCCTCGTTGTGCTGGTTGGCGATCCAGGTGCCGCCGGAGTGTTCGGTGCTGAACTGCGGCACGGCGGGGTAGTCGTTGTGGACCTGGCTGCCGACGGCCGGGTCGCCCCAGTAGCCGTGCCAGGCGATGCCGCCGAAGAGCGGGTCGGTGCGGACGGCGGCGTCGGCCAGCAGCCCGGAGCCGATGGTGGCGTAGTCGCCGTAGTTCCAGTCGTGCACCATGACCTTGGTGGTGATCCCGGCGGCGCGGAAGGCGGGGTAGACGAAGTTCTTCGTCAGCTCGGCCAGGCCGGAGGAGTTCCAGCTCATGCCGGGATAGTTCATGGCGGTGGGGTTGCCGGCCTGGCAGCAGTTCGGCTCGTTCTGCACCGAGAGGTAGTCGACCTTCACGCCGCGGGCCGCGTACGCCTGGATGGTCTTGACGAGGTACTGGGCGTAGGTGGCGTAGTACTCGTACTTCAGCCAGCCCATCTGGTCCATCCGGCCGTTGTCCTTCATCCAGCCGGGGGCGCTCCACGGCACCACCTTGACCCGCAGTGCCGGGTTGAGCTGCCGGGCCTGCGCGGTGAGCAGCTCGACGTCGGTGTTGTAACCGTTGGCGCCGAAGTCGCTCAGGTCGCAGCAGGTGTCGTCGAGGGAGACGTTGCCGGGTCGGGACAGGTCGGAGGCCCCGATCGGGTTGCGCACGAACGACAGCCCGATGCCGTCGGTCGGGCTGAACAGCCGGCGCATCACCTCGTCGCGGGTGGCGGCGCTGACCGGCCCGCCGCGCAGCAGGTAGGCGGTGGTGTCGGTGATCGAGGCGCCGCCGCCCTCGAACTGCTGGTAGCGGGTGTTCTCGTCGACGGTGACGGTGTGGGCGGCGCCGGCGGAGGTGGCGGCGAAGCTGATCGGGCTCTGCTGTTGCAGTCCCCGGGTGACGGTGCGACCGCCGGCGTCGGAGGTGGTGGTGAGCCAGACGCCGACGCTCTCCCCGGCGGCCTGGGCCGGCGGGGCTGGGAGGGCGACGGTGCCGGCGGTCAGGCACAGCGCCAGGGCGGCGGCTGCCGTCGCGCGGCCGGTGGTGGGGGCGGGGTACGGGCGATGTTGTCCGGAATCGACGACCATAACTGAGAAAACACCGGTCGCGGTCTTGTGTCAAGACGTGAAAAAACCCTACGGCGCGGAGCTCTACGAGTGCTGGTTCGACAGAGGCGGGGCCTACCGCGCACGGCGCGGCCCAATGTTGTGCGGGTCCCCGGCTCAGCCGGGAGCCGGCACCCCCCACCACTCGCATACCGGGGTCCACCCACACTTGGCGGTGATCGACATGCCAGGCGGGCGTTGGCCCCGCGCAAGCTGCGCGGGCGGCCGGAAGGCGGTCGTCACATGGCCCGTACCGACGTTCACCGACCCGAGTGAGTTCAGCAGCGAGACCCGCAGATCCTCGCTGGTTCACCGACATCCATGAACACGGCTGCGGCCCCTGCGGCCTTGACGAGTTCCTCGCCTCGCCCGATCGGAGCCGCACTCGCTGCTACCGGCAGCCGTCGGCTCAGGCTCCGAACCCTCGCGGCTGTCAGCTCTGCACCTTCCAGTCGCACCACAAGCTCGCCCGCCGGCAGGAGCGCGTCGCCCTGGCGTTCGATCCGTCGGCAGCGCTACTCGCCGAGCACCGCGGCGGCGAGCGCGACCTCGACGTGCCCCCGATCCGCGGAAGGGCTTGGTAGCAGAGGAGTGGCAAGCGGCACCAGGCCGCAGGCGTGATGGTCCGTTCCTGTCCGGCCCCAAGGCGGACAAGCGCCCGTGGGTCGCCCGCGCTCGTTCGCCACCCCCGGCCGGCCCTCGTGGGAGCCCGTTGACTCGCCAGACCACACAGAAGCTGCTGACATTGCTTCCGCTGGTCGTACCAGCGTCAGCCCATGGTGACCCGCGACTGCTGCCCAAGCAGGCGCACTCGCCCGCTCCGCCTGCTCAGCCCGAGGGCATCTGCTCAGCCTGGAGCCGGCATCAACCGATGCGATTGATCGACGTTAGGCGACGTGAATGATCCAAACGGGTGGCCCAAATTCGAAGTTCAATGGATATGGTCTCTTCGCAATCTGTTCGCCGCAGGTTGCCATGAGCCCACAAGGAGCGTCATATGAGCGACGAATCCGACAAGGTGGACGGCCAGCGCAAAGCAATCCGTGAACACATCGAGAAGTACAAGCGCTTCAAGGTGCCCTACGAGCAGCAGACGGCACGTAAGACGATCGAACTGGCCCAGCGGGAGATCAGCAATTTGAGGAGGCGCAAGCCGAGTATCAAGGAATCATGGGAGGACAGCTGGCGCCCATGATGGGTGATCGCGGCACGCCCGCCGGGGCTCAGTCAGGCTGACAGACTCGACATCGAGCGGCATGGGGCATGTGGATGCCGTCCGCCATGTCAATCAGCCCCTCGATCCCGTCGGGTGGCGGCACCGGGCAGGTCCATCCGTCGCACGACCGGTACCGGGCCTGAGGCCAGGACGTTACACGCGCCCACTGGGGAAAACGACAAGGGGATGAGCAAGATGGGGATTTTCAGCAAGAAGAGAAGTGCCGCGATCAGCGCAGGCGAGATCGGCACCTTCACATCGCCCCATTCCCTCACCGATACGCTGGCGGTGGCCTATGCAGGAATTGCCTCCCAACTGAGCGTCGCGAGCGCGAGATCCAGGCGCCGGGGATCGCAGCGTCCATCTATCTCAGCCGCCTGGACGCAACAGGTCTCACCGTCACCGCAGGTAACAAGATCGAAACCTACTTCCAGTTCCGCGTCGATCTGCAAGCACACGGCAACGGCTGCAAGGGCCACGCCTCCTACGACCGGCCCATGTCGGAGATCAGCAGATGGATGGGTAACGCGATCAAGCTATCGTTCGGCCTGCGGAGCGCAGTGACCGAATGCAGCATGCAGGTCGAGGATTGGCGGACCGGCTGACGGCAGGCTCCCACCGGGGTCCGCGGCTTTGCTTTGGCTCTGGTGTGGCGCGCCCTCGTTCCTGAAGCTGCATCACGGGCCGCTCGCCGGGAGATCTTGTTGGGGAGGTTCGTCGATGGCGTTACCAGTGCGAGCGGCCCGCGCGGCACCGCAGTCGTAAACGGCCTCCAGCACCGGGGCCACAGGCTGCGTCCTTCCTCGATGAGCCGGTACTCGAGACGAGGTGGTGTGGTCTCGTGGTCGCGCCGCACGCCGAGCCCGTCGGCCTCCAGCTCGCGCAGACGCTGGGTCAGCAGCTTCTCGCTCACCCCTGGCATTCGCGGCGTAGCTCGCCATAGCGGTGTACGCCCTCCTTCAGATGGGCCAGGATCACCGGTCGCCATTTGCCGCCGATGACGTCGACGGCAAGCTCCAGGGGGCAGTGGTATGCATGGTGCCCCCTTGAGGCGGGGGAGCAGGTTGGGAGCAACCGGGTGCACTGAACCTTCACACCGAACTGGTCACTGGTTCGATCCCAGCGGCCTGGACTGGGTCAGGGCCGTCCGGCCCGTACTCGGCGACAGTCGGCAGGGCAGGCAGCTCGACGAGCGGATACCGCCCTCGCCGCCAGCCGAGCCGCCCTACCCGGCAGCTAAGCCGCCGCCTCGTTGTGCTTGCGCACCAGCTCGGGCAGCTCAGCCAGCGAGTCGAGCCGGAACAGGCAGCGGTCGCTGACGGCCTTGTCGTCGAGGATGTGCCCCCACGGGCCACGCCGCACCAGCGCGGTCGCCATTCCGGCCTCCTGCGCCGGCCGGATGTCGTTGTCCAGCCGGTCCCCGACGTACAACACCTGATCGGCGGGGCAACCCGCCTCGGCAACAACGCGCTCAAAGAACGCCGCCGACGGCTTCTCCACACCCCACCCGTCCGACGTGCCGATCACGTCCACCGGCAGGTCCAAGGCGCGCAGGATCGTCTCTGCCCGTGCCGTCTGGTTACCGGCCAAGCCGGCCTGCACGCCCAACTCGCGCAGCGCGGCCAGGCATGGCCGGGCGTCCGGGTACAGGTTCTCCTCCGAGAAGTGCTCCGGCTGACCGACAGCTGCGCGGCGCTTTCGCTCCTCGGCGAGGTCGAACCCTGGCCGGAAGACCTGGAACGTATCCCGGTAGTCCAGACCGCGAGCGATCACCGCCCCGAAGACCGCCGAGAAGGTGTGGCGGGGAACGCCCAGCCAGTCCGCCCAGGATCCGTACTCCCGGGACTCGTCGACGATCGTCTCGCCCACGTCGAAGAACACGCTCGCGATCACCGTGCGATTGTGCCCCCATTGCCTAACGTGATCAACGCCGACGGGCGCTGCGGTTCGAGCGCTTCCGGATACCTTGGAGGCCGCATGCATCGGCTGCGTTCGATCTCCTGCAATGGTCAGAGCTGCTGGTGTCCGGCGGCGACGGCCAGGGTAGTGCGTCGAAGATCGCTTACGTTCGCAACCTCGTTCAGGTTGATATGGCGGTCACTCCTGTGGTGAGGATCGGCCGGGCCGGTGGCTCGGGCCCAGGAGGCATGGGTAGCGTCCGTGGCATGCCTGAAGACACCTTCCGCTCGGTGGAGATCGAGCGCACCAGCGTGGGGAAGTACGTCGTGCGGAACGCCCGCGGCGGATCGATGTCGATGGGAACGGGTGAGGGCGGCAGCTTCACGCCGGTGGAACTGCTTCTGGCCGCCATCGGCGGCTGCACTGCGGTAGACGTCGACCACATCACCAGCCGGCGCGCCGAGCCGACCCGGTTCTCCGTCGAAGTCACCGGCGACAAGATCCGTGACGAGACCGGAGGAAACCGGATGCAGAACCTCAGGGTCGAGTTCACCGTGACGTTCCCGGCGGGCGCGGACGGCGACAAGGCGCGCGAGGCGCTGCCCCGGTCGCTGCAGCAGTCGCACGACCGGCTCTGCACCGTCTCCCGTACCGTCGAACTGGGCACTCCCGTCTCGATCGTCGAGGCTGCCGGTCCCGACGGGGACTGAGCCTTCCGGGCGTGCCAGGGTTCACGCGCTGCGCGGCGTTCGATCACTCCGCCGGCGAACCGGCTCAGTTCAGCCAATGAACCGATTGGTACGCCGGGCGGACGGTGTCCGTGGCGCGGTACAGGCTTTTCGCGTCGATCGGCTCTGCGCCACCGCCCGCCCGTGCCACTATCGGAGCAGAAAGGGCATAAGGGCAGGGACACGCGCCCGGACGGGACGGGGTGGTCGTGGACTCAGAGAGGCCAGGGTCACTGAGCGGAGCCGCTGCCGCGGCCAGCCAGCCGCGCCGCATATTGCGCATCGCGCTCGCCCTGCGTGGCGGGGTGAGCCTCGCCGTGTGGATCGGCGGCGCGATGAGCGAGATAGATGTCCTGCGCCGGGTCCGGCTCGAAGACGACGGCAGGGCGACGCTGCGCCGCCCGGAGTGGACGGGCACGCGTCCCGGCCAGACGAAACGGGCTGAGATCTACGGCGATCTGCTCGGGCTCGCCGGCTACCACCAGGTCGACGTCGACATCCTGGCCGGCGCCAGCGCCGGCGGCCTGAACGCGGTCATCTACGGCGTGGCGCAGAGCGTCGGCGCCACGATGGACAGCATGGAGACGGTCTGGCGTGACGCTGCTGGCATATGGAAGATGCTGCGCCCTACCCTGCCCACCGGGCGCGTGCCGTCACTGCTCAGCGGCGATCTGTACTTCTACCAGGAGATCCGCAAGGAGTTGAGCAGCCTCGTCCGGCGTGGTGATCCGGACGTGGCGGCCGAGGAGGTGACCATCGACCTTTCGGCGACCCTCCTGGCGGATGAGGGCGTGGTCGAGCGGGCGCTGCGGGAGGGACGGGCCCAGTTCCATTTCGTACGCCGGCAGGCCCCCCTCGAATCGGGTTTCACCGACCTCCCCGGCCCGTCGGACGTGACCGACCACGCAGGCGAGCTTCCGCCGCCCGTGCAGTTCCAGCTCGACCGGCTGGCACTGGCCGGACGCTCGACGTCGTCCTTTCCGGGCGCGTTCGAGCCCGCCTCCATCCACGCCGTCGCCGGCCGCTCCACCGCATACGCCGAAGGGACAGACGCCACGAACGTTCCGGAGATGTCGGGAACATTCTCGGGTACCCGGCCCACGGGCACTCCACTGCACGGGCCGCGGGCCCGCCCGTTCCACGTCATCGACGGCGGCGTATTCGACAACATACCGATCGACCGTGCGTTACGGGCCATCAACATCGCCCGGTCGTCCGCACCAACCGAGCGACGGCTCATCTACCTCGATCCGGATCCACCGACGCCGGTAGCGGCGCACACTCGAGGCTCGGACTACCGCAGCGCGCTGCACTGGTTGAGAACCATCACCCGGGCCATCGGCATGAAACAACGGTCGGAGACGGTAGATGACGAGCTCGGCCTCATCCGGGAACACAATGACCGGGCATTGGCGGCGCGCGGCCGACAGGAGGCCCTGGCACGGCAGCTCAGCCGGACCGAGAGGCTGACCGACGCTCAGCTCGATGACAAGGCGTACGCCACCTACCGGCTCGCCACCGACACCCCACGCCTCACGCTACTGCTCACCCGGCCGGCCCAGGCCACCATCGGTCGTACGCCGTTGTCCGGCCCGTATGAGGTGCTCGGCGAGCCCGAAGCCCTCACCGTCGAGAACATGCTGGCCATGGCCTACTACGACCGTGACGTGTGTCCCCGACTGTCGTGCGACGTCCACGCGGTCAACGACACCGCCACCCTCCTCATCGCCTGGATACGGGAACTGGAGGCCAAGCAACTCCGCTCCGAGCTCCACGAGCCACGGGACGTCTCCCGGCTCAAACGTCCCCTCTACCGGCTGCTGCGGATCGCCGTCCGGATACGCGACCTGGCCGATGCCGAATTCCTGCGCGACTCTCGGGGCCCCACCCGGCAGCGATCCGAGCCGCCCGACCTCGCCACCGCCGTCCGGCGCAGCCTGAACTACCAACACGCGTTGGCCCCCTTGGGCGAGCGTCTCACGGAAGCCCTCGACGTCAACACGAGCGTGGACGAGATCGACTTCTACCGCAGGCTCGCGGAGCGCTACCCCGTCCGGGGCGTGGTCATCGATTCGCCGGAGAGCACCGCTGAGTGGCGGCTACTGAATGACCTGTGGTGCTGCCTGGAAAACATACGCAGGGAAATCCAGGAGCGCGGTGCTGCGATAGCCGACGCAAGATACCGCAGCGGCGTGAGCCCGGCTGAACAGAAGCACTGGGACGATTCCCTCTTCCACGTGCTGCACCACAGCCCGCTGCAGTTCGTCGAGATCACGAAGCTCCACACCGTGTTCGCGGCCGCCGGTGGCGTCCCCGGCACCACCTCGACCATCCGCTACCACCAGGTGACCGGAAACCAATCGACGCCATTCGAAGCACTGTTCACCAAGCTCGTCCAAGCGGAGCGGGAAACCCGACTCCTGGCTCGGCTGCACAAGAACCCTGTCGATCCCACCACCCCGCTGCTCACCTCCAGATCCAAACTCGCCGGCAACACCGCCCGCAACTTCGGCGGCTTCATCGCCAGTCGGTGGCGGACGAACGACTGGGCCTGGGGACAACTCGACGCGACCGGCGGCCTGGTCGACATGCTGCTTGACGACGCGAACCTGCGGAACAACTTCGAAGCGCTGCAACAGGCCTGGAACCGCTACGTGGAGAAATCGCCGCCAGAGCTGTCCCTCAGCGAGTGGCAGGCAATGCTGACCCCCGTGTACGCCACCGTCCCGCCCCGTCCCGTCAAGGACGCACCAGTCTCCCGGCAGCAGCTCGACTGCCTGAAGCGGGGCGCGCAGGCGTGGTTGCAGTACTGGCTGCTCACCGACTCGGACACGGCGGACGGTGTAGCGACCCCAACCGCACGCCAGCGGGCCGAGAGCTTCGTAGCCGGCAGCGAAACCGTCGGGGACCTACGCCCCGCCTACCGATTCGGCCTGGCCAGCCGCCTGACCCAGCTGCTCTACCGGGCGTTCTGGCCGTCGACGTGGACCTGGTACACCGCCATCGCCCGAGTCCTCATGCTCGCCGGACGGCCGCTGTGGGTGCTCCTGCCGCTCGCCGCCGATCCACTGCGCGCCGCCGCGACCGCCGTCCTGCTGCTCCTGGCCGCCGCCGCCGTGACCGGCCCGGACGCGGACGGAACTTCCCGGTCCGGATTCACGCCAACCTCCGTCGCCGGGGTGACGGCCCTGGCCGTCGCCGCCATCGTGTGCGGCTGGCAGCTCTCGGCCTGGCTGGCGTGGCATCGACTCCGACATCAGGCCCGCCAGTGGGGGGAAGACTGGGCAGCGTCCGCCGAGCGGCTGTGGCGCAGAGCTCGCCTGAGGGCGGGTATCGGCTGGGCGATGAGCGTGGCATTCGCCGTGCTGGGCTTCTGGCTCCTGCGCGCTCCCCGTTCCGACAGCGGAGAGCGTATCGGCCCCGGGCTCGCCTCCTGGCCGGAGACCATCGCGTGCTCGGCCGCTCTCATCGCCATCGCGGTCGTCGCGTCGAAGTGGCCGTTGAGCGTCAGGGGCCCGCGCAGGAAACGAGTTCCGGCCCGCATGCTCGGCTGGCTCCTGGTGGCGATCGGGCTTGCGCTCACCGTCTCGGCCCGCCTCCGCCGCCTGTGCGTTACGGCGATCGAGGACCTGCCAATCCTCGGAACCGACGATCCCGCCGTCGGGTTGCTACTGCTCGTCGGCGCACTGTCCGGGCTCCTGCTGCTGGGCTGGTCGCACAAGTGGTGGACGCTGGGGGCGGTCCTGGCCACCGCTGTCGCCGCAACGACAGTCGCAGAAGTTGTCGCTCACCACCACCCGGAGATGCGGACAACCCATTCGCTCGGCATTGCGCTCCTGGGTTGGGTGATCGCCATGTCGCTCGTCACCGCGGTTCTACCGACCCGAGAAGAAATGGTCGAATAGGAAACGCCGACATGATGGGAAGTTCCCTGGTGGCGGACATCGATCATCTAGGCCACGCCGGACAGGTACTCCCTACGTCGCTGCGGTTCGAACCTCTCGATCGCGTACCGCAGCATGACCCGCGGCATGGCCCGGTAACGTCGGGCCAGAAACTCCTCCTCCGCCGCCCTGTCCCGGTTGCCCACCTCGCGCAGCATCCAGCCCACCGCCTTCTGGACGAGGTCGTGCGGGTCGCGCAGGAGCCGTTCACCGAGGCGGAAAGTCCAGTGGAAGTCACCGGCCCTGATGAAGGCGAAAGTCGCCATGATGGCGATGCGCCGGTCCCACACCAGGCTCGACTCGGCCAACCGGTCCAGGACGCTCCGGTCCTTGTCCACCAGCCAGGGGCCGACGATGTACGGCGCGGACGAGTCCACCAGATCCCAGTTGTTGATGTGGCCGGTGTTGGCCAGGACGACGCCGAAGATCTTCCCCCGTTCGTCCTCGTCTGCCCTGGTGAACTTTCGCACCAGGATGAACAGCGACGTCAGCCTCTCCTCGTGCACGCTGCTGGTCAGTAGCTTCGCCGTTTCCGGCAGGGAGAGATCGCGCCAGTACCGGGCGGCCACCCTGCGCTGTTCCGGCACCGGGACACCAATGGCCGTGTCGCCCTCGCCATATCCGCCTGGAGTCATCTGCAGAAACCGGCTCGATGCCTCCGCCCGCCGCGGGTCGGCGAGGCTGGCGAGTTCGTGACGCACGTCGGCGATCGTGGCCATGACTGTGCAACCTACCGCGACCGCCGACCTACCGGCATGCCGCCGACCGGCGGTCACCGCCGACGCGGCGTGACCAGCCCCGACTCGTACGCCCACACGACCAGCTGGGCACGGTCGCGGCAGTGCAGCTTCGTCATGGCCCGGTTGACGTGTGTCTTGGCGGTCAACGGACTGATCACCATGCGCTCGGCGATCTCGTCGTTGCTCAGCCCCCGGGCGACGAGCTCGACGATCTCCTGTTCGCGGGCGGTCAGCAGGTCGCGCCCGGCCGCCGGCTCGGCCGGCGGTGGGCCGCTGACGAACTCGCTGATGAGCGTACGCGTGACCGCCGGGGCGAGCAGCGCGTCGCCGCGCGCCACGACGGCGACGGCCTGCAGCAGGTCGGCGGGGTCGGCGTCCTTGAGGAGAAACCCGCTGGCACCCGCCCGGAGGGCGGCGAAGACGTAGGTGTCGAGCCCGTAGTTGGTGAGGATGAGGACGCGGACCGCGGCGAGGTCGGGGTCGGCGGCGATGCGCCGGGTGGCCTCGATGCCGTCGAGTCCCGGCATCTGCACGTCCATCAGCACGACGTCCGGCCGCAGGCGTCGCGACAGCTGGACGGCCGATGCGCCGTCGGCGGCCTCGCCGACGACCTCCAGGTCGTCCTCGGCGTCGAGCAACGCCCGGAATCCGGCCCGCATCAGCGCCTGGTCGTCGACGAGCAGGACGCGGATCACCCTTGACCGTCCAGCGGGATCGTGGCGCGTACCGCGAACCCGCCGCTGTCGCGCGCGGCGGCCTGCAACGTCCCGCCCAGTCCGGTGACCCGCTCCCGCATGCCGCGCAGGCCCACCCCCGGCGTCACCGGCCGGACCGGCGACGCCCGGCCGTCGTCATCCACCGAGACGGTCAGCCGCGCCGGGGCGTACTCGATGTGGATCTGGGCGGTGGCGGCTCCGGCGTGGCGGGCGACGTTGGTCAGGGCCTCCTGGACCACGCGATACCCGGCCTGGTCGACCTCGGCGGGTAGGTCGCGGGGCTGACCGGTGACGGTCACCTGCACCGGTACGCCGGCCGCCCGGGTCCGCTCGGCGAGCTCGCCCACCCGGGCCAGTCCGACGCGGTCCGCGTCGGAGGGTGAGCGCAGGACGCCCAGCGTCGCCCGCAGTTCCCGCATCGCGGCGCCGCTGGCCTCCTGGATCGCCAACAGGGCGGCTGACGGTTCCTCGTGGTGCTTGCGGGCCAGGTGCACGGCGATCCCGGCCTGCACCTTGATCAGGGAGATGCTGTGGGTCAGCGAGTCGTGCAGGTCCCGGGCCATGCGCAGGCGCTCCTCCCCGGCGCGGCGCAACGCCATCTCCTCGCGGGTGCGTTCGGCCTCGATCGCCCGCTGCTCGACCTGTTCCAGGTACGCCCGGCGCTGCCGCGCGACGAGTCCGGCGACGTTGGCGGCGAAGAACCAGCCCAGCAGCAGGGCGGTCCGCTCGACGATCTGCTGGCTGGGCCGGTCGGCGGGCGCGACCGAGACGTCGCGGGCCAGGAAACCGCCGAGGAAGACGAGACTGGCCAGCGCGGCGGCCGCTCGGTGCCCCCGCCAGGCGGCCAGGTAGACCGTGCCGAGGACGGGGAACGCGGCGGAAACCCCGGCGTGCACCCGGACGTGGAGGGCCAGCATGGCGGCGGTCGCCACGCCCAACGCCACGACCGGGTAGCGCCGGCACACCGCCAGGGCCGCCGCCATGACCAGGACCAGGGCGACGTCGGTCGCCCCCACCGGCGCGGCGTCCGGCGCGAGCGCGGCGTTTCCCAGCAGGAGGCCGCCGAGGGCGAGGCCACTGAGGGCGTACGGCAGATCGCGACGCATGGTCGCACTGTAGAACCGGCCGTCATCAGGGAGCATCTGGCGACTGTGGTAGCAGGGCGTACCACGGAGGTGGTATCGGTGGCCGGCCAGGTGCCTGCGGCGGCACGACGTTTTTCCGACCCGCTGCGGCAAGCATCGAGCCCATGACATACCGCTTCTTCGACCCCGCTCCCGCGAAGGCGGCGACCGGCCTGACCGCAGAGGTCTACCGGCAGATGTGGGAGGACTTCCTCGGGCCGGTACCCACCTTCCAGGCAATCGCGGCCGTGCCGGAGGTGCAGGCCGCGACGTGGGCGCTGATGCGCGAGGCCCTCCTCGCCGGGGACGCGTCCCGGGTGGATCGCGAACTCGTCGCGGCGGCGGTGTCCCGGGCCAACCGCTGCCGGTTCTGCGTCGACGCCCACGTGCTGCTGCTGCACGCCCTCGGCGAGCACGCGCTGGCCGAGGTCGTCGCCCGGGGCGGGACGCCACCGGAGCCGAGGCACGTCGAGCTGGTCGGCTGGGCCGAGTCCAGCCGGAGCCCCCGGGCCGCCGCCTGGACCAGCCCGTACCGCATCGAGGTCACCGGCACCCTGCTCGCCTTCCAGTTCATCAACCGGATCGTCTCGGCGCTGCTCGACGCGGATCTGCTGCCCGGCGGCCTGCAGCGCTCCCCGCTGGTGCGATCCGTCGGGGGCAGGCTCTACGCCCGGGCGGCCCGGGAGTTCAAGGAGCCCGGTCGCGGCCTGTCGCTACTCGACGCCGGCCCGGCGGTGCCACCGGCCTGGGCCGGGGACAGCCCGGTCGGCGTCGCGTACGCGGCGCTGAAGGACGCCGCCACGCGCGGCGGGGATCTCCTGGGCGAGGTGGCTCGCCAGACCGTCACGGCCACCGTGCGGTGGGAGGACGGACGGTACCCGGCCCGGCCCGCGGACTGGGCCGTCGATCTGGTCCGGGACGTGCCCGCCACGGACCGCGTCGGCACGCGGATAGCGCTGCTGGCGGCGTTCGCGCCCCGCGCGATCAGCCCGGGCGACGTCGCCCTATGGCGGCTCTCCCATCCGGACGACGCCGACCTCGTGCGGCTGGTCGCGTACGGCGCGATCACGGCCACCGACCACGTCGCCCAGGCCCTGTCCCCGACTCGTCACTAGGAACTCACCATGCGCAAGGCCTTCGTCATCGTCAGCACTCTGTCGCTCGCCGCGTTCGCCCTGCAGTTCATCTTCGCCGCCGTCGGCGCGTTCACGAAACCCGCGGGCGACGACGCGTACACGCTGCACAGCATCACCGGGATGGCGGTCATCCCCGTTCTCACCCTGCTCACCATCCTGTTCGCCGTGCTGGCGAAGGCGCCGGGCCGGACCGTCGGACTGGCGGCCCTGCCGCTCGGCCTGGTCGTCGTGCAGGCGCTCCTCGCCGGGCTCGCGAACGGGTCCACCGACGCCGCGGGCGCCAGCACCCCGTTCGGCCTGACCATCGCCGGGCTGCACGCGCTCAACGGCATCATCGCGGTACACGTCGTGGTCGGCGTCCACCAGGCAGCGCGGAAGCTGGCCAACCCGCCGGCGGCCGACGCCACCCCGGTGGCCGTCCGGGCAGGGGAGCCGGCATGACCACCGGCTCGCTGATCGCGGCCGACCTGGTGATCGCGGTCCTCGCGGCCGCCGCCTGGCTGGGCGGCGGCGCCACGTCGGCCGCCCGGCGTCGGCCGCTCGCCCTGGGACTGGTCGCCCTCGCGCTGCTCGCCACGCTCGCCCGGGCGATCACGATCATCGCGCTCGCCCGCGCCGGCTGGTGGTTCGCGGCGGAGAAGGTCCTCATCGCCGCCCCACTGTCACTCGCGGCGGTGGTCGCCGCCGGGCCGCGGCTGCTGCGGGCCCCGGGCGACATCCGCTCCGTCGCGGTCCCGCTTCTCTTCGCCGGGTACGCCGCAAGTGCCGGCCTGCTCGTGACGGTCCTGCACGGCTATCCGGCGTCGGCGGGAGTCGGACTGCTGGCGGTCGCCGGGGTCCTCGCCGCGACCACGGTCACGTGGCGGGTCCTCGGTGCACGCCCGTCGCCGACGGTGTCCCGGGCGGCCCTCGCGGTGGCGCTCGCGGCGCTGGTGATCGGGACCGGGCTGGCCGTCACTCCGGAGGCCGCTCCCGGCGTACCGCATGATCATCGGGATGCGCGGACCGCCGGTGAACCGACCCGGCGGTTCACCCTGACGGCCGGGACCGCCACGGTGAGCGTGAGCGGCCGGGACGTCGCGGCGTGGGCGTTCAACGGGCAGGTTCCCGGGCCAGAGCTGACCGTCACCGTCGGCGACGTCCTGGAGGTGACGCTGCGCAACCGGGACATCGCGCGGGGGGTCACGCTGCACTGGCACGGGTACGACGTGCCGAACAGCCAGGACGGAGTGCCCGGTGTGACGCAGGCGGCGGTGCTGCCCGGACAGGAGTTCGTCTACCGGTTCCGCGCCGACCAGGTCGGGACGTACTGGTACCACACGCACGCGGTATCCGACGTCGGCGTGCGGAAGGGGCTCTACGGTGCCCTGGTGGTACGCCCGGCGCCGGCGACTGGCGTCGACGTCGCCGTGCCGGTGCACACCCTTGCCGGGCTTCCACTGCCCGCACCGAGAGTGGAGCCGGTCGAGGCGGGAGTTCCCGTGCGGCTGCGGCTGATCAACACCGACAGCACGACCCACCGGTACGCCCTGGCCGGTGCCCCGTTCCGGGTCGCCGCGATCGACGGATCCGACCTGCGGAACCCGACGCCGCTCGTCGCCACCGCCGTGCTGATCCCGGCCGGGGGACGCTACGACCTGGTGTTCACCGCGCCCGCCACGCCGGTGGCGCTGTCGGTCGACGGACGCGAGGTCTACTCGACCGGACCGGTGTCGGCGGCGACCGGCGCGTGGCCGGTGCTGGATCCGCTCACCTACGGCGTCGCCTCTCCGGTGCCGTGGTCCCGGTTCGACAGGGAGTTCACCCTCGTTCTCGACCGTGGCCTCGACCTGCGAGGACTGCTTCCGCGGTACGCCCACACCGTCAACGGCGCGGCCGATCCGGACATCCCACCTCAGGTCGTCCGCCTCGACGACATCGTCAAGTTCACGATCGTGAACCGGTCCCAGGTCGTGCACCCGTGGCACCTGCACGGGCATCACGTCCTGGTGTTGGCCCGCAATGGGAAGCCGGCGACCGGGAGCCTCTTGTGGCTGGACTCTTTCGACGTCCGCCCCGGCGACGTGTGGGAGCTGGCGTTCCGGGCCGACAACCCCGGCATGTGGGCCAACCACTGCCACAACCTGGCGCACGCCGACGCCGGGATGACCCTGCACCTGATGTACTCGTGATTCTCGGCCGTGAACACGAACGACCGCCCAGCGGCCTGCAGCCCCGACGTGCGGTCTCGCGTTCCGCAGGTCAGGTAGGGATGTCTGAGGCGCTAACCTTTTGCTTCGCGGGTAGCTGCTAGGAATTCGTCGACAGAAAACGTTGCGTGCGAGATCAACGGATACCGTAGGACCATCGCGTCGTATGCCGCCCTACCACCTGCGGCGGCGGTGGCATCAGTGATCGTCGTGACGTGGTAGCCGCGTTCCATCGCGCTGCGCGCGGTCGACTCGACGCACATCGTTCCGATCATTCCGCCGATCGCCAGATACTCGACGTTGTGCTGCCG
The DNA here is from genome assembly GCF_059359015.1 of Micromonospora sp. LZ37. Lineage (NCBI taxonomy): Bacteria > Bacillati > Actinomycetota > Actinomycetes > Micromonosporales > Micromonosporaceae > Micromonospora > Micromonospora sp. LZ37. The sequence continues at coordinate 271,083 of NZ_JCADBL010000002.1, read as the reverse complement.
TAGCTGGACGTCCAGATCGGTGTTGGCCATGACATCGATATTCTTGTGGGGGGAGATGACCACCTCATTCGGCTCGGGCGACAACTCCGGATGGAATCGCGCACCCCAACTTCCGGCCTCGAACATGCGGTTGTCGTACATCTCCTGGTGAATGCCGGAGAGATGTTTCCAGGTGGTGTAGTCGCTTTCGGTGTAGGACATGGGAGCGAAAAAGACTGGAAACTCTTGTGCGCGCGCCCCGGCGAGAAGGCGCTTGATGTTGGCGAACGTGCCGATCCGGTCGAACTCCTCCTTGAATTCAAGGTATCCCTTGCCGCCTTCAGCGAACAATTCGTTGACTGTGTCAATGAGAAGCAGCCCGATGCGCCCAGTCTCGTACGCGTTGGTGGACACGAAACTTCCTCTCGACAGCGCTGGCGGTCTACTTCAACGTAGCCCACCCCCCTGGCGATGGTTGTTGTGTTCTGCCAGATGGTATTGGCCATGACGGCGAGACGGTCTGCGCCGGTCTCGTGCTGCGCTTCGATAACGACGACCTCACTATCCACATCGAGGGCGACGAGTGATTCCGGCTCTTCGAAGTTGAGCGGGGTTGAGGTGTCCGCGGTGGCCTCGGTTGGTGGCGGTGCGGGTGCGTAGGCGTTGGTTTTCGGGGTTGCGGAAGCCGTAGGCGTCGCGGGCGACGGTCTTGATGACGCGGTTGGTGCCTTCCTTCCGATCCGGCGTTGGTGATCCCGGTGGCCAGGAATGCGTGGATCTGCGGCCACCAGGTTTCGGTGGTGGTGGCGAGCCGGTGGAGTTCGGCTTTTGATCGAGAGCGGTCTACCCAATGTCGACGGTGGAGCGCTGTCGCAGGGCCGAGCGCTGCCGCAGGACGGAGCGCAGGCCCACGTAGGCGACCGCGCCGGAGGCCAGGTAGAGCGCGGCCTGCACGTTGAGGACGAGCACGACGCTGAGCGCGTCGCCGAGCAGGCCGGCGGCTGCCATGCCCAGCCCCTGTGACGCGTTGTAGATCGCGTAGTAGCCGCCGAAGGCTCGGCCCAGGTCGGTGTCGGGCACGCTTTGTTGGATTTGCGCGAAGGCTCCGCTGTTGTAGGCGATGCCCGGCGCGCCGACCAGGATGAACAGCAGGATGTACCACTCGGGCTGGCGGGTGACCGCCGGTCCGTTCCAGATGACGAGGCTGATCAGGGCGAACGTGGTGGCGCCGAGGCTCATCAGCAGCCGGGGACTGAGCCGAGCGCCCAGTATGCCGACAATGAGCCCGCCCGCCACGCCGCCGATCGCCTGGACGCCCCGCAGTACACCGGTGAGTGTGCCGTCAGCGTGCAGCGCGCGGCTGACGAAGACCACGAAGAGCACCACGAACAGGCCCTGCGCGATGCCGCCCAGCGCCACGCTCAGGAACGTCACGCGCACGCTGCGGTTGCGCAGCATCGCCGCGAGGCCGGACCGCCAGGCGGTGAAGAACGACGACGTACGCTCCGATGTCCCCGGCTGGGTGGCGTCGTGGTGCGCGGCCCGGCGGGCGACTGTGATCAGCGCCGTCGCGATCACGAAGGCCACGGCGGCGCCGATCGCCAGGTAACGGGTGCCTTCGCGGGTGATCGCAAACCCGCCGAGCGAGCTGCCGATGAGCCGCCCCACGCTCATGTTGAGCGCCACCATGCTGTTGGCGCGTACCAGGTGTGCGGCCTCGACGATGCCCGGCAACGCGGCGTTGCGGGCGGAGTCGAACGTCTGGGTCAGCACCGCCTGGGCCCCGGCGACCAGCGAGATGATCCACAGATGGTGCTCAGGTTGACCTAGCAGGGGGATCACCGCCACCGCCTGCAGCACGGCGACGCAGCTCATGAGCCGGAATCTGTCGAAGCGATCGGCCAGGGCACCGGCGAACGTTCCCAGCGTGATGCCGCACAGCAGCTCGACGAGGAAGACGGCGGAGGTGATGAACGCCGAGCCAGTCACCCCGAACACATAGATCGGCAGCCCGGTGAGCAGCAGCCAACTCGCCACGCTCGAGGAGAGCCCGGCAACCAGGATCAGAACGAATCCACGGTGACGCAGCAGCGTGAACATCTCAGATGAACTCAGGCGTGGGGTATGCCTGCAGACTGAGACTGACCGGCCGGGCTTCCCCGGGGGGCGCGTTGCGCATCGGACGCAGATAGGGCCGGATGACGGCGTCCAGGGTCAGCGTCAGGTGCCGCAGCTCCTCGGGGGTGACCGAGAGCGTGTAGTTGTGGAAGGTCGAACTCTCCCGCCACTCGTCCGTCAGCTTGTGCTGCTGGTGCTGGTAGCGCTGCAGCGCCCGGAAGACCTCCTCAAGCTCGAGCGCGGTCAGCGCCTCGTTGACCTGCTGCCCGTCGACATCACCCGGATCGGGCAGGAATTCGAACCCGACGGAGGCGGCACGCCAGGGGCGGTCACGCCGGTTGGCCCCCTCGGCGGGAACCCGTTCGATGAGGCCGTGTCGGCCGAGCTGATGCAGGTGGTAGCTGCAGTTCGACCCGGTGTCGCCGAGAGCCTCAGCGCACTGCGCGGCGGTTCTCGGGCCGGCGGCCAGCAGGTAGCGCAGCAGCCGCAGGCGCAGCGGATGCGCGAGAGCGCGCAGTTTGGTCGCGTCCTGCACGCGCACCCGGCGTTCCGGCTCACTCAGCTCCATCGGCACTCCTCAGCGAAAGGACTCTTTCGTTTATACGCTTGCAGGGCCGTTATCCGCAATGACCGTTTCGCTTGGGTCTCGCCTCATCGGACTTTCCGAGAACGAGCAGGGTTCGCGGGGGAGCCGACCCAGATGTTCGGGGCCGCAGCTCGTTAATGTCGAGCCGGATGATCACAGGTGAAGAGCTGCGAGCATGATCAACGATGCAACCCATCTGTTGGGGCTGCACCTCGACCGCCTGGTCGACACCCTTGAGGCACTGCCCGCCACGACCGGCGCCCCGATCCTCGCCGCGTGGAACGCAAGGAAGACCTGCTCGACCTGCTCGCGACCGCCCACACCCAACCCGACCGAAAACACGTCCACCGACTACGTCGCTTCTACACCCGCTGCGCCGCCAGCGACCTGCCCGAGCTGCACCGGCTCGCCACCACCATCGAAACCTGGTGGCCGCAGATCCACGCATTCCTGGCCACCGGGATCACCAACGCCGGATCGGAAGGAAGGCACCAACCGCGTCATCAAGACCGTCGCCCGCGACGCCTACGGCTTCCGCAACCCCGAAAACCAACGCCTACGCACCCGCACCGCCACCAACCGAGGCCACCGCGGACACCTCAACCCCGCTCAACTTCGAAGAGCCGTGATTCCTGGCCGTCCGCGCCGGTGCTGGCAGCTCACTGCCGCCTACGCCCTGAGCCTCAATCCACCGGATGGGTGACGCGACGGCGGTCGGTGCCAAGGATGAGCGACGCCGCCGCGGCCGCCAGCGCCCCGCCGAGCATCGGAAAGACGATGAACACCCAGAGCTGCTGCAGCGCGTCGCCACCTTCGAACACGGCCGGCCCGAGTGATCGTGCCGGGTTGACCGACGTGCCGTCGAGGGCGACGCCAACCAGGTGTGCTGCCGCGAGGGCGAGTCCGATGGGGAGGCCGGCGACGGCGGCGTGCTCGGTGCGGCTGGACACCACCAGGACCACCAGCACGAACAGGAAGGTCAGCACGGTCTCCAGCAGGATGGTGCCACCGAGGTTGATGCTCTCGCCATATCCATTGCTGCCCAGCGATTTCGTTTCGTCGGTGACGCCGCCCCAACGGGTCAGTGCGAACAGCAGGAACCCCGCTACGGTGGCGCCCGCAAGCTGGGCGATCCAGTACCGCACGGCGCCGAGGACGGAGATCTTTCGCGACAGCAGTACGCCGAAGGTGACCGCCGGATTGACGTGGCTGCCCGACAGCGGACCGATCGTGTAGACCAGCGCCAGCATGACGAAACCGAAGGCCAGCGCGACGACGACCACTCCGCCTTGCACCCTGGCAGCCACGGCGCTGCCCACACCGATGAAAACCAGCAGCAGCGTGCCGAGGAACTCGGCGCTGACGCGGCGGGCATCGTCCATGTCGTCAGCCTAGGCACAGTGATTTCGGCCGGTAGGAGTCTGGCGAAATCGCCCTGTAAGGGGTTCAAAGAGGCGCCTCTGTCTGCTCGTAACGCAAACGACCGGGACTACGACGGCTGCTGGCCCCGCCAAGGCGTGGCACCCGGCTTCAGTCGCGGGCGCAGGGAGCTGATAGATCGACGCGATATGATCTTGAAGTCGCCTCGGGTGCTCGATGGCCCGCATCAGAGGTTGCACAGCGAAGGTCCCGAGGATTGAGGACGAGGTCACCGACCGCGAGCCCCCAGGTGCTGATACGGGCGCGTCGGGCCATCCGCAGGTACTCCTCAGTTCTCGCGGCGGCGTCGGTAGGTCACCCGACGGAAGCCGCAGTAGCCGAGCTGCGGGTGGCTGTCGGCCCGGCCTTGGCCACCCGAGGGCGAGCAAGAATCCTGACTCTGCGAGATCGCCGAGCAGGTCGGGGTCTCGCAGATGCACGCGTCCCGGCTGCTGGCCCGCGCGTTGGCCAAGCTACTCACGCAGATGGTCGGCGCCTACTGACCCAATCTTCCATGGATCCTGCTCGGCCGGCCGCGCAGTTGCCCGCTGCTGGCAACGGATGGCTATCCACTCATCTGTGTGCCGGGCCGTCGACTCAGACGGGTTCGAACCGCGGATGAGCTCGCGCACGATAGGGGAGGTGCCACCAGGGCGAAGCAGGAAGTAGCGCAGCAGCTGTGCCACGGCCTTGCCCTCGGCGAGGCGATCGATGGGGCGAAGGCGGCAACGCGGGCGTGCCGACATCGACGACAGCAAGGACGACTCTGCGGGCCGAGCGGCCGGTGCTGGGCAAGGAGCAGGTGGCCCCGCCGAGGGTGGCCGCATGGCCAAGGACGGGGTGGTTCAGGACCAGCCGGTCCACGATCAGGTTCGCCACGAAGAGGTTGAGGCGAACATCCGGGGGCCCAGCCGCCGACGGCGGTATCGAGCTCCAAGCCAGCCGTGACTCGAGTTGCTGTGCCGGGAGTTCGCCGAAGGCGGGCGGGTCGTGAGGACTCGCCCGCCTTCGCCTGTAGGTCGGGTTCGGTTTGCGCTTTCATCCGGCCTGTTCGATACGGCGTCGTGGCTGTCCGCAGGGCTGTTGGTCATCGGGACCGGCGGCGACGGTAGGCGAGGACCGCGAGGGCGCCCACGGTGCCGGCGGCGGCCAGGACCGGTACGGGTTTCGTCCGCACCTTGTTGCCGATTTTGGTTGTCGCGGCGCGGGCGGAGGTGACCAGGGTTGAAGCGGCTTTGGCGGTGGTCTGCGGGCTGGCCTGCGTCGAGCTGCGTACCGCACTGGCGCTGTGTTGGGCTTTTTGCTGGATCGCCTTGACGCGCTGGGAGGTCTTCTGAGTCACGGTCCGGGTCAGCTGCGTCGCTGTTGTCTTAGCCGACTGGCCGACCCGGTCGACACGCTGTCGGAGTCCGTCGGCGGCGGTGGTGACCTTGGTGCCGACCTGGGCCTTGACGTCGGTCTTCTCAGCCAGGGCGGCAACGGTCTCGCCGAGTTCCGCGCGTGTGCGCTGGATGTCGCGTCGGGTCTGGTCCGGGTCGCTGCTTCCCGCTGGCGTGCTCATGACTCTCTCCGACTCGCTGCGCCGCGTATCGTCTCGGCGTCGGCGCGCACGCTGTCTCTGGTCGCCGTCGGGGTGACGGGCATGGCTTTGGTGACCTGCTTCTTGCCGCGTTGCGCCGCGATGGCGGCGGCGATGGCCAGGATCACCGTGACGATGAGGGCGGCCAGCGCATCGGGCATGATCGCGGCCAAGGCAAGGACGATCGTGGCGACGGCGCTGCCGCCGGCGTAGAGGCCGAGCGCGGCGCCGCCGCCGAGCAGCCCGGCGCCGGCGCCGGCGTGTTTGCCCTTCGTGGTCAGTTCCGCCCGAGCCATCGTCAGCTCGTCGCGCACCAACTTGGTGATCTGTTCGGTGGCGCGCTGCACCAGTTCAGCGACCGGCGCGCCAGTAGACGCAGCATCGGGGCTGCTGCTGGGACGTTCTGTCATGAGTACTCTCATCTCTCCCGCGGGTCGGAGTGCCCGGAGCGCTGCTCGGGTCAGCTGTGCAGGGCGGCCGGCGTACTCATCGAGCCTGGCGACCGACCGTCCGAACGTCCGCTCGGTGAGGGGATGAAAGTCTCGTCCAGCTGCCCGGCGGGGAGGTCGCTCTCCTGCTGGCGACGTCGCAGGGCCAACGTTCCCGCGGCTCCGGTCAGCGCCCCGGCCGCAAAGGCAAGGATGAGCGCTTGCCGAGCGGTGGAGTTCCTCCTGCGGGTCATGACTGCCTCCTGAACCCAACGTGCCTGCATGTCCTGATTGTCGGGCTCAGTTGCAGGCGTTAGGTCCTAAACGGCGGACTTGCATGGAATGTGAGTACGACTTGCCTCTCCCGGTCACCGATTGAGCTGTCGTCTACCTAGCGCGGGCGGGGGAGCCGGCAAGGTGATCGGCGTGGCTCAGGGGTGGCGAGGGTGAGCGGTACGGATCTGGGCGCCCGCAGCGAGCGGGGCAGTGAGTACGCCGACCTGTCTCGCCTGGTCCGGGCAGCGGGTCTCCTCGACCGGAGGCCGGGGCCCAGCGGTATCGCGCAGACGCTATCCGCCGCCCGCCGGTTGGTCGACCGGGCAGGCGTACGCCGTACGGCCACCGAGCTGCCAGGTCCGTACGGGGCTGCCGCACCGCCGACAGCGCTCCCGCTTGTAGACCCACCGCTCGTCCGGCACGGCCGGGTCGCTGACCACCTGGCCCGCGTCACGTCCCAGTGCCAAATGCTTCACGGCCAGCTGCCACAACCGCCTCGCCCTGGCATCCCCTACGCTGACAGCGCCGGGATCCAGCTCCGCCAGGAAGAGCAGCTCGGCTCGCCAAGCGTTTCCGATCCCGGCCCAGACCCTCTGGTCCAGCAGCGATGTCCCCACCGGCGCGCCGGCCACCGAAAGCCGGCGGACGGCCTCCACCGGATCGGCGTCGTCGCGCAGCGGGTCCGGTCCGAGCGAGGCCTTCAGGGCGCGTTCCGCGTCCGACGATAGCGGCTCACAGCGAATCGGCGCGATCAGGTCGTACGCCACCTCCGGTCCGGCCAACCGCAGCCGGGTCCCGCGCCGAGGCGGCACTGTCGGGTCGGCGATCCGCAGGAACAGCCCCCGCATGCCGAGGTGGACGTGCAGCACCGGTGCGTGGGTGAAGTGATAGAGCAGATGCTTGCCGTACGCCTCGACCGCCGTCAGGGACTGGTTGGCGTAGGGGCGCGGGTCGAAGCGACCCTGCGGGCTGGACACTTGTACTGGCTGACCGGCGAGGGTGGCGTGCTGCTCGCGGGCGTGTCGGTGGATGAGGTGCCCCTCGGGCATGGCCATCATCTACCCGGCATGCCGGTGGGAAAACCGGTGCGGCGGTCGCACCGCCACGTCCCGAAGGTGTTGATCGCGCGTTGCCCGCCATTGAAGCAGCCTCTTCATATCGCGGGCCCGCTCCCGTGCCCGTCAGCTTGGCGGGCGCAAGGACCCCACCGGTGCTGGCCGCCTCGTCGTCCGGGTGGGCGTGCACCGCCATCAAGGTCGGAGATCCCTCGGCCATGCCCAGATGCTACGAGGGGCGGTCGCCGCCGCGCGGCACTCACCGCGCGGCGCCAGTCCGCCCGTGGTCGATCGGGCGCCGGCTCGTCGAGCGGTGATCAGAGCAGGAGCAGTCGAAGTCACTGAGGCCGTTGCGGAAGTAGCCGGCGTAGATTCATCCCCCAGTTGGTGTAGGTCCAGTAGTTGCCCGGTGGAGGCATCGAACCAGCTGCACCACTTGTAGACGGTGGTGCCGTAGGGCACGTAGTCGATGGCCGTGCAGGCGGCAACTCCATACCGAGCACTTGAAACCCGTTACCTGGTGGTGTCGCCGTCCGGGAGCCTGGACGGTCGTCCTCGCTGTCCCGACGGTCGGCACCCTGGGCTGGCCGTGGTCACGACCCGCCCAGCACGGGTCCGACGCGTGTGGGGACAGCGGGGGAGCGCGGCGCCGCCGATGCACCACCGACATTGCCGCGACCGCTGCGGCGGCTCGAACCGTTCGAGATGCGGCGTGTTTGAAGATTACCTTCTTGACGACCGATCGATCCGTAGCTAAATTTCAGCCACCCGGACTGAGAGGCCGTCGTCTATGCAGACCCGACTCGCCACCGCGACTGTCCTGTTGGCCACCCTGACGACCACACTCGCGCCCCTTCCCGCCCAGGCCGCCGCCGCACCGGTGCATCCCCCGTCGGCCGAACACGGCTGGGTCACCTCGACGCTGCGGCACATGAGCCTGGAGCAGAAGGTCGGCCAACTCTTCGCCACCTACGTCTACGGCGGTGACGCCACCGAGCCCACGGCCGCCGACCGCGCCGCGAACCGGGCCGCGTTCGGCGTCGAGACGCCGGCCGAGGTCATCGACCGGTACCACCTCGGCGGTGTCTGCTACTTCTCCTGGTCGCACAACCTGGACGATCCCCGCCAGATCGCCACCCTCTCCAACGGCCTGCAGCGCGCCGCTCTCGGCGACGGCGCGAAGGGCCGGGTGCCCCTGCTCATCTCCACCGATCAGGAGCAGGGCGTGGTGCTGCGGATGCCCGCCCCCGCCGCGCAGTTTCCCGGGGCGATGGCGCTGGGCGCCGGGCGGTCACCGGGCGCCGCCCGGACGGCGGCGGAGGTCACCGGGCGCGAGCTGCGCGCCGTCGGCGTCCACCAGCCGTACGCGCCGATCGCGGACGTCAACATCGACCCGGGCAACCCGGTGATCGGCGTGCGCTCCTTCGGCGCCGATCCCAGCCTGGTGGCGGACCTCACCGCCGCGCAGGTCACCGGGTTCCAGGACGGTGCCGGTGCGAGCGCGGTCGCGAAGCACTTTCCCGGGCACGGCGACACGGCCACCGACAGTCACACCGGTCTGCCGGTGATCGACCACAGTCGGGCGGAGTGGGATCGGATCGACGCGCCCCCGTTCCGACAGGCGATCAACGCCGGTGTCGAGTCGATCATGACCGCGCACATCGTGGTCCCCGCGCTCGACCCCTCCGGCGACCCCGCGACGCTGTCGCCGACGATCCTCACCGGCGTGCTGCGCGGCGAACTCGGCTTCCGGGGCGTCATCGTCACCGACGCGTTGAACATGGCCGGCGTGCGGGCGAAGTACGGCGACGACCGGGTGCCCGTGCTGGCGCTCAAGGCCGGCGCCGACCAGCTCCTGATGCCGCCGGATCTCGCGCTGGCGCGGGACGCGGTGCTTCGTGCCGTCGCCACCGGCGAACTGACCGAGCGGCGGATCGACGAGTCCGTCCGGCGGATCCTCGGCCTGAAGTACCGCCAGGGGCTGGCCCGCTCACCGCTGGTCGACGTCGAGGAGGCGGTACGCACGGTTGGCGCGCCGGAGCACCTCGCCGCCGTCACCCGGGTCACCGACCCGACCCTCACCGCCGTCCGCAACGACGCCGGGCTGCTGCCGCTGCCCCGCGCCGACCGGTCGGTGCTGGTCACCGGCTGGAACAGCGCCGCCTTCGCCCCGATCACGACGGTCGCCGACGGGTTCATCGCTCGCGGCGCCCGGGCCACCGCCCGACCGGCGACCCTGCCCTCGGACGCGGTGATCGCCGCGACGGCCAGCCAGGCCGCCGCGCACGACCTCACCGTCGTCCTGGTGAACAAGGCTTGGGACACCGTTGTCACCGACCCGCGCGGCACCCAGCGGCGCCTCGTCGCGGCGCTGCTCGCCACCGGGAAACCGGTGATCGTCGTGGCGGTCCGCGATCCCTACGACATCGCGTACCTGCCGGGGGTGACCACCTACCTGGCGACCTACTCGTACACGCGGGCGGCGATGGACGCCCTCGTCCGTGCGCTGCACGGCGAGCTGTCCCCGAGCGGACGGCTGCCCGTCACGATCCCCACGGCCGAGGGGGCGGGCTCCGTGCTCTACCCCTACGGTCACGGCCTGAGCTGGTAGGAGGCAACCCAATGCAGCGGAGGAAATTCCTTGTCGGCGCGGTCGGTACGGGCGCGCTGGGGGCGGGAGCGGGAGCGCTCGGCGTCGGCGGGGCCCTGGCGCCCGCGGCGGCCGCCCCCGGTGTCCGTCGGGTCCGCACCGGTCTCGACCAGCTGGTGTCCTCCGGGTTCGCCGAGCTTGCCGGCGAGCGGGTCGGGGTCATCTCCAACCCGACCGGCGTCGACGCGGCCTACCGGCACCTGGTGGACCTGATGCACGGCTCCGGCCAGGTCCGGCTGGTCGCGGCGTTCGGCCCCGAGCACGGTTTCCGCGGCTCGGCGCAGGCCGGTGGCAGCGAGGGCACCGGCGTCGACGCCCGCACCGGCATCCCGGTCTACGACGCGTACGGCGCCTCGCTGGCCCGGTGGGAGAGCATGTTCACCGAGGCCGGGGTGGACACGGTGGTCTTCGACATCCAGGACGTCGGGGTCCGCTTCTACACCTACATCTGGACCATGTACACCTCGATGATGGCCGCGGCCCGGGTCGGCAAACGCTACGTCGTGCTGGACCGACCCAACCCGATCGGCGGGCGGGCCTACGGACCGATGATGACCTCGCCGTACACCTCGGGCGTGGGTCTGAAAGAGATCATCCAGCAGCACGGGATGACCGTCGGGGAGCTGGCCCGGTTCTTCAACGCCACCTTCCTGCCGGCCGAGGCGGGGCGACCGGTCGACCTGCACGTGGTGCGGTGCCGGCACTGGAAGCGCGACGACCTGGCCGCCGACACCGACGTGCCCTGGGTGATGCCCAGCCCGAACATGCCCACCCCGGACACCGCGCTGGTCTACCCGGGCACCGGTCTCTTCGAGGGCGTCGCGTCGATCACCGAGGGGCGCGGCACGACCCGCCCGTTCGAGCTGATCGGCGGGCTGGCGACCGACTTCGACCACCACTGGGGCGACCGGCTCAACGCCCGCAACCTGCCCGGTGTCGAGTTCCGCGAGGCGTACTTCTCGCCGACGGCGGCGGGGCACAAGCCGGCGTTGCTCAACAAGCTCTGCGCCGGCGTCGAGGTGAAGGTCGTCGACCGGGCGGTGTACGACCCGATCCGCACCGGGGTGGCGATGCTCATCGAAACGCACAAGTATCCGGCGTTCGCCTGGCGGCGCGACTCGTGGGACGCCGTGCGCCCGTACTGGATCGACAAGCTCACCGGCTCGCCGCGGCTGCGTACCCAGATCGACGCGGGGGCCGACGTGGACGATGTCGTCGGCGGCTGGGCCGACGAACTGGCGGCCTTCAACCGGCAGCGCCAGCCCTACCTGCTCTACTGAGGAGCGCGATCATGACCGGTTCGTCCCGTCGTCCGCTCCGCCCCCTCGCGCTCGGCCTGGCCCTGGTGGTCCTGGGCACGACGGCGCCGGCCACCGCCGCGACCGCCGGCCCGAGCGGATCCGGGCCGCCGAGCGTCACCCCCGCCGACATCCGGTTCCGCGACGACACGCTGCGCACCGGCGGCGCCCGCGAGGTGGGCCTGCTGCCCGAGCAGGTGGACCGCCTCACGGTCGACCTGGCCGGGTATCTCCAACCGACGCCGGACCACCCCGGTCACCCGGCTTACGCCGGCGCGGTGGTCCTGGCCGCCAAGGACGGCGTGATCGTCCAGCACGCGGCGGTGGGCACGGCGGTGCGGTACGCCGCCGTCGGCCCGCCGCCCGGGCTGGTCGGCGTGGAACTCCCCGCCGACCAGCAGCTTCCGACCCGGCCGGACACCATCTTCGACCTGGCGTCGGTCTCGAAGCTGTTCACCACGATCGTCGCCATGCAGCAGGTGGAGCGCGGGCGGGTGGAGCTGGACGCGCCGGTCGCCCGGTACGTCCCGGAGTTCGCCGCCGGCGGCAAGGCGGCGGTCACCGTCCGGATGCTGCTCACGCACACCTCGGGTCTGCCCGCCTTCACGCCGCTGTGGAGCAGGTACCCGACGCCGGCTGAGCGGTTCGCCGCCGCGCTCGCCACGCCGCTGGCGGGCGGGTCGACGCCGGGTTCCCGGTACGTCTACTCCGACCTCGGACTGATCGCGTTGGGCGTGCTGGTGGAACGGGTGACCGGCCGCCCGCTCGCCGAGCTGGTACGCGACGGGGTGACCGGGCCGCTGGGCATGACCGACACCGGCTACAACCCGGCCCCGGAGCAGCGGTCCCGGATCGCCGCGACCGAGTACCAGCCGTACGCCGGGCGCGGCATGGTCTGGGGCGAGGTGCACGACGAGAACGCCTGGTCCCTGGGCGGGGTGGCCGGGCACGCCGGGGTCTTCTCCACGGCGCCGGACCTGGCCGTTCTCTGCCAGTCGCTGCTCAACGGCGGCGAGTACCGGGGGCGACGGATCCTGCGGGCGGACACGGTGCGCGCGATGCTGGTCAACCACAACGCGCCGCTGGAGTCGGACTACCCGGAGAGCGACCGCGGGCTCGGCTTCGAGCTCAACAAGCACTGGTACATGATGGGGCTCTCCTCCCCGGTGGGCTTCGGGCACACCGGCTTCACCGGCACGTCGATCGTGATCGACCCGCTGTCGCACTCGTTCGTCGTCCTGCTCAGCAACCGGGTACACCCCGATCGTGGCTGGGGCAGCAACAACGTGGCCCGGCGCGCGATCGCGCGCGACCTGGCCGAGGCGATACCGGTGCGGCCGCGCTCCGACAGCGCCTGGCGGGCCGACCCGCGCGACCTCGCAACCGGCACGCTCACCGCGCCGCTGCGCCGGGCCGCCCGGGGCGGGACGGCGAGGTTCCTGCTCTGGTACGACACCGAACCCCGCTACGACAGCGCGCGGTTCGAGGTCTCCACCGACGGCGGCCAGACCTGGGCACCGGGGCGCATGGTGCTGCGGCACGCCGACCGGCGGTGGACCGCCGACGGCACGGTCACCGGCTACGGGGGCCGGGTCTGGTGGCAGGTCTCGGTGGCCCTGCCCGACCAGGCCACCCACCTGCGGTGGAGCAGCAGCACCGACGGCTCCGGCCAAGGGCGCGGCGTCTACGTCGACCGGGTCGTCGCGGCCGACCGGGACGGCGTGCTCTTCGGCGGGGAGGGCGGCGACGCCTCCCGACTCGTCGCCGACGGGTGGTCACCCGCGCGCACCTGACCAGACGGCGAACGAGTCCTGCCTCACCCGTACCGGCGCGGGTGAGGAAGGACGGTCTGCGCCCTCGCGTTCCCACCACCGATCGTCGTTCCGTCAACCGAAATGCATGCGGCGCCACCTGCCGTCCGCGGTGGTCGTTTTTCGTTTGGCGTCATCTCCGCCGCGGTCGTCGGCGGGCTTTGCTGCTCTACTGCTGCGGCGGGTCATCTGTGCCGTCGGCGACGACGATGACGACCAGCCGGCCGGCCGGTAGTGAACACGTCGGCCACCGCCAGCACGCCGCCGCCGTCCACGCCGGCGCAGAAGGTGGCGCCGTCGCCGACGAAGAGCACGGTGGTGCAGGCGTCGGCGACGCCGAAGCGGACCACCAGCGCACCCAAGCCGTCCCGGACAGGAAGCCCCCACCGGCGTCGAAGAACGACCCGTGGGCACGTGCGCGGAGGCCAACGCCAACGGCTGCGGCCCGTACGTGGAGGGCGACGACCCGGAGTACGACTGGTACCGCGACCGTGACGGTGATGGCATCGTGTGCCGGCCCCGCTGACCCTGCACAGCATGAAACGGCCCCGCCCTCCCGAAGGAGAGCGGGGCCGCTGCACGTGGAGCCGTTGATCGCCCAGCTGGTTGTCATCCAGTGGGCCAGACCGGACGGATGTAACCCTTTGGACGATGGCATCTGGTTGGGTGTCGGCGCTGCCCCGGACGATCCACAGAAATCATGATCGGCCGGACAACCTAGCCGTGTGGTGAGGCGGCTCCGGTGGGCGCCCTCGGGCGCGGGCTGCGTCGGATGCGGCGATTGCCGCCAGGACGAGGGCAGGTGCCATGGCGACCAGCAGCGGTGGCAGGACGGACGCCGCCGGCGACAGGGCGGCGAGTACGAGGACCCCGATCGGCCGGGAGCGGGAGACCCGGCCGAACACCTCGTACTCGAACATGCCCCGTCCGACGAGGAACAGCGCGGGTCCGCCGAGGATGACGATGATCCAGGCCGGTGCTGTGTGCCCGAATGGGTGCTCGATGACAAGCTCGTCGCCGACTGCGATGGCGACGATGCCGGCGACCATGAACAAGTGGGCGTAGATCGCCGGGATGACCGCGCGGTGTGGGTCGGGGTCGGCGTCGATGACCTCCGCCAGCAGACCGCCGGCGCGGTGGATGTAGATCCGCCACAGCAGCACCGTGGTAGCGAACGCGACCGCGACCGCGGCAACCCGCTCAGGCTCGAACCTGCCGCGGCTGAACGTCAGCCCGGTGACCAGGATGAGCTCGCCGAGCGCGATGAGGAAGAGCAGCCGGAAGCGTTCGGCTGCGTGCTCGCCGTAGATGCCGAACTCGGCTCTGCGCGGGGACGCACGACCCAGCCGCGGTGTGGGCAAGCCGAGCGAGACCGACACGTACTCCACGGCCACGGCCAGCGCCCACAGGACCGCACGGGCCGTGTCGTGAGTGACAGCACCCGCGATCCACGGCACTGCGGACACGCCGAACCAGAAGAGTTGCCGCAGGAAGGCGCGCTGCCCCGTGTGGCCCCGCAGCAGGAGCACGGCACCGGCGTTGCGACCGATCTGGGTGGTGACGTAGATGCCCGCGAAGATCAGGCCCTGCTCGCCGAACGCCTCCGGCACCGCGGCGGCCATCAGCAGCGTGGCGAACATGGTCGCGATCACCAGCAGCTGTATCGGCGGCCGGCGCGGGCTCAACCTGTCCGTGAGCCTCGCCGTGTTGGCCCAGACCGCCCACAGGGCCAGCAGCAACACCAGCAGCTGGAACGCGCCGCTCCAGTTCAGCTGCTCCAGCAGCTGCTGCGAGAGTCGTGCGAGCCCGAAGACGAACACCAGATCGAAGAACAGTTCCAGGTACGTCGCTCGTGGTTCCTCGGGTCGTCTCAGGAGCCCGGCTGCCCCACTCCTCATGTGCTCGCCCGTTTCGCCGTTTTGTACCACTTCCGGTAGTTCGTACCACACGACGACGCCGCCGAATCAGGGATGCGCTGCAGTGGTTCGGGTTCGAGCGGCTGTCACCCCGCCGGGCGGCGATAGAGGTCGGCGAGTTCCTTCCAACCGAAGGTCGGGACAGTTCCGCGCCGAGGCAGCGCGTCATCGGCCACGGAAATCAGGCGCAGGCTGCTCGAGCACGGGTAGCGGCGGCAGGTACGAGCTTCACGCCAGCGTCCGCGCGGCACTCCTCTGGCACTCGTTATGCACTGCCGCCGCATAGCTTGATCGTCGCGTGAGCGGTTGCCCGCAACGGGCGTCCGAGGCCAACCGGGTCGTCAGCCCGCACGCACCATTGAAGATCATTCACCGATCCGGCGAGGTCGCTGCCGTGCTAGCTGACTACCGGCGGCACCACGCCGCCAGATGACGGAGAACACACCATGCCGAAACTCGACACATTCGTCATCGTCGGAGCGAGCCTTGCCGGGGCCAAGGCCGCCGAGGCACTGCGATCAGAACACTTTGCCGGTCGGATCGTTTGATCGGCGACGAAACGCGGCGGCCGTACGAGCGGCCGCCACTGACCAAGGGGTTCCTCCTTGGCACGGCCGATGCCGAGAGCCCCTCTATTCACGAGCCGGACTGGTACGCCACGCACGACATCGACCTACGCCTGGGCACACGGGTCACCGAGGTGGACGTGCGCAACCGCATCGTGCGAACCGGCGCGGAGGCGATCGCGTACGACCGGCTGCTGCTGGCCACGGGGTCGGCTCCGCGGCGGTTCCCCGGACCGGGCGGGGACCGCGAGAACGTTCTGTACCTGCGCAGCTATGACGATTCGCAGCGACTGTCCGGCGTGTTGCGCGACGGGGGACACCTGACCATCGTTGGCTCCGGCTGGATCGGGTTGGAGGTGGCGGCCGTAGCCCGGCAGCGCGGGGTCGCGGTCACCGTGGTCACGCCGGACTCCGTCCCGCTGGGCCGCGTGCTGGGTGACCGGATCGGTGGGCTCTTCACCGAACTGCATCGCAGCCACGGGGTCGACTTCCGGTTCGGCAGGCGAGTGCGGGAGCTGCGCGGGGGCACCCGCGTGGAGCAGGTGCTGCTGGACGACGGCACCACCGTGCAGACCGACAACGTGCTCGTGGCCATCGGGGCCGAGCCGAACGTGGACTTGGCGGAGCGGGCCGGGTTGGCCGTTTCGGACGGCGTACTCGTCGACGCCTACCACCGCACCGCCGACCCGAGCGTCTTCGCCGCCGGCGACATCGCCAACGTCGACCACCCGCGGTACGGCACCCGGATCCGGGTCGAACACTGGTCCAACGCCCTCCACTCCGGTCCGGCCGCGGCGCGCTCCATGCTCGGCTCCGGCACGCCGTGGACCCGCGTACCGTATTTCTTCACCGATCAGTACGACCTGAGCATGGAGTACGCCGGGCGGCTGACACCCGGCGCGGACCTCGTCGTGCGCGGTGAGCTGGACAAGCGCGAGTGCATCGTGTTCTGGACCGTCGGCGGGCAGGTGGTGGCCGGCATGAACGTCAACGTCTGGGACGTCAACGACCAGATCCAGAACCTGATCGAGGCGGGGTTCTCCGGTCATCGGGTGGACTCGGCCCGCCTGGCCGACCCCGCGGTGCCGCTCGCCGAACTGTTGCCGTGATGGCATCAGCTGTTGCCGGGACGGTGACGAACCTTCTCGGTCGAACCGTCGTGCGACCTATCGAGATACGCACTCGTTCGTAACTGGAAGCGCACTGCGGCTCACTAGCGTGCCCTGGAGCACGGCGCGGCGGTGCCGGTGGACGAGCCGAAGTGGCTCGGCGTTCCCGGGGGCATCCCACGCCGACGATCTGCAGCGCTCGACGAGTTCGCGGCGCAGAACAATGCCGTGCCCCAACCCGGAGCACGGCATGTCCGACAAGGGAGACAATAATGAAAATCGTGGTAGTCGGCGGTACGGGCATGGTCGGCCGTCATGTTGTGACCAAGCTGCAAGAGCGAGGGCACGAGGTGATTGCCGCGGCCCCGCAGACCGGCTTCAACACCCTGACCGGTGAGGGCGTCGACGCGACGCTCGAGGGCGCGGAGGTCGTACTGGACGTGACCAACGCGCCGAACATGGAGGAGGGGCCCGCCACCGACTTCTTCCGCACCTCCGGCCGTACGCTGCTGGCCGCGGAGAAGAAGGCGGGAGTACGCCATCACGTGACGCTGTCGATCGTCGGCGTGGACCGTCCGCACGACCTTGGCTACTACCGGGCCAAGGTGGCGCAGGAGCAGGTGGTACGCGACGGCGATGTCCCATTCACCATCGTGCGCTCCACGCAGTTCTTCGAGTTCATGAAGGCGGTCGTGGACGGCAACGCCGACGGCGACACGGTCCGGCTGCCCACCACGATGGTCCAGCCCATCGCCGTCACGGACCTGGCCGCGGAGCTGGCCTCAATCGCGGTGGAGGCGCCTGTCGGTGATGTCGTCGAGGTGGCGGGACCCGAGGCGATGCCGCTGGACGAGTTCGCCCGCCGGCTCACGGCGGTGACCGGTGACGGCCGGACGGTGACCACCGATCCCAGTGTGCGGCCCTTCTTCGGGGTGGAGCTGGACGGACGGCTGCTCGTGCCCGGCCCCGGCGCCCGGCTGGCGGCCACCGACCTGCCGGCCTGGCTCGCCGCCTGAACCGGGAGATCGGCGTGCCCGGGCTGCGCGCGGCGTGCCCGGCACGGCTGCTGCTGGCGGGCGACGGCCGCCGCCGCACCTGATGGTGCGGCGGCCGGCCCCGCTGGTCATCGACGTGGTCCGGCTGCGCAGAACCAGCGGTCGGTGGTGGGCAGCCTTACGTGAGTCGCGCGGCTGCCCACCACCGACGGCAGCACCGGGACGGCCCGTCGGTCGATGAGAGTCTCCTTCACCCGGCTCAGCGGACGTGCACCCGCAGGTGTGCCAGGCGGTCGCGTTGCCGCGACCTGTTCGGGTGAACCAGTGACCGCGCGCACGCACTCGTTCGCCACCGCTTCTGCACTGGGCCTCCCTAGCGTTCCTGAGCAGAGACGACCCCGACCTGGGAGGCATGTCATGCGCGAAGAACCCGCCGTCGTGCTGGTGCACGGCGCATTCGCCGACTCGACCGCGTGGAATCCGGTCCTGGCCGGGCTGACCCGGCAGGACGTTGACGTGATCGCCGTCGCCAACCCCCTTCGCAGCCTGCAGGGGGACGCCGAGTACCTGCGGGACGTGATCGAAGGACTCGACCGGCCGGTGATCCTGGTGGGTCACAGTTACGGCGGCATGGTCATCACCGAGGCGGCGACGGACCTCGACGCGGTGCGTGGCCTGGTGTACGTGGCCGCGTTCACCCCGGACCAGGGTGAGTCCGCGTTCGAGCTCGCCGGGAAGTTTGCCGGCAGCACCCTCGGGTCGACGCCGCTGGCGTACCCGGTCGGCGGCAACGAGGTTCGCATCGGCCCGGCGAAGTCCCACGTGCAGTTCGCCGCGGACCCCGAGTTCGAGGACGCGAGCCGGCCCGGCCGCACCCAACGTCCGGTGACCGAAAAGGCGCTGACCGACTGCCTGTCCAGCGCCAAGCCCGCCTGGCGGACGCAGCCGACCTGGCAGGTGTTCGGTGACGTCGACCGCAACATCCCGGTAGAGCTGTTCCGGTTCCAGGTGCGCCGGTCCGCGCCGTACGGCGTGTACGAGGTGCCCGGGGCCTCACACGCCATCGCGACCTCGCAGCCCGAAGCGGTGACCGCGACGATCCTCCAAGCCATCGCCTACGCCACAGCCTACTGAGCCGGCCGTGCCGGTAGCCCCCTCGCGACGGGCACAGAGCCTTGACGTTCCGCCGCCGGAGGGTGAGAAGCACGCCTTGGACACCTGCCCGGACGTCCGGGGGGGGCAGCGAGGCGGTGCCCACCGCCGCTGGTCTGCTCGCGCTGCGTGAGACCGCGCCGCATCACCTGGCGTCGGTACGCGCCCACCTGATGGACGACCTCGACGACGTCGAGGTGGCCTGCCTCACCCCGGTCTTCGAGCGGCTCGGCCGGCGCCTCCGCGCCGAGCGTGCCGCGTCGTCCACCCCGGTCCGACAACCCAAGGAGCCCCGAGATGCCCGCCATCACCGTCGACGACGTCCTCGTCCTGCCCCGTCTACCCGAGCTGGACCAGTCCACCACCTACCGGCCGGTCCACCGGCTGACCACCGCCCCCAGCGGCTACGAAGGCGAAGGCTTCCCGGTCCGCCGCGCCTTCGCCGGCGTCCCACTGACCGAACTGGACCCGTTCATCCACCTCGACCAGATGGGCGAGGTTGACTACGCCCCCGGCGAGCCCAAGGGCACCCCCTGGCACCCCCACCGCGGCTTTGAAACCGTCACCTACATGATCGACGGGATCATGGACCACCAGGACTCCCAGGGTGGCGGCGGCACCATCACCGACGGCGACACCCAGTGGATGACCGCCGGCAGCGGCCTGCTGCACATCGAAGCCCCACCGGAGCACCTGGTCACCAGCGGCGGCCTCTTCCACGGCCTGCAACTGTGGGTCAACCTGCCCCGCGCGGCCAAAATGAACCCGCCCCGCTACCAGGACATCCGCGGCAAGGAATCCGCCCTGCTCACCACCCCCGACGGCGGTGCGCTGATCCGGGTCATCGCCGGTGAGGTCGCCGGACACCACGGCCCGGGCTCGACCCACACCCCCATCACCATCGCCCACGTCACCGTGCAGCCCGGCGCGGAACTCAGCCTGCCCTGGCGGGCGGACTTCAACGCACTGGTCTACGTCCTCGCCGGCCGCGGCACCATCGGCACCCACGGGCGGCCCATCCACATCGGCCAACTCGCCGTGCACGGCCCCGGCGACGCCCTACGGGTGGCCGCCAACGCCAACCAGGACGCCAACATCCCCGCCCTGGAGCTCTACATCATGGGCGGCCAGCCCATCCGGGAGCCCGTCGCCCACTACGGGCCGTTCGTCATGAACACCCGCGACGAACTGGTCCAGGCCTTCGAAGACTTCCAGGCCGGCAAGCTCGGCGTCATCCCCGCCAAGCGGCTACCGCACACCGACTCCCCGGCACCGCGTCCCTGACCGACCCCGTACCCGACAGCGCCGGGCGAGCCCGCGCCACCGGCGATGGCGACGACCGCCAGGCCGCCGGCATCCCACTTTCCCCTTGACCGAACGAAGGAACATGTCATGACAATCAGGACCGGTGCCCCCGTCGTCGTGGGCGTGGACGGATCCGCCGCGGGGTTGGACGCGGTGCGGATGGCGGCTCGGGAGGCGGCGCACCGGCGGTGTCCGCTGCGGATCGTGCACGCCTTCATCTGGCCGCTGATGGGTGTGTCGGTCTGCCCGGCCCCCGGCGGACCGGTCAACGGGGGCCTGCGCCACCAGGCCGAGCGGTACGTCGCGGAGGCCGTCGCCGAGGCCGGCAAGGTCGCCCCGGACGTGCCGGTCACCGGCGCCGTTGTCGATGGCGCGGCAACCACGGTGATGCTGGCCGAGTCCCGGGAGGCCGCGCTGGTGGTGCTCGGGCACCGTGGCCTGGGCGGCTTCGCCGGGCTGGTGATCGGCTCGGTCACTGTGCAGGTCTCGGCCCGGGCGCTGAGCCCGGTGCTGGTGGTGCGGGGAGATCCGCGCGCCGACGGCCCGGTGGTGGTGGGCGTGGACGGCTCGGAACTGTCCACCGAGGCGATCGGGTTCGCGTTCGAGGAGGCCGCCTACCGGGACGCCCCACTGGTCGCGGTGCACGGGTGGCTCCACCCCACGCCGGCCGGCCACGGTGAACTCCTGCCCCTGGTGTACGACGGGAAGGAGTACGACGAGGAGTTGAAGCGGGTCCTCGCCGAGTCGGTCGCCGGCTACGCCGAGCGCTACCCGGAAGTGGCCGTGCAGCACCGGCTGGTCCGGGGCGCCCCGGCCCACGTACTGACCGAGGATTCGAGGACTGCCCAGTTGGTGGTCGTCGGCGCACACGGACGCGGCGCCCTCGGCGGGCTGCTGCTCGGTTCGGTCAGCCACGCGGTGCTGCACCACGCGCACGCCCCGCTCGCCATCGTCCGGCACTAGGGCCTGTGTCGAAGTCGGCGGTGGTCGCGACTGTTGTCGGGTCTGCGCAGGCTCGGTAGGCCGTACCTTCACGGAGCGAAAGCGGGGCGGTTGAGCCAACTGGACTCTTCACGGGCTATGCAGAATTCTTTATAGGGTTACGCTGGCGCACCATGGCGAACCTCCGAATGACAGTGCCGCGCCTGCTGGTGTTAGAGGCGTTCCTTGATGAGCCCGAGTGCGAGCGATACGGCCTCGAGCTGGCGCGCGTAGCCGGGCTTGAGCCGGGCACGATCTATCCGATCCTCGTGGCGTTCGAGGGCGTCGGCTGGCTCACGAGCCGAGCGGAGGAGATGGATGTCCACGTCGAGGGCCGCCCTCGGCGGCGGTACTACCGCCTCACTGCGGATGGCGTGGCCGCCGGTCGTGCCGCCATCGCCGCTCGAAAGCAGCGCTCGCAGCGGGCGGGCGCCCGGAGGCTGGCGTGGTGAGCCCAGACCGAGAAGGTGAGCCGGCGCGGCGCCTCACGCTGCCTCCTGCCGAGCGGGCCACGGTCGCGGTGCTGTGCCGTCTACTGCCGGCGAGCTTCCGAAGCCGGCAGCGCGACGAGTGGACGGCTGACCTACTGAGCTTCACAAGCGGTGCGGGTGCCCGCTGGCGGTATCTGGCCAGCGCAGCATGGACGCTGCCCGCACTGCGCCACGCTGCACGTCGCGGTGGCTTTGCCGACCTGTCCACCGTCACTCCAAACCCTGGCGCACTCGCCTCGATGGCCCACGTCTTCCTCCTCGGGCTAGGTTGGCCAGTGCTTTCCTGGCTGATCATGGTGCCCGTTACCTACATAGCAGCGGACGTTCCCAGTCGCATCGCCCGGACCGGGGCGCTGGTCGACCCGAAGACGCTGTGGCCGACGGACGGACCGTTCGTCATTCTGTTTCCGTTGGAGGCCCTGCTGCGCCTGGGCGCCTGGGCAGTAATCCTCGGCGGTCCCTTCCTGCTGGGCGCCTTCGGCGCATCAGGGCTGGTACTTGCCGTCATGCGGCGTCGCCGCAGCGGTAGGCACCGGCTCGTCATCGCTGCAGTCGGGCTCGTCTGCCTCGCCCTGACAATCGTGACCGGCCTCGCCTGGTCCTACGGCGCCTTCTACCCCCACCGCGACAGCGGGCGCACGGCAGCCGTACTGGGCATTGCGGCCGGGATCCTCGCCCTCGCCGGACGACGCCTCAGCGCGCGGGTCCGAAGCACGCTCGCGGTACTCAGCGTTCTCTCGGTCACCGTGCCTTTTGTTCATCTCACGACAACCGGTGCCGCAATGCTGAACTGGTACCTCGACTAAGGTCTATGTCGAGGTCACAGCCACTCGTTGATCGCGGCGAGGTGGATGGTGGCCTCGTAGCGGACGGCCAGCTTGTCGAAGCGGGTGGCCACGGCCCGATTGCGCTTGAGCCGGTTGATGCCGCACTCCACGGCATGGCGCTGCTGGTAGACGTGCGGGTCGAAGGCTGGTGGCCGGCCGCCTTTGGATCCTTTGGCTCGCCGGTGGGCGTCCTGGTCGGCTTTGCTCGGGATCGTCGCGGCGATGCCGCGCCGGCGCAGGTAGGCCCGGTTCGCCTTCGACGTGTACGCCTTGTCGGCCAGGACCCGATCCGGGCGGGTCCTCGGCCGGCCAGTGACCAGGCGGGGAACGCGGATGGCGGCCAGGACCGGGATGAACTCGAGTCCACTGACACCTCTCAGGTGATCCGCCCGGCGGCGTCGGCGAGGGCCTGCAACGCGGTGAGCACCTTCTTCCAAGTGCCATCACGCTGCCACCTGCGGAACAGGGCATACACCGCCGACCAGGACCCGTACTGCGGTGGCACGTCCCGCCACGGCGCACCCACGCGGATCCGCCACCGGATTCCGTCAATCAACTGCCGCCTACTCCATGACGACGGTCGATCTGGCCGCTTCGGTGCTGGCAGCAACGGCTCCAGCACCGCCCACTGCACGTCAGTCAGGTCGAACCGCCGCGTCACCGCTAAGGTGTCCACGAGGTCTCCGGTTTCAGGTTCTGCTTGATCGCTGAACCATCTACCGGAGACCTCACCCATTTTCGATCTCCGACACGCGAAGATCCTCAAGCCAGCTCAAGCCCTGGCACCGACTTCGACACAGGCTCTAGGCCCGACGGCCCTGATCCTGGACGCTGCCGCGCGACCCGTACCACCTGGAGTCCAGCATGCCTGGCGTCTGCGCCGGCGGTGATGTGCGGGCCGACTCCGTGAAGCCGCGGCCGAACTCAACCAGGTCTGGACCAACCTGATCGACAACGCGCTCGCCGCGATGGGTGGGACCGGCACGCTCACGGTGCACACCGGCCGCAATGAGGACCTGCTGATCGTGGAGATCCGCGACACCGGGGCGGGGATTCCTCCGGAGGTACGGCCGCGGATCTTCGAGCCGTTCCTCACCACTAAACCGGTCGGCGAGGGGACCGGCCTCGGGCTGGACGTCTCCTACCGGATCGTTGTCAACAAGCACCCATGGAGACTCCGGGTGCAGTCCGAGCCCGGCGACACCAGGACGATCGTGTTGTTGCCGATGAGGCGCGGGTGACGGTGGTGGCATCGCCGCCTTCGCTGCCGGACTGGGCGGTTGCCGTCTGCAGCATCCGGTGGTCGACCTCCCCACGACAATGCCGCCTGATGCAGAGACCCGCACAGCGGTGCCGATCTACCCGCTCGTGAGCGACTGGCTTGGCGAACAGCGGAGTACGGCGACATCCTGACGCGGTCAGCCCGCAACGTGCGATAGTCCCGGCGTCGGCTTGCTCGGTCTGCAATGGCAGGCCGGCGCCGCCGCCGGACACAGCACGGCTCGGGCAGCCATCCGCTGCGCGGGCGCACCGTCGTGCGTTGCACCCGCCTCATCTCCCTGCTGCCGGATGGTCACCCCCTGATGCGCTGGGTGTGTGACGGCCGCGCTGAGCAGGTGGGGACCGTTGCTGACGACCGGAGGCTCGCAGCCTCGATCCGGTCACCCAGGTTGTGGTGGAATGAATGTGACCGGCCGGTAGCTAAGCCCCATCACCGTGCAGCGTGACGGACATGGCAAACAACCGTCGCCGACTGCCGTGAGGCGACTGATCCTCACCATTCTCTTCTGATACCCAAATCTCGCTTCCGGGCGGAGAAGTGGCGTTTCCGGCGGGCGAAGCCGCCGGTGGCAAGGAAGAACCAGCCGATCGTGGCGATATGCGTTCATGTCTCCGTCCACCAGTTGAGACAGCGCGGCCGCGGAATCCGTGACAGCCGCGTGGTGACAGTCACTGGTGGGGCCCCAGATTGGGATTTGCGCTTCCCCCGGCTCACGATTGAGCCTGTTGGCAGCCGCGGCGTGCTGGGAGCGGGGGCGGGAAATGGCGGCCTGTAGTGCCAATCGCGCGCCGGCTCGGGCGGACGATCTCGAGGAGGCCGCGGCGGTCTTCACGAGCGTGCGGCCACGCCTGTTCGGGATTGCGTATCGCATGCTCAGCAGCGTGGCCGAGGCCGAGAATCTGGTGCAGGAGGTGTGGCTCCGGTGGCAGACCTGCGACTGCGGCGTGGCGGTCGACCCGGTCGCGTTCCTGGTGAAGACGACGACCAGGCTGGCCATCAACGCACTGCAGTCGGCGCGGGTGCGGCGCGAGACGTACATCGGGCCGTGGCGCCCGGAACCCGTCGACACGAGCGCGGAGCGCGGGGAGGCCCTGGAGTTCGCGGCGCTGCTACTGATGGAGAAGCTCACGCCCAACGAACGCGCCGCGTATGTCCTGCGGGAGGCCTTCGACTATCCGTACGCGCAGGTTGCCTGCGTCCTGCAGTCGACCGTACCCGCGGTGCGACAGCTGGTCAGCCGGGCGCGCAAGCACATGGCGCAGGAGAGGCGTACGCCGGCCAGCGCGGCCGCGCAGCGGGAACTGCAGACCACGTTCACGACGGATCTCCACCTGGTCCTGGGACGGCGTCGAGGTGCGGTGGGTCACTACGAACGGACAGACGGCGGCCGCGCTCTGGCGCGACGGCGTCCTGGACGCCGTGCTCACGGTCGGCGCCTCGACCGACGGCATCGATCAGGTGCTGTGAATGATGAACCTGGAGAAGACCAGAGCGGTCTCCGGACCAGCCTGACCCGCGAGGTCACGAACCAGCCTGCTAACCGGTCCAGGTGTCCGGAAGAGCTTGCCCAGTCGGCCGCGGTCCTGCTGTGCGGGCAACCGGACATTGACCTGACCATCGCCCGCGGCGCGGCCCACGTGCCGGCTCTGTGGCCATGATGACGTTGAACTGGTCACCAGTACGCGGCGAAAATGATCTTGACGATGAACCGAAACGTTTGGGAGGTGTGGTGGCTGGTTCTCCGTTCGGGCAGCGGTTGCGGGAGTTCCGGCAGCTGGCGGAGATGACCCTCGAGAATCTGTCCGAGGCGTCCGGGGTGAGTTGTCGGGCGATCAGTGACATGGAGCGGGGGCACAGTCGCGCGCCACAGAAGCGGACGTTGGCGGCGTTGGCCGACGCGCTGAAGCTCGGTGACGAGGATCGTGCCGGCCTGGTCGAGCTGGCGCGTTGCGGGCGGTCGGAGAGCGGGGTCGGGCGGCCTCCGGTGGGTGAGCTACCGCGGGGGGTCAATGACTTCGTGGGTCGGGCGCGTGAGTTGGAGTTGCTCCGCCGCCACGCAATGTCGGCGTCTGCCGATGGGTCGATGCTGGTGGCGGTGGTGCACGGCCAGCCGGGGTTGGGGAAGACGGCGTTCGCGGTCCGGGCGGCTGAGCAGTTGCGTGAGGTGTTCACCGACGGGCAGTTCTACCTGGATCTCCGGGGTACGGATCCCGTGCCGATGACGGTCGGCGAGGCGTTGCTGCGGCTGCTGCGGGCGCTGGACGTCAACCCTCGCAGGATCGCTGAGGATGAGCAGGAGCGAGCCAGCCAGCTGCGAGCGATTCTGCGGGATCGGCGGTGTCTGCTGGTGTTGGACAACGCAGCGGATGAGAGTCAGGTGCGACCGTTGTTGCCGGGTCTGGGTGCGGGAATGGTGGTGGTGACCAGCCGTCGATTGTTGGGCGGTTTGGAGGGGGTGGTGCGGGTCGGGTTGGCACCGTTGACATCGGGCGAGTCCGCTGTCCTGTTGCGGGCGATCGTGGGGGAGTCGGAGCGGGCGGCCGGGCAGGAGATCGGCACCGTGGCCCGGTTGTGTGGCCACCTGCCGTTGGCGTTGCGGATCGCCGGTACGCGGATGGCGAGTCGACCGGGGTGGACGATGGGGCATCTGGCGGAGCGGCTGGGGGACGCGGATCGCCGGTTGGCGAACCTCTCGGTGGGGGATCTGGGGGTGGCGGCGGCGTTCGCGTTGTCGTACGCGCAGTTGTCCGATCCGGCGAAGGCGATGTTCCGACGGCTCGCGCACGTGCCGGGGGTCGATTTCGCCGCTCCGATCGCTGCGGTGCTCGCCGAGGTCGATCTCTGTGACGCCGGAAATCAGTTGGATGAGTTGGTTGACCTTGGCCTGCTGCAGCCCGAAGGGTTCGATCGTTACCGGTTCCATGACCTGATCCGGCTCTTCGCGGCCGACCGGCTGCGCGGCGAGGAGCCGGCGGAGGCCAGGACGGCCACCGAGCGTCGGATGGTGGATTGGTTGTTGGAGACGGCGATCGTCGCGGGCCGGTGGTTCGAGCCGGGGTTCGGCACGCCACCGGATGACTGGCAGGGTCTGGTTTCCATGGCCACGCCGGAGCAGGCGCAGAGCTGGTTGCAGGTCGAGGCGGACAGTTGGCTGGCCGCGTTGCGGTCGGCGGCCGCCGCCGAGCAGCACCAACGGGTCGTGGACGTGGCCGAGGCGATGCACTGGTACTCGGACCGCCGGATCCATTGGAGACACTCGTCTGAGGTCTACCGGCTGTCCCATGTGGCTGCTTCCCAGCTGCCTGACCGTCGGCAGGAAATCACCCACATCAACTACTACGCCTGGGCTGTCTCCACCTGTGAGCGGCGCTACGAGAAGAGCGCGGCACTGGCGCTGAAGGCCTACCGGCTTGCCGGGAAGCTCGGGGACACAAAGGAACAAGCCAACGCTCTGCACTACACGGCCCGTGCTTGGCGGATGGGCGGCAATTTCGAGAAGGCCATAAAGGCGTACCACCGCGGCCTGATTCTGGCCGACGCCGCCGGCAACCACGACGGATACGTCCAGATTCGCGTTGGACTGGGGCAGACGTTCATCGAGTTCGGCAGATTGGGCGAGGCGCTGACCGAGTTCCGGGGTGTGCTGCGGGAGGTCGATACGCGACCGGTCGCCCCCGCATCGGCGCGGGTAGCTCGGATGACGGCCCGGACGGCGATCGCCAGGTGCCTGGCCGACATGAAGCGCTGGCCGGAGGCGCTCGACGAGGCGACGCGGGCACTACCCCTGGCTACCGACCACGGCCCGAGTTTCACCGGACGGATACACCTGACGCTGGGCCGGGCACACTCCGCCCTCGGCGCGACCGACAAGGCCCGCTACCACCTGGCCCACGCGGTCAAGCTGCTGGAGGACGGCGGTGAGGACCGAAAGCCCACCAAGCCTGGACTCTCACCGGTCGATCCTTCACCTCCACCATGCGCCATGATCCTGTGTGAAGTGGAGATCCCCATGCGGGCATGGCATCGAGGCATGGCCTTACATGCACATGTGGGCGCCCCCTGTGCGCTCCAGCGAGCCAGGGCGATCAGTTCAGCGAAGGCCGAACTGGCGGCCCTTGACGCCTTGGGCGTGTCCTGCCGATCATGACACCAGTGACGGCGGCGACGGCGCGAAGGTTGGGGCAGGTCAAGCCTGCTGCGGGCCGGCAGCGCCGTCGTGTCCGGATTGATTGTCTGCTCCAGCCGTCTTCCAATGCGGTGGGCGGCCGTTTGCTCCGCCCAACCACGTCGACAGCGGCCCCTGATTCCGTCCTACGGATCGGCGCATGGCATTGACCAAGGCCAGTTGCGCTCGGGCCGGCGCCACCATCGCCTGCTCGAACTGGTCCTGCGACAGTGGTGCGGTCGTCGTGTCCACCCCCGTGGTGACGTCCAAGAGTCGCTGCACCGCTTGGCCGAACTTGTCGATCTCGGCGGTAACCGCGCTCGGGGCGACGAGGCTGGCTGACATCAATGCGGCGCTCCACGCCCCCCAGTCATAGTCCCAGCCCGTGCGTCCCAGGTGAGCGCGCCGCAAGATCATCGAGAACGTGGCGTACTCACGCAGCAGGTCCTGGTAGGCCATGAGTTGCCGGTCCCGTAGCCAGTGTCGGTCCTGTGCACGGCGGGTGAGCATCCCGCCGACGAAAACCCCGACGGTCGCCGAGAGCGCGCCGCCAACTGTCGTGGCAACGATATCCAGCAACGCCATGAAGCCTCCCCGTGACCGCCGGGCACGAGCATCGATGATCGCGGCCCTCGTCGTCAACGCACGAGACGAGTTGCAGAGCGCGAGCCGGCGGCGGATGTCTCGCAACAACCCGCTAGTGTTCTGTCCCGTCGATCATGGAAGCCAGATGAGGGCGGCGATGAGGACAAGGCTGGCGCGGTAGAGGGATGCGCGTTTGGCGTAACGGGTGGCCAGGTCACGCCACTGCTTGAGGCGGTTGAAGCAGCGTTCCACGACGTTGCGCTTGCGGTAGACCGCCTTGTCGAAGGCCGGTGGCCTGCCTCCGGCGCTACCCTTGGCAGCCCGGCGGGCGACTTGGTCCGAGCGTTCCGGGATGACATGCCGGATCCCGCGGTGACGCAACGCGCGACGGGTGGAGTCGTGGGCGTAGCCCTTGTCCGCGATTAGCACGTCGGGGCGCTTGCGCGGCCGGCCCGGCCCGGGCTCGTTCACCCGGATCGCGTCCAGCAGCGCCAACAGCTGCGGGTTGTCACCAGCCTGACCGGGAGTGAGCAGGATCGACAACGGCCGTCCGCGTCCGTCGACGGCGAGGTGGATCTTCGTGCTCAGCCCTCCACGGGACCGGCCGTGCGCACCAGGCGTCGCCGCACTTGTCGGTGAGCCCCCTTTTGCGGGCACCAGCGGCATGCTGGTGTGCCCGCACGATCGACGAGTCGATGCTGATCGTCCACTGCACCGGTGTGCCGTCGTCATGCACCTGCGCCGCCGCCAGAATTCGATCCCACGTCCCGTCCGCCGTCCAGCGGCGCAGACGTTCGTGGCAGGTCTTCCACGGCCCGAAGCGCTCCGGCAGGTCACGCCACGGCGCACCGGTACGCAGCTTCCACAGAATCCCGTTGATGACCTGCCGGTGATCCCGCCACCGCCCCCGAGAACCACCAGGCTCCGGCAGCAGCGGCACGATCACCACCCACGCCTCATCGGTCAACTCACCACGACGCACCACCGGCACATCGTCAACGACCAACCACCACAAGATCGGCAGGACACGCCCTAGCCTAGCCCGCCCTCACGCAGATGTGGGGCCGTTGCCGGTGTCCCGCTGATCCGACACGCTCCGGTCAGCCGGTCACCACACTCGGACGTCACTGGAACCACACTCCGGCCTCCTAGTGTGGTGTCACCGAAGGCGGAGAGAGCCCTTCACCGGCCCTTCTGGCGCGTCACGCTGGAATGACCATGGCCCAGACGGCCACGTTGCGCCTGGAATGGTCGCAACTTCCGGGGCAATGAGGGGGAACGAGAAGCGCGTGGGCGACGGACTGGCGCAAGGCACACACACCGTGACGGTGTGTGGGATCGATCAGCGCTTTCATGTGGCCGGTAGCGGCCCGGTGTGTGTCGTGTACCCCGGCGGTCCCGGCGTGAGCTGGGACTATCTGCGGATGCCGGAGCTCGAGGAGCACATGCAGCTTGTCTATATCGAGCCGATCGGGACCGGTCGGTCCGGTCGGCTCGCTGATCCGCGTGGCTACTGCTGTGACACGTACGTGGCATTCCTGGACGCGGTCGTCTCCCAGCTCGACACGGATCCGGTGTTCCTGCTCGGCCATGGGTACGGCGGCCTCGTCGTGCAGCGCTACGGGCTCGACCACCCGGCCCGGGTCGCCGGGCTGGTCCTGTACGGGACTTCTCCCGTGACCGACGAGCAGTTCCGGCAATCGGTTGTGGCCGAGATGATCGCCTTTCCGGCCCGCCACCCAGGCCGCCGAATGGAGGCCGACGCGGTGGTGGGCGCGTTTGAGGGTGCGCTGACCGCTACCGACGACGAGACCTTCGTCCGCTGCCTGCAGGGCGCGTGGCCCGCCTACCTCGCCGACTACTGGGCGCACGAGGAAACCTTCGCGCCGGTCCGGGCCCGCCTGCGCGGCTGGGCCGAGCCCCAGCGGGGCGGGGAAGCCGTGCCGTTCGACGTCCGGGCGGAGCTGGGCCGGATCGAAGCGCCGACTCTGATCCTGGCCGGTGCCCACGATCCTCTCTTCGGCCCACATTGGGCCGCGATGCTGCACGAGGGCGTTGCGCACTCGGGCCTGATCGTCTTTCAGCACAGCGGCAACCTGGCACACATCGAGCAGCCGGCAGCGTTCACGGGCGCGGTCGCTGACTTCATGTACCTGGTCGGCGCGGAGTGACCGAGGCGGGTCAGCCGGGGCGCGATGCGTCAGGGACACCCTGCTCAAAGCCGCTGTGGTAGTGGACCCGCGGGCACCGGTCGAACGTCGCCGACCGCGGCTGCACCCGGGTCGAGGACCGGCGGCGCCGCTGCTCACTCGATATCAACTGCTTCAGCACTTCCAGCTCGTAGCGTCGACGGCTGTTCCAGTGAGTCCGTCGAGGGGTCCTCGGGTGAATGACGTGAGCCCGAGTGGAAGCGAGACCTCGCCAGGGCGCGGTTCGTCCAGGAGCCGGGGGACCGTACGACCTCACTGCGAGGTCCTCAGGAAGTCGCCACGTATCAGAGGAGGATTCGCCATGCCGAACAGAGACGAGCCCGGGGCAGACGGGCAGCACCGCGACACACCGCGCCGGAAGTGCGAGGCGGTGCACCGACAAGACGTCCGGCACGGGCACCCGGCATACCCAGACGCGACGGAGCGGTCGTGATCGAACCCCTGCGAACAGCGGACCGGCCCTGGCTGGCGGTTCCTCATCCAGCGCAGGCAACGGTGAGGAGCGGAGTCGCACGCAACAGCGACCAGGAACCGCTGTCCCACGGGGCGCAACTGGCGCGTGAGCAGCAGATCAGCCACACGCTGCAACACGCCATCCAGCCGGTCACCAGCGTCGTCAGGCACCTCGGCGGCCTGCAGGTCGCCGTGCGATGCCACGGCGCCGACCCCGCGCTGCGCATCGGCGGCGACTGGTACCTGATTCTGCCGCTGGCCAACGGAGATCTGGTCCTGGCCGTGGGCGACGTCGGCGGTCACGGAGCGGGCGCCATCGAGGCAATGATCGGGCTGCGGTACGCGACGGTGGCGTACGCCGCCGAGGGCCACCCACCGGCAACGATCCTGTCCCGGCTAAACACACTGCTGTGCGGCGCCGACCACGGGACAACCGCGACCGCTGTCGTCGCGACATACCGGCCGAGTACGGGCCAGCTCCTCTGGGCGCGCGCCGGGCATCCACCGCTGCTGCTGGCCGACCATCACCGCGTGACACGCCTCCCCAACCCTCGAGGGCCGCTGCTGGGGGTCTTCCCGGCGCCGCCGTTCACGCAGGAGTCCCGCCACCTGCTACCGGGGCACTCGGTGCTGCTCTACACCGACGGCATGATCAAGCGGGGGACGTTCGACGACGGTATCGACCTGCTGGCCGATCGGATCACCGGCGTCGACGGGCACCCGGCGGCGATCGTCGACCGGCTCGATTTCGACGCCGCCCGCGACGACGCTTGTGCACTACTGGCACAACGCGTAGCTTGATCGACCGCCGATGACCGTCGACATCCTGCACCACCTCGCCGAGCGGGACGGCAGGACGGTGCGCTGGCGGTTCCGACAATGCCGGCTGCAGGGTCTGGGCCGGAGCCCTCGACGCCCGAGCACACCCGCACGAAGAATTCGTTTCTGCGTTAGTTCTGCCTGGTATGGGGATGACACCGCTGGTTGAATCGGTGTATGAGCTGGTCCGTCCCGGGGCGGCCGGGGGCGGACGGCGAAGGCGGGTCATGACTGAGTCGGCATTGGCAGTGCGGTTCACCATCCTGGGCCCGGTTGGAGCCCGGCGCGGTGACGCCAATCTCGAACTCGGTGGCCGTCAACAGCGGCTGGTGCTCGCCCTGCTGCTGGCTCACGGCGGATCGGTGGTCGGCCTCACGGACCTGGTCGACACCATCTGGAATCAGGCCCCGCCGACAAGCGCCGTCAACGTCGTCCATCGCTACATCGGCACCCTACGGAGGCTGATCGAGCCCGACCTGCCAGTACGCGCCGTCGGTACCTACCTCACCCGGCATGCGGCGGGATACCAACTGCGGGTCGACGAGGACTCGCTCGATCTGCTGCGCTTCCGTCGCCTGGTAGCCCAGGCCCGGCAGGCGCCCGAGACCGGCCCGGCCGTACGGCTCTACACCGAGGCGCTGGCGCTGTGGCGCGGTTCCTGCACGATGGGCCTGGATCCGGACTCGCGCGCCCATCCGGCCTTCGCCGGGATAGATGCCGAGTATTCGCAGGTCGTCCGGGATGCTGCGGACACTGCCCGGCGTGGCGGTCAGGCCCGCCTGGTGATCCCGGCGCTCCGCCAGGCGGCCGGGCAGAACCCACTCGACGAGGCGCTACAGGCCCGCCTCGTCCTCGCGCTGGCCGCCGACGGCCGGCAGGCCGAGGCCCTGGAAACCTTCCAGGAGGTCCGCCGGCGGCTCGGCGATGAACTGGGCATCGACCCCAGCCCCGAGCTGCTCGATGCCTACGACCGCCTGCTGCACCAGCGCACCTCGGCCGAATGGTGGGGCGCGCCACCACCGCTCGGAACAGTCGCCGCCAGCCCGCTCGCCCACTCGCCCGCCGACGGCGAGGAAGCGATCGGGCCAGTGAACCCACCGCCGACACCAGCTCAGCTGCCGCCGGACCACCCGTTCTTCGGCGGCCGGACAGACATCCTGACCCGGGCACAGGCGCTGCTCGAGGAGGACCGGCGGCACGGGCGGGCCACCGTGGCGCTGGCCCTCGACGGGATGCCGGGCGTCGGCAAGACCACGCTCGCGATCCGTCTGGGACACCTTCTCGCCGCGGGGTACCCGGACGGGCAGCTCTACGCCGACCTACGCGGCTTCGCCGCCCAGGACTCTGCGATGTGCCCCGTCGAGGCGCTCCGTGGATTTCTGAGCTCGCTCGGCGTACCGCGGGAGACCGCGCCGACCGAACTGCACGCGCTGGCCGGCCTCTACCGCAGCATCCTCGCCGGGCGGCGGGTCCTGATCGTGCTCGACAACTGCCGAGACTTCGAGCAGGTGAGGCATCTGCTGCCCGGCACCCCCGGCAGCCTGGCCATCGTGACCAGCCGTAACCGGCTCACCGACCTGATCACCACCGGTGGGGCCCATCCCTTGCCGGTGGACCTGCCGCCGCCCGACGAGGCGGGGGAGTACCTGGTACGGCGGCTGGGTGCCGAGCGGATCGCCGCAGAGCCGGTAGCGGTCGGTGAAATCATCGCCAGCTGTGGGCGACTGCCGCTGGCCCTCGCCCAGGTTGCCGCTCGTGCCGCAGCCCTACCAGCAACACGGCTCGCAGAGATCGCCGCAGAACTAGCGGCACCGCGCAGCCGCCTCGACAGCTTCAGCGGAAGCGCTGAGACGAGCTTGACGGAGGCGTTCTCCTGGTCGTATCGAGCGCTCAGCCAGCCGGCGGCACGCCTGTTCCGGCTACTGGCACTGCACCCCGGCCCCGATTTGACCGCGGATGTGGCGGCAAGCCTCGCCGGTGTCGATCCGCCCACCGGCACAACCCTCATGGCGGAGCTGGCCACGCACATGCTCACCCAGATCCGGTCCGGCCGGCATCAGGTACACCACCTGGTGCGGGCGTACGCCGCCGGCCTCAGCGCCGAGGAGGACACACCGCACGAGCGTGGCGCCGCCATCAGGCGCCTGTTCGACCACTACCGCTCCTCGGCGTACCACGCCCACCTGCAGTTCGATCCGCAACTCCCCGCGCCCGAGCCACCGGCGCCCGGACCCGGGGTGACACCGCTGCGCTTCGCCGGCCACGATGAGGCGATGGCCTGGTTCGAGGCCGAACGACGGGTCCTCGCAGCCGTTGTCGAGCAGGCCGGCGCGCAGGGAGTCTCCCAGGTCGCCTGGCACGTCGCGCGCACCATGCAGAACTTCCTGGACTTGACCGGCGGGACGTTGGACCTGGCGGCGACCAGGCGCAGCGGGCTCGCCCGGGCGACCGCCGAGGGCGATCCACAGGCGCAGGCCCACGTGCAGCGCAGTCTGGCCGGAGCGTTGTACCGGCTGCACGACCTCGACCAGGCGATGGAGCACCTCCAGCGGGCGCGGGACCTGGTGAAACGGCTCGAAGATCTGCAGGGCGCTCGCCAGGTAGAACTGAACTCGCCGCACGCCCGTAGGGAACAGCTTCCGCACGAGGAAGCGATCCCACAAAGCCATCGCGCGCTCGCGTCGTTCAGAACCGCCGACAAGCGCAACCAGGCACAGGCGATGCCGGCCATCGCCAGCAGCAGTACGAGGAGCACCCGGTAGGAGTGCCGGCTTGTCATCGAAGATCGCTTGTCTTCGCAACCCGTTCATCGCATCGAGGGGCGGACGCGGAGGTAGGTCAGGACCGCAAGCACGCGGCGGCGGGTGTCGTCGCTGGGCGGCAGGTCGAGCGTGGTCGGGTGTTGCGGACATTGCCAGTGCCAGCTCAGTGCCTCATCCGCTCGGGCGACCGGATCTCCGGCGGTCCCCGGGTAGGTGCGCCGCGTAGGGCTGTCACAAACAGGACGGACGTCTTGTCCTTCCTGTAGAAACTCTCGTTTGGAGGAATCTATGAGCGCTGAGCAGGCAAACCTGCCGCCAGGCGTTGAGGTGATCACGACTTTGCCGGAGGCGGCGGCTCTGATCCCGGCGGGCGCCGAGGCCAGGACGATCCGGGTCACCCTGTCGCCCGGTGACCCCGGCGCGCCGCCGCACCGGCACCCCGGGCCGGTCTTCGGCTACGTGACCCAGGGCGAGATCCTCTTCGAGCTGGAGGGGCAGCCGCCTCGGGTGCTCAAGGCCGGTGACGCCCTGTTCGAACCCGGGGGCGACGTGATCCACTACCAGGGCGCCAACAACCTTGCGGACGCACAGTCGCAGCTGGTGGTGACCATGTTCGCGCCGCCGGGCACCCCGGTTCTGACCGTGGTCAGCGCGGAGGAGCTGGCCGAACGACGACACCTGCGAGTTACCCAGCCACGATGAGCACCAGGAGATCGGCGGCTCGGGGTGATGGTCGCCCCGGTGCGCCGCGATGGGTGCGACCCGCTAGGCGATACCGAGCGCAAATCAGATGAATCAGTAGCCCGGCTCGCCGCCAGCGGCGAGCCGGGCCGCTGCCTCGGCGGGCGTGTCGTCGTAGCCTGGCCGGGCCAAGAGCACCGCGGTACCGCACCAGGTCTTGCTCTTTGCGCACGCCACACCCTGATTGCGTTGACCCGGCCCCCGGTGACAGCGGCCGGGAATTCGTGCTGTCGCTGGGGCAGGGCCGCGTCCTGTCCTACCAGGTACGTCGCCTCCTTGACCTGTCGAAGGGCTACTCGGGTAATCGGCGGCCGTCTTGGTAGAGCAGCCTGCGGAACCGTGGCCCGCCGCTGCACCTGGTGGCGGGCCACGGTCTCCCCGCGCCGTGATCGTCATGCCCGTTGACGACCAGGCGCGGCGGCTGCCCGCTGCTGCCCAGCACGCACTGGACCGCGGCTACCACGTGACCGCCGTCGCCCCCGGGCAGGGTGGCGCTGCGGCTGGTCCTCAACGGGCAAGCCGCCTTCGTGATCGCGGCGCAGGCCCTCGACCTGCCGGAGGTGCAGATCGCGGACTGACCGCCGCCGGTGGTGCCCCGGCCACGCACCTCTCCGGATGTCGTTCCGCTCCAGCCGCCGCAGGCCACGCAAGCGCATCCCAGGTGCGAGACGTGACGCACCTGGCGACCCCGAGCGCTAGGAGTGATGTGGACCCGTGGCGGTGCTGGAGCTGCGGCCGGTGGTGGCCGATGCCATGGGCCTGCCGACGGTGCCGGCGCGACCGGCGGCGGCTGCGCCGGGACTACCTGCGCCGGGCCGCCGCCCAGGACGCGCTTCGCGACATGACCCGACCAGACCGCGACCAGACGTAACGCCGCACACCCGACCGGCGCATGTAGACCGGGATTCCGGTGCGAGCGTCCAGATGACAGGGGCGGAACACCCGACCCCTCCCCGGCCTGCCGGCGGGTGGTTCCGCCCCTGTCGTACCTGATGGCCATTGGCCAGCGCGAGTACGGCGCCCGGCATGACGACCCCACCGACCGCCGCGAAGACCAGGCGTGCATCCCCGTCCAGCCCACCCCCGAGGCGCCCGCAGGGTCCACCGCACCCTAGCCGGCCAGCCCACCCCCCGCCGGTCGCGGCGCCGCCTGTGGGTCGCCGCCGCCGTGGTGGTCGCGCTGACCTTGGTCGGCGGGGTCGTCCACATGCTCGTGCCGACCGATGAGCAAGAGGCGACCGAGCGCTGCCACGACGCCATCCGGGCAAGCTGTTCTCCCCGTCGACCGCGGTGCTCGCCGAGGACGTGCAGTAGAACAACCCGCGCTGCGGTGTACCGGGCCGTGGGGGATTTGAACGCGCAGAGAGCGCGAGGTTTCGGCCACGGCCGGCGAACTCCCGGGCCATCTGGGCGCCCAGTCCGGCGCTGGCGCCGGTGATCAGGATGTTCTCGCTGCGCCCATCAGCGCACCGCTGCCGCGGCGGCCCGGCCGGCGACGCGGCCGGAGAACAGGCAGCCGCCGAGGAAGGTGCCCTCCAGCGAGTTGTAGCCGTGCATGCCGCCGCCGCCGAACCCGGCGACCTCGCCCGCGGCGTACAGGCCGGACAGTGGTTCGCCGTCGGAGCGCAGGACCCGGCCGGCGAGGTCGGTCTGCAGCCCGCCCAGGGTCTTGCGGGTGAGGATGTTCAGGCGTACGGCGATCAGCGGTCCCGCCTTGGGGTCGAGCAGCCGGTGTGGCGTGGCCACCCGGACCAGCCGGTCACCGCGGTAGGCGCGAGCCCCGCGGATCGCGGTGATCTGGGCGTCCTTGCTGTACGGGTTGGTGATCTCGCGGTCCCGGGCGACGATCGTGCGTTCCAGGTCGGCGAGGTCGATGAGCGGCTCGTCGGTCAGCTTGTTCATGCCGGCGACGAGCTCCGGCAGGGTGTCCGCGACCACGAAGTCGGCCCCGCGCTGCTTGAAGGCCTCGACCGGTGCCGGTGCGCCGGGCCGGATGCGACCGAGGACCTGGCGGATGTCGCGTCCGGTCAGGTCCGGGTTCTGCTCGGAGCCGGAGAGTGCGAACTCCTTCTCGATGATCTTCTGAGTGAGCACGAACCAGCTGTGATCGTGGCCCGTGGTCATCAGGTGTCGCAGCGTGCCCAGGGTGTCGAAGCCGGGGAAGAACGGTGGTGGTAGCCGGCGGCCCTGCGCGTCCACCCACAGCGACGACGGACCGGGCAGGATCCGGATGCCGTGCCCGGGCCAGATCGGATCGAAGTTGCGCAGTCCCTCGACGTAGTGCCACATCCGGTCCGGGTTGATGACGGTGCCCCCGGCGGCCTGCGTGATGCCGAGCATCCGGCCGTCGACGTGCGCCGGCACGCCGGCCACCATGTGCTTCGGCGGGACGCCGAGCCGGGCCGGCCAGGCCTCGCGGACCAGATCGTGGTTGCCGCCGATGCCGCCCGAGGTCACGATCACCACCGGGGCGCTGATCTCGAAGTCGCCCACCCTGACCCGCGAGCTCGACACGCCGCGCGCGACCGAGCTCGGCTCCAGCACGGTGCCGCGGACGCCGGTGACCACACCGGCCGTGGTGACCAAAGCGTCCACCCGGTGCCGGAACCGCAGCTCGACCCGGCCGCGGGCGACGGCTTCGCGGACCCGGCGCTCGAACGGCTCGACCACGCCCGGACCGGTGCCCCAGGTGATGTGGAAGCGCGGCACGGAGTTGCCGTGGCCCTCGGCCCGGCCGTCGCCGCGCTCGGCCCAGCCCACCACCGGGAACAGACGGTGACCCATCGCGCGTAGCCAGGCCCGCTTCTCGCCGGCGGCGAAGTCGACGTAGGCCTCGGCCCACTGGCGCGGCCAGTGGTCCTCCGGCCGGTCGAACGCGGCGCTGCCCAACCAGTCCTGCCAGGCCAGCTCCCGCGAGTCGCGGATGCCCATCCGGCGCTGCTCCGGCGAGTCGACCAGGAACAGCCCGCCGAACGACCAGAATGCCTGGCCACCGAGGTTCTGCTCCGGCTCCTGATCGAGCAGCACCACTCGCGCGCCGCCGTCCGCTGCCTCAGCAGCCGCGACGAGACCCGCCAGTCCACCACCCACCACGATCACATCTGCGTCCACCAGCCCAGCCTTACCGACGTGGGTGCCAAACGGGGAGCCGTACAGTGACGAAAACTGTTCTGCTGTTATCACCGCGGTGACAAATTGAGGTGGCTATGTCGGATCCCGTCGGCGACATCGAGCCCCGGCTCGCCGACCTGGGCGCTCACGTGGGCGAGCACCTGCGGCGCAGCAGGGGAGCGCTGCACGCACGGTTGCTCGACGCGGTCCGCGCGGTGATGCGCTCGCAGGGCCGCTCGCTGACCGGCGACCAGGGGCGCGGGCTGTCCCTGGGCGTGGAGACCGCGGTGACCGAGTTCGTCGAGGCCGTCGCCGACCCGGCCCGCGACCTGGAGCGCACCAGGGCGGTGTTCCGGGCCCTGGGCCGCACCGAGTTCTTCGAGGGCCACCAGGTCGACGCGCTGCGCACCACCCTGACGTTCGGAGCCCGGGAGATCTGGTCGTTCCTGGTCGAGTCCGCCACCGACCGGCTGTCCCCGGACGAGCTCTACGTGCTGGCCGCCGCCCTCTTCGGCTACGTTGACGCCCTCGCCGGGTCAGCGACTGAGGGTTACCTGCAGGCGCAGCAGGACACGTCACTCGACTGGGCCGTGGCCCGTCGGCGACTCGTCACCCTGCTCGTGCAGGCGGATCCGCCGGGCGACACCGTGCTGCGCGCCGCCTCGGAGGCGGCCCGGTGGCCCCTTCCCGCGTCGGTGGCCGTCGCCGCCGTCGACGGCGGCGACGCCGACCACCTGGCACGCGCCGTGGGCGGCGGCACCGTCGCCACGGTGATCGACGACGCCGTACGGCTGGTTGTCGCCGATCCCGAGACGCCCGGGCGCCTCGCCCGGCTGCGGCACGTTCTCGCCGGCCGGCGCGCCGCGCTGGGCCCGAACGTCCCGCTCGCCTCGGCCCGGCAGTCGTACCGTCTGTCCGCGCGGGCCCTGCTGTTGCAGGGCGCCGGACGGTTGCCGGCCGATCACCTGCTGGTCTGCACGGACCACCTGTTCGAGCTGATCACGCAGTGGGAGACAGGGCTCGCCGACCTCCTCGCCGCACAGGAGCTGGCGCCGCTTTCGGATCTGCCGCACGCCACGCGGGAGACCCTGGCCCACACGCTGTACGCCTGGTTGCGCGCCCAGGGCCAGGTGATCCCCACGGCGGCGGCGCTGCATGCGCACCCGCAAACGGTCCGATACCGGCTCCGCACGCTCCGACGGCTCTTCGGCGCGAGGTTGCAGGACCCTGATGCGCGGCTGCGGTTGCACGTCGCCCTGGAACACCGGCTCACCCGCTGAGGCGCATCGTCCGGATCAAGAACAGACTCTGGGTCGGTCGCGTGCTCAGCCCTGACCGGGCTCGCCAGTCTGCTCCCACATCGACTTCATCTCGCCGAACGCCTGCTCCATGATCTGGACCATGGCGGCCCGGGCGCGGTCGCCGTCGTGCCGCTGAATCGCCTGCGCCACGTCGGCGTGCAGTTGGAGAGCCTGCTCGTGGGGGTAGTGCGGCATCAGGTCGTAGTGGTGGCGGCCGGTGAGCACCTCCGCCACCAACTCCTGCAGCTTGACGAACATCTCGTTACCCGAGGCGGCCAGCACCCGCCGGTGGAACTCGATGTCGAGGCGGAGGAAGCGCTCCTCGTCGCCGGCCTTCCCGGCGGCCCACATCTTGGCCGCCAACCCGACGAGATCACTCGCCTCGTCGGGATCGACCCGGCTCGCGGCCAGCCAGGCGGCGTGCGGTTCGACGGCGGTCCGCAGCTCGGTGATGGAGCGCATCTGTGCCATGCGGCCGGCGGAGGCGAGTCGCCAGCGGATCACCTGCGGGTCGAAGACGTTCCAGTCGTTCGCCGGCCGGATCATCACCCCGACCCGCCGACGGGTCTCGATGAACCCCATGGCGGCGAGCACCCGCAGGACCTCGCGGACCACCGAGCGGGACACGCCGTACCGGTCGACCAACACGTCGATGTTCAGGACCGAACCGGGCGCCAACTGGCCGCCGCAGATGGCGGTGCCGAGGTGGTCGAGAACTTGCGCATGCAGCCCGGCCTCGGCAGGGGCCTTTTGGACGGCTGCAGCCTCCGATGAGGACGGGTCCACGCGTTGGAGCATACCAGTTCGAGATCACCTCTTGAATAAATCCGCTTTATCGGCCTAGCATCCGGACGCTAAGCGGATGTAAACACCGAGGCGGCGCTCTACCCCCGGGGCGGCGGCCACGACAAAGGAGAGAGATGGACGTGCGGCGTCGATCGATATTCGGAACTTCTCTGGCCGTGGTTGCCGCCATGGGCCTGTCAGCATGCGGCGGCGGTGACGACAGCGCCGCGTCCAAGACGGTGCGGGTGACCCTGGCGAACCACGTGTGGACGGAGAACATCAAGCAGGCTCTGCCCGAGTTTGAGAAGCAGACCGGCCTGAAGGTCGAGATCACCCAGCTCGGCGAGGACCAGCTCTCTGACCAGTACAACGTCAAGCTGAACGCGGGCTCCAGCGACCTCGACGTGATGATGTACCGCCCCCTGCAGGAGGGGAAGCTGTTCGCCAAGAACAAGTACCTCGCCGACCTGTCCGACGAGGTCAAGTCCAACAAGGACTGGGACTTCAGCGACTTCCAGGCCGGCCCGGTGGAGGCCACCTCATACGAGGACAAGGCCGTGGGCGTCCCGATCATCACCGAGCAGGAGGTCCTCTACTACCGCAAGGACCTGCTGGCCAAGGCCGGTCTGACCGCCCCGCCGAAGACCCTCGACGAGCTCAAGACGGCGGCAGCCAAGGTCAAGGCCGCCGACCCGAGCGTCGCCGGCTTCGTGGCCCGTACCGGCAAGTCGCCGGCGGTCACCCAGTTCTCCAGCTTCCTCTACAGCTTCGGCGGTGACTTCGTCGACAGCAGCGGCAAGGCCTCCGTCAACAGCGAGCAGGCCAAGCAGGCGTACGCCTACTACGGCGGGCTCATCAAGGACCACGGCCCGGCGAATGTCAGCACCGACATGAGCTGGCCGGAGGCGATGGCCATCTTCACCCAGGGCAAGGCCGCCTTCTACACCGAGGCGAACTCGCTCTACAGGAACGCCACCGACCCGGCCAAGTCGAAGGTCGCCGACACCGTCGGGTTCGCGCCCTTCCCGGCCGGCCCGGCCGGTTCGAAGCCCTACAACATCCCCTCCTGGGCGCTGGGCGTCAACGACAGCTCGAAGAACCAGAGCAACGCCTGGAAGTTCGTCGAGTGGGCGACCGGCAAGGAGCAGACGCTCGCGCAGCAGAAGGCCGGCGTGCCGGGCGCGCGTACCTCGGTCTGGGCCAACCCCGAGGGCACCGCGTCCTACCCGAAGGATCTCGTCGAGGCCATCGCCGCCAGCACCAAGGACGGCGTCGGTCACGACCGCCCGCTGGTCAACAAGGTCGCCCAGGCCCGGGAGATCGTCGGCCAGCCGATCGTCGACGCCATCGCCGGCAAGGACGCGGCGGCGGCGGCCGAAACCGCCAACGCGGCGTTCCAGAAGTTCCTGGACGACGAGGCCAAGTAAGCCTGGCGCGGGGGTGGCGGAGCCGAGCGCTCCGCCACCCCCGCCCGGCCCGCCCACCCCGGAGATCTCATGGCAGCAGTGACCACCCCCATCAGACCGCCCCGCGGCGCCTCAGAG
Source organism: Micromonospora sp. LZ37 (assembly GCF_059359015.1). Taxonomy (NCBI): domain Bacteria; kingdom Bacillati; phylum Actinomycetota; class Actinomycetes; order Micromonosporales; family Micromonosporaceae; genus Micromonospora; species Micromonospora sp. LZ37. Next base: position 228,783 of record NZ_JCADBL010000002.1, on the reverse strand, counting down.
ACGCCGGCCACGCCGGCGTGGGCCCGCTGGGCCAACCACCACCGCAAGTGGCTCTTCGCGGCGCCGGCCATGGTCTTCGTCGCCGCGCTGATCATCTTCCCGCTGGCCTGGACCGGGTATCTCAGCCTCACTGACGCCGAGGGCTCGGTCCGGGCGGAATCCGAATTCGTGGGCGTCCAGAACTACGCCGAGGTGCTTTCGGACACCGATCGATTCTGGCCCGCCGTCGGCCGGACCGCGGCGTTCACCCTCGTCGCGCTGCTGTTCGAGGTCGTCCTCGGCATGGCGGTCGCGCTGCTGCTGTGGCGGCCGTTCCGGGGTCAGAAGTGGGTCCGGGTCGCCATCCTGATGCCGTTGGTCGCCACCCCGGTCGCGGTCGGCATGATGTGGCGGCTCATCTTCGACCCGAACATCGGTCTGGCCAACCAGATGCTTGGCTGGATCGGCATCGGACCCCAGCCGTGGCTCGCCGGCCAGCACTCGGCTCTGCCCACGGCGATCTTCATCGACGTCTGGCAGTGGACGCCGATGGTCGTGCTGATCCTCCTCGCCGGCCTGAGCTCGCTCTCCGACGAGCCCCAGGAGGCGGCGCGCATCGACGGCGCCAGCAGCTGGCAGCGATTCCGGCACGTCACCCTGCCGCTGGTGATGCCCACCGTGATCGTCGCGATCCTGCTGCGCGGCATCGACGCGCTGAAGACCTTCGACATCCTCTACGCCACCAAGGGCCGCGGCGGCGGCTCTTTCCACGAAGTCGAGACGCTCAACGTGTACGCCTACGGCCTGAGCTTCGACTACAACGAGTACGGCACCTCATCGACGGTCCTCATCATCTTCTTCCTGATCATCATCGGGTCGATGTGGGCCCTGACGTCCCGCAGGAAGGAGGCGCAGCGATGAAGGCCCGCTCCGCCTACCGGATCTTCCGCTTCATCGCGCTCGCCGTCGTGGTGATCGCGCTGCTCGCACCGCTGTTCTGGATGGTCGCCGCGTCGTTCAAGACCAACGTCGACATCTACGACACGGGCAAGGCGATCGTCTTCTCGCCCACCGTGGACAACTACGCCAACGTCCTGACGCAGGCGAACTACGTCCAGTTCATCGGCAACAGCCTCTGGGTGGCCTTCGCGGCCACCGCGCTCTCCCTGCTGCTCGGCGTGCCGGCGGCCTACTCGATGAGCCGCTTCAACATGCGCAAGTCGGCGCTGGTGGTGCTCATGGCGCGGGTCATCCCCGGTGTCTCGCTGCTGGTGCCCTGGTACTACGTCTTCTCCAACCTGCAGATGGTCGGCGGGTTCGGCGTGCTGATCCTCAGCCACATGTTCGTGTCGCTGCCGCTGGTGGTCTACATCATGATGGGCTACTTCGACGGCCTCCCCCTCGAACTCGAGGAGGCGGCGCTCGTGGACGGGTTGACGCACATCGGCGCGTTCCGCCGGATCACGCTGCCGCTCTCGGTGCCGGGCGTGGCCACCGCCGGAATCCTGTCCTTCATCTTCTCCTGGAACAACTTCATGTTCGCCCTGGTGCTCTCCGGCGCCGACACCAAGACCCTGCCCGTCGCGATCTTCGACTTCGTCGGCTACGCCAGCATCGACTGGGGCGGCCTGATGGCGGCGGCCACCGTCGTCACCCTGCCGATCATGCTGATCGCCCTGTTCGTGCAGAAGTACGTCGTCTCCGGGCTCACCGCCGGCGCGACGAAGGGCTGAGGGCACCATGACGACAATCGCCCGCATCGAGACGTTCCTCGTCGCCCCCCGTTGGCTCTTCGTCCGCGTCGAGACCGATTCCGGGATCGTCGGCTGGGGCGAGGCGACCTGCGAGGGGCGCTCCGAAACCGTCCGGGCCGCCGTCGAGCAGCTCGGTGAACTTCTGATCGGCCGGGACGCGCTGCGGATCGAGGACCACTGGCAGGTGATGACCAAGGGCTCCTTCTACCGGGGTGGCCCGATCCTGGCCAGCGCCGTGGCCGGCTTGGACCAGGCGCTGTGGGACGTCGCCGGCAAGCGGTACGGGGCGCCGGTGCACCAACTGCTCGGCGGGCCCGTCCGCGACCGGATCCGCGTCTACGGCTGGGTCGGCGGCGACGAGCCGAACGAGGTCCGTGACCACATCGCCGCGCAGGTGGCGGCGGGCCTGACCGCCGTCAAGATGAACGCCTCCGGGCGGATGAGCCCGATCGCGTCGGTCGCCGAACTGGACGCGGTGGTCCAGCGGGTGGCCGCCGCCCGCGAGGTGCTCGGCGACGAGCGCGACGTCGCCGTCGACTTCCACGGCCGGTTCACCCTCGCCAACGCCCGCCGCGTCGCACCGCTGCTGGAGCCGTACCGGCCGCTGTTCCTCGAGGAACCGGTGGTGCCCGAGAACTCCCACCTCATCGGCGACTTCGTCCGGTCCACCACCACCCCGGTGTCGACCGGCGAGCGGCTCTACAGCCGGCAGGAGTTCCTACCCGTGCTCCAGGCCGGCATCGCGGTCGCCCAACCGGACCTCTCGCACGCTGGCGGCATCACCGAGGTACGCAAGATCGCCGCGCTCGCCGAGGTCTACGACGTGCAGCTCGCCCCGCACTGCCCGCTCGGGCCGATCGCCCTGGCGGCCTGCCTGCAGGTCGGCTTCGCCACGCCGAACTATCTGATCCAGGAACAGAGCATCGGCATCCACTACAACCTCGGCGCCGAGGTGCTCGACTACTGCCTGGACAAGACGCCGCTGACCTTCGTCGACGGGCACGTCGAGCGGCTCACCGCGCCGGGGCTGGGCATCGAGATCGACGAGCAGGCGGTACGCGCGGCCGACAAGCGCGGCCACGCCTGGCGCAGCCCGATGTGGCGGCACCCCGACGGCTCTTACGCGGAATGGTGACCATGACCCTCGACCTGACCACCGAACTCGCCGCGGCCCGCGTACTGGCGGTCATCCGCGGCACCGACACCGCCGCCGCGGTCGCCACCGGCGTCGCGCTGCTGGAGGAGGGCGTACGCATCGTCGAGGTGGCCCTCACGACGCCGGGTGCGATGCACGCCATCGAGGCCATCCGCGCGGCCGCGCCCGCCGAAGCGCTGGTCGGCGCGGGAACGGTGCTGACCGTCACCGACGTTGCCGACGTGATCGCCGCCGGGGCGCAGTTCATCGTCACCCCGGCCGTCGTCGAGTCCATCCCCGAGGCGGTGCGCCGCGGACTCCCGGTCGCCGCCGGGGCGCTCACCCCGACCGAGGCGTACACGGCCGTGCGGATGGGGGCGTCCGCCGTGAAGCTCTTCCCGGCGGCCCTCGGCGGGCCGGCGTACCTGAAGGCGCTGCGCGACCCGTTCCCGGACATTCCGTTCGTCGCGGTCGGCGGGGTGGGCCTGGCCGCGATGCCCGCATATCTGAGCGCCGGGGCGATCGCCGTCGGCGTCGGCGGCCCGCTGGTCGGGGACGCCGCCTCCGGCGGTGACCTCGACGGGCTGCGCCACCGGGCGCGGGCCTATCTGGCGGCGGCTGCCCGCCAGCCGGCCTCATGACCGCGGTCGACCTGCTCACCTTCGGCGAGGCGCTGGTGGCGCTGCGGGCGGCCGGCCCGCTGGCCGTCGGGGGTGCCCTGACCATGCACTTGGCCGGCGCGGAGTCGAACGTCGCGATCGGCTTGGCCCGGCTCGGCCACCGGACCGCCTGGGTCGGCCGGGTCAGCGACGACGAGTTGGGCGAGTACGTGCTGCGGCAACTGCGCGCCGAAGGCGTACGCGTCGACGGCGTGACCACCGATCCCGCGCGGCCCGCCGGTCTGATGTTCGTGGAACGGCGTACCGCCGACCTGACCCGGGTGCGGTACCACCGGGCTGGCTCGGCCGGATCGGCCCTGCGCGTCGAGGATGTCCGCAAACCGATCGCCGACGGCGCCCGGGTGCTGCATCTGACCGGGATCACCCCGGCGCTGTCCGACAGCGCCCGCGAGGCCGTCACCTGGGCGGCCGAGACCGCGTCCCGGTCCGGGACGCTGGTCTGTCTCGACGTCAACTACCGGGCCCGGCTCTGGACCCGGGAAGCGGCCCGCGCGGTGCTCACACCGCTGGCCACGTCCGCCTCGGTGATCATCGCCTCCGCCGACGAGCTGGACCTCGTCGACGAGCCCGGGGCGGACGAGTCCACCGTCGTGGCTCGCCTGTTGGCGCGCGGCGTGGAGACCGTCCTGGTCAAGCTCGGCGCCGACGGCGCGCGGGCCTACACCCGCCAGGGCGTCCGGCATGTTGCGGCGGTGCCGGTGACCGCGGTGGACACGGTCGGCGCCGGTGACGCGTTCAGCGCCGGTTACCTCTCCGGGCACCTCGACGGACTCGACCTCGACGGCCGCCTGCGCCGCGCGGCGATCCTGGGTGCCTTCGCCGTCGCCGGTCACGGCGATTGGGAGGGCCTGCCGCGCCGCGCCGAACTATCCCTCCTCGACGGACACGAAACCGGAAGCACCATCCGCTGAACCCGCCCAGGGCGGCACCTGAGAAAGGCACCTCGTGAAGATCGTCGCAGCGGATGTCATCGTATCCAGCCCTGACCGCAACTTCGTCACCCTGAGGATCACCACGGATGAGGGGGTCACCGGCCTGGGCGACGGCACCCTCAACGGGCGGGAACTGGCCGTCGCGTCGTACCTGCGCGACCATGTCGTCCCGCTGTTGATCGGGCGGGATCCGCACCGCATCGAGGACACCTGGCAGTTTCTCTACCGCTCGGCGTACTGGCGGCGCGGGCCGGTGACCATGGCGGCGATCGCGGCCGTGGACGTCGCGCTCTGGGACATCAAAGCCAAGGCCGCTGGCATGCCGCTCTACCAGCTGCTGGGCGGCGCGTCGCGGACCGGCATCATGGCGTACGGCCACGCCTCGGGTCGGGACATCCCCGAGCTGTTCGACTCGATCCGCAACCACCTCGATCTCGGCTACCGGTCGATCCGGATCCAGACCTCGGTCCCCGGTATCAACGCCGTCTACGGGGTGGCCGCGCAGCCCAGCGCCGACGGCAAGCGGTACGACTACGAGCCGGCGCAGCGCACCCCGCTGCCGGCCGAGGAGGACTGGGACACCCGCTCCTACATGCGTCACCTGCCCGGCGTCTTCGAGGCGGTACGCAACGAATTCGGGCCCGAGCTTCCGCTGTTGCACGACGGTCACCACCGGATGACTCCGATCCAGGCCGCCAGGCTCGGCAAGGATCTCGAACCGTACGACCTGTTCTGGCTCGAGGACTGCACTCCGGCGGAGAACCAGGAGGCGCTGCGGCTGGTACGACAGCACACCACCACGCCGCTGGCGATCGGCGAGGTCTTCAACACCGTGTGGGACTACCAGACGCTCATCCGGGAACAGCTGATCGACTATGTCCGTTCCGCGGTCACGCACACCGGGGGCATCACGGCCATGCGCCGACTGCTCGACTTCGCCGCGCAGTACCAGATCAAGTCCGGCATCCACGGTCCGACCGACATCTCACCGGTCGGCATGGCCGCCGCCCTGCACCTCGACCTGGCCATCCACAACTTCGGCATTCAGGAGTACATGCCACACGGGCCCCTGACCAACGAGGTCTTCCGGCAGTCCTTCACGTTCGCCGACGGCTACCTCCATCCGGGCGATCAGCCGGGGCTGGGCGTCGAGCTCGACGAGGAGACCGCCGGCCGGTTCCCGTACCTGCCGGCCTACCTGCCGTTCAACCGCCTCAAGGACGGGACCGTCCATGACTGGTAGGCACCGTGCCGCTCCCGCGTCCAGCCGCCGGTACCCGCCCCGACATGTCGTCGTGATGGGCGTGTCCGGGGCGGGCAAGACGACCGTGGCCAGGGGGATCAGCGACCTGACCGGCCTGACCTTTGCCGAGGCCGACGAGTTCCATTCCGAGGCGAATGTGGCGAGGATGCGATCCGGCGTACCCCTCGACGACGCCGCCCGCTGGCCCTGGCTCCGCGCCCTTGCTGCCTGGATGGCCGGCCGTGACGCCGAAGGCGTGTCGACGGTGATGGCCTGCTCGGCGTTGAAGCGGTCCTACCGGGAGGTGCTCCGGCAAGGACCACCAACCTTGGACTTCCTGCACCTTGACGGGACGGCGGAGGTCATCCGGGAGCGGATGGCCCAGCGCGCCGGGCACTACATGCCGGCAAGCCTCCTGGACTCCCAGCTGGCCATCCTCGAGCGGTTGCAGCCGGACGAGCCGGGTCTGGTGCTCGAGGTCTCGCTGCCTCCGCACGAGCTCGTGTCGGCCGCAGTCGACCGTCTCGGTCTGTCTGCCGGAGCCGCCGCCGTAGGCGGGTAGCCGCTGTGGGGACCGGGTGGTTCCGCGGCGGGAGCACTGTCGATGAGGGCGCAGTATCCGCCGGGTGCTGCGGCCTCAGTGCCGCGCTGCATGACCGGACCTCACCGCGGGAGGGGTCATTCAATGCGCTCAGCGTGGTGTCTGAGAATCTCCAATCCGGCCCGCGACCTTGTAGCATGCGGCGGACGACGGCCGGCAGCTGGAGCGCGGCTCTGGCACGACTCGGTGGGCGGCTCTGCCGGGTCGGGCGGCCGCGGCGCCGGTCAGGCCGGGGTCGGAGTGAGAGAGGAACCTGCTCGGCGTGTTCCAGGAACCGGACCGGACCCGGATGACCGGAGGAAATTCAGTTGGCGGGGCGCCGGGCGCCGACCCGCCGGAGGCGTGGGACGCCGGCCTGGCCAAGGCCGTGCGGCACGTCGCCGTGCTGCGTACCGGGTTCTATGTCGTCGTGCTGCTGGTTGCGCTCGGCGGCCAGGTGTCCGGGGCGATGGAACGGCTCGGCATGCCGTGGTACATCGCCCTTCCCGCCGTCGGGGCATTGGAGCTGGGCGGCGTCGTGGTGCTGGCCAACGCCGACGTACGCCGTCGACTGGGCGAACCGGCGATCCTGTCCCGCGTGCTGTCGGCCGGTATCGCCGTCGCCGCGGTCGCCTTCAACTGGCTGGCGCACAGCAACCACCTCGAAGGCGGCTTCTACGCGGGCATGTCCCTGCTCGGTTATCTGGTGTGGCTGATGAACACCGGGAACCAGCGGCGTGACCGGCTGCGCGCCAGGCAGCAGCTTCCACCCACGACGCCGGCCTACGAGCCGGTCGGGCACTGGTTGCGACACCCGTGGCTGACCCGCCGTGCCCGCTCGCTGGCCAAGGCCCACCCCGGCCTCGGGCTGTACGGCTCGCTCGACGCGGCCCGCGCGCAGATCCGCGCCGAGCGGCGGCAGGCGGCGCTGAGCAAGGTGTTGCACCGCAAGGTCAGCCGAGCGCTGGACCCCACCACCGCGGACATCGCCGTGGCGGTGTACGACCTCGACGAGATCGCCCGGCGGCTGGCAGAGCAGGCGGACTACGACGGCCTCACCGCACTGATCGCCGCCGATCTGGCACCTGCGCGCGTGCTGGCCGGGAACCTGCCGGCGCGCGAACGCCGCAGGCGGTGGCGTCGGAGCGGTCAACCCGAACCGGCCGCACTGGCCTCGGCCGCGCGGCTGCTCGCCGCCGCGCCGGACCCGGTCACGGACGTGGCCCTCGTAGCTCCTGCGGCGGACGCGGCCTCCGCCGGCTCAGCGCGGCCAGAGCCGGCCGGGGACGCCGTTCAGCAGGCCGGTGCCACTGGGCAGACGGGAGACGGTGCCCAGCCTCCGGGATCGCAGCGATCCCGGACGGCGGCGCCGGAGCGCACCGACCGACAGCCGGAGCGGTCCGAAAGCACCTCGACCACCGACCAGTCCGACCCGCCCCGCGCCTCGGACTGGGCGGCGCTGCACGCGGAGATCGCCCCGCTCCTGCCGGCAGCCGCCCCGCGTCGAGCGCCGCGCAACACCGCAGGCCGGTCGGCGACCAGCCGGGCGGAGGCACCGTCGACCACGGACACGCCGGGCTCCGTCGTGCAACCGGCCGACACCGCGCCGTCGGCACCGACCCGCGGCGCGGCAGCGACACCGCGAACCCCGACGGGACGGGCACGTGTCGCCCGGGTCGCCGACCCGGTGGGCGATCCCGTGCCGATCGCGGCAGTAACCCGAGAGCTACCACTGGTGACCGGGCGGGACCTGCCGGACCTGGTGGACACCGCGGCGAGCCGGACCACGGCACCCGTCGCGGCCCCCGACGCCGGGGAAGGGACCAGCCAGCAGCGATCGGCTCCGCGATCGCGGCAGCGCCCGGTGGGACGACGGGGCCCGGCGACCGGGCTCGGAGATCGTCCTGGGCCGGTCGAGCATCCGGTCGGCTGAGGCCGGTCGGCCCGGACCGAAACCCGTGCCGTACCCCAAACCGGACCGCGCGACCGGGACGGACCCCTACATCACGGCGGACAAGCTCCGCGAGGTCTCTGCCACCGACCCGCCAACGTCCACCACCACGGTGAGGCCATCGGCCGATCCCGCGGCGGCCTGAGCACGAAGATCACCTGGCCCGTTGATGGTCGTGGCCGGCCGTTGTCGATCCTGCTCACTACAGCGGCCGCTCGGCCGACCACTGTCCGAAGCGTCCGGTCGGCGGACCCTGCGGCACCACCACCGGCCAGCCGCGCACCGAGCGCTTCAGCACCGCCCGGTCGAGCCCCAGGACAGCACGGTGTTCAACGGCAGGTTGGTCCACCAGACGCGCGCGTCGGGCGTCGTCCTCAGGAGCTGGTGCGGGATGGCCGCCCAGAACAGCGCCGTCGTACCCGCCCACAGCTCGACGTGACGCCCGCCGAACAGGTACGCCAGACCGCCCTCCTCGACGATGTTGATATCGATGTCCTGGTGCCGGTGTGCCCGGCTCGTGACCTTCGGCGTGCCCTCGCAGCAGGAGAGGCCGAGGTCGTGCTCCCACAGTGACAGGGTCATCTGAACATTCGGGAAAGAGTGATGATCTGCGGCGAAGGTTTACCTGCCGTCTCAGCCTACGCTCCATTGTGAAACATCATTGAATCATTGGACGACGGAGGACGTCATGTCATATCGCCTGACCGACGACGATGTCCGACTCTTCGACGAACAGGGTTTCCTGATACTGCGCGGCCGAATTCCCACCCCGCTGCTCGACCGCCTGCGGAATGCCGCACAGGAGTGGGTCAGTGCCGGGCGTGCCGAGCCGGCGGACACTTCCCAGCGATCCGACTACCAGTTCGTCGACCGTCCGGAAGGCAGAACCCTGTTCCGGGTCGACTACCTGCACGCAAAGGGGGAGCCGGCGTCCCTCGAACTGCTCGGCGCACCGCAGTTGCTGGGCATCGCCGAAAGCCTCGCCGGGCCCGCCTTCGTGCCGACCTACGAGTCACTGGTCTTCAAGGAGGAGGGCGACGGCGCCGCCATCCCCTGGCACCAGGACGCCGTCCACCCGCGCAACCACCGCATCTTCAACATCGATGTCTACCTCGACGAGTCCCACCGGGACGAGGGTGCGCTACGGGTGCTGCCCGGCAGCCAACGCCGGCCGGCGGACATCTGCGCCCTCACCGAGGCGTACGGCTGGCAGGTCCCCGGCGCGGTGCCGGTCGAGCTGGCGCCCGGGGACGTGCTGGTGCACGACGTCATGCTCGTGCACGGATCGGCGCCGGTCACCGGGAATCGGCTGCGGCGCACGATCTACTACGAGTTCCGATCGGCGGAGCAGATCCTGGCGGAGGGGCCGTGGGACGCCGACTGGGTGCAGCGGCGCCTGCGACTCATTCCCCTCGCCCTGAGCGAGTACGCCCGCCGCAATCCGGGGCGGCCGGGCTTCTCCTGGCGGATACCCGACCGGCTGCGCCCCGCCCCGGCCGGCGACGCGGCCACCGAGCTGCGCATCGCCCACACGTCCCACACCCCCGGATCGCACTGCAGCGCCGGGGACGTGCCCGCCCCCTGATCGTCGGCAGGCGTACTGCCGGCGCCACCGGTCCGCGGCGGCCTCGCGGAGCCGCAGATACCCGGTCCTCGGTTCCGGTGCGGCGACCCTTCTCTTTCCGAAAGGACAGGTGACGGCGTGACGCCGACCCCCTCGACCTCGCCCCGCCCGCAGCGATCCCCGTACCGCCGGCGGCTGTCCCTCGTCGCCGCTGGCGCCGCCGCCCTGATGGCCCTGGGCGGGCTCCCCGCCGTGGCCGCGCAGCAGAGCGCCACGTCCCCCGGCGGCCCCACCCTGCGCCATCTCGCCGACAGTCGTGGGCTGCGCATCGGCGCCGCGGTGGACGCCGGCCCCGTGCTCGCCGCCGACGCCCCCTACGTCACGACGCTCACCGCGCAGTACAACCACGCGACCACCGCGAACGCGCTCAAGTGGGACCATCTCCGGCCGACCCGCGACTCCTGGAACTTCCGGGAGGCCGACGAGATCGTCGAGTTGGCCCTCACCCGGGGCATGACGGTGCACGGGCACACGCTGGTCTGGCACCACCAGCGGGCCACCTGGGTGAACGCGATCACCAGCGAGGCCGAGGCGCGCGCGGTGCTCGAGGAACACATCAAGACGGTGGTCGGAAGGTACAAGGGCCGGATCAAGGTCTGGGACGTCGTCAACGAGGCCACCGGCGACAACGGCAACCGCCGCTCGACCAGCGAATCGGTCTGGGAGCGGCTGATCGGCCCGGAGTACGTCGAGCTGGCCTTCCGCTGGGCCCACGAGGCCGACCCGGACGCCGTCCTGCAGTACAACGACTACGGCGCCGAGGAAATGGGCATCAAGGCGAACGCCGTGTACGCCCTCGTGAAGGACCTGCGGGCCCGGGGCGTGCCGGTGCACGCGGTCGGCTGGCAACTGCACGCGAAGTACGGCTGGCGGATCACCGACGCGCACTGGCGTAACGCGAACCGCCTGGCCGCGCTGGGCGTGCGGTTGTCGATCACCGAGTTCGACTACGGACTGCCGGTGCCGGTCACCGCGGAGAAGCTGGCCGACCAGGCCCGCGCCTACCGCGAGGTGGCCGAGTTCTGCCTGGCGCAGCCCGCCTGCACCGCGCTGACCACCTGGGGCTTCACCGATGAGCACTCCTGGATCCCCGGCGAGCGCCCGGACCACGACGCGGGGCTGCCCTTCGACCGCGCCTACCGCGCCAAGCCGGCCTTCCACGCCCTGCGGGACGCGCTCGGCGCCACGGCGACCACCGCGCCGGCCGCCCCGCGCATCCTGGACACGGTGGGCGCCGACGGGCGGGTCACCCTCGGCTGGCGGGGCGTACCCGGCGCCGAGGAGTACACCATCCGCTACGGCACCTCGCCGACCCGGCTCACCGGCAGCGTCACCGTCGGCCGGGCCACCACCCACACGGTCATCGGCCTGGCCGGCCGCACCGTCCACCACTTCAGCGTGACCGCCGGCAACGCCCTCGGCGACGGACCCGCCTCGGCCACCGTCACCTCGACGCCGACGGCGGCCCGGGCCGGACGCCCGAGCCTGACCGTGGCCGCGACGGACACCCGGGCCCTGCTGCTGCGCTGGAGCCGCGCCTCCCACACCACCGGCTACACCGTGGAGTACGGCCGGGTCACCGACGGCGGCTTTCCCGTCCGCGTCGACGTCGGGAACCTCACCCGCTACCGGCTCACCGGCCTGACCGACGGCACCGCGTACCAGGTGCGGGTGGTCGCCCACAACGGCAACGGCGAGGGCCGACCGTCGACACCCGGCACCGCCACCCCGGCGCTACCACGCACCCCGAAGCTGTCCTCTCTCCAGGCGACCGCCGCGGTCACCGTGGACGGCGTGCTCGACGAGGCCGACTGGCGGCTGACGACCCCGGTCGCCGAGACCGTCCTCGGCACCACCGACAACACCGCACGGGCCGGCTTCACCTGGGACGACACCTATCTGTACGTAGCTGTGCAGGTCACCGACGGCACCCTGCACCGGGATTCGCACGACGCCTACGACGACGACGGCGTCGAGATCCACCTCGACGGCGACAACGACCGGGCGCAGGCGTACGACCCCCTGACGGACCGGCAGTTCTTCAAGCGCTGGAACGACCCCGGCCTTACCGAGGCCCGCGGCAACACCGCCGGGGTGCGACACGCCTGGGCGCCGCGCCCCGGTGGATACGCGGTGGAGCTGGCCGTGTCGTGGAGCTCCATCCAGGTACGTCCCGGCCCGGACACCACCATCGGCATCGACGTGGGCGTCAACGACGACGACGACGGGGTCACCCGGGAGGGGCAGCTGGTGGCGTTCGGCACCGAGGCGAACTGGCAGGACCTCAGCGCGGTGGCGGAGCTGACCCACATCGCGCGGGGGGCCGCCCTGCGGTGACCCGGGCTCGCCGCCGACACCGCGCCCACGCACCCGATGGCCACCGCGAGGGGGTGACACGTGACTGATCGACAGGCGGCCGGGCCACGCTTCGGTGTCAACTACGTGCCCAGCCGGAACTGGTGGCACTGCTGGCTGGACTGGGACAGCGGCTCGATCCTGGCGGACCTGCGGGCCGTCGCCGGCCTCGGCCTGGACCACATCCGCGTCCAGCTGCTGTGGCCGGTGTTCCAGCCCGATCCCACGGTGGTCAACCCGGCCGCCCTCGACCGCCTCGGCGAGCTGCTGGACCTGGCCGACCGGCCCGACGTCGGCCTGGACGTCTCGGTCACCGTGCTCGACGGGTGGCTCAGCGGGTTCGTTTTCGCACCGGCCTGGCTCAAGGGCCGCAACATGATCACCGACGACGGTGTGGTGACCGCGGAGCTGCGCCTGCTCGACGCCCTCGCCGCGGCCATCGGCGGGCACCCCCGGTTTCTCGGCTTCGACCTGGGCAACGAACTGTCCGTCATCAACGGCGACGTCGCGCCGGACGACGGCGACCGGTGGGCCGCCCGGATGCTGGCGCACTGCGAACAGCTCGCGCCGGGGCGCCTGCACGTCAACGGCCACGACCACCAGCCGTGGTTCGAGGGCCGTACCTTCTCACCGGCCGGAGCGGCCACGGCCGGCGGCGCCAGCGTGTTCCACACCTATCCGTTCTGGACGGGCGCGCTGGAACGGTACGGGGTCGACGGGACCGGCACTCGGCATCTGGGCGAGTACATGGTCGAGCTGGCCGCCGCCCATGCGAGCGACCCGCACCGGCCCCGGTGGCTGCAGGAGTTCGGCGCCTCGCCGGTGGAACGCCCGCCGGACTCGATCCCGGACTGGGCCGAGTCCCTCGTGCGCAACACCCTGTCCTCCGCCGACGTCTGGGGGTGCACCTGGTGGGGCAGTCACGACATCGACCGCCGGTTCACCGGCTTCCACGAGTACGAGTACGACCTGGGCCTGCTGACCGTCGACAACGACGTGAAGCCGACCGGTGAGCGCCTGCGGGCACTCGTCGCCCGGTGGCGGGCGGCGCCTCCCCGGCCGGCCCGGCGCCGCACCGCGCTGGTGCTCGACGACCCGCACCGGGCCGGCCTGGAGTTTGCCGACCGCTTCTTCGCCCTGATCGACGAGGGCATCCGCCCGGCGATCGTCACCCGTGACCGGGCCACCGACGCCGATCACCTGGCCGGTCGCGGCATCGACCAACTCGTCGGCCGCTGACGGGGCCGGCCCCGGTGACGGAGCGGCCCAGGTCAGACAGGTCGGCTGGCACCGGAGGGGGGCGAACCCTGGGTACCGATGCAATGACGACCAGGGACAGGGGAGGAGGCGCGTGCCGGTGGCGACGATGAGGACGAGCCGCCGCCGCGGCCGGCTCGGCGTGCCGGTCGGCGCATGACCAGGAGGGCCACGGCGGCCCGACAGTGAACGTGCGGCTGCACTGGGCGCGCAGCGGCGCCTGCAGGCCGCGCAGCGGGCCGGGGACGTCACCGCGCTCGACGAACTGCTCGACGACCGCCCGGGTGCCATCGGCTCCGACGGCGCCCGGCACACCGAGCAGGACGACCCGGCGATTCCGTTCCCGACGGTCGGCTGCGTAATCGGTATGCAGAGCGGTAGGTCGATCCGAGCGCCCTGTGTCAACCCGACCGGCGACACGATGGCTCCATCAATACGCAGATGAATATAGTCGCAGCGTATCCGGAGAGCGTCGGTTATCAATTGACGTGAAATTCATGAAGGCAACAATGGTGTCATCGGATAATTGTTTCCGGGCCCTTGTCTCCGTGGTTCCGTGCCCCGAGCATCGTCGGTGACACCTTCGCTTTCCACCGGTGTCCTCGATGTTCCAGGAGGGAACCACGATGTTTCCGAAACGCCGGTCCGCGCTGTTCGGCGCGGCGTTCAGCGCGGCCGTTCTGGGGATGCCCGCCGCATCGGCCCAGGCCGCGGACGCCCTCGCCGACGGCAGCACGCTCGTCAACCGCACGGGGTCCGTGCTCACCGTGACCGCGGGGGTCAACCGGGCCAACGACATCACGGTCCGGCTGGTCGGTACCACGTACGTGATCACCGACCAGGTCGAAGGAGTGAGCGCCGGCGGGGCCTGCACCCAGGTCGGCGCGGAGGCCCGCTGCCCCGCCGCCGGGACCACCGAACTCGTCGTCAACGCCGGCAACCTCGACGACCGCGTCACTGTCGACCCCGGCACGTCCGCCCCCGTCGGCGCGTCCCTGCAGGGGGGATCGGGCAACGACCGACTGGTCGCCGGAGCCGGCAACGACACCCTCGACGGGGAGGAGGGCGTCGACACGCTGCTCGGCGCCGGCGGGAACGACACCCTCAACGGCGGCACGGGCGGCGACTCGGCGTTCGGCGGTGCCGGCAACGACAGCGTCGGCGGCCAGGAGGGAGCCGACTCGCTGCAGGGCGGCGACGGCAACGACGTGGTCGAGGGCGGCGGGGGAGCCGACCAGGTCGCCGGCGACGGCGGAGACGATCTGCTCGACGGTGGGGTCGGCAGGGACCGGGTGGCCGGCGGCGTCGGCCGGGACACGCTCCTGGGCGGTGGCGGCGACGACGTCCTCGACGGGATCGACGGACTCGGCGGCAACGACCGGCTCTTCGGCGGGGCGGGCACCGACACCTGCTTCGCGGACCCGGGTGATCCGGCCAACGAGTGCCCCTGACCGGCCGGGGTGCCGGGCCGGTGACCAGCCGGCGCCGCACCCGGCAGGGAGCCCGCCTGACAACCGTCACACCGATCGACAGGGAGTTCATGCCATGAATGCCAGGAAAAAGATGCTCGTCGTGACGGCAACGGTTCTCCTCGGCCTCGGCCAGGCGGTGGCGGCTGGCGGCCCGGCCGGCGCCGTCGACCGCGACCACGGGCAGGGCACCGTCTCGGCGGACGCTGCGACGGTCGCCGCTGTGGAGGGCACCGTGGTGCGGCAGGTGGGCGACGCCGTCCTCATCGACGCCCGGCCCGGCGTCGTCAACGAGATCCGCATCCGGCGCCAGGGGCAGAGCCTCGTCGTGTCCGACCAGGGGGACCAGGTGCTGGCGGTGGCGCCCTGCGTGGCCGACGGCAACAGGGCCGTCCGCTGTCCGCTGCCGGTCGCGCGCATCTCGGTGGAGAGCGGAGACCTGGACGACGACATCCGGGTCGCGGCGAACGTGGACATCGCCGGCACGCTGGACGGCGGTAGCGGCGGAGACGTCATCGAGGGTGGACCGAAGGACGACCACATCGTCGGCGACCCCGCCGTGGCCACGGCCGGTGGTCGGTTGCTGGCCACCCCCGGCAACGACACGATCATCGGCGGGCCGGGCAACGACACCCTCGACGGCCTCGGCGGCAACGACACCATCTCGGGCGGCCCGGGCAACGACACGCTGCTCGGCAACACCGGGAACGACACCCTGCGCGGGGAGAGCGGCAACGACACCCTCAACGCCGGTACGGGCAACGACAGCCTCGACGGCGGAACCGGCAACGACACCCTCGACGGCGTCGACGGCGTGGCGGCCAACGACTCCCTCGACGGGAACGTCGGCTTCGACACCTGCACCTCCGACACCTTCGACCCGGTCGTCAACTGCCCCTGACCGCACGACGCGGTTCCCACCCGCCCCCGTGGCAGGTGGGAACCGCGTCGTGTCGGGTGACCGCGCCGGCGGCTACAGCCGTGCCGGACCCGGAGGTCACGTCTCGGACAGCCAGCCGCGCTCGTGGGCGCGCCACCCCAGCTGCAGGCGCGACTGCGCCCCCGCGGTCTTCATCAGGTGCTGCATGCGGCGTACGACGGTGCGCCGGCTCATTCCGAGGCGAGCCCCCGCCGCCTCGTCGGTCATCCCGGCGACCAGCAGGGACAGCAGTCTGCGGTCCTCGTCGGAGATCTCGCCGAGCGCGGTGGGCGCGCCGTCGCCGGACAGCGCCAACGGGCTCGCCGCCGCCCACGCCCCCTCGAAGAGCGCGACGAGCGCTTCGAGCAGCGCGCACGGATGCACCAGCACCGCCGCGTCCTGTGCGGCGTCCGTCCAGACCAGGGGGAGCAGGGCCAACGTGTGGTCGGCGATGGCGAGCTTCGTCGGCACGGTCGGTGCGAGGCGCGCCAGTTCGCCGGTACGAACATGCTCTGCGGTCGCCGCCAGGATGGCCGGATCGGCGAGGGAGTCGATGGTGTAGACGACGCGGTAGGTGACCTGCGACGCCCGTTCCATCTGCACGTTGTTGACCTGTTTCACGGCCGCGTACGGCGGTGCCACCAGCAGGCGCACCTCCGCCCTGGCGACTCGCTGCACCCGGTCGAAGGCACGCTGCACGCTCGCCTGGCCCTGAACGATCTCGACCAGCTCACCCGTACGCCGTCCGGCGGTGCGGCCCCGGGTCTGGGCCGCCAGCGTGTGAGCCGCCTCGCGGATCCGATCCAGTTCGGCGTGCCGGCGCTGAATCAGCTGGTCGATCGCCTCGTCGGGCGGAACCGGCACGACCAGTCCGTGCGGCGGTGGCGTGCGGTGCACCATGCCCTTTCGCTGCAGGCCGCCCACGGCGCGGCTGATCTGAGTGGCGGCGCGTCCCGTGCGTCTGGCGAGCTGCTCGACGGTGGCACCGCCGTGCCGCAGCAGTGCGAGGTAGGCCGACTCCTCGGCAGCGGTGAGTCCGGCGGATTCAAGCAAGGCAGGGACCTCCCACTGGGCGGTGCGGGACCGGCGGTTCGGTGGTGGACGGTGCTGGTCAACCGACGGCGGCGCATCTGAGCCAGTGCCCATCTGCGCCGTGAATTGATCTAGCCCGGGGTGGCGCCAAGTGTGACACTCTGCCGAGTTCATCTCCGCGATGACCCGGCCGGACCGCGGTCGGCAGGTGGCCAGTCGTGACGTCACGACAAGATCGGGGCTAGTCAGCCCAAGAAGAGGGTCGATGTCTGTGTATCTACTCCGGTCACCCCGGCATGTCGCCCGGATGGCGGCAGCCGGTGCCCTCGCGATGGTGGGGATAGCCGCTCTGGCGGCCGTGGCCCCATCGCCGACGCTCGCCGCACCGCGGCCGGCCGCCGAATCCGGCGGTGCGGCGCAGCGCCTCGAACACCACACGGTGGCCCTGGTCACCGGCGACACGGTGGCGCTCACCCACGGGCCGAAGGGGATCACCTCGTACCGCGTCACCCCCGGCCCCGGGCGCGAGGACATCACCTTCCTGACCCGGTCGTCCGGTGATGGCGCTGTCTCGGTCGTACCCTCCGACGCGTTGACCCTGCTCGCCGCCGATCACCTGGACCCCCAGCTGTTCGACCTGCGCGCGCTGATCGACCACGCCACCGCCGACGGCGGCGAACTGCCGCTGCTTGCCCAGTACGGAAAGACGGCTACGCCCGAGCGGTCCGACGCGCTTCGGGCCATGCTCGCCGACACCGCTCGGACCACCCGGACGCTGCCCCGGCTCGGGCTGAGCGCGGTGCGCGTGGCGCCGAGGAACACCGGCCGCATGTGGCGCGCGGTCACCGGCGGCGAGAAGTCGGCCCACCGGCTGCGCGGCGATCTCGGAAAGCTCTGGCTGGACCGCAGGATACCGGTCTCGCTGGACGGCAGCGTGGCCCAGATCAACGCCCCCACGGCCTGGCAGGCGGGGCTCACCGGCGCCGGTGTCACCGTCGCCGTCCTCGACACCGGCTACGACGTCGACCACCCCGACCTCAAGGACGCGGTCGTCGCCTCCGCCGACTTCGTCGGCGAGGGCACGGTGGACGACCACGTCGGACACGGCACCCACGTGTCCTCGACCATCGCGGGCAGCGGTGCCGCCTCCGGCGGGTTGCGCAAGGGCGTGGCGCCCGGCGCGAAGCTGGCCGCGGGCAAGGTCTGCGACGAGGACGGTTGCCCCTGGTCGGCAATCCTCGCCGGCATGCACTGGGCGGCGACCGACGTGCACGCCAAAGTCATCAACATGAGCCTCGGCAGCATCGACACCCCCGGTGTCGACCCGCTCGAGGCCGCGGTGAACGACCTGTCGGCCCAGACCGGGGCGCTCTTCGTCATCGCGGCGGGTAACAACGGATGCACGTACGGCAACAACCCGGTCGGCTCGCCGAGCACCGCAGACGCGGCGCTCAGCGTGGCGGCGGTCGCCGACACCGACTACATCGCCAGCTTCTCCAGCTGCGGTCCCCGCACCGATGACTCCGCGCTGAAGCCGGAGATCAGCGCCCCTGGCGTGAACATCACCGCGGCGGTCCCCGGCGGCGGCTACGGGGCCCGCAGCGGCACCTCGATGGCCAGTCCGCACGTCGCCGGCGCAGCGGCGATCCTGGCCCAGCGGCACCCCGACTGGACCGGGCAACAGCTCAAGGCGGCGTTGACGAGCAGCGCGGTCGAGGTCCCCTGGACGAGCACACCGTCGACGCGGTACGGGACCGGCCGGGTGGATGTCGCCCGGGCGTTGTCCGCTCAGGTCACACCGAGCGTCGGTGCCGTCAACGTCAACCAGCCCTGGCCCCGCCCCACCACCCCCGTGACCCGGACGGTCACCTACCGCAACGACGGGACCGCGCCGGCTGTGCTGGACCTGGCCGTGTCCTCGGTGCCAGCCGCGCTGGTCACGCTGAACACCTCTCAGCTGGAGGTACCGGCGGGAGGCAGCGCCTCGGTCACGCTGACGGTGGGCAGCCAGGGCGAGGCCGAGGACTACCACCTCGGCGCCCTCACCGCCACCGTCGACGGGACGCAGGTGGCACGGACGGCCCTGACGTACCACCAGGAGGCGCGCCACGACGTCTCGGTGAAGCTGATCAATCGGCTCGGTAAGGTCGCCGACGGCGGCGTCGCCGCGGTGAACGGTGACACCGGCGAGATGACCTGGCTGAGCGTCGTCGGCGGCACGGCACGGGCCCTGCTGCCCGCCGGCCGGCACTACCTGCTGACCACGGTCTACCCGGGCGGACCGGACGACGTCACCTTCACCTACGGGATCGTGCCGATCACCGTGACCGACGAAACGGCCGTCCTGCCGGTGACCGTCGACGCCCGCCTCGGCAAGCAGGTCCGGCTCGACGTCTCCGACCGTTCTGCCGAGCACGTCGTGACCTCGGTGGACCTCACCCTCGACGTGGCGGGCAAGCGTCTGGCACACGGTGGCGCCTTCGGCCTCCAGGGCGCCAACTACGTGCTCCCGCTCAACGACCCCGCGATCGCCTACAGCGCCCGGGCGGTCTTCGACAAGAAGGGATCGAGTGTCCAGTCGCCGAGCCCGTACTACTACCGCATCGCCGACGTCCGCGACGGCGTGCCGACGAACCCGGTGCGGACGGTGGCCAGGGAGGAACTGGCCCGGGTGAGGATGACCTTCAAGGCTCCAGGCGTCGCATCCAGCGGAACGGCCGCAGTCGGCATGATCAGCGACAGCGGCATGCCCATCCTGTCCTTCGAGGGCCCGGTCAACTATCCGTCGACCGTCGTCGAGTACCGCTCGCCGGGGCGGTACGAGAGTGACATCCGGATCGGGGACGACTGGATCTCCGCGCCGGCGAAGACCGTCAGCCTGGACCAGGAGAGCGAGGAGACCTGGAACAACGCGATCCTCGGGCCATCGTTGGACGACTCCACCGGGTCGCGTCGCGACGACTTCATGTCGATCCCGCGCATCCCGTGGTTCGTCGACGCCGAGCCGCACACCCACGGCTACAGCCCAGCGTCAGGCACGCTCACCCTCAGCCGGGACGGCCAGCAGGTCAGCCAGTGGCCGGCCAACCAGTGGGGCTACGTGTACGGGCTGCCGACCGAGGAGTCGACGTACACCCTGCGGGCGAGCGTGAGCCGGGACGTGCCCTTCTCGACCCTGTCGAACAGGATCGAGACCGAATGGCGGTTCACCGCCAAGGGCACTGACTCCTACGTCGCCAACCCGCTCATTGTGCCCCGCCTGGCTGCCGTCGGGCTTGACGGGTACAACCGGGCCGACACGGGGGCGCGGATCAAGGTGCTGATCGGCCTCGGCGGCCAACCCACCGGAGGTACCGCGTCCACCCGGGTCAAGCGGGTGGAGGTGTCCTACAACGAGGGCGACACCTGGCAGCCGCTGGTGGTCACCGCCGCCTCTGAGGGGCGGCTGGGCAAGGTGATGATCGAGAATCCGTCTGCGGGCCATGTCGCGCTGCGCGTCGCCCTGACCGACCAGGCCGGCAACCAGGTCACGCAGACCGTCTACCGCGCCTACGCGGTGCGGTCCCGGTAGTCACGCCAGCCGGGCCCGAGCAGCTCCTGACGCCGCTCGGGCCCGGGTACGGCCGACTGGCGGGTGGTAGGGCACGATCCGAACATCGCCCGCCGCGCATCCCAGGCCACGAGTGCGCCAGCGTCGTCGCGGCGGCCCCGCACCCGACCAGAGGCGGGTCCTGGCCGACAAGGCCTACCGCTTCCGCGGAGGCCTCGATCGCTTGTCGTGCTTCCGTCATTGCCTCTCGCCGGAGCCCTCCGTAGCGTCGCGGCTACAGATCGATGCTCTACGCGGAAGGGCTCCCCTCGTGACCGAACTCGTCGCTCCGCAGCTCGTCGTGAACAGCAGGATGATCTACTTCGGCTGGACACCGGCCGACCCCGACGCCGTGGCCGCCCTGGTGCCCGCCGGGCTCAAGCCGATGCCCAACCGTCAGGTATTCATGAACCAGTACGTCGTCGACGACCCCGGGCAGACCTCCGGCTTCGGCGCATACTCGCTCACCTACCTCGGACCGGACCTGTCCGGAGTCGACGCCCCGGACGGGGTCACCCCTGGTCGCTGGTGGACGCACTACTTCAACTCCAGCCCGGTGGTCCGCAGTTACGCCGCCGCCCGAGGTGTCCCGGCCACGGCGGGGACCACCAGCATCGAGGTGAGGGGTCACCGGCTGGTCGCCACCACCGAGGCGGACGGCGTACCCGTGATCAGGACGACGGCCCGCGTCGGGCGCACCGGCGATGCGGTGAACCAGGGCCAGCTCCGCTACCTCACCAAGCTGGACGGCAAGCTGGTCAGCGGGAACTACCCCTTCGTGGCTGCCCCGGTCGACCCCTTCGAGGTGGAGTCACTGGAGTTCCTGGATCGCGACCACTCGGTCTACGCGCTGCGTCCGGCCGAGCCGCTGGAGGTCGTGTGGGGCTTCTACTCGCCGCGATCGTCGTTCGCCTATCCAGGTGGCGAGTCGCTGCTCGACTGAGCAGCTCCTCAAGGCCTCGCCGAGTTCAGGTGGACTGCCGATCAGCACCGGTGCGACAGGAGTGGCAAGCTGCGGTGGACGGGCGCTGCCGCGGTGGCGGAACTGGGCGAGCTGTTCGAGAAGGTGCCCGTGGGGGCGGGACCGGCACCGGGTGATCTGGTCATCGTGGACAGCCATGCGTGGTCATGCCGGATCCAGAAGGGCCCTTGACCGCGGTGAACGAGCCGGGTGAGAAGGTGACATTGACTCCCCGGAGCGCGTGCACCCGGCCAATGCCGCGCTTGAATTCGCGGTGCATGCCGTGGACCCGGACCTTACGGTCGGCGGCGGTGTCCTCTGGCCGAACGCCGTCTACCTGCTCACTTCCACAAGTGGCAAGATCCCATCCTCGGCGTGCCGACCGCCTCCGACGATCGTGGTAACACCCGAATCCGTGGTTCGGATATCCACACCATGCCGGCCGCGACGTCACCGGGGCCGGCCGGGCCGCCAGCGCTCCAGCCGGTGCACGACCAGCCAGAGTAGCGTGAGGGCGCCCGCGGACACCGGCAACCAGAGCAGCCGGTGCACGATCCAGGACGGGTCGCCCGGCGGTCCCAGGAGTCCGGGCCGGATGGTGCGCACCGAAGATCAGCAGTGCGGCGCCCACGACACCGACGCCGGAAAGTGCGACGCCGTCCGACGCCCGGGACGCCGCATCAGATGGCCTCGACCGTCAAAGACCTGGTTCGCTACCAGGCCTTGCCGCGGATCGGCGGGACGTCGAGGTCGTGGTGCCCGCCGCGGTGCTCGGCGAGCAGCTGGCGGCGGATGGTGCGCCAGGCGATGCGCTCTTGGCGGTGGGTGAGCTTGCGGTACAGCTGGAAGGTGCAGAGCTGGCAGCCGCACAGGTTCGGGGCATGGGTCGACGCCTGCCGGTAGCAGCGGGTGCGGATCCAGCGGTCGGCGGCGAGGAACTCGTCGAGGTCGCACGGTCCGCGGCCGGGCTCGTGAACGTCAGTGAACCAGTGGCGCACCAGCGGGTCCCGCTGCTGCACGCGTTCGGGTCGGTGGATGTCGGTCCGGGCCATGTGACGACCTGCCCTTCGGCTGCCCGCGCACCGTGCGCGGGACTAACGCCTGGCTGACATGTCGATCACCTCCGGACAGGGGGAGCGGAAGGCGTGGGGTCCAGGGTAGGGGTTGGGTCCGACGGGCGTCGGTGCGGGATCCGCCTCAGAGGTGGTCACCACCGCGGCGGTTAGTGCTGGCCGGCGGACGGCCGTTCCTGGCTGTCGGTACTCCATGCAGGCGCGACGATGATCCGGCCATTCCCTTTGCTGCGGTGAGGGCGGGGGCCATGGTGGGAGCTGCCGGCCACGGTGTCGGTCACGACCCCGTCCGAGATCCTCCTGTCCACGGCGTCGAGCACCAGCGTCGTACGCCGGTCCAACGGCAGTGGGCAGCGAGCGCGTAGGTGCGCCCACACCGTCGCGCTGTCCGCGCAGGGTGTCCAGCAGCCGCCAACAGTCCCGTCCGCCAGGGCGATCCGGCCCTGGCCCTTTCGCTTCGGGCAGGTGCGGGTGGTTCCGGGCGGGCTGGTGCCGGTGCACTGCGACGTGGTCCACGACCAGGCCGTCTACGTGGAGCCGAACGTCTGGATCCGGCACCGGCTGTAGGCGCGCCCGAGCGGCGGGTGCCGGGGGTTCAGCGGGTCGCGTCCGGATGTCCCGGCATGCTGGAACCGCCGCCGCTGCTGCCGGAGCCGCCGGCAACGCCGGAGCCGTCGTCCTTGGTGACGATGTCCGGCGGCACGTCTGTGTCGTCCGGCGCCGGCACCTCGGTGTCCGTCTCGACCTGGACCAACCGGGCCTGGCCGGCCTCGTCCTCGGCGTGCTCCGGGTCGACCGGCAGCTCACCGTCTCGCGCCTGGTACCCCACGGTCGCCTCCCGTCGGTGCCCGATTCCGGTCCCGGCTGGCTTCCCCGTGTATTAGTGGGGAAACCTGCGGCCGGGTACGCCATGCCAATAGGTGAAACATCGCTCGAGCGCTGATCTTGGTTCACGGGTCCCTTCGTACAAACCACGCTCGCGTGCACGAAACTGCCGCCCGATGCGCGCCCCTGTCGCGGACCGTGAGGTCCCCGCGACGCCTCTTGAGGATCATGTCAGGCATCAGGTGGGACGCGAATGTCGAGCATGTCCCGGGACACGACAGCGCGAAGGCCGGTTGATACTGCCGAATTGACCTCTGTGAGGATCAAGGCGGCCCGCAAGCGGGCCGCGTCGGCCGCGCTCGGCCGCCCGGCGGCGCAAGCGCCGGCATCGGCTGGCGCGCCGGCGATACTCGCAGGTGCGCCAAGTGCCCAGATCCGGTGCCTACGGCGGGGATCTTCGACAGAGATGGGCTTGAGGCAAAGGAAGCGGTACGTGGCAGAGGCGGAGTTCCCCGACGATCTTTTCCGGCCACTTCTGGGCAAAACTGGAACACCGGCCCGAACTCGATCGTTGGCGCTTCGCGATCATCGACTATCAGAACAACGTCCTGCTCAGTGGCTTGGCCTGCAGCGAGCGGCAGGCCGCAGCCATCGTCAACGCATGGGACCAGGTGATTGCAACGTCGCCCGACGAAGAGGATCCCAGCGTGGATTGGGTCGATGACTCGGAATGATGGGTGGCTCGCCGCCCCAGGGACGCGCGGTCCCTAGAGCAGCGCGATCTGACCGAGCAGTTCGGGCGGATCGGACAGCACTGCGCGGAGCTTGTTGATCTGCGGGAACTCACTTACTCCCGCTTCGCGCCATAGGCTCTGCCACTCGGAGTCGTCGCTGAGGACCCGGTCAAGTGCCTCGACTGCCAGCTGTGGCAGGTCGTCGTCCAGGTGAAGGGACTCACCAGCAAGCAGGAAATCCGGCGCGTACGGCGAGGTTATCGGGTCGCCGCCGGGCATCTGAGACGCCACGATCGCTGCCGCAGCGATGGCCGAGGCGGCATCGTCATGGTCGAGGTAATCGGTGTTGATTGCTGCCGTTGTCAGGGCAGCACGAACCATTGCCGACCGCGCAGACGGATCGGCATCGTGGAGGTCACCGCACCAGTCGGCGGCGCTGTCGTTGTCAAACGGACCATCGTCCCAGGTGCCCATGTGCTCCTCTTCCACGTTCCCGTTGAGCGGATCATGAAGCCAAGCGGGGGCGGACGCAACGGCGCGAGAGCTTGGTTGTACAGCCATCGGTACAGCCCAGCTGGCCGACGGACGTGGGTGACGAGCGACGGCAACCGACAAGCCCGAGCAGGTCAGCTACGGTCAACGACTCTGACCGACAGCAGTCTTGATCTTTGCAAGGTAACGGTCCGCAGCTGCTCTCTCCCCTGACCGTGAACGGTCCAGTGCACGTCTTCTGGGCTTCGGCGGCCGGCGGGGTCCGCGGCGGGTTGGTTGTCGGTCCCGCTAGCGTCGGCCTGTACCGTGCCGGAGTCACGTATCCGGTACGGGGAGGTAGTTTTGAGGGCGCGTCATATTTTGCTGGCGGTTGCGCTGGTCGGCGGGTTGGCTGGCTGCGGCAGCAGTGGTGAGGACAAGCCGGCTGCGGCTCCGACGACGCCCAGCAAGCAGCTCAGCGCGGAGGACATCGCCAAGGCGGAGGAGGCGGCTGGTATCCCGCCGAAGCCGGACCAGGCGACCGCCGACGCGTACCTGGCTGCGCTAGGGAACATCGACGCCGAGATTTTGGAGAGCACCAAGCCTGATCGGCTCATCAGCCGAGGCCGGGACCAGTGCACCAGCATCAAGGAGTGGCCGGACGACCAGGCGAAGCTGATCACCTTTGTGAACACGCGCTTCAGCTCGCCGGACCACCCCAACGGGTTCGGGACCACCAAGGCGAAGAAGATCAACGACGTGGTGCACAAGTACATCTGCCCCAGCTACTGATGGCGCGCGCTCCTGGCGCCGCCCGGCGAACCGGTCCGCGGTCTCTCGGTCGAACGGCATCCATTCCTCGGCCGTAGGTCGTGCCACTAACGTGCCATCGACCCAGGACAGCGGAGGACAGTCGGGGCCGCGCGAGACCGCTTCGAACAGGCAGCCGAGCCGGTAGACAGGCGCACATCGACAATTCCCGAGCTGACAGTCTGGGAGCCACCGGGGCGGACTGGACCGGACGGGGCGGGACGGGATCGATCGAGTTGCCGAGCGCTTGAGGACCAGGAGCAGGCGGACGGCATCGGACGGCCTTGGCGTGGTCTTGGGAATCTACGGATCAGGAGGTCGGGCGTGCGACCGGCAGCAGTCCTCATTTAGTCCTCAAGAGGTCGGACCGCGACCGACTGACGCTGAGAGATGCCAGAGGCGTTTCCGCATGTCAGGCCAGCCAAGGCCAGGTAGGCACAGGTAGCCAACTTGATCTCGTAATGCGTAGGTCGACGGTTCGATTCCGTCAGGCGGCTCGGTACAGAAGCCCAGGTCATCGACCTGGGCTTCGCCAATCGCTGCCGCGCCGCTTCGCGGCTTGCCACCGGGTACCTGGGGTCCAGCCGCACGGCGCGCCGCCGACACGGCAAGCCGCCCCTGGCCTGAGAGGCCAGGGGCGGTAAGCCACACGCCGCCGGATAGCCGCCCACCGATCACACCGCCGTGCCAGCCGCGTGCCAGTAGCCGGTGTCCCAGGCGGTCTCCAGCGGTCATGATCGGGCAACACAACACCGCCGCTGACCAGGCGTTCCGGGCAGATCACGACAGCCGAGAACGATCTTCCAAACTGAGGTTCCCGACCGGTCCGGTTGGCCTGTCACTAGCGGTCATACTTGCCGGGTGGGGACCCCAGACCTAACGTACGGCGGCGCTGTGCCGGCGCTGGTCGAGGTCGTTCCGGAGCTGCGCGATGCCTTGAACGAACACATGCGGGACAACGACGAAATCCTCCCGAATGTCTTCTTCGGCTGTGACGTGGTGCCCTTCGTCTTGAACGCATGGGAGCGGGGTAGGGCCAACGTCCTCGGTCGATGCCTCGCGTTTCTCGATGCCGCTATGGCCAGCCCGGACCTCAGCACCCGCGAGCTTGTGGCGATCTCCTTCGTTGAATCCGTCGGGCCCTGGGGTCCGGCGATGGCAGACTTTATTGCGATCTGGCCGCAGACCCTCGCAGAGGAAGCCGCCGCACAGGTTGGACAACGGCAGTACAGCCATCCGTACAGCCAAGCCGGTTGACGATCGGCGGGGCGGAGCGACACCGGCCGACGCGACGTGCAGGTCAGCGACCAGGAGCGACGCAGACCGACAGAGCGCCTGATCTTCGCAAAGCAGTGGTTGGGTCGGGCCATCCGCGGGCCACAAGACGGTGTCAGCCAGGGTGAATCAGGCCACTGGCCGGCCCTGCCGACCAGGCGACACGCGGCGCTACGGGAGAATTTTGCCAAACCCCCAAGCTGCCGGTCAGCCGGTCGCGCAGGTGCCCAGGTGGGCGTCGAGCCAGCTGAGCAGGGTGGCGCTGTACTGCCCGCTGATGCTGGCAGGGTCCTCGCCCTCGTTGAAGGTGGGCAGGTGGTCGCATCCGTCGAGCCGGCAGACGCTCAGCCGGGTCGGGGCCTCGGCCGTGGCGCGCCGCCAGGCGGCGATGCTGGCGTCGACAGGTACCCAGGCGTCGGTGGCGCCATAGAACAGCAGCACGGGGCAGGAGGTTCGCGCGAACACCGGCTCCGGGTCGAAGTCCATGTCGGCCCAGGTGCCGGGCTGGGCGGGCAGCTGGCGGGGCAGCCAGGCGAGCGGAAACCACGCACGTTCGGCGGCGTGGTCGACGGCTTGCTGGGCGGCTGTCCGGTCGATGTGCCCACGCAGGTAGTCCTCGACCTTGGCGCGAAGGCGGTCCAGCTCGGCGATGTCGGCATCTGCGAATCCGTGCCGGCGAAGCTGCTCGGCGGTGCCGTAGCGCATCTGTGCGGCGGGGCTGACGCCGCTAGCGGAGACAAGGATCAGGAAGGCGACCAGGCCGGGGTTGCGGACGGCGGTCAGCGGGGCCGCCCAGGCCCCCTGGCTCCATCCCCACAGCCCGACAGGGGCGTCGCCGACGTGCCGGCGCAGGAGTTTGACGGCCGCGGCCGCGTCATCGGCCTGCCGAATCAAGGGGACATCGTGGTCGTTCACGCGCGGCCGGCGGTCGAAGCGCAGCACCGCGATGCCCATGTCGGGCAGTAGGTGAGCCAGGTGGCTGTAGCAGAAGTACGACCGATGGCCAGCCTCCGCACCGTGCAGAACGACCACGGCACCGCGGACGGATCCGGCTGGTAGGTCCAGCGTGGCCGGGAGCCGCATGCCCTCGACATCGATGTTCAGCTCCATGCCCGGCAGTCAAGCACAGAGGCGCCGGTACGGCTGCCGTCCGTTCAGCGGCCGGTGATGAGGCCGGCAGGGTAGGCGAGCTTGATCAGGTTCTGGCCAGGCTGCCTCCTCGACACCCCCAGTTGCACCGATCGTTCGACAGACCCGTCCCCGGGCCCACCACTCAGGCCACGCTGATTCGTACCGGGTCGTCGTCGGGCCCGCCGGGAAGCCGCACGGTCACCCGCCCTTGCCCGACGTGCACGCTGCCGCGGCTCGCGGTGATCGGCCGGTCGGTAGCCAACACCACCTCGTCGTCGCCCTGGGTAGGGCGCAGCAGCACCGTGTCTCCCTCGCAGGAGACCAGTTCGCAGGTCGTCTCCACCAGCGTGGCGGCGCCGACCCGGATCCCGTACGGCAGGATCAGCCCGGTACGGGCGGGCATCCGCAGCCGTCGGCCGGCCAGCACCGGGACGCCCTGCCAGTCGAGCGTGAGGGTCACGGCGGACGGTGCCACGTTGACCAGGTGCAGCAGCCGCTGCCCAGCCGCGTCCACCGTGGAGGTGAGCACGAGACCGGGCCCGTCGGCGTTCGCGGCGAGCCGCTGGCGCACCCCGAGCCGCGCCACCGCCGCGCGCCAGAAGTCCAGGTCGCAGGGGACGTCGGCGGCGATCACCAGCGCTCGCCCGGTGCCGACGGCGACCTCCACCGCGCACGGCTCGCCGGAGCCGACCTCGACGAGCACGGGCTCGGCGGTGACGCCGGCCAACCGCTGCGCGTAGCCGACCCGGGCCTCGGCCCGGCCCGCCGCCCAGCCTTGCCCGACCACCGAGGGGAAGGACTGCGGCCCGTCGTCGACGCGGCCGGTGACGGTCAGCCCGAGCGCGTCGGCGAGCAGCGTGCACCGGGTGCCATCGTGGTCCCGTTCGGGCAGCACGCCGTGCAGCAGCAGCCGACCGCCGCCGCGCAGGTGCTCGACCAGCCGCTGCTGCACCTCCCGTCCGAGCGTGGCGGCGCTGGCCAGCGCGATCAGCGGCGGTGTGTGCGCCGGCAGCGGCGACTGGAGGTCGACGGCCGGGAACGAGTAGCCGGCGAGCAGCAGCGCCCGGGCGAGCACGTCGCGCGGACCCATGCCGCGGAATCGTTCCAGGTCGGCGACCTGCGCGGCCCGCGACGCCGAGGCAGGGTGGTGGTACTCGGTCAGGTAGTGGTCGGGTACGAGACCGAGCGCCAGGCCGTCGTTCTCCTCGTCGGAGTCGGCGAGCAGGTCGGCGACGCCACGTACGGCGTGCAGTGCGCGCCGGGCCGCGGCGTAGGTCGGGTTGAGCCGCCCCTCCGGGTCGACGGGCGCGGCGAACCCGTGCCGCTCGCCGGTGAACGCGATCCGGTCGTTGCCGTCGCCCACCGGCTCGGCCAGCGGCGGGTTGTATCCGCCCGCGAACAGGTAGAGATTGATCAGCCGGTTGCCCTGTGCCACGCAGAGGCGAGCCTTCAGCTCGGTCGCCTCCGGCGGGTAGAGCGTCGACAGGTCCTGGCCGTAGTCGCCGTTGCCCGCTTCGAACTCCAACGACATCGTCGGCTGGTGGGCGTCGTGCACGGCGGCCAGGAAGGCGTTGCTGACGTACAGGTCGGCGACGTTCGTGACGGTGAGATCGCCGAGGTAGTAGTCCGAGCCGGAGGTGAGCTGCGGCTGACCCCGGTACGCCTCGAAGAGCTGGCTGATGCCGATCGGGAAGCTCCGGCCCCGTCCGCCCTCGGTGCCGTGCACGTTGATCAGGAACGGCACGCCGGTCACCCCGTGCCGTTCGGCGGACTCGCGCAGCGTGACCACGTACCGCCGGTACCGGTCGCGCATGTAGCGGCCCAGATCGTCGTGGAGCGTCAGCGACCGCGCCTCGGCCGGGGTGCGCAGTGCTGCCGCCCAGGCGTCGGGGTCACCCGGGTCGGCGCCGATGCGCTCGGCCGCGACGTCCTTGCCGTACCGGTCGACGGCCCAGCGCCGCAGGTCCTCGCAGACGACGTCGGTGAGGTCGGGGGAGTTGGTCACCCAGGACAACATCCCGATCTCGTTGTCCACCTGGACGCCGATCACCGGCCCGCCCCGGTCGGCGAGCCGTTCGGCGATGACCGGCATCACCTCGGCGTACCAGCCCTCGGTCGCGGCCAGGAACTCCGGAGCCAGGTAGTCGATGGTCCGGGTCTCGACGGTCCGGCCGTCCCAGGTGGTCGGCAGCAGGTGGGGGTGTTCGTCGTACAACCGGTATGGGATGCCCTCGTTCTTGACCTCGGCCATGATGAACGGGCCGGGCCGGACCAGCGCGTGCAGGCCCTGCTCGTGGGCGAGGTCCAGGAAGCCGGCGAGGTCGCGCTGCTCGTGGGTACGACCGGTCAGGTCCACGCTGCCGTCCGGCAACTCGTGCCAGAGCCAGGGCACGTAGGTCGCCACGGTGTCACCGCTGCATTCCCGCAGCCGATCGAGGCGGTCCGCCCACTGCGCCCGGGGCAGCCGGAAGTAGTGCACCTCCCCGGCGAGCAGCAGTCGGGGACGACCGTCGACGATGATCCTGCGGTCGTGGAGAAGAACTCGCGACATGCGATGTGACTCTTCCTCTCGCCGGATCCTCAGGCGGTCCCTCTTGTGATCTGGCCGACGGCTGCCTATGGTGCCCTGAAACCGGTTTCTGGTAGGCACGTTACGGATAGAGGAAGCCATGGGCAACAGTCGGGTCACGGTTCGACAGATCGCCCGGCTCGCCGGAGTCTCGGTAGCCACGGTGTCCCGGGTCTCCAACGGCACCGGCCAGGTGTCGGAGGAGATGCGCCGCCGTGTCCTGCGGGCCATCGAGGAGCATGGCTACCGGCCTGACCACCTCGGCCGAGCGCTCGCCGCGCGCCGGCACGGCGCGCTCGGCCTGGTCTTTCCAGGCCTGTCCGGCCCGTACTTCACCGAACTGATCCAGGGCTTCGAGTCCGAGGCCGTCCCGGCCCGGGCCAGCGTGCACATCCTCTGCACGCATCTGCGCGAGGACTCCGACGACCAGGTGCTGGAGATGGCCCGCCGGGTCGACGGCATCGCCGTCATCGGCGGCACCATCTCCGAACCGGCGCTGCTCCGGCTCGCCACGACGGTCCCGGTCGTCGTCCTTGCCGGCCGGGGCCCGGACACGGTCTACTCCGTCGGTGTCGACAACGCTCCGGCCATGATCCGGCTGACCCGACACCTACTGGCCGACCACGGCCTGCGCCACCTGGCCTTCGTCGGCAACCCGGACGGGTCGCCCGACGTCAGCGAGCGGTGGGCCGGCTTCCGGCAGGCGTACCGGGAGCTGGGCCTTACCCCGCCCGCCGAGCCGGTCCGGGTCGCCATGCAGCAGCCGGACGGCGTACTCGCCGCCGAGCGGCTGCTCGTCGGCGGCACCGCCCCGGAGGGGGTGGTCTGCGCCAACGACGAGATCGCCATCGGCGTCCTGGTCGGGGCCCTCGGCCGAGGGCTGCGCGTACCCGAGGACCTCGTCATCACCGGCTTCGACGACGCGCCCATGGCCGCGCTCGTCTCGCCGTCGCTGACCACCGTGCGGCAACCGATCCGGGACCTGGCCGCCGAGGCCGCCCGGCGGATCCTCAGCGCCGCCGACGACCCCCACGCGGCGGCACCCGGAAGCGTCGTGCTCCCCACCGAGTTCGTCGTACGCCGCAGCTGCGGCTGCCCGACGAAATCCCTCACTGGGGGCACCGGCAGATAGAACGACCGAGACTCGGCCGGATCGCCGCGCCGTCGCCCTGTCGACCAGCGGCTGCACCGGCACGGAGCAGCAGTCCGGCCCCGGCACCGACGCGACTTCGGTGCAACGACGGTAAGTCGTTCTCGGCCGACGACGTCGTCTGCGGTTCACCCAGCCCGGTGCGCACCCGGCGACGCCCGCTCCGTGCGACATGTCGCCCGCGGCCGCCTCACGCTCAGCTCCCGGCGACCTCGATCAGCATCGCCCCCGGCTGGGGCAGGTGCAGCTCCACCACCGCGGCCCCGCCCCGAGCGCGGGTGTCGACCTTCTCGACCGGCAGCGAGTCGGCGGCGCGCAACGCGTCCCACTGCTCCTCGGTGGGCCAGTCGGCCACGCCGAGCTGCTCTGCCAGCGTGGTGACGTCGCCGTGCTCGCGGTCGAGCCGGGTCACCGTCACCGTTCGGCCGTCGGCACCCTCGACGGCAAGCCGGATCTGACGGGCCAGCGCCGGGTCGCCGTCGCGCTTGGACTGGTCGAGAGTGGAGTTCCAGACCAGGATGACGAGGCCGCCGTCGGCGCGTCGGCTGGCCCAGCTCTGCACCAGCCCGTCCGCGCCGTCTCCGGAAGCCTGGACGCTCAGCTCGGTCTCGCCCAGCTGGGCGAGCATGCGCAGGGCGTGGTAGCGGGGCTTGGCGATGCCGCCGACGGTGATGAGGCCGAAGCCGCCGTGCAGCAGCCGGGGCGGGCGGCCCAACTCCTCGAAGTGGTCGCTGGCCACCCAGTAGGAGAGCGCCTCGACTCGGCCGGCGGCCGAGCGCATTCCGCTGAGCAGGAAGGTCGCCGCCGAGGTGCCGTCGTTGACCGGGTGGAAGTGGGTGGGCGTGACCCCCCACTCGGTCCACAGGATCCGCGCGTCCGGAAAGCCCAGCCGGTGCAGGGTCGGGCGCAGGTCCAGCGGTGGGCTGCCGTAGGTGTGGGTGGAGACGAAGTCGACCGGCGCGCCCGAGCGGTGGGCATGCTCCAGCAACGCGTCCACCCATCCGGCGGCGGCCGACGACGGCCCACCGACGGGGATCCGCGGGTCGACGTCCTTGACCGCCGTGGCGGTGACGTCGTAGAGCCGCATCCACTCGTCGCGGGTGCCGGACCAGAACACCTCCAGGTTGGCCTCGTTCCACACCTCGAAGCCCCAGCTCAGCACCGTCTCGCCGTACCGCTCCAACAGGTGCGCGACGAGTGCCCGGACCAGCTGGGCCCAGCGGTCCCAGTCCTTGGGCGGGGAGATGACGCCGCGGTACTCGAAGACCGTTCGATCGGGGTCGCTGGCCAGGTCGCGGGGCATGAAGCCGATCTCGACGACCGGCCGCAGGCCGATGGAGAGGACCAGGTCGTAGACCCGGTCGACACCGGTGAAGTCGTACACCGGCGCGCCGTCCACCTCGCGGTAGACGGCCAGGTCGTCGTGGAGGATCGAGTGCGCGCGGACCGTCTCCACGCCGATCTCCTGTCGGATGCGGCGCAGCGCGGCGAGCAACTCGCGGCCGATCTCCCGGCCGCCGGAGGTGTCCGTGCAGAGCAGCTGGGACAGCCGCTCGCTGCCGATCATCGGTTGCCACGGCCGGGGCAGTGGCACGCCCTCGTCGTCGGCGTCGACCCGCAGGGCGACGGTCGGGGCGTTGCCGTCGGCCGGCAGCGCGGCAGCGTGGACCGGGGCGCTGAGCGGGCCGGTCACGGTGACCTCGGGGACGGCGGCCACCGCGTAGGCGTACGGCTCGCCGGGCTCGCCGGTGGTGTCGACGTACCAGGTGTCGGGCACCGAGAGGACGTCGCCGCCGAGGTGGTCGATCGGGGTGAATTCACCGGAGGGTACGCCGTCGCGCAGCGGTGCGCGGTGCACCAGGTAGCCGACGGCGCCGGAGACCGGCGACCAGGACAGTCGGATGTGGCCGACCCCGGCGGCGGCCGCCAGGTCACCGGGCGGGGCGAGCAGCGGAATCCCGCTCCTCGCGTCCTCCTCATCGCTGCGCAGTGCGATGCGGGCCTCCCAGTCGGATCGAGCGTCGGCCGGCTGGTGGTCGCTGGTGCTCGTCACCGGGGTACCTCCAGGGGTGTTCGTGGGGTCCGGTCCGAGCACTGTAACCGGTTTCTGTCGTGGTTGCGCCTGTGGTGCCGTGACTTTTCGCGTGCCGCACCGGTCATCAGGGACGGTGCCGGGGATCCGGCGAGCGAGGTGCGCCGGCATCCCGAAACCCGGCCGCCGCGCCCGCCGGCCACAGCCAGGATCGTGCGCGTGCCGGTGTACCGCAGATTCGCCGCGCGGATGCATCTCGGGTGATGGCTGAACGGCAGAACGAGCACCCCCATCACGCCGCCATCGTGGAGCGCGGCGAGTTGCGCAGCCGGTTAACCCGTCGCCCGGGTCGCCGCGGACGTAGTGCGCTCCGTCGGCGAGCAGCAGGTGCGGTCGGTGGTCGATGAGGGTCCGGCGGCGGTGCAGCGCGACTGTGGACAGCGGGGGCGGCTCTTCGTCGTCGAGGGGTTGTGAACTCCGACACGCCTACCTATGGTCTGGTGTAACCGGTTACAGCGACCGGAACGTAATAAGTCGGTGGAGGTATGGGCAGCAGTCGGCTGACGGTTCGGGAGATCACTCGCACGGCCGGGGTGTCGGTCGCGACGGTGTCCCGGGTGTCCAGCGGCACCGCTCAGGTGTCCGAGGAGACCCACCGCCGGCTGCGGGCGATAGAGGAGCAGGGTTACCGGCCGCACCATCTCGGCCGGGCACCGGCGACGCACCGGCACAGGGCGATCGGCCTGGTCTTTCCCAGCCTGTCCGGCCCGTACCGCTGTGACCTGATCCAAAGCTTCGGGTGGGAGGCGGTGCGGGCGTGGACCAGTGTCCACGTTCTCTGCACCCACCTGCGCGCTGATTCCGATGGCGAGGCCATCGAGATGGCGCACCGGGTGCACGGCCTGGCCAATTTCGCCGGCACGGTCTCCTCACGACACGATCGAGGAACTGGCCACCATGCTCCGGTCGTGGTGCTCGCCGGCGACGGACCCACGGCGTGCCGGCCGTACGGGTGGACGATGCCGCCGCGACGGCCGCTGACCCGGCATCTGCTCCGCTCAGGAGTTGCGCCGGCTCGACGCCAACGACGAGACAGCGCTCGGGCTGCTCGTCGGCGCCACGGGCCGCGGCCTGCGGGTGCCGGAGGATCTCGTGATCGCCGGCTTCGACGACCGTCCGATGGCCGCCCTGGCCAGCCCAGCGCCGACGCCCGTACGGCAACCGGTACGCGCGCGGACCGCGCGCCTGATGCTCCAGGTCGCGGCCGGGGGCGCCGATCAGCTCGAGACCGATCTCGTCATCCGGGCCGGCTGCGGCTGCTCGACAGGCACGGATTCCACTTGACCGGCCGTCACCAGCCGACAGCGTCGCGCCACAGCGACGCGAGCCGAGCGCGCGGTGGCGACCACATTGTGAAGGAGGGGCTATGAAGCACTTGAGGTATGCCACAGCTCTGGTGGTCGCCCTGGCGCTGGGCGTGACCGGCTGCGGCCGGGACGAGGGCGGCTCTGGCTCCGGCGGGCAACCCGCCGGCAAGGAGATCGCGGCTGGAAAGGCCAAGGGCGAGATCACGGTCTGGGCGATGGGCGCCGAGGGGGAGAAGCTGACCGAGCTGGCCGCCGATTTCTCCAGGGAGAACCCGGATGCCAAGGTCAACGTCACGTCGTTCCCGTTCGACGCGGCGCACGACAAGATCGCGACCGCCATCGCGGGTCGGCAGACACCGGACGTCAGCATGATGGGCACGACCTGGATGGGCGAGTTCGCCAAGACGGGAGCCATCGACCCCACCCCCACCGGGCTCTTCGACGAGAGCAAGTTCTTCGAGGGCGCGTGGAACACCACCGTCGTCGACGGAACCTCCTACGGTGTCCCGTGGTACGTCGAGACCCGGCTGATCTTCCATCGCAAGGACCTGGCCGCGAAGGCGGGCGTGCAGAAGCCGACCAACTGGCAGAGCTTCACCGAGTTCGCCAACGGGATGAAGGCCAGGGGCGGCGCCAAGTGGGGCGCCTACCTGCAGCCGGGCGGGACGGGCTCGTGGCAGTCCTTCATGCCCTTCGCCTGGCAGGCCGGCGCCGACATCATGCAGGACGGCAAGTTCACCCTCGACACCCCGGAGATGCAGAAGGCGCTGGAGTACTACGCCTCCTTCTTCAAGCAGGGACTCTCGCCGACGCAGCTGGCGCCCGGCGCCATGGAGACCGGCTTCGTCAAGGGTGAGATCGGCGCCTTCGTCTCCGGCCCGTGGCACATGGGCATCCTGCGGGAGCAGGGTGGCGCGGCGATCGAGGGCAAGTGGGACGTCGCGCAGATGCCGCGCGAGAAGGCGGGCACGTCCTTCATCGGCGGCTCCGACCTGGTGGTCTTCAAGGATTCCAAGAACCGCGACGCGGCCTGGAAGTTCGTGCAGTTCCTCACCAACCCGGCAGCCCAGCAGAAGCTGTACGACCTGGTCGGCAGCCTCCCGTCGGTGCAGGAGTCCTGGCAGTCCGGCAAGCTGGCCGACGACCCGTTCCTGAAGGCGTTCGGTGAGCAGCTCAAGGACGCGAAGTCGGCACCGGCGATCGCCACCTGGGAACAGGTCGCCGACGTGATCGACGACGGCATCGAGCGCGTGGTCCGCGGCGTCGCCGATCCCGCCACCGCCACCAGGGAGATGCAGGCCAAGGCTTCCTCCATCGGCACCGGGAGCTGACGGTGGCCTCCGCCACCGCGCAGCGACCCACGCGCACCGGCGGCAACCGGCGGGCCAGGGTCAGGCGCCGCGAGGGCGTCGCGGGTTGGGGCTTCGCGCTTCCGTTCCTGCTCGTCTTCGCGGTGTTCATGGCGGGCCCGGTGCTGGCCTCGTTCGCCATGAGCTTCACCGATCTGCGCAGCGCCGATTTGCGCGACCCCCTCGGGGTCAACCCGATCGGCCTGGACAACTACGTGAAGCTGTTCGGCGACGACACGTTCCGGCAGGCCGCCCTCAACACGGCGTACTTCGTGGTGGTCGGGATCCCGCTGACGATGGTCCTCGGGCTCGCGGCGGCGGTCGGCCTGGACGCCGGAATCACCAGGTTCCGGACGTTCTTCCGGGTCGGCTACTACCTGCCGGTGGTCACGAGCATCGTGGCCATCGCCGTCGTCTGGCGCTTCCTGCTCGAGCCGGACAGCGGCATCGTCAACACGCTGCTCGGCTACCTCGGCATCGACGGGCCGAACTGGCTCACCGACACCAGGACGGCCATGCCCGCGCTCATCGTCATGGCAGCCTGGCGCAACATGGGGTTCCTGATGGTCATCTTCCTGGCCGGGCTGCAGGCGATCCCACGGGAGCTGTACGAGGCGGCGGCCATGGACGGCAGCAACGCATGGTCGCGGTTCCGCCACGTCACGCTGCCGTTGATGCGGCCCACGCTGCTCTTCGGCGGCGTCATCACCGGCATCGGATACCTGCAGTTCTTCGAGGAGCCGTTCGTGATGACGCAGGGCGGCCCGCTGGACAAGACCCTGTCGGTGGCCTTCTACATCTACAACCAGTTCGGCTTCGGCAACTACAGCTACGCCGCGGCCATCAGCTATGTCCTGTTCATCGCCATTCTCGTCCTGACGCTGGTGCAGTTCCGGCTGCTCCGGTCGAAGACGTAGGGGGAACGTCATGACGACTCCCGTACAGACGCCGGCGCCCACGTCCACCCCCGCACCGCGCCGGTCAGGCACCTCGACGTCGGAGGCTCGGGGGCACCTGTGGGTGTATGCCGTCCTCGCCGGTGGCCTCGTACTCCTCGTCGGTCCGTTCGTCTGGATGCTGCTCGGCTCGTTCAAGCCCGACGCCGAGCTTCGACAGGTACCGCCCACCTGGTTACCGGCGTCTCCGACAACGGACAACTACCGCCAACTGTTGACCCAGTTGGACTTCCCGCAGTTCTTCTTCAACAGCACGGTGGTGGCCCTGGCCATCACCGTGGGCAACCTGGTCTTCTGCTCGATGCTCGGCTACGCCCTGGCGAAGCTTCAGTTCCCCGGCAAGCGGGTCGTGTTCGCGCTCGTCCTCGGGATGCTGATGGTGCCGGGCATGGTCACGTTCGTTCCGCTGTTCATGCTCGTCAGTCAACTCGGCATGGTGAACAGCTATTCCGGGCTCATTCTGCCGTGGTTGGCTCAGCCGTTCGGGGTGTTCCTGATGCGCCAGTTCATCCTCGGCCTGCCCGACGACCTCATCCACGCGGCCCGGGTGGACGGCGCGGGAGAGTTCAGGATCTTCACCAGGGTGATCCTGCCGCTGTGCGGGCCTGCCCTGGCCACGCTGGGGATCCTGCAGTTCCTCGCCACCTGGAACAACTTCCTCTGGCCGCTGGTCGTCGCGCAGTCCGAGGAGAAGTACACCCTCCCCGTGGCCCTGGCGCTGTACGCCATCGGGGAGAACAGCACCCGCTACGGCCTGCTGATGGCGGGTTCGGTGGCGACCATCCTGCCGATCCTGCTCATCTTCGTGCTGCTGCAGCGCTACTTCGTGCACGGCATCGCCATGACCGGCCTCAAGTGAGGAGTGTTCCGTGCGACCCAGATCCCGCCTCACGGTCGCGGCAGGAATGATCATGTCTCTCGGACTGGTCGTCACCTCCGCGCCCGCGGCCACAGCCGCACCACCGTCCCCGACCGGCCCGGCCCCGCACTCCACTGCGGGCCGTAACGCCGAGCTGCACCGCTACACCGCCGACACCTGGCGATCCTTCGTCGCCATGGTGGACCCGGCCACCGGCCTGGTCGCCGACAACATCGGCGGTGACCTCGACCCGGCGGGCCGCTCGGCGTACACCTCGCCGACCAACATCGGCGCCTACCTGTGGAGCACCGTGGTCGCCAGGGAGACCCGGCTCATCTCCGCCGGCGAGGCCCGCGCCCGCATCGCCAAGACCCTCGACACGCTGGCCCGACTGGAGATCCACCAGGCCTCGGGCATGTACTACAACTGGTACGACCCGGCGACGGGAGCGAAACTCACCACGTGGCCGGTCGACGAGAGCACGGTCCACCCGTTCCTGTCCAGCGTCGACAACGGATGGCTCGCGACCGCCCTGACGATCGTCAAGGCCAAGGTGCCGGAGCTGGCGGCGCCGGCCCAGGCGCTGCTGCGCCGGATGGACTTCGGGTACTACTACAACCCGGCCGAACGCCAGATCCGCGGTGGCTTCTGGGTGGACCCGCCGCCGGGGTGCTCGGTCGCGGGCAACTACCGGGGCGGCCCGGACGTCTACTACACCTGCCACCACTACGGCGCTTTCAACACCGAGCCGCGCATCGCCAGCTACCTCGGTATCGCCGCTGGTCAGATTCCCCGCGAGCACTACTTCGGGACGTGGCGGACCTTCCCCCCGGAGGGCTGTGACTGGGCGTGGTCCGAGCAGCGGGCCGTCGGTCAGTGGCGCACCTACCTCGGCGTGCGGCTGTTCGAGGGCGCCTACCGCTACCGAGGCATGCAGCTCGTGCCGACCTGGGGCGGGTCGATGTTCGAGGCGCTGATGGTGCCGCTGTTCGTGCCGGAGGAGAAGTGGGGCCGCCGCAGCTGGGCGATCAACCACCCGACGTACGTGCGGGCGCAGATCGAGCACGGACTGCGCGAGGCCGGCTACGGGTACTGGGGGTTCTCGCCGTCCAACAACCCGGCGGGCGGGTATCGGGAGTACGGGGTGGACCCGATCGGGATGGACGCCGGCGGATACACCTCGGACCAGGAGCGCACCACCGTCGACTACGGGTATGGGGAGTGCCGGCCGGCGCAGCCGTTGCCCACCGCGTACGGGCAGGGTGTGGTGACTCCGCACGCCTCGTTCCTGGCGCTGCGCTACGCCGAGGACGAGGCCCTGCGGAACCTGGCGAAACTGCGGCGGGACTTCGACGCGTACGGTCCGGGCGGCTTCTATGACGCCATCAACGTGACCACGGGGCAGGCGTCGGAGCGCTACCTGTCCCTGGACCAAGGCATGATCATGGCAGCGCTGGGCAACGCCCTCGCCA
Organism: Micromonospora sp. LZ37; assembly: GCF_059359015.1. Classification (NCBI taxonomy): domain Bacteria; kingdom Bacillati; phylum Actinomycetota; class Actinomycetes; order Micromonosporales; family Micromonosporaceae; genus Micromonospora; species Micromonospora sp. LZ37. The sequence goes on along the minus strand of NZ_JCADBL010000002.1, from coordinate 189,250 downwards.
ACGACGTGCTGCGTGAACCGTTCAGCGGCGGCGCCATGAAGCAGCGCCTGGCGCCGCTGATGCGGATGGAGGAGTTCTCCGTGCCGCAGCGACAGGACGACTGATTCCGGGTCTGGATGATCCTGCGGTGGAGTCGGCTCCGCCCTTCACCGCAGGATCAGCCCAGCCGACGTTTCGCATGCTCCGGCGCATCTCCCCGCAGCGACGCGCGGTCCACCTGTGAGGCTCCCGTCTCCCGTCGCAGCGACGTGAGCGGGACGCTCCGGCCCACCCGGCCTCCCGCTGACCTGCACGCCGAGCCCTGGGGCGACCACATAGCACCACCAGCCGTGGATCTTGATTCGCCAGTGGTCCTCGTCGTGTCTCCTGGCACCGCCAAGTGGGCGGCTGACGCCGGTGGCGGAGTCGCGGTGGTATCACTTCCCGCCGATGGGTCGTGTCCTTTCGCGCTCGTCGAGCTGGTGATCAGGCCGGCGCGGGTAGGGAGCCTGGAGTCAGCAAACGCACTCGAAGGACAAGCCGCTACTCGCCGGGGTCGCGGTCCAGGCTGCTCGGACAGGCGCATGCCGTTGCATCTCCGCCCAGGTATCCCTCAGCGCTGCGGCCCGTAGTGGCCCGGTGGGAGCGAACTTGAACCCCGTGTCCTGAACGTCGAGGCTTTCAAGGCCGATCAGAGCGGCCTCATCGTCGAAGGCCATCTCCAAACCGAGCTGCCATAGTTCAGTCTGGCGGTAGGGATCGTCATCGTCACCGACACCAGCGATGGCCAGCTGCCGGGTGAAGGTCAGAATCAGGCGGTTGTCGCTCCATGACCGTCGGCCCCACTGGATGATGAAGCCATCGGCGTCGGAGTCCGGAGTCGGGTCGATGCCGTCGATGTCCAGTTGCAGGAACTCAGCGAACGCAGCCCACGCCGCGCCGAAATCGGTCACAGAGTCCTGCTCGACGCCGTGCCGCCGCAGGATCTGCGCGAACACGTCGACGCTGGTCCGCCAGGGGACGTACATATGCTCAGCATGCCCTGATGGTCCATCCGGCTGCCGGCCGCGTTGTGCGGTGACGCCCCCTGCAAGGTCAAGGGCGCTTCGCGTCGCTGCGCGATGGTCCTGCGGGCCGCACCAGGCGCTGCCGGCCGCACCAAAACCTCCCTTGACCCCGGAGCCTCTGCGCCCCCTCGGGTCGGCGTCACCGGCAGGCCAGGAGCCTGCCGGAGTGCGCGCGGCGCATCCCCACCACGGCCTCGCCGCGCGATGACCGGTCCCGACACCGGCGCCCGGACGAGCCGTCAAAATGAGCTTGACGTGGTACGGCCGGTGGGCTGGCTTCCCTGGTGCGGGCCAACAGAAGGCGGTGCCGCGGTTTCGGTCTTTGTAGTACAGGCATCAAGAATGTCGGTGGCGCGGTCACGATGACGCTCATCGGTGGCTTCGGCTATCGCCGCATGTATCAAGGGAAGAAGGTCCGCTCGGCGGATTAGGTCGGAACTGTCGAGGAGCAGCGCGGCCGCGATTGCGGCCGCGTGCCGGGTGGCAGGATCAGGGTCGTGCAGGAAGGCGGAGACGGCCTGGAGGATTACGGGGCGCTGGGCGCGGAGCTCGGCCATTGCCGGGTAGCCGTCCAGGGAGAAGCCGGAGCGTTCCAACTGTGCCACTACGGCCTCGTTGACGTCGGCGGCAATTCCGCCAAGCCCGTCCAGGAGCAGCACTCGCAGCGGACGGGGCGGGACGGCCCGATAGCGGATCCGCTCATCGACGAGGGCGGTGGCGGCGTAGGGTTCGGACAGGATCGCCGCGAGGTACAGGGTGGTTGGTACGGTGGCTGAATAGATGCTGTTCTGGTGGTACACCGTGTTGAACAGGTGCTCCAGCGCGTCGGCTCTGACTGCGGGCTCGTCGTCCATCAGCTTGGTGAGCGTCGACGGCGTATCCCCGGCTGGCCCATACGCGTGGCAGAGCGAGGCCCAGTCCGTGCCGTGAAGCAGTGCACGAGGATCGAGCGGCGGACCAACCCACGCCGGCTCGCCCGTGGGGTGGGTAGTCATCACGCAAAGAGGTTACAGATCGGGCCGTTGGTGCCGCAGAGCAGCGCATGCCGTGCCCGCGTGCCCGATGCAGCGGTCAACACCAGCCCACACGAGCGCCCCAGCGGCCCTGCTACGAACGCTCCGTGCTCATCCACCCGGCAACGCGACTACTTGGTGTGTAGATCAATCCGATTCCCAAGCTGAGGGTCAGCGCAGCCGGCCCGGGACACCGTGCCCCGCGCCCGCGGCTGGGGCAATGGCACGCGCCCCCGGCGGCATCCTCACTCTGAGCAGCCACGGTAGCGGCGAGGGATGTTTCGGCGACCGTGGACGCCGGCGTCGCCGATTTGGCCGCGTAGAGGTGGTCGGTGGTGTCTTCCGGTAGCAGGAGCCACACGGCGGCGAGGTCCTATGCCGTGTCGCCCGCGCGGAGGTCGCCGAAGTCGATCACGCCACAGAAGGTGCCTTCGGCGGTGAGGACGTTGGCTGGGTGCAGGTTGGTGTCAAACCATAGCGCTGGGGCAGCCCGTTGAGGCGCGGTGACCGCGTCGTGCCAGACGGCACGGGCGGCGTCCGGTGGGTTGTGGATCAATCCTCGCCGGTGGCTGATGTGGACATGGGTCAGGCGAGGCGGCGCTGCAGGGTGAGTTCGCGACGCCATCGCCACGATGGCGCCCTGGGGTGGGCCGTTCACCGAGTTCACACCCCCATCGGATCTCACAACGTTCCTGGCGAGGAGAGGTCAGTTCGTGGGGACCGTCACCACGCCGTCCCGTGAGCCACCAACGCGATAGATCAGGCTGCGGGCGATCGGATCGTCCTCGAGATGCGCGCGCAACCATAGGCGCTCCACCGGGCCACCTCGGCGGTCGCGTGGCTCAGCGGGCAGCGTACGAGTTGTTCAGCCGCCCAGCGTCCAGCTGCGAGCCTCATGTTCGGCGGATGCGTCCACATCCGGCCGGTTCAGCCGCGGCGAGCTGGTCGTTGACCCCTCTGAGCGGCGTGCCGCATACGCGGTCTGGGCTGTCGAGGCGCCGCCCTGAAGGCGCCGCCTCCTGGGTGCTTGACAAGGTGGCAACGCCCATCGCCGGGCCACGCGTGCCCGGCCAGCGCAGCGTGCCTGGTTGCCGCATACCTCGACGCTGCCGATCGACCCGATGTGCAATTTGTGAACCGGCTCGTCAGCAGCGGTGACCCGGAGCTGGCGCTGGACTCGATCGGCGAGCTTGTCGCGCTGGCTCGCGGTAACCGCTTTCCTGGCCGGATCAGCCCAGCTCCGGCCGGCGCCCGGGCGGCGGCGAGATGGACTTCTGAGGCCGGTCGCAAGAACGAGCGCGTCGCTGTGGCGGCCCACTCGTTCGGTCGCGCGGTTCACACCCGGGCGTCGGCGGGTGCCGGGGCGGCCTCGAGCGGCAGGTCGCGCATCCGGCGGATCGGGGTCGACAGATAGATGATCGGGGACAGCAGGGTGAGCGCTCCGAAGATGAGCAGAGTGGTGCGGGTGCCGAGGGGCCCGGCCAGGGCGCCGGCGAGCAGCCCGCCGAGCGGGATGGCGCCCCAGGAGACGAACTTGACCGTGGCGATCACCCGGGACAGGAGCTCCGGCGGGCTGGCGAGCATCCGGTAGGTGCGAGTGGTGACACTGAGCACCACGCTGGAGCCGGCAAAAATGATGTTGCCGACGGCGAAGGCGAGGTAGGCGGCCGTGCCTGTGCCCAGCGGGATGATGAGGGCACCAGCCACGCCGACGAAGGCCGCGACGATCAGGCCGCGCGCGGTGCCGATCCGATCGGTGAACCGGGTGGTCAGCGCGGCGCCGATGAGCGTGCCGAGGCCGTCGGCGGCGAGCAGCAGCCCGACCATGAGCGGCGACGCGTCCAGCTCGCGTACCAGGTAGTACGGGAAGAGGGCGAGCATCGCGCCGCAGACGAAGTTCGTCGCGGTGGCGTCCCACATGGCCGGGCCGATGATCGGGTGTCGGATCACGAAGTGCCAGCCCTCGCGGATCATCGTGACCATCGGTGGCCGCTCGGCCGGTCGCAGCACCTTCCGGGCCGGGAGAGTGCGCAGCAGCACGGCAGAGATCAGGTAGCTGACGGCGTCCACGAACAGCGTCGGCACCGCACCTAGCAGCTGCACCGCGAGTCCGCCCAGGGATGGCCCGCCCAGCTGGGTGGCGGCGTGCGTGCCGGAGTTGAGGCTGTTGCGCGCCTGCAACTGCGCGGCCGGCACGATCTCCGGCAGGAAGGTCTGGTTCGCCACGTCGAACAGCACGTTGGCGAAGCTCACGGCCAAGGCGACCGCGACCAACTGGGCGACCGTCAGGGCGTCGAACCACCAGGCCAGGGGACGGACGCGATGGCGAGGGCCCGGATCAGATCCAGGGCGACCTGCATGCCGCGCAGCGGCACGCGCTGCACGATCACCCCCGCCGGCAGGCTGATGAAGAGGTACGCGAGATAGCCGGCTGCCGTGATCAGACCCATCTCGAAGGCCGACGCGTCCAGCACGGTCAGCGCGGTCAGCGGCAGGGCCACCGCGCCGACCGCCGAGCCGAGATGACCGGTCGTGCCGGCGATCCACCAGCGCCAGAAAGTCGTCAGTTCCATAGTGGAACTGACTATAGTGGTGAGTGTGAGAAGAGTCGACCTCGCCGATGCGCACTGCGGCATCGCGCAATCCCTCGGCGTGCTGACCGACTGGTGGACCTTCCTGCTCGTCCGCGACATCGCCGGCGGCGTGACCCGCTTCGATGGCCTGCAACGTGGGCTCGGGATGAGCCGCCGCGCCCTGACCGAGCGCCTCGCCGCGCTCGTCGAGCACGGCGTGCTGCACCGCCGGCGGTACACAGATCGCCCGCCGCGCTACGACTACCTGCTCACCGCCAAGGGCGAGGGTCTGCTGCCGGTGCTGATCGCGCTGCAGGAATGGGGCGACCGGCACGTGCTCGGCGACGGGTCGCTCACCGCCACGGCGGCGGCCGGGTCGGCGGAGACGCGCCGGGTGCACGCCCTCGTCGGCCGCCGACTCCCTGAGCTGACCCTGGTACGCCACGACGGCGTATCAGTGCCGCCGGCTGACGCGGATGCCTGGACGGTGCTCTACTGCTTCCCCGGCGCGTTCGTACCCGGCGTACAGGGCCTCCCTCCGTACTGGGCCGACATCCCCGGCGCCCCCGGCTGCACGCTCGAGTCCAGCACCTATGCCGCACGGGCCGCTGATTTCGCCAGCGTGGGTGCGCGGATCCACGGGGTCAGCACTCAGCGTCCGGACCAGCTGGCTGCTTTCGCCGCACATGCTGAGCTGCCGTTCCCGCTGCTCTCCGACGCCGACGGGCGGCTCGCCGCGGCGCTGCTGCTGCCCACCTTCCGAGCCGCCGGCGCTGACCGACTCAAGCGGGCCACGCTGCTGCTCGACCCGGCCGCGGTGGTGCGCGCCGTCCAGTTCCCTGTGACCGATCCGGCCGGCTCGGTCGACGAGATGCTGCGCCTGGTACGCAACCACGTTCAGGGCGCCGGGTAGGACGGCCGCCAAGTGTGTTGCGAGCGCTGCCCATAGATGCTCTGCGGGCTGCCGGTTCGATGCGGGAACTGGTACTCGTTGGCGGTGCTCGCGGTCCCGCTCGCTGGCCGCGTGCTGGTAGATCAACGCGGCCAGCGAGCTCGCGTGGCCCATCCCTTGCATCAGCTCCCGAGTGCTCGCCCCGGAGGCAGCGTGTTGCCGGTGTGCCGCAGGGCGCCCTTTTCGCCGGCGTCGTCGGTGAGGACCAGGTTCCGGAGGACGCCAATCGGTACCGCACAACATCGCCATCGCCGCATGAGGACCAACCCGGTGCCCGGCAACGCTTTCTCGCAGTTCCGAAACGGGCCCATGGGCGAGCGAAAGTCGGGGATCAGGGTGCCGTCGACGATGGCGATCTGGTCGACCGGCCGCCGGCGTACCGGGGCGAGGGCCAGCAGCGGGCCGAGGCTGTCGATGACCCGGTGTGCGGCTGAGTGCGACACCCGAACAGCGGACCGATCTGAGGCATGGTCAGGTTGGTACGCCAGTACGTGGCCACCAGCAGCACCCGGTCGGCGAGGTCGAGGGCCCACTGCCGGCCCGGCCGGCCGTCAGTGATGCCACCACCGCCGCGCTCGGTGGCCAGCCGCCGGAACTGCGCCGGTGTAGACCAGCGAACGGAAAGATCCACCCCGGGCGGGCTGCGGAGTTCACCTGCACCCAGGCATCTCGGCCGGGCGTCCTCAGCAGACAGACGCCGGGGTTACGAGACAACCTCTAGCGAGGTCAGGACCGACGGAAGCGTCGCTTGCGCCGCCGACGCCGGGCTCGACTACGTCCGGTCTCGGAAGTCTCGCGAGGACGGCGCACCACGGGCTTCGCCATCAGCGGTCGTCCGGCGAGCATGCAGGCCGCAGCGGTCATGGCGAAGACCACGAGCCAAATAGACACCGCGGCCGAACCATCGACGTCGCCCGGCAGGCGGGGATCGCCCAAGCCCCCCGGATCCCGTATCACCGTGACCCGCGCGCCGACCTCGCCTTCGGGATTGTGGCTCGCACCGATCTCCGCGCCCGGCCACGCGCCCAGCTCGCCAGGAATGCGTGTTCCCTCCGGGTCCGCCAGCGCGTAGTAGAGGTGGCGCCCATTCTCGGTACCGTCGCGTATCTGTGTCACGGTGGCCTCGACCTGCTCGCCGCGCGCTTCGAGGACGGCGGTGTAGAGGCCCATCGCGCTGGCGAAAATGAGCAGCCCGGAAAAGAGCCACGCCAGGGACAGCAGGCCCATGCGAGGAGGTTGTGCGGGGGCGGTCACGAGCACCGCCGCCACCAAGGCGAGGCACCACAGGATCGCGCCCGGCGCGGCCACCCTGTCGGCCCGGATCCACGTGGTCGCGACCAATGCGCCGCTGAGCGCCGACACGACGGTCAACACGGCCAGATACGCCGCACCCAGCTGATTCACCAGCCGGAGATCGCGAATCGACACGAGCCGGAGTGTAGAGCGCCGGTGCAAAGCTGTACGAGGCGCGCGATGCGGCTTGTCGGGCGCTCCTACGTGCCATGATCTGAGCGCGGTGAGTTACGAGACACCTTTCGGCGGGCAGACGTCCGGCGACGGTCATTGTCTAGTCCCACCACACGCTTGACGAATCCGTCCCAGGACATGCTCGACGGTTGGCCTAGAAGCGGCGAAGGACCACCGCACCTGAGGCGGTGGTCAGTCGGCCTGCTCAGGTGGGAAGTCGTCGGCGAAGGCAGCCTCGACGGCTGCCGCCGGCATGCAGTCGTGTTCGTGGGCCCAGGTGCCTGCAACGTGCAACAGGGGATCGAGTCCGTCGTCGGTGACGAAGGTGAAGTCGACGCGTTGGGGCAGGGTGCGCAGCCCGCACTGTCCCTCGATCGGCGTGAGCCGTTCCCACTGGCAGTTGGTGGCGGCCAGGGCGTCGGCCACCTGAGCGAAGGTCAGTCGTGCGGGCAGGGCGATGACCTCGCCAGACTGTGCTTGGCTCGGAAGCTCGAATGTCCCTCGCCAGGTCTGGACCGTCACTGAGGTGATGATCCGGCAGCGGCATACGACGAACTCGACGTCACCGTAGGAGTACAGGTGCGGCCACCTGTGGCGTTTGTCGATCCGCCCGATGTCCCACGGCATGCCGTAGGCGGCGACGACCTCCCGTAGACGGGCGCCGGGATGAAGAAGGCCGACCCGGCCAGTGGAGCCGAACGCTGCCAGGACGTCGAGCGCCTCCACCGTCCTCAGCCTCCCCGCGGTAGCCGTCTCCCCGGCTCAGCAAGCCACACGATCAACCGGTATGGATCATGTCAAGCATCTGATGGGACGCAAGTGACAAGCATGTCCCGTGACACGACAATCCGGCGACGGTCATTGTCGAGTCCCACCTGATGGTTGACGAATCCGTCCCAGGTGTTGCTTGACGGTGGTCTAGAGATAAGTGCGAAGATCGCATCGCCGTCCTGGCGCTACGGGGTCCTGGCGTGGTGGTGAACCGGCCCTCGGTGTGGCCTGACCGATGATTCTTCCGCGCCGTGCTGGTCTGTACGCCGAGTACCGACTCACGGGAGGCTGAAAGCATGCGAAAACTGACCTTCGGCATGAACCTGAGCCTGGACGGCTACATCGCCGCGCCCGGCGACGACCTCGGCTGGGGTGTGCCGAGCGACGAGCTGTTCCAGTGGTGGTCCGACCGGGTGAGGGCGACAGGCATGGCGCTGTACGGGCGCAAACTGTGGGAGACGATGAGCTCTCACTGGCCGACCGCCGACCAGCAGCCGGGTGCCACACCGGCGGAGATTGAGTTCGCCCGCCGCTGGCGGGACATGCCGAAGGTGGTGTTCTCCTCGACGACCAGCACGGTCGACTGGAACACCCGCCTGGTCAACGGCGACGCGGTCACGGAGATCACCCGGCTCAAGGCCGAGGACGGCGGCCCCATGGATATCGGCGGCGCCACACTCGCCGCAGTGGCCATGCGGGACGGGCTGATCGACGAGTACGCGATCGTCACCCATCCGGTCCTGGTAGGTGGCGGCACGCCGTTCTTTGCGGCCCTGGACAACTGGGTGAACCTGACCCTGGTGGAGACCCGGACGTTCCCTGGCGGCGTGGTCCTGACCAGGTACGAGACCAGGCGCTGAGTACCCCAACCTCGGATCGGCCCGGGCTTCGGGCCGCCCAAGGATCTCGTGGCGCTGTGTTTCGAGGCGATCGTGATACCCGTCCCGGATCACAGACCGCGTATGGCACAAGACACGCCGCCCCGTGACTGCGCGCACTGATAGCCGCGGGTAGGAGCACGACCACGCGTCCTTTCCGCCAGCATCCGTTCGATCGGCACGGGAGGAATCCAGCATGAGCGACCGCCACTCGTTCCTGACCAGTAAACCGACGTGGCCCGGACATCGGGCCCATCGGGAAGCGATCTTGCCGCCGATCGATGGTCGATATGGCCCGATGATCTCGGATGCCCAGACGTGCATCCGGGCGTGGGCCAAAGGCGCGGCCCACGTCCGGCGGAGCCGACGCTCAGGTTGCTGCGCCATCAATACGTCTGACCGTCGACCCGCTCAGATGGCCTCGACCGTCAAAGACCTGGTTCGCTACCAGGCCTTGCCGCGGATCGGCGGGACGTCGAGGTCGTGGTGCCCGCCGCGGTGCTCGGCGAGCAGCTGGCGGCGGATGGTGCGCCAGGCGATGCGCTCTTGGCGGTGGGTGAGCTTGCGGTACAGCTGGAAGGTGCAGAGCTGGCAGCCGCACAGGTTCGGGGCATGGGTCGACGCCTGCCGGTAGCAGCGGGTGCGGATCCAGCGGTCGGCGGCGAGGAACTCGTCGAGGTCGCACGGTCCGCGGCCGGGCTCGTGAACGTCAGTGAACCAGTGGCGCACCAGCGGGTCCCGCTGCTGCACGCGTTCGGGTCGGTGGATGTCGGTCCGGGCCATGTGACGACCTGCCCTTCGGCTGCCCGCGCACCGTGCGCGGGACTAACGCCTGGCTGACATGTCGATCACCTCTGGACAGGGGGAGCGGAACGCGTGGGGTCCAGGGTAGGGGTTGGGTCCGACGGGCGTCGGTGCGGGATCCGCCTCAAAGGCGGTAACCACCGCGCGGCGGGTAGTGCTGGCCGGCGGACGGGCTGTTCCTGGCTGTCGGTACTCCCGGAGGCGCGACGATGATCCCGTGCCCGATCCTCTACGCCACCCGCCCGGCGTCAAGGGCGCTGCGCGTCGGCACGCCGATGGCCTGCGGTCACCCTTGACCCCGACCGGGCGCCGCAGTTCTTGGCACCGATCCCGGTGAGGGGGCGGCGTGGCGTCTGGCTGCGGCAGCCATCAGGCGGAGGACCAGAACTCCCCGGCGCGGAAACAGGGAGGCCGGGCCACCGCCGAATGGGCATACTGCGAGCCACTATGAGCGAACCGTTCGTCCTTCACACGTCTGGCGACCAGCGGTGGCTTGTTCACCCCCCGCAGGATCCGTACGGCGACGGCTACGTCTACACGATCGCGACGGAGTTGCACGAGCAGGGCATGACCGCGTCGACAGTCGCCAAGGTTGACGGGATCTACGCCTCCCTGGAGACGACGCTGCCTGGCTTCGTTGGGAGGCTCGCAGCCGATTGGCAAGGTTGGAACGGCACCCGTACCTGGATATCCATGGAACGCGAGCTTGTGATCGACGCCCGGCACGACGGTCGAGGCCACGTGTCGCTGGGTGTGACTCTTCGGGCTCCCGTCCCCGGCTGGGACGACACGGCTTGGTCCGCTAGAGCCGTCTTCGTTCTCGAAGCAGGGGAGGAGATGACCCGCTTTGCCGCTGACCTCACACACTTCCTCCGCACGTAGGCGCAGCCAGGCCTCACCCGCTCGTACAGCCATCCGTACAGCCGAGATGGCCCACCAACGCCGATGCTGCTCCGACAATGGCAGACGAACTGACCAGGGGCGGAGCACCCGACCATCCATCCGCGATCTTCTTCTAATCCTAAGGCCACAGGCCCGAATCCTGCCGGGCGCACACACGTCACCGCAGGTCAGCGGCTTCCCGCTCCCGGTCGAGACGATCACCGCGGCACCCGTACAAGCCATTCGTACAGGCAGGTCAGCCGAAGAGGTGCTTCGCGGCCTTGTCCACGGCGGCCCGCTCAATCTCCGGTAGGACATGGGCGTACGTGTTCATCGTCAACCCGATCTGACTGTGCCCGAGCACCTTCATGACCGTCCGGGGTGAGGCGCCGGAGACGGGCAGGAACGTCGCTCAGGCGTGCCGCAGGTCGTGCAGCCGCAGCCAGTCGAGTCCGGCCGCCGCCCGGATCTTGCGCCACGTCCGGTCGATGTGGTCCGGGTCCATCGGCTTACCGACCTTGGACGGGAAGACTAGGCCGGGATCCTGCCACTGCTGGCCCGCCGCCCACCGGTCCGCGGCTTGCTGTCGACGGTGCGCGAAAAAGGCCGAGGGTCTCCGCCGGCACCGGAACAGTCCGCCGGGACCGATCCGTCTTGGGTGCCACGAGTTGCAACCGGCCATCCGCTCGCTGGACGGTTTGCCGCACGGTCAGGGTGCCAGCGTCGAGATCGACGTCCGACCAGGCGAGGCCGAGCAGCTCCCCGCGACGGAGCCCGACCGTCAGGGTACAGATGTACAACGCTTCCAGGCGATGACCCCGCAGCACATCAAGCAACCGCTTGGCCTGGTCCACGCCCAGGGCGCGACGCTCGATCTGCCTCATAGCCGGCGGGCGGACCGACTTGGCGGCGTTGCGCTGCACCAGCTCCTCCCGCTCCGCGCCGTCGCCCCTCCGCGCCGTCGCCCCTCCGGGGCAGCGCAAACGTGATTCGACAACTGATGTGCGACGCAGCCGTCGCAAGGTCCTCTCATGTCGATGAGAGCGCATGGCATGACTGGCTGACTCGTTACCTCGCCGATGAGTCGTGAGCAGCCGCTATGGAGGCGAGGTAGCCCAGCAGATTGGCGTCGTTGGCACCGGGATCACGGATGAAACAGCGATCGCGCGGGTGGGCGAGAGCGTGCGGCCAACCGCTTTCCCCGCCAAGCGTTGACGATGGATTGATCAGCAATATATGTTGCCCCGGTGACTGAGATGCGCGAGGTCACGTTTCTGATCCTGACTGCGCTAGCTGACGAGCCGCGCCACGGCTACGGGATTATCCAGGAGGTCGCCGTCCTGTCCGGTGGCCGCGTCACCCTGCTGCCGGGAACCCTCTACGCCGCCCTGGACCGGCTGGTCGCGCAGGGCTTAGTGGAGCTCAGCCACGAGCAGGTCATTGACGGCCGGCTGCGCCGCTACTACCGGTTGCGCACCGACGGTCGCGCCGAGCTCGCTCGCCAGACAGAGCGGCTGCGCCAGCTCGCGTCCGCCGCCGAATCCCGGCTGCGCGCCCTACGGCCTAACCACGCCTGACCCCTACTGTCACAGGTCCTGGGAGAATCCATGCACCGCTGGCTACTGCTGGCCTATCCGCGCGACTACCGCCGGAAGCGCGGCCCCGAAATCCTCGAGACGGTGCATGACATTGCACCCACCAGCCGCGGTGCGCGTGTAGCGACGAATTTCGTACGCCACGGTCTGCGCGCCCGCCTCGGGCGACCAGCAAGTCGCAGCGTGGTCGTCTGGGCATCGGTCTTCACGGTGGCGTGCGGTCTGTTCGCCGCATCCTTCGGCACCTGGCTCACCTGGCTCGGCTCCCGCCCGCTTGACCACAACGAGCTTGCCGCAGCGGTCAGCCAGCTCTATCCGGACAAGCAGGTGAGCCATATAGACAAGAACGACCCGCCCGCCGTGTTCATGATCTATGGCAGCCCACTGAGCTGGAGCTTCGCTTCCGAGCTGCTGTTTGGTGACGGCGGCGAATACTCGCTGGCCGGGCTTGGCGCGTCCTTCGAACAACTGCCGGCCGACAGTCGCCCGCGCGTCCTCGCAGAGCTCAGGCAGCGGCTCCAGGCGGCCGGATGGGACTACACCGAAGAAATCTATTCCAACTCGTACGACTGCATTCCCGGCTCGCGATGCGATCCTTCCTCAATACCCTCCAACATCACCCTGTACGCGCAACGTGGCGACAACATCCTTGAAGTACACATCAACGCCGACAACACGACCCCGAGGATGGACTTCGCCATGACCCGGTCGACGCCCTGGAGCGCGTATCCCGCTGGCGTTGTCGCCTTCGTGCTAGGCGCGCTGAGCGGCTGGTGCCTATTCGGCTGGGCCAGCAGACGCACGGAAGGGGGCCACCCGCTGGCCCAAGGATTGGCGAGGTTCCTGTATGGCTTCGCGATGTTCCTGTGGTTGGCACCGATCCTGCTGAGCGCGCCGCTGATGCTGTCGCACCACCTGAGCGAGCCACATCTCCGCTGGCATCTACCGTGGGAATGGCTCGGCCAGCCCACCATGTCGCTTCCGTTCCTGCTCGGCTGCCTCATGCTGACCCTCGCGCTGGGCCTCGCCGCGCTGCCCTACCGGCAGCCAGCTGACCAAACCCTCGCGCCCAGCTGACGCACTCAGCCGAGGCCAAGTGCACGGATCTGGCCTGGCTGCGGTCGTAGCACCAGTCAATAGGTAGCCGCGATCAGCGCGCTGAGGTCGGCGTAGATCAGTTGGCGAACGAGTGTCGCGCATCAGTCGACGGAGGGACCCCGGGCAGCGCGACAAGGCCGGTACGAGTTGCCGAGTCCCAGATGATGCTGCGGCTGCACTACCGCATCCGTGACCGCAAACGCTGGCGCGAGTTCCTGAGCTTCCTCAAGACCCTGCGCCGCCGCTGGCCCGACCAGAAGCTCTATCTGATCTGCGACAACTTCTCCCCGCACAAACACCCCGAGGTCCGCGCCTGGTGCGCCGCCAACCAGGTCGACCTGGTCTTCCCACCGACCTATGCGTCATGGCTGAACTGGATCGAAGCCGAGTTCGCCGCCGTGCGGTACTTCGCCCTCAACGGCACCGACCACCGCAGCCACGCCGAGCAGGATGCCGCCATCGGCGACTACATCCGATGGCGCAACCAGCGAGCCCGACCGAAATCCAGATTCGCCGCCGGCTCCAAGATCCGCCACCCGGATTACCCGTTCAAGGCTGCATGACGAGGCACTAGCAAAGTCAACCTATTTTTAGACCGATCTGTCTGATAGTCTTGGTGCATGGTTTCAACGCGTCCGTCTGCACGGCAGCGCCTCCTCGAGGCTGCTGACCGCTTGTTCTACTCCGAGGGTGTCCACACGGTCGGGATCGACAAAGTGATCGGAGAGGCGGGGGTTGCCAAAGGCTCGCTTTTTTACAACTTCTCGGGCAAGGACGACTTGGTGGCCGCCTACCTTGAAGGCAGGGATCAGCGGCGACGCGACCGGATCGCCCGGCACCAGCAAGGCCTGAAAGATCCAATCGAAAAACTGCTGGCAATCTTCGACGCCCTGAACGAAGCGGTTGCTGCCCCAGGTTACCGGGGCTGCGCCTTCGCCAACGCAAACGCCGAAGCCCTCCCTGGCAGCGTAGAAGCCAAAGCCCTCCGTACTTTCCGGGACTGGCTCGCCGATACCCTTCTGGCCCTGGGCAAAGAAGCAGGATTCACTGACGCTGCCGATGTGGCGGCCCGCCTCGGGCTGCTTTACGACGGGGCCGTCGCCAACTCCCAACTGGACACCCACCCGGACGCGGTCCGCCTCGCCAAAGAACTCGCCTCCATGGTCCTCAACAGCTCACCTAGGACCACCTGAGGTGGAAACTATGGGGCACGCAAAGCCGCCAATTTCTGCTATCCAGGTTCCAGTCTGCGTTTGCACTGGGTGCCATGCGGCAGAAGATTCCAGGAACAACCGCGCTACCGCCGCGGCGTCGTCCTCTCCGTTCTACTGGTCATGGCGGCCTTCTGGAGCGAGGACCTCCTCGGTCTCCGCTAGGTCACTCGCCGCGACGGGATGCGGGCCAGCTTCTGCTGCGTGTTCCGCCCACGCCCGTCCAACCGGCTGGGAAACGACCGGCATAAGAACCTCCGGGAATAGGTTCTGAGCAGACTCGGTTACGAGTGTGTCGCTGGCAGGGGTGACCCACAAAAGCACAAGAACTCCCGCCGTCGAGCGGGTGGGACACCGCCAATGTCATGAGCCCAAACCTTGAGCTCAAACTTGCACTACCAATACCTCAACTAAGTTAGGAACTGAAGCAATGGATTACAAACTCGAACTCATCGGGTACGTCCAGGTCGATCCAGACATCACGCTCAGGAGGATGGTGGCGCAGACCACCACGCCAAAGGGAACTGTGCTTCTCCTGCATGGATTTCCGGAGACGCTGTGTGCCTGGAAAGACATTTCCCTGGCGCTGTCCACGGACTACGAAGTCCATGCCATCGACTGGCCAGGCTATGGTCTTTCATCGCGGCCCCCGGCCGACAAGTTTTCGTACTCGCCCAAAGATTATGCGCGTGTTCTGCAGGACTACATCAAGAAGGCGAACATCGCGACATCGACGCTCACGATCTATGCGACCGACATCGGAGCTCTCCCGGCCCTGCTAGCAGCTCTCGACGATCCGCAGATCGCCAGGACCATCATTGTTGGTGATTTCGCGCCGTTCAACAGGCCTCAGTACATGCACGACGGATTGCAAAGTCTGAAGTCGGAACCCTCAGCAAGTGCGACGCTCGCCGGCTACAAAAGCAGGACCAGTGCGGAGCTTCTCGACACCGCCTTGAAGGGAGGT
Organism: Micromonospora sp. LZ37; assembly: GCF_059359015.1. Taxonomy (NCBI): domain Bacteria; kingdom Bacillati; phylum Actinomycetota; class Actinomycetes; order Micromonosporales; family Micromonosporaceae; genus Micromonospora; species Micromonospora sp. LZ37. Next base: position 173,993 of record NZ_JCADBL010000002.1, on the reverse strand, counting down.
ATTCCCAAAGAAGCGCAGTTTGAGGCTTCGGCTGAGTTCAAGGATGACGTCTCCCGCGCATGGAGCCATGGCGGAATGACACCGCCTGACGCCTTCTACCACTACTACTCCCATTTTACGCGAGATGAAGATTATCTTGAGGCGAACATCGACAAGCTCAAAACGCCCGTGAAAGTCGTCTGGGGCGAGAAGGACAACTTTATCAAGAAGGAAATGGGGATCGAGTTCGCGCAAAGGATTAACGCGAACATCCGTATTCTTCCTGATGTGGGACACTACGCCCACCTGCAAAGCCCGGAGCTGGCCATTGAGGAGATTCGTGCCTCATTCCGATGACCGCGCGGTGCCCGTTCCAGGGGGGGCAGCTGCAAACATCGTGCACTTCTCTGGCAATTGTGGCGAAGCCGGAGAAAAGGTGCCGGCCGAGAGCTTCGCAGCTAGTGCCTCGTCATGCAGCCTTGAACGGGTAATCCGGGTGGCGAATCTTGGAGCCGGCGGCGAATCTGGATTTCGGTCGGGCTCGCTGGTTGCGCCATCGGATGTAGTCGCCGATGGCGGCATCCTGCTCGGCGTGGCTGCGGTGGTCGGTGCCGTTGAGGGCGAAGTACCGCACGGCGGCGAACTCGGCTTCGATCCAGTTCAGCCATGACGCATAGGTCGGTGGGAAGACCAGGTCGACCTGGTTGGCGGCGCACCAGGCGCGGACCTCGGGGTGTTTGTGCGGGGAGAAGTTGTCGCAGATCAGATAGAGCTTCTGGTCGGGCCAGCGGCGGCGCAGGGTCTTGAGGAAGCTCAGGAACTCGCGCCAGCGTTTGCGGTCACGGATGCGGTAGTGCAGCCGCCCGGTGGCCAGGTCCAGGGCGGCGATCATGTGCCGGACGCAGCCGGGGGAGGACTACGTGGCCGCCGGTGGGATCGTCACCTCGGCGGGCAGCCGATGAGGAAGCGGCTCGCCGGTCACCTCGGCCTAGCCCTGCCGGGGCTGCGGTCGTGACGTCATTAAAAGCCGATGAGCGAGCGGTGGGGTCAGCTGTGACGCCGTCCCAGAAGTTCGTACGGACGATCTGGCCTGATGCCAGGCACGGGCTTGACCTTGACGCAGCGTCAACCCTGCATGCTGGCGTCATGTCCAAAGATCCTCACATGACAACCGGGCGGATTCCCGAGCCGGTAATTGAGGTCCAGGGCCTGGAGAAGTCATACAAACAGCTACATGTGCTGCGCGGCGTGGACTTCGACGTGGCGCGGGGCAGCATCTTCGCCCTGCTCGGCTCCAACGGAGCGGGCAAGACCACCGTCGTGCGGATCCTGTCCACGCTGCTCAAGCCGGACGCGGGAGCAGCCACGGTCAACGGCTTCGACGTCGCCACGCAGGCGGCGAAGGTGCGGGAGTCGATCAGCCTGACGGGGCAGTTCGCGGCCGTCGACGAGATTCTGAGCGGGCGGGAAAACCTGGTGTTGGTCGCCCGGTTGCGGCACCTGACGAATCCGGGCCAGATCGCGGACGACCTGCTGGCCCGATTTGCACTGACCGACGCGGCCACGCGGAAGGTGTCGACGTACTCGGGCGGTATGCGCCGCCGCCTCGACATCGCGATGAGCCTCATCGGGAACCCACCGGTGATCTTCCTCGACGAGCCAACCACTGGGCTCGACCCGCAGGCGCGCCTTGAGGTGTGGCAGGCCGTCCGGGAGCTCGCCCGGCAGGGCACGACGGTGCTGCTCACCACGCAGTACCTCGACGAGGCCGAACAGCTGGCCGACCGGATAGCGATCCTGCATCAGGGGCGCATCATCGCCAACGGCACCCTCGGCGAGCTCAAGCAGCTGCTCCCGCCCGCCACGGTGGAGTACGTGGAGAAGCAGCCAACCCTCGAGGACATCTTCCTCACGATCATCGGCGACGACGGCACAGCAGGCGCCCGCACCCCGACGGCACAAGCAGTCAAGGACCCTCGATGAAGAGACATTTCTTCGGCGACACCGCGGTCCTGCTGGGGCGGTCCCTGCGCCACATCAGCCGCAGCCCGGACACCATCATCACCACCGCGATCATGCCGATCGCCTTCATGCTGCTGTTCGTCTACGTGTTCGGCGGCGCGATCCAGACCGGGTCGGACAGCTACGTGAACTACCTGCTGCCCGGCATTCTGCTCATTACCGTCGCCTCGGGCATCTCCTACACCGCGTACCGGCTCTTCCTGGACATGAAAGGTGGCATTTTCGAGCGGTTCCAGTCCATGCCGACCGCACGCTCGTCCGTGCTGTGGGCGCACGTGCTGACCTCGCTGGTCGCCAACCTCATCTCCCTTGTGGTGGTGGTGCTGGTCGCCCTCGTTATGGGCTTCCGCTCCGGGGCCGGCGCGCTGGCCTGGCTCGCAGTCGCCGGCATCGTGATGCTGTTCACGCTGGCCCTGACCTGGCTCGCCGTGATCCCGGGCCTCACCGCGAAATCCGTGGACGGCGCGAGCGCGTTCTCCTACCCGCTCATTTTCCTGCCGTTCATCAGCTCGGCCTTCGTGCCCACGCAGAGCATGCCCGGCCCGGTGCGCGCCTTCGCCGAGAACCAGCCGGTGACCGCCATCGTCAACACGATCCGCAACCTGTTCGCCCAGCAGCACGTCAGTGGCGACATCTGGATCGCCCTCGCCTGGTGCGCCGGCCTCCTCATCGTCGCGTACGGCGCCGCTATGACCATCTACCGCCGCAGAATCAGTTGACGACCGGTCATCGTCGTGCAGGCATGAAGCCATGCTGACCATCGGACAGCTGGCCTCCTACGCCGGGGTGACCATCCGCGCGGTGCGGCACTACCACCACATCGGGCTGCTCCGGGAGCCGGAGCGTGACGCCTCCGGCTACCGCAGCTACAACGCGGCGGCGGTCGTGCGACTCATCCGGATCCGGACCCTCGCCGAGGCAGGGGTCCCGCTGGCCCGGGTCAGCGAGCTCCTCGACGCCGACCCCCAGACGTTCGCCGCCGCGACCACCGAAATCGACCGGCGGCTGCGTACGCAGATCCGCGAGCTGCAGGAGCACCGACGGCGCATCGCGCGGCTCGGCTGCGGCGACTCCCTGGCTGTCCCAGCGGAGGTGGTCGACTACCTCGACCGCCTGCGTGCCACCGGAGCGCCGGCGGTCCTCGTGGAGGCCGAGCGCGACGCGTGGATCCTCATGGCGGCACGGTGGCCGGAGGTGATCCCGGAACTCATGGCCGACAAGGTGGCCCAGCTGGCCAATCCGAAGGTCATCCGGCTCTACCAGCTCATCGGTCGGATCGCGGACGACGGGGGCGACGAGGAGCTGCTACGCGAGACCGCCGACCTGATGAGCGAGCTGTTTGAACAGGCCGCCGCCAATGGGGAGCTCGACCTGCAGGATGAGTTCACGCCCGACGCGGCGTTCGTGCACCTGATGGACTCGTTCGCCAACGCCTCCCACCCCGCCGTCGCGCGGCTACAGGAGCTGGTTGCCGAGCGCGGTTGGACCGGATGGACCCGGATCGAAAGGCGTGGGCCCTGAGGCGTCAGACCGTGCCCGCAGGCGGAAGCCCCGCGGTTGCCGTCTGAGTCCCGGGGGCGCGGGGCTTCCGGAGGTTCGTCAGTGGTCGCTACGCGGGTCCCGGTCGGCGCTCCGGCTGCCGGACTTGGCCAGGCCGCGGTTGACCAGGTAGCCGATGGTCAGCAGGGTGATGTACCACCAGGCATTGTCGGCGGCGAAGTAGGCGCCACTCTATTGGCTTCGTCACCGAGGACACGAATGCGAATCACACCCGTCAACATGTCCTGGCAGGCGCTGACGTGGCCGTCGATGGCGATGTCCGCGCTGGACACCGTTGTGACCGACCTCGGCCACGAGGTCACCCAGCTCTACGAGAACCTGAACTATGCCGAGCATTGCCTGGACGATCGGCGGGATGCTCAACCGCCTCACCCGCGGCCACCCCGCCACCCGGGCGCCCCGCCGCACCTTCAACAAGCCCGAATAATCACATTTCAAACGCGCTCTCAGGTCGAGGGATTTGAGCAGGGCGCGGGCGGTGGCCGGTTGGCGCCGTCGGTCGGTGCCTGGGCGATGACCACGGTGGCCGTGCCGGGCTGCGTGGCCCGGCCGGGGCGACAGCAGGTGCAACTGCTCGCCGTCGTGACCAGATGATCACAGCCCTGGTCCGAACGGCCGTCGCAGGCGGCGAGGAACAACTCCAGCAGACAGTGAGACGAGGCGTGGACGAGGCCTCGTCCGCCGTCGCAGACGATGCTGGATCAACTATCGCTCTTGAAACGGCCGTATGAAGCCGCGTGGGTGACCTCGAAGGCCGATAGATCCGTTGGCCGGAACTGTCACCCCCGCCGTCCCGTCGGTTACCCAGCGAAGGCGCGAGCGACCTCCATGACGTACACGCCGTATTCCGACTGGCTCATCGCGTGCCCGAGTTCATGACACTGGTCGGGGGTGATGAACCCCAGGCGCAGGGCGATCTCTTCGACGCAGGCCACCCGGACCCCTTGGCGGTTGGCCAGGATCTGCACGTACTGCGCCGCCTCCACCAGCGACCGGGGGGTGCCGGCGTCCAGCCAGGCGAAGCCCCTCCCCAGTTCCACGAGCTGCGCCCGCCCGGCTTTGACGTAGTACTGGTTCACATCGGTGATCTCCAGCTCGCCGCGGGGCGACGGCGTGAGGTCCCTGGCGATCTCGGTGACCTCGGAGTCATAGAGATACAGGCCTGTGATGGCGCAGGTGGAGTACGGCTGCTCCGGCTTCTCGGTGATGGACAAGATCTGCCCCGACCGATCCACGTCGGCGATGGCGTACCGTTCGGGATCGGTCACCTGATAGCCGAACAGGGTGCAGCCGTCGACCTGGCTCTGCGTGGACCGGAGAATCTCCTGGAATCCGGAACCGTGAAAGATGTTGTCTCCCAGAACAAGGACGCTGTTGTCGTTCTTAACGTGCTCGGCCCCGATGATGTACGCTTCCGCGATTCCTCGGGGTTCGTGTTGTAACGCATAGCGAATGTTGAGGCCCAGGTGCGACCCGTCACGAAGGAGGGAGGCAATTCCCTCCTGTGAGCCCGGGCTGCAGATGATCAGAATGTCCCGCACGCCTGCCAGCATCAGAACCGACAGCGGATAATAGATCAACGGCTTGTCGTAGACGGGGAGAAGTTGCTTCGACGTGGCAACGGTAATGGGGTGAAGACGCCCACCGGTGCCTCCCGCCAGCAGAATCCCTTTCACAGAATTACCTCGAAACCTTCAACGGATGGGGTCGGGCTGGGAGCGGACGCGCGACAAGGCCTCAAAGCGGAGGAACCGCTCAGGTCGCGGCGAGGTCCGGATAAGCGCGGAGGAGGAAGTCCGTGACGTCGTCCGACGTTCGCCAGGTGGCCGCGCCGATCTTCTCGAACAACGGCAGGTCGAACTCGTACTCCAGGTAGAGGACGAGGTGGACGATGGCGAAACGGTCGAGAGCCGTCAGGCCGACCGCCGCGGGTGGCGGGGGCTCTTGCCCGTCGAGCCCCACGGTCATGTCCTTGACCTCCAGAACGAGGTCCCGCACCCGGGTGCGAACGTGCGCCGGTTCACTCACAGTTGGTTCCGCCCTTCTCATCGGGTCGTGGTCGATGGACGGTGAGCGCGCTCAACGGCGAGCTCGGCGAGGCGCGGGACGAGGTCACTCGGGGTGGGTTGGCGCAGAACCTCCGCCTGCAGATTCGCTGCCCCTTCGGTGAAGTTCGAATGGTCGAGCAGGTTCACCAGCGCCGCATGGACATTCTCGGCGGTGGCGGACAGGACGGGAATCGCGATGCCGGCTCCGTGCTGGGCGATTCTGCGGGCCTTCGCGGGCGCGTCGAAGTGCTCGGGCAGGATCAGCTGCGGAATCCCGGACAGCAATGCGCTGCTGAGGGTCCCCGTTCCTCCGTGGTGAATGACCGCCGAGCAGCCGGGCAGGAGAGCGTGCAGCGGCACGAAGCCCGGCGCCCGGACATTGTCAGGCAGCGTTCCCAACTCCGCATGTTGTTCCTTATCGAAGGTGGCGACGACTTCGACGTCGAGGTCCGCGAGCGCGGCGAGGACCTCTTTGACGGGAAACGACGACGGCGCGATCGGATCGTTGGGGGCGGTACCCAGGGTGAGGCACACGCGCCGGCGCTCGGGCGGCTCCCACAGCCACCGCGGCACCACCGACCGACCGTTGTACGGGACGTGACGCAGCGACATGTAGTCGAGCCCAGTTCGAAGGCGGAGCGAGGGGGGGATCTGGTCGATGGTCACCATTCCGGTGGCCATGTCCTCAGAAAACTCCGCACCGAATTTCTCAGCCCGGGCGTTAAGCCATTCGGCGAGCGGGTCGCGCCCACTGGGTGGCTTCTTCTGAACGAAGAGGTCACGCGCCCAGCCGAAGAAGTCAAGACTGAAGATGAGCCGTGCGTGGGCTGCTCCCGACGCCTTGGCTGCGATCGCTCCGGCGAGCGTCGAAGGCTCCCAGATGACCAGGTCCGGGTGCCAGGACCGACAGAAAGCGACGAGATCGTTGATCATCGGATCATTGATGATTCTAAATATCCAGTTGACGTTGTTGTCGGCGCCGGAAAGCAGGTAATCCCAGCTGATCTCCTCATCGGGGTGATCAACTTTTCCGAATGGCGGTTGATGGTCCGCCTGGGAAACGTTGGCCGCAAGGTGGGGCCGACGAGCGAGAAACGCGCGGAGCACCTCGTTCCTCCCCACGGGCACCCCGGTCAGCCCCGCATCATTGATCGTGCTCATCAATTCAGGCGGACCTGCCACGCGCACCTCGTGACCGGCCGCGCAGAACGCCCACGCAAGCGGAATCATGCTCAGGAAATGCGTCTTCTCCGCGTAGCTGGTGAACAGAATTTGCATAGAGGTGGCCTCTCAGGAATGGATTCGCAAAGGGCATCGATAAAGCAAAGAGGTCAATTTGAATTGCGCGTGTCCGGCCGGCCGCCGGCAATGCGCGCGGCCGAAACGAACATCTCGGCCCGCCGGCCGGAAGTTGTCCCGCCAGCGGGACAGTGCCATTCCTGGGCCGCCGTGAGGCGCTGGGCACCCATCATGAGGACGGCCGCACCGCGGACTTGTTCCGCCGACGGCACTGCCTCGGGATGGTGCGGGCGCGGGTCAGGCGTTGACTTTCCTCAGGTCCCGAAAGCGCCACGCGTCGTGGTGGATCAGAGTGGAGTGCAGCAGGGCGTTCTCGGCTGTTCGCAGGGTTTCGGTGGGGTTGAGGCCCAGGTCGGATCGGAGGGTCCGGCGTAGCGATTGGTAGACGTTCAGGGCGTCGGCGGTGCGGCCGCACCTCTGGAGGACGGCCATCAGGCGCAGGACGATGCCCTCGTCGTACGGGTCGCGTTGGTTGGCCTCCAACAAGGCGGGCGCCAGATGTTGCGAGCGGCCGCAGCCGATCTCCAGGTCGACCCAGCGGCAGAACACCGAGCGGCGGCGCTCCTGGAGCAGTTGGGCCTGGGCCTGGACGAAGTCACCTTCGAGCCCGCTCAGGGCCGCGCCGCGCCAGCACTTGAGGGCCAGCCCGTACGCCTGGGTGGCGGCCTCGAAGCGGTTCTCGCTGACGGCCTCGGCGCCGATGGATTCCAGTGCGTTGAACATGGCCACGTCGCAGCCGTCGGGACGCAACTGGAGCTGGTAGCCGTTGGGCTGGGTCTTGAGGTGGGAGTCGGCGTCAACTCGGCGGAGGGCCTTGCGGATGTGCGAGATGTGCACCTGAATCTGGTTCCGGACCTGCCGAGGCGGTCGGCTACCCCACATCATGTCGATGATGTTGTCGGTGTGGACGGGGCGGTTCGCGGACAGCGCGAGGATCGCCAGCAAGGCCCGTTGCCGGGGCCGGGGGAGTTCCACGCTGTGCTTCCCCACCGTAATTTGCATCGGTCCTAAGATTAAGACCTTCACCTAAGCCTCCATTTGTGCGGTCCATCAAAGTCGGCCATAGTCGCCTTAGTTCTTCACGATTATAAATCGGCTCGGAATCGATTCATCCCGAGGTTTCTGCCAGCACACGACGCTGAGGGTCCACAGCGTCATCAGGTCAGGGCGGGCGGCGAGGTAGTGCGGGTGCGCCGGATCGTGCAGGTCAAGAAGGCGTTTCCAATCGGGCGGCGGCAAGCGTTCCGAACAGAATCCGGAGTGCGACAGAACGAAGTTCTGGCGTATTACCTCCTCGAAGACCGGGCTTATCGGCTGCAGGCGGGGAATGGGCCAGACCTGCCAGCGGTCGGCGGACGTGTCGCCGGCCGGCAGCATCCCCAGGGGGGTCGGCATCCGGGCGTCCGGGACGGCGCCGGGGCGGGCGCCCACGGCCGCCGCAATGCCCTCCTGCACGGCCAGGCCGACGCGGTACTCCAGGAGCGGATCAAAGGCGTACGTGCTGACTGCCGCCAGCCGGGCGAACAGTAGTCGTCCGCCTTCCACCAGTACCCGTGCAAGCTCGCGCTCGGCGCCCGGAACCCAGACATTGCCCAGCCAGACCACGTCGACGCTGCCGTCCGGCAAGGGCAGCCGGGTCCGCAGGTCCGCAGTGACGAAACGGCAGGTGCCGGACGGCTCGGGCAGGTTCCGCGCGTACCCGATCATGTCGTCGTCGGCGTCCAGGCCGACGACCTCGGCGCCCGTGCCGGCCAGCAGGATCGAGGAGACTCCAGGCCCGCAGCCAGCGTCGAGGACCCGCGTGCCCGGGCGGATGCCGTACGCCGCCCACGCCTCCCGCAGCTCGGTCTCGACCGCCGTAGTGATCAAGGCTTGAAGGGCCGGATACGCGGCACGCCAACGGTTCTGGCGTCTCTGGTCGGTCCGCGACAAGCCGGCGAAGTGGCGTGTCTCCGCGGCCGGCACGAGCACGTCCTGATCGACGAATGTCTGTGTCATGCGTGGGGACGATAGCAACCTCGGCACACAGTGGTTCACAGTTTGACGCTAGTAGGGCAGCCGTACTTCGTGACTTGATCTTCGTGTGGGTGCGAGCTGTCCGGGACATGCGGGTGTGTCGATACGGGCATGAGGACGGACATGGTAGAGGCCGGGCGAGTCGAGGAAAAGCGTGCGGAGCTGATGGGCCGTCTGGGGGTGCACTTCGCCCGGGTGGAGCCGTTCGCCCAGGCCGGCAAATACGTGCGTGCGCTGCTCAGTGACCTGCCGCGCAAGAATCGCTGGACCCTGGCCGAGTACGCCGGGGACGCCACCCCGGAGCGGATGCAGCGGCTGTTGGAGCGCGCGTCGTGGGACACCCTGGCGGCGATGGGCACGGTGCGACTTCGTCGCCGAGCACCTCGCCGACGACGGACTCGCGGTGCTGGTGCTGGACGAGAGCGGGGATGAGAAGAGCGGCACCGCGACCTGCGGGGTCAAGCGGCAGTACGTCGGCGGCGTCGGCAAGGTCGCCAACGCGGTGAACTCGTCAACGCCACCTACAGGACGCCGCGCGGGCACGTCCTGATTGGGTCGCGGGTGTACGTTCCGGCTGAGCAGTTGGCCGACGAGGCCACCCGCACTGCGATGGGTATCCCGGCCGAGCTGGTGTTTCAGAACGAACCGCAGCTCGGCGCGGAGCTGCTCACCGACGTGGTGGACGCCGGCGTGCGCCTCAACTGGTGCATCGCGGATGCGGTCTACGGCCGCGACCGCGGCCTGCGGGCAACCTGTGAGCAGCGCGGGATCGGCTACAGCCTCGGCGTTCCGTGCTCATTCACGATCCGCCTGCCGTTGGGCACGAGCCTGCGTGCCGACGCCGTGCTGAAGATTCTGTCCGCCCGGGCCGGGCAGGTCGCCTCGTGCGGGCCCGGCTCGAAGGGCGAGCGCCGCTACGCCAGGGCCTGGCTGGCCACGGCCGGCGACCGGCACTTCCTGCTCGTGCGTCGCAGCCTGCACAAACCGGCCGAGCTGGCCTACTTCTACTGCTATGTGCCCGAGCACATCCCGGCCACCCTGGGCGTGCTGGTCGCCGTGACCGGCCGGCGCTGGACCATCGAGGAGGATCACGAGTTCGGCGTGGACCAGTTCGGGTTCGACCAGTCCCAGGTCCGCCGCTACACGCCGATCATGCGGCACATCGTGCTGGTCATGGCCGCCCTCGCAGTCTGCGCCGTCGCCGCCGCCGACGCCCGGGCCCGCATCGGGCCCCCACCCGTCTCGGCCAGCCCGACCGACCCGCCACCGGGTGACCTCGCCGTCCTCCCCCTGACCGTCGTCGAGATCAAGGAACTGTCGAAGATGGCCACCAGAATCTGGCGATGCACCAGCCATTACCTGCACTGGTCGTGGTGGCGCCGCCGCCACCAAGCTCGCGCCCGCTGGTACCACCACCGAACCCGACTCACGATCAAGTCACGAAGTACGGCTGCCCTACGGGGCACCCCCTCTGGCGAACGCGTTAAGGGGTCGTACAGCGAGCGTCTTCACTCTTCAGACAGCCGGGCGGCGCTGGATCGCCCGACCTACAAGGAGGTTGTACATGTCTGTGGAGAATGCCGACGAGACTCTGGCCAAGCTGACCGGCATCGACTCGGAGGAGCTGCAGAAGTTCCTCGAGGAGAAGTCCGGCATCGCGCCGGACGAGGAGGCTCAGGGCTCGGTCATGGCGGCCGCGGCGTCCATCGCGTGTCACTGCTGATCGACACCGTTTCATGGGCGATCTGACTGAGACGACCGCCCAGCATGACACGGGCGTGGAGGCGTACGTGCGTCTGCGAATGATGGGCGTGCACGTCGCTCACCATGTCGGTGGCAAGCGGGTACGCGGTGGGGACCGGCCCAATCGGGCGGAGCTTCACCGCGTACTCGCGGGGCTGGGCCTCCTCCGAGGTGACGTCACCGACGTGTGCTGGTACACCGCGCGCCGGCCGGTGGCCCGTGTCGAGTTCTCCACGGGTGAGCCCGTGGTGCTCAAGTGGCGTGACCCGGCGGAGCCCGACAACGACAACGAGATGTGGGCGTTGTCCATGCTGCGCGGTGTGCCGTTGCCGTCCACGCTGGAGGCGGCGCTGCCCCGAGTGCTGGCCTCGGCCCCCGACGGCCGGGTGCACGCCTTCGAGTACGTGGCCGGCGCGGACCCCTGGGTCCGCGCCGAGATGACTCCGGAGCACCTGAGCACGCTGGCGCGGTGCCTGGCCGAGCTGCACACGCTGCCGGTCACCGGTCCGCCCGACCGCCGGCTGCGCTTCCCGTTCCCGTCGCTGGCCCGGCTCACCCCGGCCGAGTACGCCCGCGGCTACGGCGCCGACTTCGACGACTACACCGCCGCGATGCAGGCGATCGACAGCGAGCTGGGCGAGTTGCGCGACGCCTGGACGTCCGACGCGTACGTGCACTTCGATCTGCGCGACGACAACGTTCTGCTGGGCGCGGACTCGAGGTTGGCGCTGCTCGACTGGGAGACGGCCGGCTTCGGCGACCCCTGCCACGACGTCGGCTCGGTGATCGGCCAGTTGCTCGCGCACCATGCACCGGCGCTGCGGACCGGCGCCGACCCGAAAGCCCTGGACCGAGCTCTGGGCTCCGCCGGTCGCTTCCTCCACGCGTACGGCGAACGGGCCGGCGCGGACCCGGCGGCGATGCGCCGCAGCCTTCGCTTCGCCGGGGTGTTCCTGCTGCTCAACTGCCTCGGCAGGCTGGAGAAGGTGGGGTCGCTGGGCCGGATCGGCCACCTCTACCTGTTGATCGGCAGCAACCTCGTCCGCCGACCGGAACCGGCGCTGACCGCAGCGCTGGCGGGAGCAGGCGCATGACCGACTACCGAGACGCGTACCGGCGGATCTGCGCCGAGATCGACATCGTCAGCGAGGTCGAGTTCCGGCACGCCGTCCTGGGTGCCCTGGAGCCGACCCGGGAGATCGACCCGGAGCCGGGTCTGCCGGTGCTGTCGCATCTGTGGCGATTCCTGTACCTGTACTACTACGCCGCGGATGTCGCCGCGGCGACCGTTCTGATCAACGGTTCCCGCACCGTGATCGGCATCGCCGACCGCGAGGACAGCGAGTTCGCCGACCGGCTCAGCCACGCCAATCCCGGGCGTGGTTACGCCGAGCCGGGATGGCGAGTGATCCGCGTCGGCCCGGAGGAGTCGCTGGTCCGCCGGGACGGCCTCACCCTGACCGTGACGACCGGCGAGGTCGAGCCGGCCGGCGTCCCGCTGCGGGTGAACGACGAGGTCGCGGTTCGGTTCCCGGCCGAACGCCGGTACTCCAACCCGGGCTGGTACGTCGCCATCGGGGAGGCCGGTCTGCGCCGGATCAGCGAGCCCATGGTGCGCCTCTACTACTCGCTGGGCGACCCGGACTCGGCGCCCGAGCTGTTGCACGCGACGGCCGGCCTGCTCAACGAGCATGGCGTCCCGTTCCACATCAAGGTCGTCAACGACCCGGCCGCCTTCGACCGTAACGACCCGGTCGTGCTGTACCTGGCTGCGCAGGACTGGACGGCCATGCGGCCCCGCCTGGAACAGCTCCACCGGCGGTTCCGGCACACGCTGCGCGACCGCAGACCGTGCTTCGCCCGGCGCCTCGGCCTCGGCTGGTCGATGGCCGCGGAACCGGCCGAGGCCAGCGCGCGAGGACTCAGCTTCGGCCAGCAGCGCTGCATCCTGGTCGCCGAGGGCCTGGTGGAAGCCTGGTCGACCGGGCTGCACTCGGTCGACGCGCGCCAGGCCACGGTGCTCGACCGCCTGGTCCGGGCCGGAGTGGACCCGGATCGGCCGTACCTGGACGCCCAGCCGGCCGGGGTGGGTGCCGGATGACCGCCGAGGTTCGCCGATTGCCGGGACCGTTCGCCACCCGGGTCTGTGCACGCGCCGATGCCGGGTACGCCTGGCGCGAGGAACGCAGGCCCCGGCTCACCGAACTGCGGGACGCGCCGGAGCTGGCAGCGCTGGCACCGGTGCTGCCGGCCACCGGCGGCTGCGTCGCCGTGCTCCCGCGTTCCGACGGCGACGACCTGGCGTGGTCGCCCGTGCCCACGCCGATGCTGGCCGTCGACGTCGTGTTCGGGCCGGGCGAGGTCGACGCCGCCACGTTCCGCGCGCTCGGCGCCTTCCTGGCCGAGTTGCACGCGGCGCCGATCCCGCCGGGGCTGGCCGTACCCCGGACCGTCCGGCCCGCCGACCCCGCCCTGCGCACCGCACGGGCCGAAGCCCGGCGCCGGCTGGGCGGCACGGCCGACGATCCCGAGCCGCCGGTCGGTGCCGCCGTGCTCACCCACGGCCGGTTCTCCCTGGGCCAGATCGCGTGGGGCCCAGTCCCGGCGGTGATGGGCTGGCGCGAGGCCGGGCCGGCTCCGGCGCTCACCGACGTCGACCTGGTGCTTAGCGAGCTGGCCGAGGCGGACGCCGTACGCCCCGGTGGCCGGGCCGCCCTCGCCGCGGCCTTCCTCGCCGGGTACGGCCCCGCCGGTCTGCCGGATCGCGACGGCCTCGCCACCCGCCTGCGCGGCCGGGTCCTGGACCACCTCGCCCTGCGCGCCGCGGTCACCGGCGACCCGCGCGGGCCGTCCGCCCTGTTCGAGCTGGTGCAGGCCCGGCTCGACGGCTTCTGCGCCGAGGTCCTACGCGCCTCGGCGCTGTCGGAGGGAGTAACCGATGTCCGATGACCGGGTCGGCGAGCTGTTGCGCGATCTGTGCGTCACGATCGGTGTCTGCGGCTCCATCTCGGCGGTCGCGGTGCCGCACATCGCGTTGTGGCTGAAGGGGACGCTCGGCGTCGCGCGGATCGACCTCGTCGTCACGGAGTCCGCGGCGCGGCTCGTCGGTCTGCCGGTGCTGGAGGCGAGTGTGGATGGCCGGGTCTTCACCGAGTACGCCACCGCCAGCGACAATCGGGTCACCCACGTGACCGTGGCGGAGCGCGCCGATGTCCTGATCGTGCTTCCGGCGACCGCGAACTTCCTCGGCAAGGCTGCCCACGGCATCGCCGACGACCTGTTGACGACGACCCTCCTTGCCGTGCAGTGCCCCGTCGTGGTCGTGCCGGTGATGAACGAGGTCATGTGGGCCAAGCCCGCCGTGCGGCGCAACGTGGCGGCGCTCCGCGAGGACGGCTACGACGTGGTCGAACCTGCCGAGGGCCTGTCGCTCGCGACCGGCAGGCGTGAGGTCGGCTCGATGGGCGACTACCGCCCCGTGATCGTGAAGGCCCTGACCCGGGCGCTGGCCGTGGGCGCGTCCCGGACGGACGAAGGAGGATCATCGTGGCGGCATTGACCGCGGACACCACCCTGTACCGGGTGCCGGAACTGGTGCTGGAGGTCGACACCAGCAACCTGACCAAGATCTATCAGGCCGGCCGGGTCATCAAGGTCGGCCACGACGCACTCGCCCTGCTCGACATCCTGCACGTGCCGCGGACGGTCGCCGAGACCGTCGCTCTCGCTCAGGACCGGTGCCGGGGGGTACGCGCGTCGCGGCAGTTGCTGACCACCCTGTCGGAGCTGGTCACCAGCGGGGTCCTGCGGCGCCAGCCGGTGGTCGGCTTCAGTACGGCCACGTGGCCGGCCGGGGGCTACGACGCGGCGTACCCGCACCTGCGGATCCTGGACGACACGGCCCGCAAGGGCGCCTTCGTCGAGGCGGTACGCCGGACCGTACGCCCGGGCGACACCGTGCTGGACCTGGGAACCGGATCGGGCATCCTAGCGATCGCCGCCGCGCAGGCGGGCGCCGCCCAGGTCTACGCCGTCGAGCCGGCCGGCATGGTGCACCTGGCTGAGCGGGTCGCGCAGGCCAACGGTGTGGCCGACCGGATCAGCTTCATCAAGGGCTGGTCGACCCAGCTCGACGTGCCGCCCGCCGACGTGCTGACCACGGACATCGTTGGCAACGAGCCGCTCGACATGATGATCTGGGAGACGATCCAGGATGCCCGGCAGCGGTTGCTGAAGCCGGACGCGCGGCTCATGCCGCAGGGCTTCACCGCCCTGGCCCGCCTCGTCGACCTGCCGGATCGGGTCCGTTGGGACCACCGGCCGCACCCGGAGCAGGTGGCGGCGTGGCAGGCGGCGTACGGCATCGACTTCGCCCCCATCGCGGAGTTCGACACTCGCGGGTCGATCGGCTTCTACGACCGTCCGGAGAACGTGCAGAAGTGGCCGGTCCGCTCGGCGCCGGAGATGTTGTACCAGGTGGACCTGAGCAAGGACGTGCACGACCTGGCCACCGTGCGGACCTTGCGCGTGACCGAGTCCGGCGACTGCTCCGGCGTGGTCGTCTACTTCCAGGCCCAACTCGGCCCGGGCACCACATTCTCCAGTGCGCCCTGGCAGGGCGGGGAACGCAGCCACTGGTACACGGCGGTCTGGGCGCTGCCCGAGCCGCTGACGCTCGAACCGGGCGACGAGGTTGACATCAGCTATGCGTACCGCGGCGACGGCAGCTCCAAGCTGGAGCTTGCCGACGTCCGGCGCGGGGGCGAGGAGGCGAGATGAAGTTGCGCAGCAGCATCCCGAAGGTGCACGGGGTCGGACCGCACCGGGAGTTCACTACGGAGGAGACCTATCGGCGGATCGAGCCGCACATCGCGCGGGTCGGTATCAGCCGCGTCGCCGACATCACCGGCCTCGACCGGATCGGCATCCCGGTCTACAACGCGATCGCGCCGCACTCCAACGACGTCATCTCGGTCTACAACGGCAAGGGCGCGACGCCGCTGGACGCGAAGACCTCCGCCATCATGGAGGCCGTCGAGCGGTACGCCGCGGCGTTGCCGCTGCGGCCGGTGGTCGTCGCGTCGTACCCGGAACTGGCCGCGCAGGGCCGCAAGGCGCTCGACCCCCGCGACCACAACATTGAGCTGTACGAGCGCTACCACCTCGACCTGCCGATGTCGTGGGTGGAGTCCTGGGACCTGCTCAACGAGGAGACCGTGCTGGTCCCGCAGTACCTCGGCGGGTATCACACGTTCTTCCACGAGGTGCCCTGCTACCCGATCTCGACCACCAACGGCATCGCGTCGGGCAACTCGCTGGAGGAGGCGACCTGCCACGCGCTGTGCGAGCTGATCGAGCGCGACGACTGGACGATGGCGGAGATCGTCAGCAATCGGTTCAGCCGGGCCATCGAAACCGGCCGGCTCGGCCTGCCGCCGTCCCGCGAGCTGGCCATGCGGTTCCAGGAGATGCACGCCAGCATCGACCTCGACACGCTGCCCGACCGGGCGCAGCGGTACGCCCGGATGTTCCTCGACGCCGGCGTCGGGATCCACCTGAAGAACATCACCTCCGAGACCGGCATCCCCAGCGTGCTCGCGGTGGTCTCCGAGGAGCTGGGCGACACGTTCTCCCGCAGCCACCAGGGCATCGGCACCCACCCGGACGCCGAGGTGGCGGTGGTCCGTGCGATCACCGAGGCCGCGCAGAGCCGGGTCGTCGACATGCAGGCGATGCGCGAGGACATCTCGCTGCCGGACGAGGACGTGCCGCGCTGGGCGTTGCACACCAAGCGCAGCTCCCGGTTCAACCCGGAGGCGTGGGCACACCGCGCGTCCGGTGACCGGATGACCTTCGCCGACCTGCCCAGTCATCCCAGCGCCGACGTCATGACCGACCTCAACCTGATGCTCGACCGGCTGCGGGCACGCGGACTGAACCGGGTCCTCGTGGTGGACCTGTCGCCGCCGGAGATCCCGGCCGGCGTCGTCCGGGTTATCGTGCCCGGCCTGGAGTCTTGGGCCATCGACCGCTCGAAGATCGGCCCCCGGGCGACAGCGCAGTGGCGGTTCGCAGTGGGCGAGCTGCGCAACTTGATCAAGACCGAACCCGAACTCCTCGCGACCCCGGCAGGTGTGTGACATGAGCGCGTCCACCGTCGCCTTCCTCGGACCCAGCCTGAGCCAGGCCCGCGCGGCCGAACTGCTGCCGGACGCGGAGTACCTCCCGCCGATCCGGCGCGGCGACATCAATGCCTTGATGGAACGGGACACCCCGCCGGACCGGATCGCCATCATCGACGGCTGCTTCCTCCACGCCATGTCGATCTCCCCCAAGGAGGTGATCAAGGCGATGAACAAGGGTGTCCGCTGCTACGGCTCGTCCAGCATGGGCGCGCTGCGTGCCACCGAGCTGCACCGCTGGGGCATGGTCGGCGTCGGCGAGGTCTTCGAGATGTACCACAGCGGTGAGGTCGACGCCGACGACGAGGTGGCGATCACCTTCGACCCGGACAGCCTGCGCGCGCTGTGCACACCGATGGTCAACTTCCGGGTGGCGGTGCGGGTGCTGGTGGCCCGCGGGCTGATGGACCAGGCGTTCGGCGCTCGCTTCCTGAAGATCGCCAAGGCGCTCTACTTCCCGGATCGTACGCCCCGAGCGGTGTTCCACGCGCTGGCCGCCGAATTCGACGAGGACGTCGTGGAGCGGCACCGCCGGGCGTACGACGAGCACGCGCCGGATGCCAAGGGCGACGACGCCGTACAGCTCCTGACCCTGCTCCGGGCGGAGAGCGGCGCCGAGCCGGGCGGCGCCGCGGCGCCGGCGTTCGCCGGGAGCGCGGCATGACCGCCGCGCTCAGCGATGTCCGGGACGCCTTCGACCGGGACGGGTACCTGTTCCCGAACGACGCCCTCACGCCGGCGGCGACCGCCGAGGTCCTCGCCCGGTTCCGGGCGTACGACGAGGAGGAGCTCCGGGCCGGTGGCATGCGCGCCATGTTCCGCCTGTTCCCGAAGATCCACCTGGCGGCGTCCTGGGCCGACGAGCTGATCCGGCACCCGGCGATCCTCCGGAGGGTCACCGAGCTGCTCGGGCCCGACCTGCTGGTCTGGTCGACGAACGTCTTCGTGCGCGAGGCGCACAGCGGCGACCGGCTGGCCTGGCACCAGGACGCCCTGCACTACGAACTAGACGGGTTCCAGGAGCGGGCGGTGCGCGTGTGGCTGGCGCTGACCGACACCATTCTGGACAACGGCACCATGCACTTCGCCCCGGGCACCCACCGGGACGGCCTGGTGGCGCACCGTACCGAGGCGGACCCGGAGCTGATCAAGTCGGTCGGTCTCGAGGTGAGCATCGACATCGACGAGTCGCAGGCGAGGCCGGTGCTGCTGAAGGCGGGCCAGTTCTCCATGCACCACATGGCCGTGGCGCACGCTTCCGGGCCGAACGTGACGGACGCCGCCCGGGTCAACTTCGCCATCGACTACCTAGCCCCGTCGGTGGCGCCGGTGCGCGGCACGGACACCGCGATGCTCGTCGCCGGCGAGGACCGGTACGGCAACTTCGAGCTGGAACAATGTCTCCCGATAGGGTCCGCCGCCGCGGTCGCGCAGTGGGAGCGGTCGGTCGGGGTGCGGATGCGCCGGTTCGGCGCGCCGTAACGATCTCGCTGCGAGCCGGCCGGTCAGCATGGAGGTCCCGCCCGGACCTTCGCTGATCGGCCGGCACGTGGTGTTCGCCGTCGGATACGGCCGGCAGTCGTCAGCCCGTGAAGACCGTCGCGAGGTGGGCGTGCAGGGTCGCGACCGCCATGTCCGGCTCGTAGTGCCCGGTCAGCAGGTAGTTGTTCAGCCCGTCGACGAGCGCGAGCAGGCCGGTTGCGGCGAGATCGGGGTCGAGCCCGGGATCGGCCTGGCCGGCCTGCTGGGCGGCGCGGATCAGGTCCCCCACGGACGCCAGCATCGTCCGGATGTCGGCCCGCAGCGTGGACGCGACGTCGGGGCGCACCGCCATGTAGGACAGGAATGCGAGCGCCACGCGACCGTCGGCGCGGCGGGCGTCGTCGAGCGCCAGCATCTCGAGCAGGGTCGTCCGCAGCAGGTCGTGGGGTGTGGGATCCTCGCCGAGCGCCGTCACCGCCGCCGACACCCGGCCGGCGACACTCCGCTGCACCTCGGCCAGGGCGAACGTCATCATCTCGTCCTTGGTGCGGAAGTAGTGCTGGACCGTCCCGGCCGACAGGCCGGCCTCGTCCGCCACGTGACGCAGGCTGATCTGTTCCAGACCCATCTCGCTCGCCACCCGCTTGAGGGCGTCGGTGATGATCAACCGCCGCTCGTTGTGGTCGACCTTCTTCGGCATAGCGAGAAAGTAGCAGCGTAAGGGAGTTGTAAGGGCCGTAGGGCATGATTATAATTCAGTCGTATGACGAAGCAGTGGGTCCGCTGGCTTCCCTTCGTGGTCGTCGCCGTTCAAGCCACGCTGTACCTCACCGGGGTGCTGACGCTTGCCGAGGCCGCGATCCTGCTGGTGGTGCTGGAGGCGCTGCTGGCGGTGGTGGTCGCCGGCGAGTTCATGTTGCTGATCCGGGCCTACCGTCGGTCGCACCAGGCCGGCGCCAACCGGGCCCGGGCTTTCAGCGATGCCCTCGAAGCGGTCCTGCCCCGGCCGGTGGCGTTCCTGGTGCGGCAGGAGTTCCTGATGCTCGGCGCGCTCATCGCCGGCATCCGCCGCCGCCGGGACGCTGCGCCAGGTGACCGGCTCCTGACATACGGCGGGCGGCTGCGCGGCATCCTCGGAGTCATGATCGGAATCTCGATCGTCGAACTGGCCATCGTCGAGTTCCTGGTGCCCTGGGCGTGGCTGCGCTGGACCCTTCTCGTCCTGGGCGTCTACGGCCTCATCTGGGTGCTGGGATACGCCGCGTCGGCGTACACCCGGCCGCACCTGCTCAGCGCCGAATGCCTCCGGCTACGCCTGCAGGTCTTCGCTGACATCTCCGTGCCGCTCGGCACGCTGAGCCAGGTCGGCGGTGGCGGCATCGCCTCGCACGACGGCGGCGTCGAGGCTGGCGACGGCAAACTTGCGGTGCCGGTCCTCGGGATCACGAACATGTCGCTCACCTTCACCGAACCCGTCGAAGTGGACTGCGGCAAGGCGGGGCGGCACGCGGTGCGCAACGTCCGCTTCTACGCGGACGACCCGGCGTCGGCCACCGCGGCCATTCGCGAGTCGGCGCTGAAGGCCGCGACCTGACGCCCATCCCGACCACGTCTTGTGCAAGGAATCAATCGAAGGGGGCGGACATGGCTGGAAGACAGCGCTTCAAGTCGTTCCTGCGGTGGTTGCCGTTCATCGTCATCATCGCGGAACTGGTGCTGCTGTACGCCGGCCTGATCAGCCTGGCCCAGGCCGCGATCCTCATCGTCATCCTGGAGATATGCCTCGTCGGCATCGTCATCGCCGAGTTGGCGGCCATGCGGCTGGCCTTCCGGAAGGCACGCCGGAGCGGGGCGACACGGCCGCAGGCGGTCCTGATCGCGATCGACGCCTGCCTCCCTCCTCCCTTGGCCTTCGTCATCAAGCAGGAGTTGCAGGTCTTCATGGTGTTGCCGCAACTTCTGCGCAGACGCCGCCAGGAAGAGGGGTTCACCCCCATCTCCTGCACGGGAATCACCAAGACGGTCTCGCTCGCCATCCTCGCCGTCGCTGGACCGGGATGCGTGCTCTCCCTGTTCGTCGGTGGTCCGGGATGGCTCCGCTGGGTGCTCTTCGGGGGCTCGATCTACCTGGCGCTCTACGCGATCGGCATGTGGACGCTCTACTCCACGTACGGGCATCTCGTCGGTGCGGAGACGCTGCGTGTCCGGCACGGTGCCACGATCGACATCGCGCTTCCGATCCGGCGTATCGCGGACGTGTCCCACGCGGAAGGGGCCGTGGCGAAGAAGATCATCATCGCGGAGGGGGAGCCGCTGGTCGTCAGCACGTTCGGGAAGACGAACGTGGACGTGACGTTCGACGGCCCCGTGCGCGTGGAGGCCTTCGGCCACGATCCCGTCGAGGTGCGTCAGGTGCGGTTCTTCGCTGACGAGCCCGACGCGTGCGTCTCGCTGATCAGGCAGTAGGCGGAGCTGACGGGCCCGCGTGTCGCATGACGTCGGCCGCGAGGGAGCTGGGCAGGACCAGTCCCGGCTCCGGGTAGAGGCCGTCCCGGACGGAGCGCTCGGGGGCGGGGGAGTGTGAGCAGGCCGAGCACGAATCCGAGCCGGCTTCAGCGCGAATCCATCAGCCATGAGTCAGCGCCGAAGCGCGGTCTCGTTCTCAACGGTCAGGGACACGCTCGTCTTCGGTCTCCGTTCGTGCCTGGAGAAAGTTCGGCGACCGTACGCCGGGGACGATCCAGCTGTCCCGGACCAGCCTCGAGCGGACCATGGCGTACGGCAGGCGCCCGTAGCCACCGTCCCCCCAGCCGGTGCCCCAGCTGTTCTGGAACAGGAAGACCTCAGCGGTGTCGTCGTAGCCGCACAACAGGACCACGTGCCTGCCGATCAGGGGCTCATCGGGCTCCGGCAGCACGACGTCGCCGGTGTCGAACGAGTGGACGATGCTCGGATGGAGCGGGATCTCCATCGAGACGGGCAGGCCCGCCGCGAGCGCGGTCCGCAGGGCGGTGAAATAGAAGGAGCAGGCTGGCAGGCCGCAGTCGAGCCGGTGGAAGCCGGGTGCCCTCCAGGTCCGCGCCTCGTCCAAGCACGAGGCGGGCGGGTCCGTGTCGAGGAGGTCCGGCGCGAAGGGCCAGAGGTGATCGGGGACCAGGCCGTATATGCGCCACGCGTGCAGAGCGTGGCTCAACGTCGATCCGAACCGGTTCGGGCGCCCGCCGTACCGCCGTGATGTGCGGTAGTTGAACAGGATCGACGCGGTGCGCCGCCGCCCGTGCCGGCGGCGCTCCAGGTACCCCGCGAGCCCGGCGACGACCACGGCGGTGCACAGCGGCAGGGTCCTCGCGAGGTCGACGACCTCGGGCAGCCACGCCCGCAGCTCCGTTCGCGGCGGCAGACGATGAACCCACCCCGTATCAGCGGAATCAGGCCAGACCAGCGACTGTGCGTCGGCCAGGAGCGCCCGGCGGGTGCCGGCCGCCGCACAGTCGGGCTCGGCCCGGTGCTGACCGGGAGGGGGTGACGCGTCCACCAAGGCCCTAGGCCCGCGTACGCGAGCGGGAAAGGCCGGCCATGTCCAGGCGCAGCCGCTTGTCGTACATCGACGCCAGCCCTGCCCGAAGCTCCACGATGACCTCCATGTCGGGTGAGATGTCCATGCGTATGCGCCCCCAGCCGGACCGCCAGGCAGCCAGGACGGGCCGTCGGCCTTCCGCTGGAACAGTCGGCGCTCCAGACCAGCAGATCAGGACCGGTCACGCTGCAACGTCGGAGAATAGCGGTGCAGCGAGAGGAAACCGCCAGGGCGGTCCACGAGCCCGGTTCCCCGGCCCGACGACGTCAGCGCCGATCGGCCTGGGGCGGGCGACGGCGTGATGACGGCCGCCCGAGAACCCTCCGCACCTGCTCGGAGAGGTCCGGGGTAGCAGTCGCGGCGGGCACCACGGCCCCCACGTAACGGTCGGGGCGGACGATGAGCACCGCCGGTTCGCGCAGCTTCCAGGCTCTGGGCGGCTCGGTGACACGAACGACGGGCAGGCCGGTCCTGTCGGGTGCGGCGACGTCTCCGCACAGCACCAACGCCGCCCGGCCGCGGAGGGAATCGCTGAGCCGGCTCCCGTCCGCGACCCGGGGGTCGCTCAATCTGGTGCGGACCAGCGGATGGTCGCCGATGAAGAGACGGGACGCGGAGGACGGATACGACGAGTTCAGCATGGACATGCTGCGGGCCATGCCGGTTCTGATCGACGGGAACGCCATCGCCATGGCGAGAGCACGCACCGCAGTCTTCTTTGCCCAGCCCGGCGCCGACAGCTCGGCCCTGGTGCCCTTGTCGATGTGCCGAGCGATCTGGTCGGCCATCAGGCTGTGGCGCTCTTCGTGGTAGCTGTCCAGGAGCAGGTCCGCGTTCCCCCCACGGTCCAGCACCTCGGCGAGCTTCCACCCGAGGTTCTCCGCGTCGCCGAACCCCGCGTTGAGCCCCTGCCCGCCGATCGGACTGATGAGGTGCGCGGCGTCACCGGCGAGCAGCACCCTTCCAATTCGGTACTCCCGGGCGATGCGGCGATGCAGACGGAACCTGCTCTCCCAGGCCGACGTGGAGGAGACGTCCCCGAACAACTGCTTCAGCCAGCGCTGCCTGACGTCGAGACTCGGCTCCTCGACCCTCGACGGCAGGCTGCCCATCATCCGCCAGTCGTGTTCACCGAACCGAATGCCGACCAGGAATCCGGGCTCGTCCAGCGCGAACCGCACCCAGCCGTCGGGTGCGGGTGAGATCCGCTCGTCCGACAGCAGCATCTGGGCGTCGTGCGTATCGCCTTCCAGGAAGACCCCGAGGCTCTTGCGGACGGTGCTGTGGGCCCCGTCGGTGCCGACGACGTATTCGGCGCGCATTGTCCAGGTGCGCGAGTCGTGCTCCAGGGTCACCGTCACCTCGTCGGGATCCTGTTCGACGGCCACGCACGTCGCCGTGATCTGGCTGATCAGCGGCTCGGCCTCGGCATGCGCCCGCATGACCTGCTCCGCCCGGTTCTGCGGGCACATCAGCGTGCCGGCCACGGGGGAGACCTCGTCCAGTCCCTCGAAACCCAGCGAGAAGAAACGGCGGCCGGTGCGCGCATCAATGGGCTCCAACCGGTCCATGAAAGTCCCGGCCTGGACGAGGCCCTCGAGCAGACCTAAATCGCGGAAAGTTTCCAGTGGCCGGGCCCAGAAATTCAGGGAACGAGACTCGCGTTCCGCCTCCGGCGCCTGCTCGACGATCGAGCTTTTCACGCCGTGGTGTGCCAGCAGAAGAGCCAGCATCAACCCGACCGGCCCTCCGCCGACAATGATAACTGGAACGCGGTTTTCGTTCGCCATCTCAGGCTCCTTTGATGACTGCCGCACGACTGCTACAGTCGGGCATCGCGATCGTCGGCGAGCTTATTCACGGCCACTCTACCCCGAGGAAAGGAACAGCTTCATGGAAGACGAGATGCTCGAAAGCCAGTTCCAGATGGCTCCGCTGTTGTTCGGTTATGTGCCCTCGCGTATCGTAACCGCCGCCGTGCGATTGGGCGTGCCTGACACTCTCGCGAACGGGCCGAAGCCCGTGTCCGAGATCGCCGTGGAACTCGCGTGCCACCAGGATTCGATGCGGCGGCTGCTGCGCTCGCTGGTCGTTCTGGGAATTGTCGAACAGCCCCGTCCCGAGGTCTTCGGCCTCAGCGACTTCGGCAGGTATCTGGCTGCCGACGTAGCGGGGTCCATGGGGGCGCATGCCGTCATGGCGGGCTCGCCAGAGATGTGGAAGGCCTGGGGTGGGGTCGAGGAGGCGGTCCGAACTGGCCGTGAGGCATTCAAAACCGTCAACGGCAAGGGCCTCTTCGACCACCTGCGTGAGAACACCGAGGAGATGAAGGATTTCCAAGGTGTGATGGCCAGGAATACCGCGATGATTCTGCCCGCCATCGTCAGTGGCCTCGATTTCAGCCGGGAGCGCGTCGTCGTCGACGTCGGCGGCGGGAACGGAACTCATCTCTCCGGCATTCTCCAGGCGAACCCGAACCTGCGCGGCGTGCTTTTCGACCTTCCCGGTGCCATCGCTCAGGCCCGGGTGGTTCTTGCCGAGGCCGGTGTCGCCGACCGTTGTGAGGTCAAGGAGGGTGATTTCTTCTCCGCCATTCCGGAGAGCGAGGGCGTGTTCATCCTCAAGAACACCCTGAACGACTGGGACGACGAGGCGTCGACCACGATTATCCGGAACTGCAGGAAAGCGCTCGGCGACCGGCCGGGGAAACTCCTCATCATTGCCGCGCCCGTACCGGAGGGCGATCTCTCGGAAGAACACGCGAACTCCGTGATCGCGGACTTCGAAATGCTCATCACCACCGGCGGGAGGGAACGCAGCGTGAAGGAGTACGAGCAGCTCCTGACCGCCTGCGGGTTCCGCCTGGCCGAGGTGATCCCGCTCGATTTCCCCCAGTACGCCGTGATCGAGGCGACGCCCGTCTGATCGCCGCCGCGAGGCGCGCTCGCCCGGCCCTGCCCGTGTCGTGCGTGGCCACCTGGACCGCGAGGTGGGGAGTGTCCCGCCAGCGGGACACTCCCCACCTCGTCGCCCTCTGTTCCCTCGCCGGGTCTCGCGAGGAGCCGCCGGTTTCCCCAGTCCACGGACCGGCCGGACCTCGGGCCCGCCAAGGTTTCGCTCCGCAGTCAAGGAGACCCCTGTGATCCCCTCGCGATCCCGGCATCTTTCGCCGCTCGTCGTCGTCCTGGGAGCCTCGGGCCTGATCGGCTCCGCGGTGACGGCCGCCTTGGCCGGCGGGCCGGTTCGGCTGCGAGTGGTCGCCCGCCGGCCGAACACCTGGGCGAAGCCGTACCCAGGAGTGGAGGCCATCGCAGCGGACCTCACCCGAGTCGGCAGTGCGGCGGAGGTGGTCGCGGGTGCCGACGCGGTGATCAACTTGGTGAAGCACGACGGTGACTGGCGAGCCGCGGACGAGAACCCGGCCAGCGAGCGGGCCAACGTCGGGGTTCTGAGCGAGGTGGTCGAGGCGCTGAGTGCGGATTCCCGCCGTGCTTCCCCGCCCATCGTCGTCTACAGCGGCACCACGTCCCAAGCCGGCATCCCGCCCGAACGTCCCCTGGACGGCAGCGAGCCCGACAGTCCCGTGACGACGTACGACCGGCAGAAGGTGGCTGCCGAGCAGCTCTTGAAGCATGCTGCGGAGAACGGCGTGGTGCGGGGAATCAGCCTGCGCCTGCCCACCGTGTTCGGCCAGGGCCGTACGCCCGGATCCGCCGTGCGGGGCGTGGTGGCGGTGATGGCGCGACGGGCCCTGGACGGCCGGCCGTTGACCATGTGGCACGACGGGACCGTCCTGCGCGAACTCGTGCACACGACCGACGTGGCACAGGCTTTCGTGGCGTCGCTGGAACACGCGGACCGCCTGACCGGCCGTCACTGGCTGATCGGTTCCGACCGGAGTGTACCGCTGGGCGGGCTATTTTCCATGATCGCCGACGAGGCCGCGAAACTGGTCGGGGGAACGCCCGTGCCGGTGGTCACCGTGGAAGCTCCCGTCGACGCCCCCATCATCGACTTCAAAAGCGTGACGATCGACTCTTCGCCCTTCAGAACGGCAACCGGTTGGAAACCGATGCTGCCGTTGCGCAAGGCCGTTGCGCGAACCGTCGCCGAGGTCCACCATTTCACCCACCGGACACCGCTGGAAGAAGGCCCATGTACGGAGCGCAGTTCGCAGCCATCTACGATCACGTCTACCAATCGCGCGGAAAAGACTACGCCGAGGAGGCGAAGTACATAACCACGTCCATCCGCGAGCGCAGTCCGCAGGCGGCCTCGCTGCTGGACGTCGGCTGCGGCACCGGCGCGCATCTGGCCGGCTTCCGGACCGCTTTCGACCATGTCGAAGGGCTGGAACT
Source organism: Micromonospora sp. LZ37 (assembly GCF_059359015.1). NCBI lineage: Bacteria > Bacillati > Actinomycetota > Actinomycetes > Micromonosporales > Micromonosporaceae > Micromonospora > Micromonospora sp. LZ37. Next base: position 147,727 of record NZ_JCADBL010000002.1, on the reverse strand, counting down.
GGCCGAAGACATGCTCCGGATCGCCGGTGACCGCCTCCCCGGAATCGCGTTGCACCAAGGGGACATGCGTTCCTTCGACCTAGGCCGGGAGTTCGATGCCCTGGTGTGCCTTTTCGGCTCTGTCGGGCATGTGGACACGTGCGAGGAACTGGAAGCGACAATGGCCTGCTTCGCGCGTCACCTGGTCGCCGGCGGTGTCCTCGCCCTCGAACCCTGGTGGTTCTCCGAGACCTACCTGGACGGCTACGTCTCCGGCGACGTCATCACCCTGGAACGGCGCACCATCGCCCGCGTCTCCCACACCCGTCGGGAGGGGACCGGGTCACGAATGGAGGTGCACTACGTGGTCGCTGACCAGGAGACGGGTATCCAGCACTTCACCGAAACCTACAGCCACCGCCTCTTCAGTCGGGCCGAATACACCGAGGCGCTGGAGAAGAGCGGTTTCACGATCGAGTACGTCCAGGGGGTCCTCGGAAACCGCGGGCTTTTCCTGGGGATCCGGCAGAACTAGAGAAGCGGCGGTCTCCGCGAGAACCAGGGCTGTTGCGAAGCCCTGACCGTGGTGGCGGTTGTTCGATGTATCTTCGGACGCAAGGAAGCTCCTGGTGACTGGTGGGTCACGACCAAATCACTCGCACCAACAGGAGCTTCGTTGTGCCGCAGGCAGCAGCTCGGCCGTGCATCTGCTGGCGGCGATGACGAATGATGGGCAGATCGTCGGCCAGCTGCGGGCTCCGGACAAGACGAACGAGATCACTTGCCTCGCTGATCTGCTCCGATGCATCGCACACGTAGCATGGTCACGCCTCGTCCCTCGTCGAGGAGCGGAACGCTGGACGCTGCAACAGCGTTGCCTTCCGCGTCAGTTCAGTTCGGGCGGCCCGTTTGTTCCGCACCGGGTTTGATGAACACATTGATGTTCCCCGGGTTTCGCGGAGCCGCAGCCCTTCCGCGGCCATCGTCGCGATGGCCGCGTACCGGCCTTTTGGGGGCACCGCCTCCTTCAGCAACTCCGCGGCCCGAGGGTGGATCGCCAGCTCGGTCTCCAACTCGACGATGCGCCGCCGTGCGGCCACCAGCTCGGCCTGGTCGCTGGAGGTGATGCCGGGCAGCTGGCCGGTGCCGATGAGCTCTTGCCGGCGCCACGTGTAGATGGTCTGGTCGCTGATGCCCAGATCGCGGACCAGTTCGGCGACGGTACGGCCGGCCTTGAGCAGATCGAGGACCTTGCGGCGGAACTCGGGCGGGCATCTCCTCGGCACGTCTCTCCTCAACGAGCGACGAGCCTGACGAGTCGACCAACCCGCCTCCACCGTATCCAGGGAACATCAAACGGATCCGTGACCGCCAACGCGCGAAGGAGTTCCTCGCCTTCCTCAAGACCCTGCGCCACCGCTGGCCCGGCGAAGCGCTGTACCTGATCCTGGACAACTTCTGACCGCACAAGCATCCGAGCGTGCGGGGTCTGGTGCCAGGCCAACGCCGTGGAACTGGTGTTCCTGCCGACCTGCAGATCCTGGCTGAACTGGATCGAGGCCGAGTTCGCAGCCCTGCGCTACTTCGCCCTCAACGGCACCGACCACCGCTCCCACGCCGAACAGGACGCCGCGATCGGCGACTACATCCGCTGGCACAACCAGCGCGCGAAACCGAAGACCGGGTTCGCGACCAACTCCAAGATCCGGCACCTGGACTACCTGTTCAAGGCCGCATGACGAGGCACTAATCACCCGAAACCTCATCGGGAGTCGCGCTCGTCCTGCAACTCGTCTCCTGTCCAGTTCTACACGCGGACGAAACTGCTCAAGTCGGAACAACGCCGGGGCCGTGCCCGCCGGCCCGTCGACCAGACTCTGCTCAATGATGGGTTCCGTCGTCATCCTGGCGTCTCTCTCGAAGGTGGAGAACGCCGTTGGTTCCCTTGTGGACGACGTCGCATTTCGATACGGTCAGTTGGCGAGGCAACAGAACAGACGGGGGTCATTCTGGTGAGTTGTAGGTGCTTGCTTCGTCAAAGGTGCTTCCTGCCGGCGATCCAGTGTGCCAGGCATCCTGGCCGAAATCCCGGCCGGAGTGGTTGCAAGCAACGCCGCTGACAAGAACCTGTCGCAACACTTCTGGCCGCGCCGACGTATGCCTCAGGCCCTGTTGTCGCGGCTACTTCATGCGTTGCGTTCAAAATAAGGTTCGGGCATGTTCTCATGCTGCCTGTAGGCCGTCCAGGGAAATCGGCCAATCATCGACCCTTCCTGCATGGCATTCTGGGTTTGTCGATTTCCTCCGACAGAAAGGTGTTGGCGAATGTCAGAAAAGAGGAATTGCGGTTGAGTCTGTTGGACAGGAGGGACTGGACTGATTCTGCGCCGGCCGATCCGGATGCCAACGGTAGGACAGCGAGGCTCGCTCGATCCTCGGATTCGCGGATCTCCCTGGACGATCGCACAATGACCAGGAGGACGAGCCTGTGCATTCCCGAGGGGACGTCGCTCGACGCCTGGCGGCGGCTCGGCCGGCAGATCTTCGTCATCTCCGACTCCTCGGTCTGGTGGCTGGGCGACTGGCTCGTCTACGGGCAGACGCAGTTCCCCGATCGGTACAAGCGCGCCATTGCGGAGACGTCACTGGATTACCAGACCCTGCGCAACTACGCCTGGGTGGCGCGGCAGGTCAGCCCTGCGCGACGCCGGGAGAAACTCAGCTTCCAGCACCACGCCGAGGTGGCGAGCCTGTCCGAGGCCGAGCAGGAGGAATGGCTCTGCCGGACCGAGAAGAACGGCTGGTCCCGCAACGAATTACGCCGGCGGATCCGGGCGGGTCGTCAACCCGCCGAGGTGAACGCGGTCGCCTCCATTCAGATGAACGTGGTGAACGACCGGAAGCGTCGGTGGCAGGAAGCCGCCGAGAACGCGGAGCAAGACCTGATCCCGTGGATGGTCAGCGTCCTTGACGCCGCCGCGGCCGCCACCCTCGAAGCCGCTCGCCGGCCGGGCGAGACGGAGGACGGCTCGGATCTGGTCCGGAGTCTCGAATACTGACCGTGGAAGGCTGGCATGCCGCAACTCGTCTGGGACTACTTGCCGGAGTACGAAAAGGAACGCCAGGACATCCTCGACGCGGTGGACACAGTGTTCCGCTCGGGGCGGCTGATCCTCGGGCGGAGCGTGCGCGAGTTCGAGCGCTCGTTCGCCGATTACCACGGCGTACGGCACGGCGTGGGGGTGGACAACGGCACCAACGCCCTCGTGCTGGGGCTCCGGGCACTCGGCGTCGGACCCGGTGACGAGGTCGTCACGGTGTCGAACACCGCCGCCCCCACCGTGGTGGCGATCGACGCCGTCGGCGCGACCCCCGTGTTCGTCGACGTCCACGAGGACACGTATCTGATGGACACGAGCCAGATTCAGATCACCTCACGAACCCGCTGCCTGCTCCCGGTGCACCTGTACGGACAGTGCGTCGACATGGCCCCGCTGGAGAAGCTGGCGGCCCAGCACGGGCTGGCCGTCCTGGAGGACTGCGCCCAGGCACACGGCGCACGCAGGCACGGTCGCATCGCCGGATCGTTCGGCGACGCCGCCGCCTTCTCCTTCTATCCCACGAAGGTGCTCGGGGCGTACGGCGACGCGGGGGCGATCATCACCGATCGGCCAGAGGTGGATGAGGCCCTTCGCCGCCTCCGCTACTACGGAATGGAGGAGCGCTACTTCGTCGTGGCCACACCCGGCCACAACAGCCGGTTGGACGAGGTCCAGGCCGAGATCCTGCGGCGCAAGCTGGACCGGCTCGACGGGTACATCGCAGGACGGCGCGCGGTGGCCGAGCGCTACGCCGAGGGGCTGGCGGACACGGGCCTCACCCTGCCCGCCATCGCTGAAGGCAACGACCACGCGTACTACCTCTACGTCGTCAGGCACCCGAAACGCGACACCATCCTGGCCAAGCTCAAGGAACGAGGTATCGCGCTCACCGTCAGCTACCCATGGCCGGTGCACACCATGACCGGGTTCGCCCACCTGGGCTACGCCAAGGGATCACTTCCGGTCACCGAGCGGCTGGCAGGGGAGATCTTCTCACTCCCGATGTACCCGTCTCTGTCCGTCGCCGCCCAGAACCACGTGATCGAGGTTCTCCGTGACGTCCTGGCCGGACTGTGAGCGGGTTCTGGGCTTGGTGGGCCGCGCGGCGCAGGGCCGGCTCCTTCCGGGTCGACCGGATCCCGTTCGCCGACCTGGACCGCTGGCGCTTCGAACCGGACACCGGCAACCTTACGCACGACAGCGGGCGGTTCTTCCGGGTGGTGGGGCTGCGGGTCGACGACGGGGAGGGACCCGCGTGGTGCCGCCCCGTAGTCGACCAGCCGGAGCACGGCATCCTCGGAATCCTGGTCCGCGACGTCGACGGGGTCAGGCAGGTACTGCTGCAGGCCAAGATGGAGCCGGGGAACGCCGGGCTGCTCCAGCTCTCGCCGACCGTGCAGGCGACGTGGAGCAACTATACGCGCGTCCACGGCGGGCGCGGTCCCCACTACCTGGAGTACTTCACCGAGCCCCAGGGCGAGGTCCTGGTGGACGAACTCCAGTCCGAGCAGGGCTCCTGGTGCTGGCACAAGCACAACCGGAACATGGTCGTGCGGGTGACCGGGGACGTGCCCGCGCACCCGGATTTCCGGTGGCTGCCGCTCTCCGCCGTACGCGACCTGCTGCATGTCGACGATCTGGTCAACATGGACACGCGGACCGTCCTCGCCGGGCTGACTCCCGCCGAGCCGCAGCCCGCCGACGACGTGCTGGCCTGGCTGGAGGACGAGCGAGCCCGGTGCAGGTGGAAAGCGGAGCTGGTCCCGCTGTCCGCCGCCGCCGAGCGGAGTGATGCCAAGATCGCCGTGCGGGGGCGCCCGGAGTTCACGATGATCGCCGTCCAGGTGGAGGCCGGCAATCGGGAGGTCACCCGCTGGACCCAGCCCCTGCTGTCTCCGCGTGGCATCGGCCTGTCCGTGCTCCTCGTGCGCGATTTGGAGGGACAGGCCCGCTTCCTGGTCCGGGCCCGGCCGGAGCCCGGCCTGGTCGACCGCGTGGAGATTGGCCCGACTGTGCAGGTCGCGCCGGGCGAGCGGGCCTCCGTCAGACGCGAGCCGTACCTGCGGGACGCGCTCACCCGCGACCCGGGCCGGGTCCGTCATGACGTGCTGCTGTCGGAGGAGGGCGGCCGCTTCTACCGCGCGCGGACCCGCTACCGGGTCGTCGAGGTCGACCACGGTTTCCCCGCCCACGCCCCGCGCGACTTCCGCTGGGTGACGGCCGGCCAGCTGGCCGAGCTGGTACGGCGCGGCCGACTCCTCAACATCGAGGCACGCACCCTTCTGGCCTGCGTGCTCACCTGATCGGAAGGGGTAGACAGATGAAGTTCCGTCCGCTCACCGTGGCTGGGGCGTTCGAGTTCACGCCAGAGCGGTTTACCGACCGGCGGGGCGTCTTCGTGTCCCCCTTTCAGGAGGCCGCGTTCACGGAGGCGGTCGGGCATCCGCTGTTTCCCGTGGCCCAGAGCAACCACAGCGAGTCGCGGCGGGGGGTGGTACGAGGGATCCACTTCACGCTGACCCCGCCGGGGACGGCGAAGTACGTGTACTGCGCGCGCGGCGCCTCGTTGGACATCCTGGTGGACATCCGGGTCGGGTCTCCGACCTTCGGGCGCTGGGACGCCGTGCTCCTCGACCCGGTGTCGTACCGCGCGGTTTACGTTCCCGTGGGCGTCGGGCATGCCTTCATCGCCCAGGAGGACCACACGGTAATGTCCTACCTGCTGTCGGGAGCCTATGAGCCTGCGCACGAACTCGCCATCTCCGTGCTGGACCCGGAGCTGGGTCTTCCCCTGCCCGACGACCCGATCATCTCCGACCGGGATCTGGTGGCTCCGACTCTCGCCCAGGCCGATGCCCTTCCCGACTACGCCGCCTGCCAGGCCATCGAGAGCTCCTTCTGACCCGTCGCGCTGAGCGGCGCCCTGCGCCGACCCCCTGTCTGACCCGAAAATCCAACCGTAAGTAGGCAGGCTGAAGGCACCCGGCGTAGCGCAGCGGAGCTGGGTGTGGGGTGGCGGTCAGATTATGGGTTCAGGCCGTCTCGGGTTCGACGATGACGGCTTTGCCGCCGTGGGTGACGATCTTTTGGCCGGTGATGGCCTGGAGGGCGGTGGCGAGGTTTGTCAAGCCCCGGGTTTGATGGAGAGTTGGTTAGCTGGTTCTCAGGGGTGCGGTGACAGCTGCTCGACCACGCTACGGGCTACCTCATCGCTGCTGGCGCGCTGGCCGCACTGGGTCGACGCGCCCGCACCGGCGACGCCACCCACGTCTTTGTGACCCTCGCCAGGACGGCACGATGGCTGCTCGACCAAGGCAGCAGGCCGGCCAGGCAGAGCGCGGGCGATGACCCGGAGCGCCAAGCCGACACCTACCGAACAGCACGCGGAAACGGGTGGAGCACCCACGCGCCCTCGTGGCTCAGGGGATAGAGCATCGGTTTCCTAAGACGGTGTGGGTAGGCGCTGGTGAGCAGCAGGGCGCCGGTGAGACCGTGAAGGGTCATCGCCACCCGGATGTCGCTGGCGATGCCGTCGCGTACCGCAGTCGAGGTCACTGCGGTGGCGAAGGGCAGCAGTCCGGTGCAGAAGAGGACCGCGAGGTTGAGCCAGCTCAGCGGCCAGTCGACGGAGTTGATACGTCCGAAGGGAACTCGCCACGGGAAGCGATCTTCTGCTGTGCGAGGCAGGCGAAGCCCGCGTACCACCGGACGGCCGCCCGCGGAGCCACCACACCCCGGAAGAGGCGGCAGACGTCGCCGGCCGGACCGGCGTGCGCGATCTGGTCCTCACCCACGTCGCTCCCGCGGTGTCCGCCGTCGAGGCCGTACGCCGCGCGTCGGCGGTGTTCTCCGGGCGGATCCGTGCGCCGGAGGAAGGGGTGACTGACCCGGTTGCCTGATCCGCCGCCTGCACGGCGCTTCTCAGTAGAGCGTGTCCCGGTACCGCTCGCCGTAGTACTCCTCGAGGTCGGCGAGAGACTCGTCCTGCCGCTCGAGCGTCTTGGCGATGACCGCCCGTGACGGCGCGGCATCCGGCGCCCAGGTCCGCTCGTCCCAGACGGAGGACCGCAGGAGGGCGCGCGAGCAATGATAGAAGACGTGCTCGATCTCGACCACGATGGCCAGGGCTGGCCGGTGTCCACGGAACGTCATCCGGTCGAAGAAGGGCGCGTCACGGACGATGCGCGCCCGGCCGTCGATCCTGAGCGCGTCACCGCGACCGGGTAGCAGGTACAGCGCTCCCAGATGAGGGTTGCTGAGGATGTTGAACAAGGTGTCGCCGCGCCGGTTGCCCGGTCGCTCGGGGATGGCGATGGTGGTGTCGTCGAGCACCAGTGTGAAACCGGGCGGGTCACCCTTGGGCGAGATGTCGCAGGTGCCGTCCGCGTTGGCGGACGCCAGCAGGCAGAGCGGCGACGCGGCGAGCCACTGCCGGTCCAGATCGTGCAGCCTGGGCCGGTCCTTCTCGCTGACTCGCCTCAGGGGAGCTCCCAGGATGGACCGCAGCTCGTCGGCGGACGTGACGTCGATGATGCTGGAGACGGACATGCCCCGGCCCTTCCCTTCGTCTTCCCTCGACGGTAGAGGGTCGGCCAGGTAGCTGCGGGGGCAGCAGGTCCCGATTTAGTCGATCACCTAATCGGATGGCGTCCACGTGAAGCGTCCATGGCTAGTCAAGGCGTGGAAGGTGTTGTCCTCACCCGGATCCGGAGGTGCGCGGCTCTCGCCAGCTGGCCGTCACCAGATAGGGTTGTGTTGATCCGGCAGTTCGAGTGATGTCGATCGGGCCGCCGGCGGCGGTTGCCGGCGTCGGCGTGGACGCAGCCTCACCTTTGCTTTATCAATCGGGGGATAGAACTTGAGTCACCGTGTCCAACTACGCCAGTCACAATCCACCACCGTGGATCGGGTGTACCTGTCCAGGGTGCATGCCGTAGCCCGCCGATCGGCACCGCGGAGCACCGCGGGCGCCATCGAGGAGACCATCGCGGATGCCTTCCGCCGCACCTGGCCGGAGGTGCGCAGAGCGTGCCTGACCGGCCGGTCTCTGAAGGAGACGACTCGTGCCGAGTTGCGGTCGGTCGCGCACCGGCTGGTTGATCTGGGGCTGTCCCGGTCGGCGATGATCGATCTCACTCGTGCCGTGGTGGTGGTGACCGAGCGGCAGGTCGCCGCGGTGGAGCAGAATCTGGATGCGACGCGTGCGCTGCGCTTCTCCAAGTACGCCCTGGTCGGGGTGCACGACGTGATCACCGCCCTGCTCGAGCCCGGCGCCGCCGCCGACGGCGGCTCGGACCCGGCCGGTCAGCCCGGTGGTGGCGACGACGTCTCACGGCTGGAGCGAGAGATCCTCCGCCGGCTCGCCTACGGCCAGTCGTCCTCGGAGATCGCCGGCGAGTTGCATTACAGCAAGCAGGCGGTCAGTTATCACCTGAGCCGTTTGCTCAACAAGTATCGGGTTCCTAATCGCACGGCACTGGTGGCAATGGCGTACGAGAATGGTCTGTTGCCGATCAGGGTAGGTTCCCGGCTGCGTGCCAGTTGATAAGCGATCGGCAATATTAGTAGGAAGTCCAAGGTGCCCGGCAGGGTGCTCCGTGAAAGGCTGTTCGCGGATATCATTCGATTCGAACCGCCATTCTCGGAAGTGAGGGATGCATGACCACGGTGCGGCCGCAAGCTGCGAAGGTGATCGCTGCCGGCAAATTTCCCGACAGTGATTCGATTCCCGATTTCGTGGTGGTGAAGATCGGCGGAAGCCTGGTTTCGCAAAAACACCGTGCCGGCCATCTGGACACCGAGGAGCTGGGCCGGTATGCCGATCTGCTGACGGACCTGTGGCAGGCGGCGTCGGGCCGGGTCGTCCTCGTCGCCGGTGGTGGGGCAATCGGTCACGGTGCCGTTCGCCGTCTTGAGCCCGACGACCCGTTCGCATCTCTCGATCTGACGTTCGCCACTTTCACAGTAAAATGGGCTTGGGTCGAGGCCCTCCGTGCTCGGGGTGTTCGTTGTTTCCCGGTTCAGGTGGGCGCCATCTGTGCGGTGCGGGACGACGTGGCGGTGCCGCAGACCGCGGTGATCGAGGAGCTTCTCCGTGCCGGCGCGCTCCCTGTCCTGTCGGGCGATTGCGTGATGACCCCGGAGGGCCGCCTGGAGATCTTCGGCAGTGACCGCGTGCCCGGCCTTTTCCTCGGTGGTCCCCGGGCAGGACGGCATGTCCGGATCGCCGTGCTCACCGATGTTCCCGGAGTGCTGACCGATGGCCCGGGTGGCAGCCGCAGCGTCCCCTACCTGCATCCCGATCGGCTCGACGTGGCGGCCGGCTACCTGTGGCCGGCGGCGCCACATGACACGAGCGGTGCCATGGCCGGCAAGGTGGAGGCACTCGGCGCGCTGGCCCGTGAGGGCGCCGAGTGCCTCATCCTGAGGGGCGATCCGGGTGCCGGAGACCTCCGGTTCCTACTGGACCCCGCAGCGCACTGGGCTCCATGGAAGCTGCACACCAGGATTTCCCTGGCTCGCTGAGGCCGGCCGCCCGGTGCCGGCGCCGGCCACACGCCGCACCTCCGTCAGCACCTCGGGCAGAGCCCGGTCCGCGTCGACGACGATCCATCCCTGACGTGCGGCCCACTCGTCGAGCATCGACTGGATCGCCTGCTGGTGCGCCAGGAACCGTTCCCGCGAGCACGACTCGTCCATTCCGCACTCGTACGGGACCAGGTCGCCGGCCTTGCGTTCCCAGGCGGCCTCCGGCTCGATGCGCAGATAGATCACCAGGTCCGGCACCGGCAGGGCCGACACGACCTTCTCCACCCAGTCGCGGTCGAGACCGTAGACGACCTCACTGGCCGCGTGCTTCATCCAGTAGCCGTCCAGCATCTCGGTGCGCCCACCGGCCTCGCCCGAAGCGGACTTGCGGCCGAGCAGCGCCATGCCGATCGACCAGACCAGGAAGAGGAACCGCGCGGGATTCGGCATCTCCGCGACGCACAGCCGCGTGTCCGGCACGTCCGGACGCATGAAGCGGGTGGCCGGGTACAACGGGTTGTCGACGATGTGCCATCGATCGATGTGGGCGACGGTCCGCCCGTCGCGTTCGAGCGCCTCCGACACCAGGCGCGTGACCGTGGACTTGCCGGCTCCGTCCGTGCCCACTACAGCGATCAGCATCTGTCCTCCACGTACGAGATGAATCGGGTGAGGCGCCGCTCGCAGGGGGCGGCGCCTCGTCTCGGATCACTTGAGGGACACCGCCGGAGCCCGGCGTTGTCCACCGACGAGGTCCTGCGCGGAGGTCCAGAAGTCGCCGAGCCAGGTCAGCACGTCCTGCATCACGTGATGATCCTGGTTGGGGCGCAGGGCTCCGAGCTGGAAGAACATGACACCCTCGCTGGGCGGCCCGAGGAACGTCAGGTGCGGATCCGCCTGCCCGTCCGCGCCGACCGGATGGAAGCGGGCATCCAGGTCCAGTCCGCCGGGCTCGAAGTAGGAGCCGTCGGCCGCCAGGTTGCGCCACTTGCGGACGACGCCGCGGGCCAGCAGGTTCGGGTAGAGCGGCAGGACGTCCCGTTCCGGGTCGAAAGCGTGCACCCGGGCGTCGACGAGGACATCCACGCCGAGGTCGGCGCCGGTGCACGGTCCCTGGACGCGGAATCGGCCGGTCGTCTCGTCGGTGACGACCCGGGCGCGGGGACCGGCTGCGGCGTCCACCAGGCCGTACTCGATCACGGCCCGGATCTTCTCCATCACCTCGAGGGCGGCGCCGTTGCAGAGCCGATTGTGGTGGCGCAGGTAGGTGTCGAGGAACCGGCGGTGCGACTCGGCCGTGAGCCCGCCGAAGTCGACCGCGTGGGCGAGGACCGGCCGCAGGTCCCGCCACACCCCGTCGGCGGCCGCCTTGGCCGGATTGGTGACATTGCCCTGCGCGGCGAAGAGGTGGTCACGGTCGATGAAATCCAGGAGCGCGGCTCGGTACTCCGCCACCGAGCCGATGCCGGCCCCGGCGAGCGGCTCGATGGTCGCCGCCCAGGAGAAGCGGTTGTCCCGCAGCCGTTCGGCGTGCCGCCACGGCGAGACCCGGCCCGACACCACGTCGAGGGGCCGATCCGCCACCCGCAGACGTCGTACCGCTTCCGCCGCGGCGTCCGGGCCGAAGACGACAGTGAGGTAACGGTGCACCGCGGGCTCCAGCTGCCAGCCATCGGCCGCCGCGGTGCCCTCGGCGGCCGCCCAGCTCAGCTTCGCTCCGCAGACGCCGTCCACGAGGTCCTGCACGCCGTCGATCACGGCGTCCACCTCGGTCAGCAGCCGCTCCGCCCCCTCCCGGTCGTACGACTCCTCCCGGCCCTGGACGAAACGCTCGAAGGCCGGCCGGACCCGCCGCTCCACATGTCCGGCGAAGTCGGCGCCGAGCAGCGTGCGGTAGTAGAGATGGCCCATCTCCAGGAGCACCACGGGCAGCAGGTGCGCCTCGAAGTCCAGCTGGTTGCGCAGCCCGACGCCGGGGACGGTGCACGGCGTCCCGACGGTGGCCCGGAGGGTGTCGACGGTTTCCTCGGTGAGGAAGACGCCGCGATGTTCCAGCCGTTCCGAGTCTCGTTCCTTCTCGTTGTAGGGCCGTGCGAAGGTCAGCAGTCCGGCCTCGCTGAAGGCCGCGATCGAGCGTGGTTCGCGGCCGGAGGGCTCGTACCGGAGCCGGCCGCCGCCCGCTTCCGTGAAGCGTCCGCCGCGCCCCTCCGTCAGGTGCAGGATGACGTCGATGGCCGTCAGGCCCATACCGATGCAGCCCACAGTGGTCGCGGTCGTGACGACCTCTTCGGTGAGGTACTTCTCCAGCGGGTACGCGGCGGACACGAACACCGCCGGGTGCCGGTCGGCGAACTCCGCGAGCGGGCGGGTGCGGGCGAACCGCCGCGGGTCATTGGCGGAGTGGCCGGTCAGGAACAGCACGTGGTCGGCGCCGGTGTGCTCGCCCGTCGACAGATGCAGCAGGTAGCCGCGGTCCCGGGGTTCGACGTCGGTCACCTCGGCGTGCCGCAGGTTCACGGTGACACCGGGTTCGGCGCGGAGCATTTCGACGTAACGGGTGAAGCTCTCCCGCAGCGCCAGCCCGTGGACGTACCGTTTCGGCCAGCTCTCCGGAGTGACGTCGAAGACCGGATCGCCGGTCTCCGCGAACTTGAGCCGGCACCACTCGTACAGGGTCGGCCGCAGCTGCGGGTCCAGCAGCGGCCCGGCGTCGGTGACCGTCGGGTCGGCCGCGAAGGAGACCTGCCCGACGATGCGGTTGAGGAAGCTCGTCTTCGGCTGCTCGGCGCTGTGCACCTGCCCGTCGCCGAAGCGACCGGACAGGTCGAAGACGTCGATCTCCAGGGGAAGACCGGCCGGTCGCCCCGGCGCGGTGGCGGCGAGCCGCTCCATGACGTACGTGGCGCTCGGGCCGCCACCGATGATGGCCAAGCGGATTGGTTGCATGCGATCTCCTTCTCGGCGGCGTGCGGGTCTCAGCTGGCCGGCTGGCCGTAGTACTGGCGCTCGGAGCGGTCCAGCTCGTCGTAGTCCAGGAGTCCGAAGACCTCGGGCAGGGTGGCCAGCCGATCGAGACCGTGCACCGACTCGCTGTGCAGGATCTGCCGGCAGGTGTCGCGGATCGCGTGGAAAGCCGCCCGCATGCTGTGGTTCGCCCAGATGACCGCGGAGATGCCGGCGCGCCGGAACTCCTCCGTCGTGGTGGCGGCGTAGGTGGTCGGCGCGATCACCAGCGGCGCCCGGCCGGCCCACTCCTGGGAGAACTCCTCGATCTCCGCGAACGTGCTCTTGCGGGAATGGATGAAGATGGCATCCGCGCCGGCCTTGCGATAGGCCTCCGCACGGTCGATGGCCTCCTGCTGGCCGAGCCCCGCGATCAGCGCCTCGGTGCGGGCGATCACGAGGAAGTCCGGGTCGTTCTGGGCGTCCTTGGCAGCCGCGATCTTGGCGCAGAAGTCCTCGGTGGGAATGAGATCGTGGTCGTTGCCGACAAACGAATTCATCTTGGGGAAGAGTTTGTCCTCGAAACACACGCCGGCCGCCCCGATGCGTTCGGCCTTACGACTGAAACGGCGCGCCGAGTTGAAGTTCCCGTGGCCTGAGTCGCCGTCGACGATGATCGGAGTGCCCGTGGCCTCGGTCATGTATTCGACCACCTCCAGCATCTGGGACCAGGACGCTTCGTTGCTGTCCCGAACGCCCAGGGCCGTCGAGATGGACAGTCCTGAGGCCCACAGGGCCTGGAACCCCTCGCCGGCGGCGATGCGCGCCGACAACCCGTCGTGCGCTTCCATGAGGAAGGTGAGTTCCGGCCTGGCCAGTGATTCACGGAGCCGGGTAGTGGCGCGGGCGGCAAGTGCGGCCGCCGATGATACGTCGCTGCTGCCGGGCACGTTTCCTCCAACGCGAAAAGAGGGGGGAATGGAGGTCCGCCGGTGCGGACGGTGGAAAGTTACCGAGTGCGCTTGCAATTCGGCAAGGTGAATGGCAGCCGCCGGGTGGCCATTAGAAGAGAACCTAGTTGGCTGTGTTGGACGACCGACTAATGTTGCCGCCGCCGACTGCTGCCGGGACGGTGCCGCCGGTAACTTCGTCGCGGTGAGCCGGCGCGGCCGCGAGCACCGGAAATGGTTGCCGCGCAGGGGAGGGGCGCGTCTTCACCCCGCGGGGCTCGCGACCGGGAGGCGGCCGATGTGGACGACGGGAGAATCTACAATATCTCCGCATAGCGGGTGCCGCGCCGATTGATCGACGCACGGAAGGGTAAGGCATGACCGTCCTGCCGCTACAGCTGGCCGCGCTGCGCCAGTCGACGGACCGGCTGCTGGCCGACGTCCACGGACTCACCGACGAGGAGATCCGCCAGCCGTCACGGCTGGCGGAGTGGACCCGGGGGCACGTCGTGGGCCACCTCGCCGCGCACGCGCGGGGCCTGATCCGGGTCACCGACGCCGCGGAGCGGGGTGAGCTGGTCGATCCCTACCCCGGTGGCGCGGATGGTCGCGCCCGCGAGATCGCGGCGGCCGCCCGCCGCTCCGCCGCCGAATTGATCGACGACCTGAGCGAGTCGGTGACGGCGCTCGATCGGCGCTGGAGCGCGCTGGACGACGACGTCTGGCTGCGGTCCACCCGCTCCTCGGGTGGGGAACGGCCGCTCGGGGCGGGCGTGCTGTCCCGGTGGACAGAGGTCGAGGTGCATCACGCCGACCTCGGGCTCGGCTACGGCCCGGCCGACTGGCCGCAGGACTACGTGGCCGCGGTGCTGCCGGGTGTCGTGTCGGGCCTGCCGCGGCGCGCCACCACCCCGCCGGCCGACACCTGGCTGCTGCGGTGCGCCGACACCGGGGAGAGCTGGCTGGTGGACGGCGGCGACGATCCGAAGGTGGTGCCGGGTGACGCCGAGGCGCGGCACGTCGTGGCCGCCGAGCGGCACGAGTTGCTCGCCTGGCTGCTGGGTCGTACGCCCGGCCACGCCGGCTGGGTCCGCGAGCCGGCGGAGGCGTCGGCTGCGCTGGCTCTGCCGCGCTGGTTCCCCTACCCGTGACGGGATCCGCCCCGCCGGGTGTCAAGAGCAGAGGATGAGGAATGAACGCACACGCCCCCACTCTGAGCGGTGACGCCAGCCTGGTGCTGCCCGAGTTCGACCGGCCGCCGGCCGACCCGGTGGCCCTACTGACCGCGTGGCTGGACTCCGCCGTCGAGCGCCAGGTCCGCGAGCCGCTGGTGGTCAGCCTGTCGTCGGCGGACGCCGCCGGACGCCCGTCGAGCCGGATGATCCTCATCAAGGACGTGAGCGACCGCGGGCTGCTGTTCGGCACCCACCTGGGCAGCCGCAAGGGGCGGGACTTCGCCGCGCGGCCGTGGGCCGCGATGACGTTCTACTGGCGCGAGACGTTGCAGCAGATCAACGTCGACGGCCCGGTGGAGCAGATCAGCGACGAGGAGTCCGACCAGCTCTTCGGCGCTCGCCCGCGGGCTGCGCAGGCGACCACCGCCGCCTCCGAGCAGAGCCGCCCGCTCGACGACGCGCAGGCTCTCCGTACCCGCGTCGAGGAGCTGGCCTCCGGTGACTCACCGGTGGCGCGCCCGGCGACCTGGGGCGGGTACCGCCTGGTACCGCACCGGATCGAGTTCTGGCACGGCAGCCCGGACCGGCTGCACCGCCGGCTGGCCTACGAGCTCTCGGACGCCGGCTGGAACGCGCGGCGCCTGCAGCCCTGAGCCGCTGTCGGCCGGTGGCGGCGACGTCACGCCGTCGGCACCGGCCGGGTCAGGCCGCGGCCGGTGCCGGCATTCCCTGGTCCAGCAGTTCCCCGCGAACCCGGAAGGCCGCCGCGGTCCGCAGGATCGACCGCCGCACGGTCTCCGAGTCCGCGCCCCGGAACCGGAACCTGCCGCCGACGTGCTCGTAGTACGCGTCCGCGGCCGGCAGTACCTGCCCCGGAGCCAGCACCACCTCCGCGTACGGGCCGCCCGGTGTTCCCACCATCGGCGTCGACTCGGTGATCCGGCAGGGCCGCTCGGTCGGCGCCGGCACCAGCAGCCAGCCGCCGACCTGGTCCGGCCGATCGGTGGCGGGGACGGCCGGCGGCTCGCCCAGCGCGATCGAGAACGCCGCGCCCATCAGGTCGTAGCCGTGCACGTCCCGCCAGAGGAACGGAATCTCCGCCCCGCCGACCCGCGCGCCAATCTCCAGGAAGTCGCAGGACACCTCGCCGGGCGTCGGCTCCGAGACGAAGACCTCCAGGTGGAAGACGACGGGATCCGGGGTGAGCGCCGCCAGTACCCGCTGGGTGAAGGGGCCGATGGCCGCGAGCCGAACCGGGTCGTCCTCCTCGACCGAGCCCAGCGTGGTGCCGCTGCGGAACTCCAGGCAGGTGTTGAGGTAGCGGGACGCCCGCCACGCCGTCAGCCCGCTTCCGTCGAACACACCGTCGACGTGGTAGATGTCCCCGGGGTGGAACTGCTGGACCAGCAGCGCGCGACCGGCCTGGAACGCGAGCCGGTCGGCGTCCGCCGGGCTGTTCACCAGCACCACGCCGTCGCTGGCGCTGCCCACCCGCGGTTTGACCACCACCGGCCAGCCGTGCCGGGCGGCGAACCCCCGTACCGTCGCGGCGTCGGCGGCCGGCGCGACGGGCGGCGCCGGCACGCCCGCACGTCGTACGGCCTGCGCCATCACCAGCTTGTCGGTGAACCGCCGCACCTGCTGCGGTGTCAGGCCGCCGCAGCCCCACTGCTGGCGCAGCCGAGCGGCGACCGGCAGATCGTCCTCTTTCAGTGCCACGACGGTGCGGGGTGACCCGTGCCGTGCGGCGAGCGCCTGCACCGCGGCGCGCACGGTCGCCAGATCGTCGGTGGCGGGGACGGTCACGACCTCGGCGGCCGCGCCGGGCACGCCGGCCCGGCCGACCTCCGTGGTGACGTAGGTGACCGCGTGGCGGTCGTGGTCCACGTAGTCCTCGTAGTTCGCGTACCGGTCCTGCCAGCGGTGCAGGACCACGACATGGGGCCGCGCCGTCATGCCGTCTCCGCCAGTCGGTAGAACCCGGGGCCGTCCAGGTGCCGCAGCGTGTTGGTGTCCCGGCGGACGACCTCCTCGAGGGGATGCACGAGGTGCACCACCACGGGCCAGCCGGTGTCGTCCACGGTGCGGCGGATCCGGCCGCCCTCAGCGGTGTTGATCTGCACCCGGTGTCTGCTCTCCAGCGCCTCGACGGCCGCCATCAGCGGGTAGCCGGCGAGCGTGCCCTCGACGGGGGAGATGAAGTACACCGACTGCAGATGGCGTTCCAGCCGGTAGTCCGCCTCGTAACGGCTCAGGAAGGCGGCCGGATCGGTGTACGCCAGGACGGTCCAGTCGATCTGCGACTCACCGATCGCGGCCGGCGTCAGGTACGGCAGGCTGAGGCCCGCCAGCCGCACCCCTACCTCCACCAGGCACGGGCCGTCCGGCGTCAGCTTGATCTCGAGGTGCGCCGGCCCGTGCCGGACACCGAGGGCGTCGAGGACCTCCTTCGCGTACGGCACCAGCAGGTCCTGCACCTCGCCCCGGCGGGGCAGCAACCGGCTGCCCGCGATCAGGTCCGGCACCCCGTTCGCCGACAGCTTGTCGTACGACCAGATGTCACAGATCCGGTGATGCCCGTCGCGGCTCACGGTGTCGACGATGTACTCGGTCCCCGACAGATACTCCTGCACGACCACGTCGTCGTTGCGCGCCGCGAACACGTTCCGCGCACCGAGCACTCTCCGGCACGCGTCGGCCGTCTCCTCGGGGGTGTCGCAGAAGTGCACTCCGTCGCCGGCCGCGGAGCGTACCGGCTTCACCACGACGCGACCGCCGGTACGCCGGTGCCAGTCCGCGACGGCCGCCGGATCGTCACTGGTGAACTGGCTGGCGGTACGCAGACCCGCGGCGCGTACCGTCTCGATCTGCCGCCACTTGTGGCGGCGGGCCGGGCTCAGCGCGGTGCCGTTGGTGATCAGCCCGAGCGTCTCGCTCAACGTGTCGGCGAGCTCGACCCCCATCTCGCCGCCGGCGATGACCAGGTCGGGGGAGTGCTTGGCGACCGCGACAGCGGTCTCCTCGAGGTCGCCGTGGTGCACGACGGTGTCCACGAAGAGCGGGTCGGTCTCCGAGTACCCGGGCCGGTAGAGCGACGGGACCTCCGGGGTGCTGCACACCCGTACGCAACTCCAGCCCAGCTCGGCGAAGCGTTCCGGGAGGCCCCGGGTCGGCGCGTAGGTGTCGACGATGGCCACCGTGCCCGTCATCGCGACGCCTCCTGCGTCCGCTGCGCCGCGACCACGCCCCAGAGCGAGCTGGGCGTCGCGAAGGTCGCGTATTCGAGCGCGTCGTCGGGGAAGACGAAGCCGTAGGCGTCCTCCAACTCGGTCACCAGCTTGATCGTCGCGAGCGAGTCGAGGCCCAGGCCGCGCAGGTCGGCGTCCGGCAGCAGCGGCTCTCCCGGCGGTAGCTGGTTCAGCCGCGCGCGAATCAGGTCGGTGAATCGGTGGTCCCACATGGGTGGCGATCTCCTTTCAGATGGTGGCCCTACCGGTGCGGCACCGTGGAGTCGGCGGCCTCACGTTCCGTGACGAAGAGCCGCTCCGGGAAGGGCACGGTCCAGGCCGTGGGCCTGCCGTCCCGTTCGCCCACGACGTCGAGGTAGGTCAGGTCGTCGGGGCGGAGGGCCGCCAGGACGTCGGCGGGCACGACGCCGGGATAGAGCCGCTCGGTGAAGTGCAGCGAGTAGAAGACCACCCGTCCGGCGCCGTAGCCGTCGGTACGGCGCAGGAAGTCCGCCCAGTCCTCCCTGTCGAGGAGCCGGCAGGTGAGGGCGAGATCGAGGAACTTGCTGATCTGCAGGTCGATGCCCCCGGCCACGAACATCAGGCCGGTCGCCTCCTTGTGCAGATGCGAGCAGAGGTCGAGAACCTGGTCGGTGAGGCTCAGCGCCCACGACGGCCGCCCGCAGAGCACCATGGGTTCGCGCCGGGCCAGGATCTCGCCGGTCGGCGCGTCGACGCCGACGTTGCGCTGGAACAGGTGGTGACAGACGTCCACGTTGAAGACCGGGACGTCCGGGCGGCCGCCGGCCTTGACGTACGGCAGCTGGTTGCTCAGGTTGATCCGCCAGAACAGTTGCGTCTCCCGGTCGAACGGTTCGATCCGTTCCGACGTCCGCGAGATCTTGCCCTGCGTGTAGCCGAGCTCGGTGAGCAGCTCGTGCACGACGGGCGCGTCCGCGCGCTCGACGAGGATGTCCAGGTCGTTGATCCGGCGTGCGCCAACGTCGTGGTAGCGCTCGGCGAGCACGAAGCCCTTGCGCACCGCGTACCGGATGCCGGCCTCTTCCAGGCCGGTGAAGACCTTGGCGAACTCGTCCGCGAGCGCCAGGTTGCGGTTGCGGTTGCCCAGATAGGTGTAGGGGTAGAGCCAGAAGTACGGGAGGCCCTGCGATCCGTCCCCGGTGTCCCCCCGGTCCAGCCGGTGGTCCTGGATGTGCCGGCTCACCAGCGGCAGCAGCTTGTGCCGTCCCGCCGCGTCCACGAAGCGGCCCCAGTCCACGGCACCCGCGGCGATGATCTTGCGGCATTGCTCGGCGGTCTCGCGACTGAGCGACGCGTCGGCCATCAGTAGCAGGAGGGTGGCGTGCGCCGGGAGTTCCGGTGGCTCAGCCCGCATGGTCGAGGTTCTCCTTCCGGTCGTGCGACCAGCGCGCGATGGCCTGGTAGTCGGTCTTGCCGTTGGGGGTCAGGGGCAGGCTCGCGAGCCAGCGCCAGCGGCGCGGAATCAGCGCGGGCGGCACGTGTTCCTGCAGGAACGCGGTGAGCTCGTCGGCGTCGACCGCCGGGCCGGCGGTGACGACGTACGCCAGCAGCTCGGTGCGGCCGTCCGCCTCGGCGGTGACGGCAGCGCACCGGGCCACCCCGGGGTGCCGTTCGATCACCGCCTCCACCTCGTCCAGTTCGATGCGGACGCCGGAGACCTTCACCTGCCGGTCGCGCCGCCCGAGGTAGTGCACGACGCCCTCGCGGATCGCGGCCAGGTCGCCGGTGCGGTAGAGCCGGCCGGTCGGCGAGGCCGGGTCGAGCTCGTCGGCGAAGAACGCCGCGGTGGTCGCCGCCGGTTCGTCGACATAGCCGGCCCCTACGCCGAGGCCGCCCACGAACAGCTCGCCCGCCTCGTCGTCGCCGGCCGCGCGCCACCCGTCACCGTCCTGCACGAGGACGTACAGGGCCGTGTTCGCGACCGGCCCACCGACCGGCAGCCGGCGGCCCTCGGTGTCCGCGAGGGTGACCACGTGGTGCGTCACGTCGTCCGAGCACTCGGTGGGCCCGTACGCGTTGAGCAGCCGCGCCGCCGGCAACGTCCGCAGCGCGCGGGCCGCCAGCGCCGGGTGCAGCTCCTCCCCGGTCGAGATCAGCCATCGCAGGGCCGGTAGCGGGGCGGTGGCAGCACCCGCCCGGGACAGCTGGTCGAGCAGGAAACCGATGACGGTGGGCACGAGCTCGGCCACCGTGACCCGGTGCTCCCGCAGAGCCCGCAGGAGCCGCTGCGGGAAGGTGGCCTGGCCCTCGTCCAGGACGACGACCGTGCCGCCGGTGAGCGGGGCGATCAGCATCTGCCAGATCGAGATGTCGAACGCCAGCGGCGCGGTGAAGGCGATCACGTCGCCCGGGCCCAGGTCGAGATCGTCGGCCTTCGCGTGCAGGTGGTTCATCATGCCGCGCTGCTCGACGACGGCGCCCTTGGGCACGCCGGTCGTACCCGAGGTGTAGATGATGTACCGGGGCTCGGCGCCGGCGGGCACGTGCGGCGGGCGGGAACTCCCGGCCGGCGCCGGCAGGTCGCCGGTGTCGACCACCTGGACCGGCACGCCGGCGTCGGCCGCCGCCTTCGCCACCGCCTCCGCCGGAGCGCCCGAGTGCGCCACCACCCGGCGGGCCCCGCTGCGGCGCAGGACGGTCACACACCGGTCCCGCGGCCAGGCCGGATCGATCGGCAGGTAGACCGCGCCCAGCACCTCCAGCGCCAGGAAGAGCAGGATCGTGCCGCCGCTGCGCGGGCCGGAGACCGCCACCACGTCGCCGGCGCCGCAGCCCTGCGCGGCGAGAGCCGCGGCGGCCCCGTCCACCAGCCGGCGGGCCTCGGCATACGTCAGCACGCCCCGCCCGTCGACGATCGCCGGTCGATCCGGGTCGGTCGTGGCGTGCTGCCGCAGCGCCTGGTGCACGCCGGCGCCCGGCGGGACCGGGGTGTGCCTGCGCAACCCGCGGTCGGCCGCCAGGCGGGCCTGCTGCGGCGTGATGGCAAGACGGCCCAGGGCCGTCATCGCGTCGCTCCCGGCCTGCCGTAACGCTCCAGCTCGTGGAAGAACCCGGGGACGGGCTCCAGGAGGCCGCGCGCCGACAGCTCCCGGTACACGTGCCAGCCGAGCGCGATGTCGAGCACGCCGAGGCCGAACGGCGAGAAGATCACCGTACGGTCGGCCGGAGGCAGGTACGCGCCGGTGAGCGCGTCGTAGAGGGTGCCGGCGAGGTGCTCGCGCGAGCCGGTCGCCTGCTCCACCAGATGCACCGAGGTGGCCGCCTTGAGGCAGTGCTCGACGTCGTCCACCACGTTGACGCTGTTGGTGATGACGTCGACGCCCAGGTCGCGCAGGGAGACGTGGAGGACGAGCGGATGGTGCTCGAACCAGCTGACCTCTTCCAGGTGAGGGTGGGCCGCCGTCGTCGCGAGGACGAGCAGGTCGCTTCCGCGTACCAGATCCTCGGGTTTCTCCCGCACCGTGACCGGCGTGCCCGCCGTGGCGTCCCGCAGATGCTCGGCGAAGCGTCCGGCGTGGCCGCGGTCGGTGTCGTACACCGAGATCTCGTCGAACGAGAACCCGGCTGCGGTCAGGTAATGGTGGATGTACCGGGCGATCAGGCCGGCGCCGAAGATGCCGAGCCGGCGCGGCACCGGCCGCCCGGCGGACAGGACGCGGGTGGCCAGCGCGGCCGACGCGGCGGTACGGGCCGCGCTGATGATCGAGCTCTCCAGGCAGGCGATCGGATAGCCGGTGGCGAGGTCGTTGAGGATCAGCACGGCCGACGCCCGCGGCAGGCCACCGGTGATGTTGCCCGGGAAGCTGGAGATCCACTTCAGCCCGGCCAGCCCGATGTCCCCGCCCACCGCGGCCGGCAGCGCGATGATGCGGTTCGCCGGCTGCTCCGGGAAGCGCAGGAAGTACGACGGCGGATTCACCGTGCGCCCTGCGCCGTGCAGCCGGTACGCCTTCTCGATGACGTCGATGACGGCCTGTTCCCCGCCGGTCACCACCTCTTCCACCAGGCGGCCCGGCACGACCGCGAAGGCCGGGGCGGAAAGCTGATCGGTCACAGGTCACTCCTTGCTGTCGTGATGACCGGGGCGTCCGGCTTGGTCAGCACACGGGGACCGAAGTTCGCGGTCACCCATTCGTCGTCGTAGATCGTCTCGACGTACCTGTCACCCAGGTCCGGGGCGATGGCAGCGGCACGCAGCCGCCGGTTCGGGTCGTGTTCGGTCAGCCAGCTCAGGGCCCCGGAGAGCACGGTGCCGCTGGAGCCGCCGAGCAACATCCCGGCGGACGCCAGAGCCCGGCAGGCCCGGATGGTGTCCGGCTCGGAGACGTGGACGACGTCATCGACCAGCTCCGGGTCGAGCAGGGGCGGCCGGACGCTGGAGCCGAGGCCGGGGATGAGCCGGGCCTGCGCCGGGTGGCCGAACGCCACCGAGCCCACGGCGTCCACGGCCACCACACGGGTCCGGCCGCCGTTGTCCCGGAAGTACCGGGCGCAGCCCATCACCGTGCCACCGGTCCCCGCGCCGACGAAGAGAACGTCCAGGTCCGGTATCGCCTTCGCGATCCCGGGCGCGGTCCAGTCGTAGTGTGCCTGCCAGCTCGCCGCGTTCTGGTACTGGTTGAGCCAGACATAGCGGGAGTCCTCGGCGCATTGCCGCCGTACGTAGTCGAGCCGGCTGCCGAGATAGCCGCCGTTCTCGTCGAGGTCCTCGACGCGGACGATGCGGGCGCCGAGCGAGCGCATCAGCCGTACCGTGGTGGGGTTGCAGCGCGGGTCCGTCACGCAGACGAAGGGCATCCCCCGCGCGGCCGCGAGCACGCTCATCGCCACACCGAGGTTGCCGGACGAGGACTCGATGAGGATCGAGTCCGGGCGGATCAGGCCGTCGCGCTCGGCGGCGGCGAAGAGCCCGGCCGCAGTCCGGATCTTGATAGATCCGGCGAAGTTGAAGCCCTCGCACTTCAGGTGCAGGTCTCGTCCGGTCATCGACCTCAGGTCCAGGTAGATGTCGGACTCCAGCAGTTCGTGTGGTCCCGAGATCACTGGCATCAGGTTCTCCGTTGTGCCGGTGCTCAGACGCGGGCGGGCGCCCGATCCGCCGGGTGGCTGAACCTGGTCAGAACCCGTTCCAGGGCGGCGAGGAAGGCGTCGATGTGCGCGCTGTTCAGCTGGCCCATGTTGGCGACCCGGAACACCTCCCCGAGCTGGGCCTGCACGCCGTACACGGTGAAGCCCTCCGCCTTGAGCCCGTCGTGCAGATCGGCGTACGCGACGCCGTGCGGCAGGTAGACGTTCGTCACGCTGTTGCTGAGGTGCTCCGGCTGCAGCAACAGCTCGAGGCCGCGTGCCCGCAGCCCCTCGCGCAGCTGCTCGGCCAGGGCGGCGTAGCGGGCGGCTCGGCCGGCGACCGTCTCGGCCAGGGCGCGGTCCACGGCCCGGTCGAACGCGTACAGCACCTGGACGGCGGGCGTGAACAGTGGCGCGTCGCGCTCCTCCTGGGAGATGTAGTGGCCGTACAGGTCCAGGTAGTAGCTGCGCGGGGGGACCGTGGACAGGGCGTGCAGCCGGGCCTTGGGCGCGGTCACGAAACTGATGCCGGGTAGTCCCTCGAGACATTTGTTCGCGGTGCCGATGCACCAGTCGACGTGATCGGCGTGCAGGTCGAACTCCTCGCACCCCAGGCTGCTGATCGCGTCGACCGCCAGCGACCTGCCGTGCCGTGCGACGACCGCGCCGACCTCCCGCACCGGATTCAGCATCCCGGTGCTCGTCTCGTGCTGGACCATGGCGACGTGAGTGATCGCCGGGTCGTCGGCGAGCGCCCGATCCACCCGGGCCACATCGATCGGTTCGTTCCATCCGAATTCGAGCCGGGTATGCGCGATACCGTGCACCGCGGTGATCCGATAAAGACGTTCGCCGTAGTTGCCGTTGTCGAGAACGAGAATCTTTCCGTCGGCCGGGACGATGGAGGAGACAGCCGCCTCCAACGCGGCGGTGCCGGAACCGGTCAGCAGAACGGTGTCGTCTTCTTCGCCGCCCCCGCAGAGCGTGGTGACGTTGCGCCGGACCCGTCGCATCAGCGCGGCGACCTCGCCCTCGCGGTGACAGATGTCGGGGTACGTCAGCGCCTCACGTACGTCTGCGTGCACATTGACCGGCCCGGGGTTGAGGAGCACGGACGCGGTCGGTGGCACGGTGCGTTCCTGCAGCATGGGGTTCCCTTCGGTTCTCGCGTGCGTGTCGCGTCGTCCGGGTGACAATCCATTCCCGGGTTGCGGAAATAGGCGGACGCCTTTCGTCGCCATGCCGGGCAGGACGAAGCATGGCACGGGTGCGGCACTTTTCCGGTGGCCGTGCCGGCGCTCTTAGAAGCGCTTCTAAGGCTGCAGCCGGTGCCGCTACTAGAAGGTTCTCTAAGGGGTGTCCGGTGAACTGGACTCGGCGGCCGGCGGTCTCAACAATGCGAGGGCCGGTCATGGCACCGGCAGAGCAGAGGAGAGGACGTTGCGCGCGATCCCCGAGACGGGTGCCACCCTCCGCGTGGTGTTGCTCGACCCGATCGACGACGAGGCTCTGGCGGCGCTCCGCGAACGGTACGACGTGGACGTGCGGATCGGCCTGCCCCGGGCCGACGTGCCGGCCGCGGTCCGGGACGCCGACGCGGTGATCCTGCGAAGTGGAGTCAACCTGACCGGCCCGGTGCTCGCCGGGGCCCGCCGCCTGAAGGTCATCGCCCGCGCCGGATCCGGCACCGACAACATCGACCTGGACGCGGCACAGGCGGCCGGCATCCAGGTGTTCAACGTGCCGGGCGGCTCGGCGAACGCGGTCGCGGAGCTCGTCTTCGGCCTGCTGCTGGCCCTCGCCCGGCACATCCCCCGGGCCGACCGCTACCTGCGGGACGGGCAGTGGCGCAAGTCGGAGCTGGGCGGTTGGGAGTTGCACGGCCGCACCCTGGGACTCGTCGGTCTCGGCGCCATCGGCTCCCGGGTGGCGAAGCTGGCCCGGGGCTTCTCGATGCGCACGATCGCCACCGTGGCGCGGATGGACGTCGAACGCCGGCAGCGGGAAGCGGAGCGGGGCATCACCCTGATGCCGCTGCCCGAGTTGCTGGCGGAAGCGGACGTGGTGTGCCTGGCCCTGCCACTGAACGACCGGAGCCGGGGTCTGATCGGCGCACCGGAACTGGCCCGGATGAGGCGTACCGCGGTGCTGGTCAACGTGTCCCGCGGTGGCGTGGTCGACGAGGACGCCCTGGTCGCCGCGCTGGCCGACGGCACCATCGCCGGCGCCGCGCTGGACGTGTTCAAGGCCGAGGGCGGCGCGACGAAACTCGCCACGCTGGAGAACGTGGTGGTCACCCCGCACCTGGGCGGGATGTCGCTGGACGCGCAGCGGGCGATCGGCCGTCTGGTGGTCGACAACCTGCGTATCGCGCTCGACGGTGGCGACGCCGCCAATCGGGTGTGCTGATGACCGCCGTACGCCCCGGCGAGCGGATGTCCGCGGCCGTGCTGACCGACGTTCGTCGCATCGAACACCTCGAGGTGCCGGTTCCCGACCCCGGCCCGGGCGAGCTGCTCGTACGAGTCGCCGCCTCCGGCATCTGCGGCTCCGACCTGGCCACCTACCGCGGCACCCACCCGTACAAGAAGGCGCCGATCATCCTCGGCCACGAGCTGGCCGGCACGGTCGTCCGCGTCGGCCCCGGCGTGACCGCGTTCCAGCCCGGTGACCTGGTCTGCGCCGCGGCCTTCTCGCCGTGCGAGGGGTGCGCGGCCTGCCGCCGCGACGAGCCGCACCTGTGCTCGGACCGCAGCAACCTGTCGCACGCGGGCTGGCAGGGCTCCTTCGCCGACTACGTGATCCTGCGCCAGAACTCGACGTTCCGGCTGCCTCCCGGGCTGGAGGCGGAGAAGGGCGCGCTGGTGGAGCCGCTGTCGATCGGGTTGCACGCGGTGCGGCTCGCCGGCACACCGGCACACCCTGGCGTCGCCGTGCTGGGCTCCGGATCGATCGGCATGTCCTGCCTGATCGCCGCCCGCGCGCTCGGCCTCGGGCCGGTGGTGTGCGTGGACCGGGGCGAGGCGAAGGGGCGGATCGCGAGCCGCCTCGGCGCCGCCGGATACGTCGACGCCGACCGGGAGAACCTCGTGCCGGCGCTGACCGAGCGGCTGGGCCACGAGCCGTACGTGACCGTCGTGGCGTCGGGCCATCCCGGCGTCCTGCGGGACGCCTGCGCCCTCACCCGGCCGGGCGGGACCGTGGTGGTGGTCAGCTATTTCGAGCGACCGCAGGAGATCGACCTCAACCCGTTCGTCTCCCGGGAGCTGACCGTCCGCTTCTCCGCCCTGTCCACACCCCGCGACTTCGGTGACGTGATCGGTTGGCTGGCGGACGGGACGGTCGACCCGGCGCCGCTGGTCACCCACCGCTTCACGCTGGCCGAGGCGGACGCGGCGATGCGGGCCCTCGACGGCAACGGCGGGCAGGTGGGCAAGGTGCTGCTTCGATCGACGACAGGAGAGCCGCGATGACCGGTTCGCGACTGACCGTGGCCGTTCTCGGCGCGAGCGGATACACCGGCGGCGAATTGTGCCGCCTGCTGCTCGGCCATCCCGATGTGGCGACGGTGATACCCGGTGCCCGCACCGCGGACGCGTTCGCGGAGATCCACCCGAACCTCGCCGCATCGGGCCTGGAGTTCCAGTCCCTCGAGGAGGTGCGGGAACGGGCCGCCGAGATCGACCTGGTGTTCTTCTGCACCCCGTCCGGCGAGGCGATGAACGGGGCCCGGCACTTCCTGGACCACGGGGCCCGGGTGATCGACGTGAGCGCCGATTTCCGCTTCGGTGACCTGGCGGCCTACGAGCGGACGTACGGCCGCCGGCACGCGGCTCCCGACCTCGCGGCGGAGGCGGTGTACGGGGTGACCGAGCTGAACCGTGAGAAGATCCGCGGCGCCCGCCTGGTGGCGAACCCCGGCTGCTACGCGATCACGGCGATCCTGGCCGCCGCCCCGCTGTTGCAGGCCGATCTCGTCGACCCGGGACGGCCGATCGCCGTACACGCCCTGAACGGCACGAGCGGGGCCGGCAGCAAGCCGCGGCGGGAGATCCTGCACGCCGAGATGGCCACCTCGCCGCTGGCGTACAGCCTGCAGGGGCACCGGCACGGGCCCGAGCTGGAGCAGTACTTCGGCCTGCTGGCCGGTACGCCGGTCGAGGTGGACATCAACACCACCCACGGCACCTTCGCCCGGGGCATTCACCTGCAGGCCAACCTGCGGACCCGGAGACCGTTCAGCCGGGACGAGCTGGTGGAGCGCTACGTCGAGTTCTACGGCGCCGGGCACGAGAAGGAACACTTCGTCCAGGTCGTCACGACGCCGCGCCGGGGCGAGCTCAACGACAAGGAGTACGGGCTGTATCCCAGCCTGGCCGCGGTGATCGGCTCGAACTACTGCCACCTCGGACTGGATCACGACCCGGTCCGCGACATCACCAAGGTGGTGGCGGTGACCGACAACCTGGTCAAGGGCGCGGCCGGATCAGCCATCCAGAACATGAACGTCATGGCGGGCCTGGCAGAGACCGCAGGGCTCACCGCCTATGCGCTCTGAATCCGCCCGGGCGCCCGGGGTGCCGTTGCTGGGTGACCGGCCGGTACGCCCGGGTGAACAGTGGATCTACTCCGCCGGCTTCAACGTCGACGAGACGCTGACCAGCACCGGACGCGTCGATGTCGAACTGGCCGACCTGGACCGGCTGCTGTCCGCCGGCGCGCGGGTCGCGATCCTGTCCCATCAGGGACGCCACCGGGACGGCACCGCGGGACACCTCGACCACGTCGCGTCCTATCTGGGCGATCGGCTCGGCCGGCCGGTCGCCTACCTGCCGGACAATGACTCGCCGCGCGCCGCGGCCGCGGCACGCGCGATGCCGGAGGGCACCGCCACGGTCTTCGGCAACACCAGGTGGCACGCGGGGGAGGAGAGCTGCGATCCCCGGCTGGCCCTGCGGTTCGCCGCGCTCGGCGACGCGGTCGCGGTGGGCGGGTTCTCCAAGGCCCACCGGTCGCACGCCTCCAACGTCGGCGTGTTGCGGCACCGGCCCGGGTGGTTGACCGACGGCGTGCTCGGTGAGATGTCACGCCTGACGCCCTGGGCGGACCCGGCCGGGTGCCGGTCCGTCGCCGTACTGGGTGGCACCAAACCGGAGAAGACCCTGGTGGGTCTCGTGGCGCTCAGCCGCCGCTACGACGTGGTGGTGCCCGGCGGCGTGGTGCTCAACACGATCCTCCGGGCACGCGGTGTCGAGGTGGGCGACTCCGACCTGGGCGAGCAACCGCAGCGGTGTCTGGAGGCGGCCCGCGGCGTGCTGCGCAGCGACACGGCCACGCTGGTGCTTCCCGAACGCGTCGTCGTGGCGCCGCGCGGTGACCGGGGATACGGACCGGGCGTGCCGGTCCCGGTCGACCGCGGCGTGCCGGCCGGGCACGCGATCGTCGACTTCGAGATCCCGGCCCGGTGGCGCGACACCCTCACCGGGTACGCCGCCGGCGGCGCGCGCTGCGTGGTCGCCGGGACACCGAGCCGTTATCTCGACGGCTTCCGGGACGGCTCCGACGCGGTCCTCGACATCGTCGGCCGGTCCGGAGCGGAAACCCTCCTGATGGGCGGCGACACGGTTCGGGAGCTGCCGTGGAACGGCCCCACCTCGACCGGGGGCGGCTCCGCACTGCACTATCTCGCCCACGGCACCACGCCGGTGCTCGACGAGCTCCGGACCGCCGCGACGTACGGGGACATCAGATGATCATCAACTTGGACCTGCCGACCAGGGTGGTCTTCGGCCGCGGCCGGCTTCCCGAACTCGGGCGGCGAACTCAGCCCTTCGGCACCTCGGCACTGCTCGTCTGCGGACGCGGGGCGGTACGCCGGCACGGCATCCTCGACGCCGCGCTGAAGAGCCTGGCCGATGCCGGGATCAGGGTGACCGTCTTCGACGGGGTGCTTCCCGAGCCCACGGCCGTCGAAGCCGATCAGGCCGTGGAGGCGGCGGTCCGGGCCGGCTGCGACGTCATCGTCGGCATCGGCGGCGGCAGCGCCATCGACACCGCGAAGGCGGTCTCGGCCGGCCTCCGGCTGGGTCCGGTCGGCCCGCTGGTCGGTCGGACGCTGGACCCGATACCCGACCCGGTGCCGGTGGTGGCCGTACCCACCACAGCCGGCAGCGGTGCGGAGATGACCCGCGGAGCCATACTCACCGACCCGCTCCGTGGCCTCAAGTCGGGCATCCGCGGCGACGACCTCTTCCCGCGTCTGGCGCTGGTCGATCCGCTGCTGGCCCGCTCGGTGCCGAGCGCGGTGGCCGCGGACACGGCCTTCGACGCCCTGGCCCACGCGGTGGAGGGATACGTGGCGCGCCGCTCCGACAACTTCACCCGGTGGTGCGCCGGCCGCGCGCTGGAGCTGCTGGGGCACCGGCGCGAGGGCGTGGTGCGGACGCCCGACGATCCGGCCGTCCGCGACGACCTGGCGTTCGCCGCCCTGCTGGGCGGCATCGTGGTCGCCAACGCCAGCACCTGCCTGCCGCACCGGCTGCAGCAGGCGTTGGGCGGACTCGGCGTGCCGATCTCGCACGGGCGGGGTCTCGCGGCGCTGTACCCGGCCTGGCTGCGCCACGCGCACCCGTATGCCGGCGGCCGGTTCGACGAGGTCGCTGCCCACCTCGGGGGCGCGGACGTGCACGAGGCGGTGGAGGACTTCCGGGCCGCCGTGGGCGCGAGCGGGGGCCTGCGGAAGTCCGGCATCGACCGCGGTCACGTCGACGCGATCCTGGCCGCGGTCTCCGGCAACCTCGACAACGATCCCATCCCGGAGATCGACCGGAACCTGCTGCGCACCCTGGTCGAGGAAGCGCTGTGACGATCGAGCCGCTGACGCTGGGCCAGTTGGCCATCTGGCGCGACATCGAAGGCCTGCCGCGGCCGCGGTGGCACGAGCCGAACCTCACCCAGGTGTGGCCGCTGCCGGCGGGGGTGTCTGCGGCTACCGTCCGGGACGCCCTGTGGGAGTTGCTCCGGCGGCACGAGTCGTTGCGGACGACGTACCGCCTGACGCCGACCGGCGAGTCGACGCAAGAGGTTCACGACGTCGACGGGGTCACGCTTCCACTCGACGTGGACCGGACGGGTGGGGACACCGCCACCCTGATCCGGCGGCATGGCCGGCGGGCGTTCCATCTCGGCCAGGAACCCGGGTGGCATGCCGTGCTGGCCGGTCAGGGCGACCCGGACCGGCTGGTGCTGAGCGCACACCACATCGTCACCGACGGCCTCGGCCTGCTGAGCCTCCGCGACGACCTGTACCGCGCGCTGCGGCACCCGTTGCCGGACGGCGGCTCGGGACCGGTGGAGCTGGCCCGCTACGAACACAGCCCGGCCGGCCGGCGGCGCAGCGACGCGGCCGCCGGGTACTGGGACGGGCAGCTCGAACGCTCCGCTCCGGCGCCGGCCGATCTGGCCGCGCCGCTGGTGGAGGCGACGCTGTCCTGCGCGGCTACGGCCGTCGCCGCACGCCGGCTGGCCGCCCGGAGCCGGACGTCGGTGGGGACCGTGCTGCTGGCGGCGTACTGCTCGGCGTTGGCGGCTACGGGGCGGGACAGCCGCACCATGGTCCGAATCATGTCGTCCAACCGGTTCGACGCCCGCCGGGAGCACGTCGTCACCTCCATGAACCAGTGGGTCTGGCTGCTCCTGGAGGACAGTGCGGAGCTGGACCTCGCGACCCTCCTCGACCGGGTCGGCGGGCGGACCATGCGGGCGTACCGGCACGGCGTCTACGACACGGACCGACTGCGCCGTCGGCTGACCGAGGCCGGTTTCACCCAGGGCCAGTACGACAGCAGTTGCTCGTTCAACTTCATCTCGGTCTCCCCGCTTCCGGCAGACGCGGTGGTCGCGGCTCCGCCGGACGACGGCCTGATGACCTGGGCGGCGGCGCCGTCGAGCGTGGGGCCCCGCTGGTACCTGCGAGCCATCGAAGATCGCCACGTTAGGATGATCCTGCGCATACCGGCCGGACCGGCAGCAGCCGCGACCGCCAGTGCGATCCTGCACGGGATACGCCAAAGGGTCATCGAAGCTGCTGGCCGTGATGAATGACCCCGGATCACTCCGGCTCGTCCCCTGGAGACGCGATGCCGTCCTTGAAAGACAATGAGCCGGCCGTGCGTACCGCGCGGCGTGCGCCGCGCGGTGGTGAACTCTGGCGCCATCCGGACTTCCTGAAGCTCTGGCTGGGACAGTCGGTCTCGCTGGTGGGCACGTTCGCCACCCAGCTCGTTTTTCCGCTGGTCGCGGTGACCTACCTGGCGGCCAGCAGCGCGGAGCTCGGTGTCATCTCGGCGCTGCAGTTCCTGCCGGTGCTCATCCTGACGCCGTTCGCGGGGTACTGGGTGGACAGCTTCCCGCGGCGCGGTCTGCTGATCGCCACGAACCTGGCCCGGATCGGCGTGCTCGCCGCTGCGATCGCGCTGCTGCAGGCCGGGCACCTGCAGGTCTGGAGCTGGTGCGTCGTGGTCTTCGCGATGGGCACGTTCACCTCGGTGTTCGACGTGGCGTGGCACTCCTACCTGCCGTCGGTGCTGGAGCGCCGGCATCTGGTCGAGGGAAACACGAAGATGCAGGCGTCCTACTCGATCGCGCAGGTGTCCGGGTCCGGGCTGGGCGGCCTGCTGCTGAAGGTGATGTCCCCGGCGGCGGCGCTCGCGCTCGACCTGGCCAGCTACGCGCTCGCCACGGTGTCGCTGGCGCTGATCCGGCGTCGTGAGGAGCCGCGCGGCGCGCACAGCGAGGCGGCGGAGTCGTTCCGGTACCGCTTCACGCACGGCTTCCGGCTGCTCTGGCGAGACCGGCTGCTGCGGACCCTGATGATCGAGGGCAGCTGGTTCAACTTCTGCGAGCAGGCACTGCTCACGCTCTTCGTGATCTTCGCCGTGCGTACGCTGGGTTTCGAGACCTGGCAGGTCGGTCTCTGCATCGCGCTCGGTGGCGCCGGCGCGGTGGCCGGGTCCTTCGTGGCCAGGCGGCTCGGCGAACGGTGGGGCATCGCCCGCACCCTGATCATCGGGATGGGGGTGGCCTCCTTCGGTCCGGTCCTGATCCCGCTCGCCCAGGGGCGCGGGCCGGTGTCCATGGCACTGATCGTGATCTCCTTCGCCCTCTACGGCGTCGGGCTTTCCGTCTTCAACGTCTTCAACGTCAGTCAGCGGCAGGCCCGCACCGACCCTTCGGCGCTCGGCCGGGTCACCGCCGCGTTCCGCATGGTGGCGCTCGGCGCCCTGCCGGTGGGAGCTTTCGTGGGTGGCATGGCCGGTGAGTGGCTGGGCCTGCGCACCGGCGTCGTCGTGATCGCCGCCGCGTTGATCGTGGGTTGGGTCCTGTTCGCCGCCGCCGTACGCGCGATCCCGGCGTCGGAGCGCGCCGCCTGACCGGGTGGCTGCCGTTCGCCGCCGTCCTGGTGGCCGGTGCCCTGCACGCGGCCTGGAACGCGCTGGCGAAGGCGAACTCCGATCCCTACTCCGGGCTCGCGCTCATCGGCGCCGGTCAGGCCGCCATCGGCCTGCTGTGTCTCGGCTTCGTCGGCGTGCCGGCGCCGGCGTCGTGGCCGTGGCTCGGCGCCTCCATCGTCGCCCACGTCGTCTACCTGTCGCTGCTCGCCGCGTCCTACCGCGTCGGCGACTTTTCGCAGATGTATCCGCTGGCCCGGGGGAGCGCCGTGTTGTTCAGCGGCTTCGTCGCGATCGCGGTGCTCGGCGAGCGGTTCAGCGGGCGGCAGCTGCTCGGGCTCGCATCCGTCGCGGTGGGCCTGCTCGCGCTGGCGGTGCCCGCGGGACGGGCCGGGTCGCGTGGGCCCTGGACGGCTCTGACGACCGGCATCTCGATCGCGGCGTACACGATCCTGGACGGCATCGGGGTACGCCAGGCGGGCGACCCGCTGGCGTACGCGGCCTGGCTCTTCGCCGGGCTGGGGCCGGTGGTGATCGGGTGGGCGCTGCTGCTGGGCGGGCGGCGGCTGCGCGCCGCAGTCGCCGAGCAGTGGCGTACCGGGCTGGGCGCCGGCGTCATCTCCACGATCAGCTACGGCGTGGTCATCCTGGCGCAGTCGGTCGCGCCGCTCGCCGCCGTCGCCGCGTTGCGCGAGACCGGGGTCGTGGTGAGCCTGCTTCTCGGAGTCGTCGTCTTCAAGGAACGCGTGACCGGCGGGCGGATCGCGGCGGCCTGCACGGTGGTCGCCGGCATCGTGATCTTCCAGCTCGCCGGATGACGCGACGGGGTTCAAGCCGCCCGCGACGGGGTCAAGCCGCCATCGGCGATCGCCTGCTGCTGGGCCGCGCCAGCACGTGCCGGACGAGGTTCGGCAACCGGAACTGGCCGAATTCGCCGTCGGCGCGCTCCACCGGCCGGATCAGACCGCGCTGGAGCAGGCCGTTGACGATCGCGGTGGTCCGGGGCATCGTGTCGCCGACCTCGCGCGCCGCGATGCCGAGAGACCACGGCTCCGGCAGGTGGGCGAGCCGGTGGAGCATGTCCCCGTGGGTATCGGCAAGGCCGTCGATCGAGGCGGTGAGCGCGGCGACGAGGTCGTGGCGGCGGTCGCCGAGGTCATCGGTGATCGTCTCCGTGAGCATGAGCGGCGTGCGCCGCGCGAGCTCGATCAACCGTCGTGATTCGTAGAGGGGAAGCCAGGAAGCCGCCGCCAGCAGCGCGCGCGGAAGCCCGTCGAGCGCGTGGGCGATGTGCGCCACCGCGATGACCGTGGAGTCGGTCACCGGGTCGTCCGGCCGCAGGCGGTGCAGGTGGGCCAGGAGAAGCCGCACCGCCGGGTACTCCGTCAGCCGGTCGACCTCCGTGCCCTCGATCTGCTCCGGCGCGGCCAGCGGCGAGATCGGTAGCTCATGACTCGTTCGATGCCGGGACGGTTCCCGGTCACAGGTGAGCAACCGCAGGTTCGGGCAGAGATCCAGGGTGCGGGCGATGGCCGCCGGAAGAATGCGCAGCTGTTGGAGGTTGTCCACGACGAGCAGGGCGGGGGAATTGCCGAGCAGCTCGGTCAGCTGGCCCACCGCCTGGTTCTTCAGGAGTTCACGGACCTGTGTGGAGAGGTGCGGCTCCTCCTCGCTCACCCAGACGACCGGCCCTCGGGTGCCGGCGTGAAAGTCCTGCGCCACCGCCTGCGCCACTCGTGTCTTGCCGACACCGACGAGGCCGCTCAAGGAGATCCACCGTGCGTCGCCGGACCGCAGCAGCTTTCCGGCCAGCCGTACGGTGCGTTCACGCCCGATGATCGGGTCCGGGTGCCGGGGGAGCGAGGTGACGGGAGGGGCGGTGCTCAAGGTGGCGAGCCGGCCGAGGTCGTGCGGGTTCGCCGCGGCCAGGAAGTCGGCACGCGAACTGCCGGTCAGTTGGAGGGCGTCGGCCAGCAGCAGAACGGTCTGTTTGCGCGGGACCAAGGCGCGTCCGGACTCCAGATTTCGAATGCTCCGCGCGCTGACCGTCGACGTCTCCGACAATTCTCCCTGGGTTAGGTTCTGTTTGTTCCTCAGTGCTCTGAGTAATTGCCCGAAAGGTGGTCTGACGTCGGCGATCATCGTTTCCCCGTTTGGTCCCTGACGCTTTTCAGGTAATGTGTTCCGCGCCACCGCTGTTCGGAATGGGGCTCTGTCGAACAACCAGTGCCAATTCGACTCGACCGTTTTTTTCATTTCGCAAGCGATTTACGTTGGCGATGTTAGGGTCTTCGATCGGCGACCGTCAAGGGCCGGTGACATTGCCGGCCCGGTGAGCGCGGGATTCTAGAAGGTGTTTTAGATGTGGGTTCGGCGGCTTGCCGGTCGCGCCCCGCGCCCTCAGGGCAGTGCCAGGACGCTCGGGACGATCCCGGGTGCCGCAGCTCGCAGCAGGCCGTGCCCGATACCCGAAGCGCCCAGGAGCAGACCCGGCGTCCACACCCCGCCGGGCACGGCAGTGACGATGCGGCCGGACGTCACGCGATCGGCCGCCCGCGACAGCCATCGGTCGGCGGCCTCCGTCCACCGCGCCTCACCGAGGACTGCCCCCGCCGTGGAGAACAGCTCCGCCCGTCCCAGGCCGCCCTGACCCAGCGAATCATCCGCGACGCCGCCGGAAGCGTGAGCGGTCGCTCGGCGGAGGATCGCCTGAAGGAGCTCCGCCGCCGGCGCCAGGACCCGGAGGGACGCCACCGCCGCGACGGCCACCCCCGCTCCCACCGCGTCGGTGCGCCACGCGGCCGCGTCGTGCCGCGCACCGGACAGCACGGACAGTGCCTGGATCGACGGTTCCCGGTCTTCTTCGCGGCCCGTCACCTCGGCCACCTGGGCAAGGGCGTACGCCAGGCCGGCCGCCACGCACGGCCGCCCCATGGGCGACTGTTCACCGTCCGGGGCGTGGCGGGCGAGGGCGGCGGTCAGCTGAGCGGCCGCGGCTGTCATGATCTCGGCGGTGACCGGTCCTGGGCGGACTCGGTGCAGCCGGGCACTCGTCAGGGCCGCGCCGGCGATCCCGTCGAGGAGGTCGAGGCGCCGGCAGGTGGCGAGGTTCGCCGCGACGGCGGCGGCGAGCTCCTGCGCCCGATCCAGCAACGCTGGCGCGGCCCACAGCTCCGCGAGCCGGAGCAGCAGGTTCATCAGCCCGCCGAGATCCTGGTAGGCGCCGACGGACAGGCACCGCAGCTCGTGGACCGACGGTATCCGCCCCGGGCCGACGAGCCCTTCCACCGCCTCCTCAGCCAGCTCCCGGTAGCGGGCCACGCCGCTGACGGCCCCCAGCTCGGCCAGGAACAGGATGATCCCGCTGACGCCGGAGTGAAGACCGAGCGAAGCCGCTGTCACGGCCCAGCGCCGTGGTTCGACGCGGTCGAGGGACAGCCACTCGATGCTGCCGTCCGCCGGGTCGCGCAGCGCGGTGGCGATCAACCGGTCGCCGATCCGGCACGCCGCCGCGAGCGCCCGAGCGGGATCCGGCCGGTGCGACGTCAGGGCCGGTACGGTTCGCCGGGGCGGGGACAGGAGGGTGCAGAGGGAGGCCCGGAGGAGCCAGGTCTGCTGGTGCAGATCCGGCTCGGAGAAGGCGGCGAGCCGCGACAGTACCGCGGCCAGGCCACTGCGGGCCCGGAAGTCCGCCACCACGAGGCCGCCGTCGTCGTAGAGGTTCCTGCTGCCGCAGGTCGTGTGGAAGGCCGGTATGTCGCGGCGGTCGATCTGGCGTAGCTCGCTGGCGAGGATCTCGTCCGAGCCGCGGTGCGGGCGGTTGCCGGTGCCCAGCCGCCGCAGGAACAGGTCCCGGTCGAAGGCGTCGCGGAGCAGATCGGGGTGCCACGAGCGATCCAGGAGACCCACGTAGAAGCGGGTGTTGCGCAGGACCACCCGTACGTCGGCGCCTTCGAACGCGGCGAGGGGGCCGTCCCGGTGCGACAGCGCGGTGCGGTGGCGCCGGAGAAGCCGATAGGTGCTCCGGAAGCCGGCCAGCACCGCGTCGACCAGGACCGGCGGCTCCCCGGCCACGCCCAGCAGTTCAGGACGGTTGCGGGAGGGCTCGGCCGGTTCCGGCCCGCGGGTGATGCGCATCCGGTCACCGCCGGCGTCGACGAGGCACACCGTCGGGTGGATCGCCAGGTCGCCGCGATTCACGCCGCCCGCCAGTGCTCCGGTGCCCAGCGGGCGGCGCTCGCCCGGCGCCGCCTCGGTGATGACCCTGGGCAGGACCTGGGTGGTGAGCACACCTTCGGCGAGCGCCTGGCCGGCGACGCTCCGTTCCACCGGGACGCCGTCCGGTGGATGCGGCTCGGCGTGGAACAGGGCTTCCACGTCGATGTACGCGGGATGCTCGCCCTCCGCGATGACGTTCCAGGCGTGCATGTCGTAGCCCCGGAGGAGATGGATCAGCGCCAGGTGGGCGCCCTGTCGCCGGTAGAAACGCTCGAGCTGCGCCCGGTCCCGGCACGGAGCGGGGTCGACGTGCCGGCACCACCCGTACTTGCCGCGGTCGATCACCTCCACCGGGCGTAGCGGGGGCCGCAGGCCGCGCTCGTTCAACCAGTCGATCAAGTTGTTGACGTGCCGGTCGACCGCGAGGCTGCGCGGTTTGTACACGACCTTGGAGCCGTCTTCATACGTCACGAGGGCCACGGAGCGCCCGCCGCGGTGCGCGTCGCCCGCCCCGAACCGGATGTCCCGTACCGCAGCCAGCCCGCCGGCCGGCGCTCCGAAGGCCGCGTGCAGCCTTGCGGCGTCGGCCGTCAGCCGCTGAGCTAGCTCGACCCGGGCGTCGATCCAGGAGCGAGCCCAGAACACCAGTTCCCGGGCGAGGACCGGATAGTCCGCCAGCAGGTCCAGGCCGCGTACCGGATCGCTCAGCTCCGTGATGAAGGAGGCGAAGCGTTCGCGCGACGTCGTGCCGGAGGCTCGTCCCCGCAACCGGGCCACGTGGAACTCCAGGACGAGGACCTGCTTGATCATGGACAGGACCCGATCCCGGTCCGGGGCCAGGACCGGGTGCTCGTCGGTGAGCTGCCGCGGATCGTCGAACAGTTTCTCCACCACGTCCCGAGCCTGCTGCCTCGCCCACGTGAGCAGCGGCTCCACCCAGGCGAGCAGTGCATGGTCGGGCGGGCCGTCGACGGACGCCGTGGTCGTTACCGGCGGGGCGGCGAACCGTTGCCAAGCCTCGGCGATGGTGGCCAGCCACTCCGGGGGATCCGGCAGGCGCCGGCGGAGGGCCGGGGCCGATTCGCCGGCCAGGGCGACCAGATCGTCGAAGGTCTCGATCGTGTCCTCGGGCAGCCCGGTGAGTCCCCGGACGATCCTGCCCTCGCGCCACAGCCGTAACCGGAGACGTCCCCGGTCGAGTTCGGCCGCATCGAGGACAGGCCGGGTGGCTCTCCGGTCTCGGGTGGCGATCCCGCGCCACCATCGGACGTCACCCCGAAGGTCGTCGAGCACCTTTCTCCTCCCCTGAGGCGGCGCGCCCGTTCAGTCGTCGGGCAGCTCGTCCACCTCGGGCACCCCCACCGGGCTGGGCGGAAGGTCCCGGCGTTCGTCCTCGGTCAGCTGGGCTCGGTAGACCGAATCACGCCAGGCTCGGATGATCTGCTCCGTGGGCTGCACCTTGTCTGCTCCTGGTGGAGGTGGAACGACCGTGAGTGCCGGCACAGCGGGTGTGCCGGTGCGGCCTCTGCCCACACCGGCACACCCGGTCCTTTCGGGACGTCCCCGATCAGAGAACGCTGGTCTCCTTGAGGACGCTGGTCTCGGCCAGGACGCTGGTCTCGTTCAGGACGCTGGTCTCACGGTGGACGCTCGTCTCCTTGAGCACGCTGGTCTCCGTGAGGACGCTGGTCTCGCGGGAGCCGGCCGCCGTGGCGCGCGCGACGTACTTCTTCATGATGGTGACCTCCTGTCACAGGGGCTTCGGTGATCGCCGCGGTTGCCTCGTCCGGCAATCGCAGTCGATCACTGACGTTCTAGCCCCCGATTCTGTCGTCGTCAATACGAAAAAGGAAGCAAGGCGATTCTTGTAGGAATTCCTGCCGCATCGCTACCGCCGCGGACACGCGCTACTTCGCCGGGCTCCGAGAAGTGCCGGAGCGGAAGTTGCAGGTTCCGGTGATCTGCCGCCGAGATTCCTCGTGGACATTTACCGACTGGCATATGATCTTTGCATCTTCCGAGCGGGAGTGGTCTTCGGGGAAGCGCGATATGGCGTGGGTCGTGAATTTCCGTCGAGGAGCGCGACAGATGGGCAATCGAATGCGTGTTGATGCTCTCACCGTGCGGTCGGCCCGATTCCGCCGGGCCGATGACCAGTCGATGTCGCGGGCCTGGCAGTGGATGACCGACCTGCGGCCGGCGTCGCCGCCGGTGGCCGCACCCCAGTACGCCCGAGAAGTGCGCGACGCGATCCGGGTGGTGGAACCGGCCGTCTTCCGCGAAGCGGGATTGAAGCGCTGCGTTCCCTCCGCCGGTGCCATCTTCCCGTACGACCTGGCCCTGCTGCTGCGTGGCCCGGCGGTGGGGGAGCCGAGGCTCTTCCACCTCGATCTCCTGCGCCGTGCGGCCGTTCTGCTTCCGGGCAGCGGGGCGCGGGTGGCACGCCTGCTCCCGTGGGACCAGGTGGCGGGTGCGCCGGTCGCCGCGGACGTCCTCGTGCTGTCCCGGCCCTGGCTCTCCATGCGCAAGTACGGACCACGCGGCTATCTGTACGCCCAGCTCGACGCCGGGCACGTCGCCACGAACCTCTTGGGCACCGCGCTCGAGGAGGGCGAGGCCGAACTGCGCCTGCGTGCGCCTCGTGACGCGATCGGTGAGGTGCTGACGCCGGTGCTCCCGTACCGAGAGTTGCATTCGGTCATCTCGATCAGCGGCCCGCGGACGCGGAGTGCCGAACGCCCGTGGTCGACGTTCCATCGCCCGCTCGATGCCGTGGACGAGCAGCGCGAGATGGAACGGCACTGCTGGACCGGCATACCCCGGGAGCTCGTGCGCGGTACCGGCGCTCCCGCACCGGTGGCGGCCGGACGGCTGATCGAGCCGGCGGTGCCCGGGCCGTTCCGGCCGATCCAGGCGGGCGCCTGGCGGGAGCTGGCACGCCGCCGCCGTTCCTGCAAGGACTTCTCTGAGAAGCCCCCCTCCGCCGAATCCGTGTCCGGGACGTTCAGCGTGCTGAGCACCGCGTTGCCGACGGATCTGCCACCGCACGCCGGGCCGGCCGGGATGACCCTCGTTGTCGCGCCGGGCCCGTTCGCCGAGTCCTGCCGGAAGATCTTGGCACCGTACGGCGTCCGGCTGGCCGTCACCGAC
Organism: Micromonospora sp. LZ37; assembly: GCF_059359015.1. Lineage (NCBI taxonomy): Bacteria > Bacillati > Actinomycetota > Actinomycetes > Micromonosporales > Micromonosporaceae > Micromonospora > Micromonospora sp. LZ37. The sequence continues at coordinate 107,898 of NZ_JCADBL010000002.1, read as the reverse complement.
CAGCTCACCGAGAGGAGCACGGTCACCCGGGCCTGCATGGGGCAGCAGCACCTCAGCGCTGCCCATGCCTTCCTGCTGTGCCACGTCGATCGCCGGCAGATGCTGGCGGACGACGACGGGCAGAAGATGCGGGACGCGGTGTACCGCGCGGCGGCGATCGCCCACCTGCTGTACCTCGGCGCGGCCGGCAGTGGCGCCGCGGTCACCGCGGTGGGTGGCCACAGCGTTCCGGACTGGCGGCGGCTCGCCGGGCTCACCGGTGAGGAAGAGGTGCTGTACCTGCTGGCGCTCGGCCGGGACAGATCCGAGTCCCCGAAGTACGACCGCACGGAACTCGCCTATGCCCACGGCGAATAGGGCGGGACCGGTCAGGAAGGACGCCTCCATGGGTGTGCTGCGTGAAGTGATCGACGAACAGATCGCATGCCATCGGGGTCGGCTCGCGGTGGGGGATTCGCGCGGCGCTCTCACGTACGCGGAGCTCGGCGCCGCAGCCGACGAGTTCGCCGCCGGTCTCGTCCGGGCCTGGCGTAGCCACGCCACCGCGCGGCCCGGCAGCGGCCCACCCAGGGTGATGATCTGCGCCGGCAACTCGAAGTGGTACGTGACCGCGTACCTGGGCTGCCTCCGGGCCGGCGCGGTGCCGTTCCTGCTCGACCCGCTGCTCACCTCCCACGAAGTCGCCGCCATCGCTGCGTCGTGCGGCAGCACCCTCCTGATGCACGACCGCCCGCGGGACATCGAAGGCGCCCGGCTGCTCCATCATTCCGGAGCCCTGAGCATCACCGCCCTTCCATCGGGTAGCGACCTGCCTCCGCCGCCCCTGCACCCGGACACCGAGGTCTGCCGGTTCACCTCCGGATCGACCGGCGTGCCGAACTGCATCGAGTTCTCCGGGAACGCGGTGCTCAGCGCCGCGCGGGCCTGGAACGCCGCGTCGGGAACCGCCTCCGACGACCGCATCCTGTGCTTCGCGGGCCTGTTCAACGGGCTGGCCTTCAACACCTCCCTGCTGCCGGCGCTGCTGGCCGGCGCCTCGCTCTGGCTGCCGGCCGGCCTGCCGAGCGCCGGGCAGGTCGCCCGCTTCCTGCGGGAACTGAGGCCGACGCGGCTGACGGGATTTCCGGCGCTCTACGAATCGTTGCTGCGGCGCGACGCCGATCTCCCGGAGATGGCCGGCCTGCGGGTGGCGCTCTCCTCGGCGGCGCCGCTGTCGGCGGAGGTCAGGGCGGCCGTGCGCGCCCGGTATGGCTTGGCCGTCTGCAACTACTACGGGATCGCGGAGACCGGTCCCCTCACGTTCGACCCCGAACCCGCCGCCGACGAGGGCCTGGGTCGTCCGCTGCCCGGGGTGCGGATCGTCGTCGCCGACCCGGCCGGCGGTGGTGACGGGCCGGGCGAACTGCTGGTGAGCAGCAGCTCGATGGGAACCCGGTACCTCAATGTGCCCGGCGGTCTGGAACGCCGTGTCGGCGACGACGGGCTCTACCGCACCGACGACGTCGGCCAGTTCCGTGCCGGGCGCCTGTTCCTCCTGGGCCGTGGCGGCAAGGGAATCAACATCGGCGGCCGGAAGATCGACCCGGCCGAGGTCCGTTCCGTGCTGGAGTCGGCGCCGGGCGTGGCGGCGGCGGTGGTCTTCACCGTGGACCGGGCGGAGACGGGCCCGATGCTGGTCGCCGCGGTGACCGGTCCGGTGGCTGACCGAGCCGAAGGGCTACGTGCCCACTGCAGGACCAGGCTCGCGCCGTACAAAGTTCCGGAGCGCTTCCTGGTGCTGCCCAGCCTGCCGCTGACGAGTCTCGGCAAACCCCGCATGAGCGTGCTCCGTGCCCTGGCACTGGAGCACCGCGAGCGCCACGCGTCCCAACCCGGTCCAGGTACCGGTGACCTTCAGCCCAGGTAGGAGGAGAAGCGATATGAATGGCAGCAACCTGCTCGACCGTATCGTCACGATCGTTGTCGCCGCGAGCGACGGTACGGTGGCCGGTCCGGACCTTCTCGCCGGTGACGTCTCGTTGGCCGATGCCGGCCTGACCTCGCTGGCGTACCTGCGTCTCATCGACTCCATCGAGACGGAGTTCGGCGTGTACCTGGACCTCGAGGAGGCGGGCGACCAGCTCGGCACGGTGCGCGGGATCGCCGCCTACGTGGCTGCGGAGAGCATGGCAGATGCGTGAGGGTCCGCTCCGGCTGGGAATCGTCGGGGCGACCGGCAGGCTGGGATCACGGATCCTGACCGCGAGCGAAGGGTGCGGCGTGCCGGTCCCGTTCGCGGTGCACCGCGGGTCGTGGCCGGAGCCGGCCGGAGTCACCGTGGTGATCGACGCCAGCCGGGGCGCGGTGCTGCCCCGGACGGTGGCGCTGTGCCGGCGGGACGGCGCGGCGCTGGTGGTCTGCGCCTCGGACCTGCCGGCCGAGGCGACCGAGTTGCTGACCGGCCTGGCCGAGGAGGTCGCCGTCGTCCGTGCGGTCAACCTTTCGGTGGGGCACTGGCTGCAGAGCCACCTGCTCCGGATCGCCGGCCGGATCTCCCACCGGCTGCCTGAGCGGCCCCTGGTGAGCGTGCTGGAACGGCACACGCCGGCCAAAGCCGATCGTCCGTCCGCGACGGCGCAGGCCCTCGCCCGTCACTGGACCGCGGCGACGGACGTGCCCGTGGACGACGTGGCGTCCTACCGGGCGGGGCATCCCGTGAGCCAGCACCGGGTGGATCTCACCCTCGAGTACGAAGCGCTCGTGCTCGAGCACGAGGTCCGCGACCTGGGGGCCGCGGCGTTCGGGGCCCTCCTGGCGGCGAAGTGGGCGCACCAGGCGCCGCCGGGACTGGTCACCATCAGCGAGTTGTTCGACCGCATCTTCTGCGAGCCGGACGCGCATCTCACCCCTGGAGTGTGATGGAAGTGCGGGACCCAGCCACGCTGCCCCCGGCCGCCGAGCGTTTGCGGCTGCAGGTCGCGATCGCGGCGCGATCACTGTCTCTCGGGGGCCACGACGACTTCAACCAGGGACAGGTCTCAGCTCGGCTGCCCGGCTCGGACGTCATGCTGATCAAGGGAGCGCTCACCGGCTTCGACGAGTGCGGGCCAGCCGACGTGATCGTCGCGCCGATCGACCTGGCCGCGGCCGTCCCCGCACTGTCCCCTCCGGAGATCGCGCTGCATCAGGCGGTGTACGCGGAGCGGCCGGACGTGAACGCGGTCGTCCATACCCATGCGCCGTACACGCTGGTCTTCGGGGCGACCGACCTCGATGTCCGTGCGGTGTCGCACGACGGCGCCTACTTCGAGGGACGCGTCGGCCGGTTCGAACTGACGAGCAACACCATCCTGGACGCGCCGACCGCCCAGGCCGTGGCGAAGACGCTCTGCGCCGATCCGGCCCTCCTGCTGCGTAACCACGGCGGACTCGTCGTCGGCAGGTCGATCCGGCACGCCACCGTCGCGGCGCACCTCCTTGAGCGGGCCTGCCGGCTGCAACTCCTCGCCGAGCGAGTGCCCTCCGGATATCACAGCTCCAGCGCCGAGGACATCGACGGCAAGCGCGACTTCATCTACAGCGACCTGTCCATCCGGTCGTACTGGGACCACTGCGTCAGCCAGGTGCGCAGAACATGGCCAGAGACCGCGGAGTGGGCCGGCATCGCGACGGTGAGCCGCCGATGACACTGACACGTGGCTTTCGCAGCGAGGCCGAGGCGGAGCTGTTCGAGCTGGTGGCGAGGATCGCCGACGAGGAGCTCGCGCCGAGGGCCGCCGCCGCGGAGGAGGCCGGCGAGTACCCGGTCGACCTGGTCAGGTCCCTGGGCAAGCTCGGCATCCTCGGCGCGGTCTTCCCCGAGGAGTACGGCGGAGCGGGGCAGTCCTACGAGTTCTACGTGCAGGTGCTGGAGCGTCTGGCCTACCGCTGGCTGGCCGTGGCGGAGTCCGTGCACGTGCACGTGCTCGGCTGCCAGGCGGTCGCCGCCTTCGCCGCTCCTGCCGTACGCGACGCGGTCCTGCCCGGCATGCTCGCGGGGGACGTCCTGGCCGCGACCTGCATGTCGGAGGCGGAGGCCGGCTCGGACCTGGCCGCGCTGCGGACCAGCGCACGGCGCGACGGCGACGACTACGTCGTCACCGGCACCAAGTCCTGGGTGACCCATGGTGGGGTGGCCGACGTCTACAGCGTCTACTGCCGGACCGGCATGGCGGGCGCGGGGGGAATCTCCTGCCTGCTGGTCGACGCCTCGGCCGACGGCGTGTACCCGGCCACGCCGGAGCGCAAGATGGGCGTACGGGCGCTGCCCACCGCCCAGGTGACCTTCGACCAGGTGCGGGTGCGCGGAGACCGGCTCCTCGGCCGGCGTAACCGCGGCATGCTGGTGGCTGCCTCCACCTTCGACCACGGACGGCTTGGCATTTCGGCCTGCGCTGTCGGCCTGGCGCAGGCGGCCCTCGACCATGCCTGCGCCTACGCCCGGCAACGTTCGCAGTTCGGCACCACCATCATGTCGTTCCAGGGGGTCTCGTTCCTGCTCGCCGACATGGCCACGCAGGTCGCGGCGGCCCGGGCCTTGCTCCTCGCCGTCGCCCGGATGAAGGACGCCGGCGCGGACCTCTCCGCCGAGGTCGCGAAGTGCAAGCTCTTCGCGACCGACACGGCGATGCGTGTCACCACGGATGCGGTGCAGATTCTCGGCGGTGCCGGGTGCACCCGGGACCATCCGGTGGAGCGATGGATGCGCGAGGCCAAGCTGCTTCAAATCATCGAGGGAACCAACCAGATCCAGCGCGTCGTCATTGCCGACAGCCTCTGAAAAGGCCTGCCAGTCGGCGCCGGAAAGGGAACCGATGCACGAAAGAATCCGCTTCGGCTGTTTCATCTCGCCGCTCCATCCGCCAGGGGAGGATCCGCACCTGCTGCTGCAGCGCGACCTCGGCCTCGCGCAACTCGCCGATGAACTCAATTTCGACGAATTCTGGGTGGGGGAACACCACTCGGCGGGCTGGGGCACCATCACCGCGCCGGAGTTGTTCATCGCCGCCGCGGCGGAGCGAACGCGCCGCATAAAACTCGCGACCGGCGTCATGACGCTCCCGTACCACCACCCGTTCATGGTGGCCGAGCGGGCGATGCAGCTCGACAACCTGACCCGTGGGCGGTTCCTGCTCGGCGTGGGCGCCGGATCAGTACCGTCCGACATGCACATGCTGGGGGTCGATCCGCAGGACACCCGGCGGCGCACCGAGGAGTCGCTCGAGGTGGTGCTGGCTCTGTTGCGGGGGGAGACGGTCTCCCGGAGCAGCGACTGGTTCCAGCTTCACGACGCGCGCCTGCAGCTCGTACCGTTCGAGCCGACCGGTGTCCCGGCCGCCGTGGCGAGCGCGATGTCGCCGTTCGGCATGCGGCTGGCCGGCCGGACGGGCGTGGACGCGTTGTCGTACGTCGCACCGCCCTGGGGCATGGTGCGCCCCGGGCAGGGCCTGATGATCGAACGCCTGCCCGAGCAGTGGGGTCACCTGGAGGCCGCGGCGACCGCGGCCGGTCACGAGGCCTCCCGGCGGGGCTGGCGGCTGCTCCTGCCGGTGCATGTGGCGAACAGCCGGCACGAAGCCCTGGAGGACCTCTTCGAGGGATGGTTGCGGCAGCGGCGAGAGCTCTGGGTGGCGACGATGGGGATGCCGATGAGCACCACCGACGTCGGCGCTCGGAAGGCGTTCGAAGCCACCGTCGAGGCCGGCGGGATCATCGCCGGAGACGTCCAGGAATGCATCGCCGGCATCGAACGACTGTGGGAGCTGAGCGGCGGCTTCGGAACGCTTCTTCTCTCGATCATGGACTGGGCGGCGCCGGACCGGGTGCGGCGCAGCCTCGACCTGTTCGCTCGCTTCGTAGCACCCCATTTCCGGCGCTCGACCGCTGGGCTGCTCGCCAGCAACGCGTGGGCGGCGGCGCGCCGGCAACAGTTCCAGGATGCCCAGAACGCCGCCCGTCTGGCGGCCGGCCGGATCGACGCCGGATCGCAGGAAGAGGGCGGCCCTGTTGGCAGATGACCTGTTGGTCGCGAAGCCAGAGAGCCGGCCGCGTCGTCGGCGGTCGAGCCGGGTCCTGTGGATTCTCAGCGCCTGCCAGTTCCTGTACTACGTGGGTCTGGCCGTCGATCTCACCCTGACCGGAATCGTCGGTCTGCACCTGGCGCCGACGGTCGCCCTGGCCACCATGCCGCTGACCATCATGACGGTGGTCGCCACCGGTCTGTCCTATCCAGCTGGTGTCCTGAGCACGCGCTGGGGCCACCGTCAGGTGTTGCTGTACGGAGCGGTCGCCGCCGTCGTGGGTGGGTTGTTCTCCGCCTATGCCACCGTGACGCATTCGTTCGCATGGCTGTGCGCCGGCACCGCGGTGGTCGGCGTCTACAAGGCGACAGGCGGATACTTCCGGTACCTCGCCGTCGATCGGGTCGCACCCGACCAGAAGGCGCTGGCCGTGAGCACAGTGCTCTCCGGCGGGCTGTTCGCCGCCCTGGTCGGTCCCTGGGCGGCGACGAACGCCAGTGGACTCCTCGACGACGAATTCGCCGGCTCGTACCTTCTCGTCTCCCTGCTCGCCGCCGGTGTGGTGGTCCTGGTTCTGATGATTCCGCCCGGGACCCGCGATGCCAGGGCCGGCCTGCCCGCCGGCGAGGCGGTGCCGGTACGGATCGCGTCCCGCACGTACGACTTCCGCATGGCCGTCGTCCTCCTGGGGCTGGCCTCGGTGGTGATGACGATGCTCATGGCGATGGGGCCCATCAGCAGTCACCACGCGGGTCATTCGCTCGCCGACGCGGCTCTGATGCTGCAGTGGCACATGGTCGGCATGTTCGCTCCTTCGCTGGTCAGCGGCCGCATGACCACACGGTGGGGCCCGGAGCGCACCGGCATCGCCGGCGCCGCCGTGCTGCTGGCCGGAGGCGCCGTCGGTGTGCTGGGTACCGGATTGCTGGAGTTCACCGTTTCGCTGGCTCTCGTCGGCGCCGGCTGGAACCTGCTCTATGTGGCCGGCAGTACCCACGTCGTGCGGTCGTACCCACAGGGCCAGGGCGGCCGCGTGCAGGGCACGGTCGAGGCCTCGGTGGGGCTCCTCGGCGCCACCGCCTCCCTCTCCGCGGCGGCCGTCTTCGCCCACCTCGGCTGGCAGGCCGCGAACCTCCTCACGGCCGTTCTGTCGGCTGTCGTGGTGTGCGGGCTCGTCGCCACTGCCGTGCGCCGTCGGCGCTGACCAGCCGACCGGATCAGTAGCCGAGGGCGCTCGTCCGGAGGTCGTCGAGCTGGAGGCCGTCCCGGCGGGGTGGTGTCGAGGACATCAACACGGCCAGGGGGGCCTGCGGATCGCGATGCGCCAGGCGGAGAAGCGCGTGGGCGGTGTGCAGGAGGTCGAGCACAGTCCCCCCGGTGACGTACCGGCTGTCACCGCGCACCGCGAAATGCAACGTCGCGGCATCTCCGGCGACCGCCAAGGCACAACGTCCCCCCTGGTACGGCCACCACTGCAGGCGACGGAGGGCGTACTCCTGTCCGGGCTCCGGTGCGGCGGCCGGCATCGACGGCCAACTGCCACGAACGTCGTTGAAGGTGAAGGTCGCCCCGAGGACCTCCTCTGCCGTTCGACCGTGGAGCCCGAGCGCGGCCTCAAGTTCCGCGGGAGCCCAGAGCGCCTTCCGGTACGCGCGCAGCGCCCGTTGGTGCAACCGCCGGGTCCATGCGCTGAACGGTTCGCCGCCCTCGAACTCGATCGTCAGGGGCGAGAACTGCGACAACACGCCCACGTACTCCTCCGTCCCCGGAAGGTGCCGGTTGGACGTGGTGATCTGGAGCGGGAGGTCCTGCCGCGACGTGACCGTGGCCGCTGCCGCCGCGACGACGGCGAGGAGCACCGTGGACGGGTGGGATCCGATCGTGGCTGCCAACTGTTCGGCTCTGGTGGCCGCGACCGCTGAGGACAGGACGGCCTGTCTGCCGGGGGCCGGGACCGGGAATGTTCCGGTGTCCTGCGGCTGCGGTGGGAGGCGTTCGGCCAGCGGGGGTTTCCGGTCGCTGTACTGGGCGCACCACGCCTCCACCGCGCGGGCGCTCATCGTGCGGTAGCGGGGATGCCGTTCCTGTGCCGACTGCTCCCAGGGTGCGCGGGCCGGAGCGGCCGCCGGGCCGTCCGCGAACAGGTGCCGTGCCAGGATCCGGACGCTGGACGCGTCGACGGCCAGGTTCGACAGGGCGCAGACGAGCCGCTCCGGGCGTCCCCCCCGGGTCAGGACAGCGGCCGCGAACGGCAGCCGTTGCGGCGAGCCGAGGTCCAGTGCGCGCAGGCGTGCCGCCACTTCGACGGTCGCATCCTCCAGTTCGTCGCCCGCCTCGACAAGTTCCACGGGGAAGCAGCCACGCGGATGTACCCGCTGGCTCAGCCCGTCGGCGTCCGGCTCCAGCGTCGTGCGCAGCCCGCCGTAGCGAGAGACGGTGGCCCCCAGCATGTCGAGCAGGTCCTTGACGGACACGCCCGGCGGCACCGGCCAGACGGGTGCGACGTTGCGGTACCAGGAGTGGACGTTGTAGCGACGCAAGCCGTCCCAGAACGCCTGCTGCCCCCAGGTGGCGACGGCATGCCCATCGCCCGGTCCGCCGAACTCGACCGATTCGGAACTCATCGTGCCGCGCCGAGGGTGATCAGCTCCTGCAGGCGCCACAGCAGGGCGGGAAGGTGGTCCCTGTCGTATCCCCGGGCTCGCAACTGCAGGTTGAAGGTGTTTCTTCCGTCGTCGAAGGCGCGTAGGTAGACGTGCGGTCCGAAGGCGTGCATCGGCACCTCCCACTGCACGTTCGGCGGGTCGGCGTCGGCGAAGAGGGGGTCCTCGGGGGAGCGGGTGTTGCTGTAGTTGAAGCCCCAGGCGGCGGGATTGCCCGTACCGGCATGCTGTCCCGGCCGGGCGGGCGGCGCACCGAGCGGTGGTGGGTACATGCCGTGCCGGTAGGCGCTGAGGCTGCCACGGTGCACCTGTGCCGCCATCGAGGCGAGGTCGGCGTCGTGCGGGACGTCCACCCGCAGCGGGGCGTACTGGTTCATCGAGGTCACGCAGTCCCGCCAGGCCGCGCGAAACCGGTTGGAGGCCACCAGGCGCAGCGGTACGGAGCTGAGGCGGTGTGCCTGCGCCACGGCCATCGAGTACGCGGCCAGTAGCACGCTGCCGACCGACACGCCGCTGCGCTCGGCCACAGCGACGGCGGAAGCCCTGAGGCGTACGGTGCGCAGATTGGCTTGCAGGGCTTCCGTTCGTCCGGGATCGCCGGGCGCCGCGACGGCCGGCGGGTCGCCGGAGCCGGCAGGCCTCACGGCCCTCGTCCAGTACCGTTCCGTGGCCTCCCACCTGGCTCGTGCCGCCGCCGACCGCTGTTCCTCGGCCAGGGCGATCGGGCCCTTCGCGCGAGGAAGCCGGTCGAACCGGGCCGGATCGGCCAGCGCGAGTCCGAGGTCCTCGCGGAGGATCGCCTGGGCCCAGGCATCCGCGAGGATGTGGTGGTGGGCGATCACGATGTGCGTCACGAGCCCGCCGTCGCACAGGAGGCGGGCTCGCCACGCGGGCGCCGACCTCAGGTCGAAGGGCTCTCGTCCCAGGTCCGCGCAGTAGGCGACCGGGTCCACCGACTCGCCGGCGAGGACTCGCACGTCCAGGGCGTCGACGGAGGGCCGGCAGATCTGTCGCGGTCGCCGCGGGTCGTCCAGGACGTACGTGGTCCGGAGGGATTCGTGGCGCTCGGCCACGCGCCGTAGCGCGACGACGGCCGCCTCCGGTGTGACTGCGGGTGGCATCGGCCAGACCGCCGACATGTTGGGCTCCGCCCACCGGGCGCGTGGCAGGCCCGCGATGTTGCTCCAGATGGAGAGCTGGCCGAACGACAGGTCTCCCGCTACGGCTGGCTCGGCGTGCTCTTCGCGCACTTCCGGCGCACCGAGTCCTTGCAGGCCGATACTCGGCGACATCTTCGAGCGCCCACCCTTCGTGGGTTGCCGGACGGGGGCCGGTCCAGGTTCTCCCACCGGTGGCGGCCGCGGACAGGCCCGGTCGCACCTTCACGGGCAAGATTCCGCTGGATTGCCGCCCTGGTTCCGCTGCCCGGACGCGGGGGAGCGCGCAGCTCGGAGGGCGATCTGCAGGGCGGCCTGGGCCGGCGTGAGGTGTGTGGTGTCGACGACCTCGGCCTCGACATGTAGCCACGTGCGGGCCGCCTCGGCGTAGGGCTCCAGGTACGTGAGGCGGAACGGGGAGGCGACGGGGTGTGCCCCCTCGATCCGCCCGCGGAGGGTGTCCTGGTCGGCGTGGAGGACGAAGTGCCTCACCGGGATGGCATGTTGGGCGAGGCCTGTGCTGATCTCGCGCCAGTACTGCTCGACCAGGACAGTCATGGGCATCACCAGCGTGCCGCCGGTGTAGTCGAGCACGCGGCGGGCGGTCTCGACGACGAGCTGCCGCCACGGCGGCCAGTGCTGGAAGTTGTCCGTCGCGGGCAGCCCCGGCGTGATGTCCATGAGTGTCTCGCCGATCTTCTCGGCGTCGAACACCCGTGAGTTCGGGATCAGTTGCTGCACGAGCGCACTGGTTGTCGTTTTGCCCGCGCCGTGGGTGCCGTTGAGCCATACGATCATGGGACATATTCAACGCGCGCGAGCAACCGGACGGCGTCCGTGCCCGGTTCGCGGAGCGACCAGGACTGACAGGGTCGGGTATTCGTCCGGTGCGAGTACCCCGACAGGGTCTTCTGCTACTCGGTGTCGCGGGCGTCAGGGTAGCGGTTCCAGGTGCCGCCGGCGTTGGTGTGCCGGCGGGCCGTGGTGGTCTGGTGGAAGCCGAGGTCGTCTGCGATGACCGGGGAAGGTGCTTGCAGCACGAGCTGGCGTAGCGCCGAGACGCGGGCCTCGATGAGCGGGATTCCGAGCCCGCGCAGCCATCGGTGCACGGTGGCGTAGGCGACGGGCTGACCGGGCAGCCGCCCCGGGAACAGCCACCGGTCACCGCGGTCGCGCTTGTCGAGGTCGGCGACGAGGGAGCCGAGCAGCTGCGCGACCGGCAGGGGGAGCGGGCTGGGCGGGTCGCCGACCGGCTGCCCTGACTGATCTGCCCGACAGGCGTTGCCGACCAGCTCATCGAGGTTGGTGAGCACCTCGCCGGACGGCGGTGGGCGACCGGTACGGCGGGCGGCGGTACCACGGCTGTTCCGTGCGCCCGCCGCCGGACAAATCGACGTTCAACCGGACTGGCGGGAGAAGTACTCAGGGCGGCTCACCCGCGAGGTGGACGTCGGCAGCGAGCGGATTGGCCAAGTGCTGGTCAACCTGCTGGACCAGGCACTGCGGCACACTCCCCGGGTGGGCGGGTCAGCGTCACCGCCCAGGACCGCGGCGGTGTGCGGCTGGCCGTTGTCGACACGGGGGAGGGGATCGACGCGGCGCACCGCCGCACGTCTCCGAACGGCTCTACCGATCTGACACCGCCGGGGACCGCACCATCACCCGGCCGCCGCCTTCCGCCTGAGCAAGGCTCAGCCGGAGGGCCGCCCTCACGTCGAGGGTGGCCCTCGGGCGATCAGCGCAGCGCATCCAGGCGCCGGTGGTACTCCTCGGTGTCCAGTTCGCCGCGCGCGTAGCGTTCGCTCAGGACCCGGCGTGCGGACTCATGCCCGGCCGGCGTCGTACGCCGGCCCCACCCCATCCCAGGGAGTGGAGCATCGAAACGACGGTCAGGGGCCGCCGCCGGGCGCGAGAGGCAGGGGCATCAGCGAGCCGCGACAGATCCTCGGGAGGAGCACGTCCTCCCTGTCGGGTGTGGCGGGTATCGGTGAGGTGTCAGCGCACCAAGACGACGCGGCACCCAAGGCGCCCGGCTCGCATCAGTCCCCATCTCGAGGCCCGGCGGCGGGCGGAACCCCGCAGTGCCTCATGCGGCGCTGCGGGAAATGTTCCGCACCCTCAAACCGGCGCTTGTCAGCTCTGGCGGACACCCCTCGACCTGACGCGGATCTGGCAGTGAAGCCACGCGACGGACAGCTCAGCCGTACCGACCGCAGGAAGGGATGGTGTCGGCGTACGAATCAACCTGCCAACTCGTACGACTCAACGTGCCCAGATTCGGGCACAGGCAGTGGAATAGTTCTTGAGCCTCATCCGGCTCCGTGATCCGCATCGATCGGGCAGCCTCCGGTGGGACACTGAAACGGTCACGGCCGGCAGGCCGGGTACGCAGAACGTCCTGGTAGCGCGTGGATTGCGGCATGAGAGTGAAACGGCACCACGATCAGATGCGGCGTAGGACCAGCGTCACGAAGCCCAGAATGTTGCGGTATCCGCGCAACCATTGATCGCGGTGCTCCCGGGCAACGGTGAGTGCCTCGGCAGCGTCCGGATGGCCCGGATTGTCCAGCGCCCACTCGGTGAGCGAGCCGGTCCAGGACCATTCGTAGTCGTCCCACTCGGCGGCGTCGCTGACATGGGCGTACACCGGCGTCCAGCCGGCCTGCTCGGCACCGTCGACCAGGCCGGCGAGGTCGGTGAACTCCTCCGGCTTCGCGTTGAGCGCTGCGAGTGCCGCTGGGGTCGGCGGGACTTGCCAGAATCCCTCACCGACGATGAGGATGCCGTCGGGATTTACGTGCCGACCGGCCAGCTTCAGCGTCTCGCCGAATCCGTCGAACGCGTGCGTGGACCCGACGCACAGCACCAAGTCGTAATCGCCGTCAGGCACGTACGTCCGAGCGTCGCGCTCGTGCAGCGTGAGCCGGTCGGCGAGGCCGCGTTCGGCCGCGGCGCTGGCGGCACGTTCGAGGGCGTACGGACTGACGTCCACGCCGTCCGCATGCCCGTCGGGGTAGTGAGCGAGGGCCTGCAGTGCCCAGGATCCCTCTCCGCACCCGAGATCGAGGACCCGCGCCGCCGGTTGGCGGCCCGCTCGGCGCAGGAGCCGGTTGAGGTTGACCCCGAAGATCGGGGCCGCGATCGGATGGTGCGAGTGCGCGATGCTGCTGAGCTGTTGACGGTCCACCGCCAGAGTCAACATGATCCCGTCGACGCGCGCACTCGGGTTGTCATGCCACGCGCCGTCGGCGGCATGAGCGTGCAGGTACAGCGCCCGCCTGATTGCCGAACTCGTCAGACCTCGGTCGCGGCGGGTGGGATGCTCCACCGCAGTACGGCCTTGCCGGCGACGTGCTCCAGAGTCAGCGGGTATACCTGTCCAGACGGCCTGCCTGCTTTGAATCGCTGAAGTTCGCTCGGTGCCCAGCCGACACAAAGGATCGGGCAGCTGGCTACCTCGATTACTCCGGCGCCGAGGGGATCCTGCCAGCCTACTCGCCTTCCGAGATGGTGATGGCTGTGTAGGTCGACGGATGCCATGTGCGCGAAGTGCCCCCGCGCGGCCGCCCACCGGTTGATCGTCGCCGCTCGCTCGTGTGCGACTTCGACGGGTAGATCCAACCAGCCGTGCAGGCGGTTGGTGTGGAAGGCCGGAATCGGTTGCGCGCCGAAGTGCGCCCAGGCCTCCTCATCGCCTTTGCCCCAGATTCGCAGGTCGGCTAACCCGTCAATACTGCGCGCCGTCGGCAGGAAGCCGACCCATGAGTCGAGCGCAACCGCGTCGCCGATGACCATCCCGGACGGGTCCACGGGCAGATCACCCAGGACCACCGGTTCCTCTCCAGCTGACACCGCCGACCACGGCAGGTTCAGGTCGATTTCAATCGTGGCTATGGTGTCGATTGCCTCGTATGTACCAGGCCGGGTCCGCGCCGTCACCGTCAACGCTCCGGGTCCAGCGGGCACTGCGACCGCCTCGGCGGGCCAGTCCTGCAGGTGGGCGCCGCCCGCATCCGCCGCCCGCATCGCACGAGCCGACAACGGCTTCCCAAGGTCGGCCCACTGATCGAGAAACCCGCCGCAGGCCAGCACGACAGTCTGCGACGGCACCACCACCCGACGCAGTGCCACAGTCATCGACGCAGAATCGTCACTGCTGTTCATCGCTCCCGATCATCACACCCCATGGGCCTTCGGGGCATTCACTCATCGGCATGGCGGACGCTTGGGGGGCGTCATGAGCGGAATCGCGGCGGGTCTGAGCGACCCCGGGGTGAGCGCTCCGTGGTTCTCCGGTGGCGGCACCTACAGTAGGTATGCGGACAGAACGTCGTTGGTCATCGATGATGTGCGCGGTGTGCTCTCCAGCGGATGCCAACCTGGGTAAACCGGCGCCAAGGCGGGTCACCGCGGCGACCGCCGGTCACAAACCGCGTTCGTGTGCTCCGGAGGTGGTCGTGTGCTGGGCGAACAGGGGTCGGGGCGACGTGGGTGAACGTGGGCCACTCCCTGCCACCCCAGGTGAACCCCCGGTCGGTGGAGTAGGCCCCGGCCGTGCACGCCGGTCGATGATGATCCGATTGTCACCTAGCGAATTTTCGTAGAGACCGGCTCAAGGAAGAACAGGCACTGGTTCGGGTTGTACTCGCCAACCCGAGCAACGACGTGGAGAAGGTCGCCGGTACCTACGGAATCCGGGATGTTCGCGCCAGTGAGATGCAGGTCAGGGACGTTGACGTCTTCGAACTTGAATGCGGGCCCAACCACAGATTTCGGGCCCTTATTTCCGGGAGAGACGAGGATGTCGTAGCGAGTGTTGTATTCGCCGTGATTCAGCATCGATGCGATGGAACCGTCGAACTCGATGTTCCTGCCCTCGTACTTGGCCGCGAACGTTCCGATCGTCTCGTCGCAGTAGTCGGGCACCGCCATGAGCGCCGCGAGATCCTTGCTGTTCTTGACCGTCAGGACCTGGTCCGCGTCGGACTCATCTGAAGCCGATTCTTCGGGCTTTGGCGTCTCCGAGGGCTTTCCGCTGGCCACGACGGTCGTCTCGCTCGGCGACTTGGTCGGCGTGGGGTCCTTGTCGTCTCCGCCTTGGAGCGCGCTGGCGACTCCGCCGACGATGGCCAGGAGCAGGACGACACCGGCCGCCATGGCAATGAGTACCCACGGGACCTTCGGCTTCGGGCGGCGGAAGTTCAGCGTTGTCCGCAACGTCCCATGGTTCTGGTCGACGAACTCCCAACCAGCCTCTTGCCACTTCGCGATCGACCTGGCCTCAATGCCGCGGATTGCCTGCACGGACTTGAACTCGTACTGCACACCGTCGTCAGCCATGCGGCTCCCAGACCCCCGAATCGGATTCATCGCTCATGGACTCCTCGCGAGGATAGGGGCTCAGCGAGGTTAGCGGGGGTCGAGGTGGCCTCGGGCTCGTCGGCTTGTGGCGCGGCGGGTTCCGAGCCGTTGGTTAACGGGGGCGCAAGGTCGTTGACGGGATAGGGCACGAGGCCCGGGCCGAAACCGCAACCACTCTCTGACGTACGGTCGGGTCCCGGGTGTTCGATCGTGCCAGTCCCTCTGGTTGTTCTAGCCGTGGGGCAGCGGTACCCACCGATCACCGAGGGCTTCGTGGAGCGTCAGCAGCAGAAGGCTGATCAGGATCGTCGCGAGGAAGCCGAGACATAGACCGAGTAGCCCACGATCCCGCCGCTCCCGATCGCCGGGCATGGCGGCCGGCACTGCTGGACGCGACCAGGGGCGATCCCGGAACAACCAGAAAAGCAGCCCGAGGCCGTACGGTGCGGTGGAGACCAGCCAGAACCAGAACCATCGAGTGCCGAGGACCGGAGCCGGACCGGCAACAGCCACGCCGAGGAAGACGGCAGCGAGGACCAGGCCGATCCCGGCGACGGCGACCCCCGAGGGTTGGACCTCGCCAGCGCGGTGCACCAGGCCGCCAGCCCGTAGATCCTGCGCGATGCCGACGGCACCGGGCCCGGAGTAGCTCGCCGGGTCGACGGCGCCCGTGGTGGTGACCTGGTCGAAATTTTCGGTGTCGGTCCAGTACACCCGACCATCGGGAGTTCGCCACGCGAACAGCGGACCGAGGGTGCTGGACGCCCGCAGATCGGAGGCACCGAACCACGGCCGCGGACTGCCGTCGGTAGCCCAGCTGTCGCCCCACTGGTACGCCGTCACGTGGCCAGCGGCCACGTCCGCCCTAGCCTGCTCGTAGCTTTGCTTCCGGGGTGCCGTCCACCAGCTGACGGCTGCCGCAAGCAGCCACAACAGGACCAGAGCGAGCCGCAACATGGCCCACCACCGCCACGTCCGCCCGGCCGCCGCAACGGGCACAGCACGCACTCCACCATGCATGACCACATGTTTCCAGCACGTGTCCAGTCGTGACCGTCGATGGTGCCATTCCGGCTGCCACTTCCACCATGACCCGCGCTACGTCACCAGCGGCATGGCGTCCGCGCTGGTGAAGGCCACCCAGCTATGCACCCTCATCTGCCGCGCGTCACTGCCAGTTCTCCGGGCACCGCGACCTGGTCGCGGCCGCCAGCATCGCCACCCGCACTCCCGGGCAGCGGACCCACCACCCCAGTGGCCGTCTGTACTGCCCGAGGTGGTCACGCACCGTTGAGCCGGCCGGCACCTGCCCGGTGCCGGTCGGTCCCGGCGTGATCCCGCCGCGGCGGGCGCTACCGCTGATCGCGGGTCCCGCGAACCCGTCCACTGCCTTGCGCCTGCTGCACAACCACGGAATCGGCGAGCACGGCCAGCGGACGCCGTTGCCCGTACTGGTGTACTGCCGGCCACAGCTCGCCCTAGTTGCGCCACAGTAGGTCCGCGAGGACTGCACGGGCGGTCACGACGGCGAACGGGGTTACGTCGGGATGCTCCGTCCGCTGCAGGGTGCCACGGCGGTCGGCGTGGCCGACCGCCGTGCCATCTCCTGGGCGAGTTAGATGTACTGCGCCGTCAACGACTGCTTGTTCTTCTTCAGATCTTTGGGCACGCCGGCGAACACCACCTGGCCGCCCTTCTTGCCGCCCTCGGGACCCATGTCGATGATCCAGTCGGCCTGACGGATGACGTCGAGGTTGTGCTCGATGACAACGACTGTGTTGCCGCTGTCCACCAGGCGGTCGATGATGTCGAGCAGATGCTGTGTGTCGGAGGCGTGCAAGCCGGTGGTCGGCTCGTCCATCACGTAGATGCTGCCCTTCTTGTGCAGCTGCCCGGCGAGCTTAAGCCGCTGGCACTCACCGCCCGACAGCGTGCTCAGCGGCTGACCGAGCGTCAGGTAGCCGAGGCCGACGTCATGCATGGCCTGCAGCTTCGTGGTGATCTCCGGGTGCTCGAAGAACTCCAGGGCCTCGGTGATGGTCATGTCCAGCACCTCGGCGATGTTCTTGCCGTTGAGCTTGTAGGCGAGAACCTCTTCCTTGAAGCGCTTGCCCTCGCAGATCTCACACACCAGCTTGGACTCGTCGAGGATCGACAGGTCGATGACGATGTAGCCATTGCCCTGGCAGTTCTCACAGGCGCCGGTGGAGTTGAAGCTGAACAACGATGCCTTGGCCTTGGTGGCCGTCGCGTAGAGCTTGCGGATGACGTCCATGACGCCGGTGTAGGTGACCGGGATCGAACGGCTGTTCGCGCCGACAGGGCTCTGGTCGATGACAATCGCGTCGGGGTGCTGCCGAATGAACGAGTGGTTGATCAGCGAGCTCTTGCCCGAGCCGGCCACGCCCGTAACGGCCGTGAAGACCCCGGCCGGAATGTCGACGCTGACGTTCTTGAGGTTGTTCTCCCGGGCGTTCTTGATCGGCAGCGCGCCCTTAGCCTTGCGGACCTTCTCCTTCATCGACAGGGCCTTGCCGATCCACTGGCCGGTGAGGGTGTCGGCTTCGAGCAGCTGCGGGTAGCTGCCCTCGAAGACGATGGTGCCGCCCTGCGAGCCGGCCCGCGGGCCCATGTCGACCACGTAGTCGGCCACCTTGATGATGTCGGGGTCGTGCTCGACCACGATCACCGTGTTGCCGTTGTCCCGCAGCTGCCGGAGCAGGTCGTTGAGCCGGTGCACGTCGCGCGGATGCAGGCCGACACTCGGCTCGTCGAAGACGTACATGACGTCGTTCAGCGTGCCGTTGAGGTACTTCACGAGCTTGACGCGCTGCGACTCGCCCCCGGAGAGGGTGTCGGTGGTGCGGTCGAGGCTTAGGTAGTCCAGTCCGATGGCGACCAAGTGCTGCAGGCGGATGAGCAGCGTGCTGACGATGGGGGTGGCGAGCGGGATGTCGATCTTCTTGAGGGCGTCGATCAGCTCGTCGATCTGCATGGACGAGTAGTCGGCGATGTTGTGCTCGCCGATCCGGCTCGACAGCGCCTGCTGGCTGAGCCGCGAGCCGTTGCACAGGTCGCAGTGCGTCATCTTCATGAAGGGGAGCACGGCCTTCTGGGCGCGCTCGGACAGCGACTTGACATCCTTCTTGATGTACCGGCGGTTGAACGTGACGATCAAGCCCTCGAACTTCAGCTCGACGCCGCCACCCAGGTCGACCTTGCGCGCCTCGGCGTGGAGCAGTTCGTCCATCTCGGCGTCGGTGAAGTCGGCCAGCTTCTTGTCGGTGTTGAGTCCCGAACTCATTACGACCTTCCAGGCCCAACTGTTGATCTTGTAGTCGGGCAGCTGGATGGCGCCCTCGGCGAGCGACTTGCCGTAGTCGAGAGCGGTGTCGCGATTGAACCCCATCTTCTGGCCGATGCCGTTGCAGTCGGGGCACATGCCCTGAGGGTTGTTGAACGAGAAGAGGTAGCCGTGGCCGAGGTTCGGCTGCCCGGCTTTCGCGAAGAGCAGCCGCAGCAACGGGGCGATGTCGGTGGCCGTCCCGGCGGTCGAGTTCGAGCTGCCGCCCAGCCGCTTCTGGTCGACGATGACCGCCATGTTGAGGTTCTTGATGGCGTCGGCGTCCGGCTGCGTGACCTTCGGCAGGAAGTTGCGCACGAACGCGCTGAAGGTCTCGTTGAGCAGCCGCCGCGCCTCGGCGGCGACGGTGTCGAAAACGATCGATGACTTACCCGATCCGGAGACACCGGTGAAGATGGTGATCTGCCGCTTGGGGATGCGGACGCTCACGTCCTTGAGGTTGTTCTCGCGTGCGCCGAGGACCTCGATGAATTCCTGCACGGGTGCCCCATAACGTCGAAGGAGGATGCGAAATGGCGGTGGGTCGGGAGGCTATCCGCTGCCCGCTGTGTCGTCGGGTTTGTGTCCAGCTCGTGCCGGTCGGGGTAACAGGCGACGGCGAGCCTAAACGCGTCGCCGTACTTGCTGAAGATGCCCTTCAGCGCGGCCGTTAGATCGGTCATGGAATCCGGCCGCTGGTCCGGCCGGACCCGGATTTCGCCGGAGACGCCCAATGACGGGAGCTCCTGCTCCGGCGTCTTAGTCCGACGCCGGCTGGTCGAGCGGGGTGACTGATGTCGTGGACCCGCCGCTGCGAGACCTGGGTGACCAGATCATGTTCGACGAGTCGCTTGACGTGGTAGTAGACGCGCTGGGAGGTCTGGCCCAGCGTCGCCGCGAGCTCGGTGCACGAACGGGGCTCGGCCAGTTGTTGCAGCAGCTCGATGCGCTGCGGCTTGAGCAACGTCTCGGCCTGCTCGAGGCGCTCCAAGTGCAGGAGGTCTCTCTCATCAGGACACCTTGTACGCCAAAAATTGTTTTGTCAACGTACTCCGGTGTGCCGGGGCCGGGCCGTCACCCCTCGTTGTTGATGAGCATCCCGGCCGGGACGCCTGGGGCGTCGAACCGGCGCCAGATCGTCCGCATCGCCGGCGCCTCGTGGTATTGCCGCAGCCGGGAGATGCCGTCGAGTTGACTGGCCCAGCCCGGTACGGCGGATCGTCCAGGTCGAACCCGCTCTGGACGGACGTCAGCCTGGTCCGGCCCTGGGAGCTGGCCAGCTCTCAGTGGGCGACGAGGCCGTCCGAGAGCCGCAGCGCCGCGTGGCGCGATGGTTCGAACCCGGTGAACGGGCGCCGTCCGGGTCGACGTCGAAGCCAGTCATCGAGAACCGGCCGACGAGACGCCGCTCGATGCCGACGGTGGCGCCGGAGCACTGGCTGAACTGATCGGCCCGGGTGAGCGACTCGATCACGGCGTCCGCGTCACGTCGATCTCCACCGAGCCCTCCAGCCGCTGCGCCGTGAAGTCACACTTCGGGGGGACCTAGCGGCCCGTGAGGTGGTCGGCCAGGTTGGAGATCGACAGCGACCAGAACGACTGAAGCGCGCCGCGAACGCCCACCGCGTCGGACATGATCTCGGCGAAGTCAGACATGTCGGTCTGCGTCAGTGTGAGCATCGTGAGGGGATGTTCGATGTCCGGCGTTTCGGTCAGCGCGATCTCGACGGTGGACTCGACCCCTTCGACCGTCTATACGAACCGCAGGCCGCGCCCGTCGCCTTGCAGGAGGCGTTGGTGCGGCGCCGCGCCGTCGGGGGGTATGGCACCGCCAAACTCGTACCAGTCGGGCAGGGCCACCTCGGCATGTTTGGCCAGCCACACGCGCAGTGCTGCGGCGTGGGTCGGTGCGGGCGCCGGCAATGGCCGCGTTGAGGTGCAGCTCGTTCGGCTCGGCCACGGCAATCTCCTTCGGGGTAAGCCGTGTAGGTGAATGCGCGATCGAGAACGCAAGCGCGAAGGCCGTGTGACCACCATAGCCGCCGACCTGGCCGAATCCGGTCGTTGACAAAATGATTTTTGGCGTACAAGATGCCCTTGTGATGAGAGACCTCCTGTACCTGGAGCGCCTCGAGCAGGCCGAGACGTTGCTCAAGCCGCAGCGCATCGAGCTGCTGCAACAACTGGCCGAGCCCCGTTCGTGCACCGAGCTCGCGGCGACGCTGGGCCAGACCTCCCAGCGCGTCTACTACCACGTCAAGCGACTCGTCGAACATGATCTGGTCACCCAGGTCTCGCAGCGGCGGGTCCACGGCATCAACGAAGGCATTTACCAGGCCACAGCCCGCGCCTACTGGATCTCTCCCCGCCTTGTCGGGCGGATCGGCGAGCGACCGCAGCGCGACGAGGCGAGCCTCGGCTACCTCCTTGACCTCATGGAGGAGGTCCAGTCGGATGTCGCCATCTTGCTGGACCGGGCGGCGCGTCGGGCGGCCGAGCATGCTGAGGCGTCCCAGCCGCCGCGCAGGCGCCGGGCCCGGGCCGCGCCGGAGCCGGACCTGCCGTCACTGGGGGTCTCAGGCGAGATCCGGCTGCTGCCGGAGCAGCGGTCGGAGTTCATGACGGACCTGAGAAACGCGCTGCAGGACCTCTTCACGAAGTACGGCGGCGACGAGGGTGACGCGTTCAGGCTCGCCATCGCCTGCTACCCCGACCGGCACGAGATGCGGCCCGCGACTGATGGCGAGACCGGGCAGGGACGGAACCGATGAGCACGCTGCGCAAGTGCATCCGCATCCACGCGCCAATCGCGACAGTGCGCGAGGCCCTCACGAACCCGGCGGCGATGCGCGTGTGGCTAGCCGAGGACGTCCGGGTGGACGTGCCTGGCCGGTACGAGTTCTGGGGCCGTTTCACCCCGGACGGTACCGTGCCGCACCAGCACCTGCTGCACGCGGACGACACGTCGCTGCGCTTCGAGTGGCGGCTTGACGGCGTCGCGACCGCCGTCGACATCGGCCTGCGTGGCGAGTCCGGCGGCGGTGAGCCCGACGCGACCCTGCTGACGCTCACCCAGACTGACGTGCCCGGCTGGCCCGAGGTGCTGACTGAGACCGGTGACCGGTGCCTGATGCACACCTACTGGGCACTCACCCTGGCCAACCTGGCCGACCACCTGGAGGGGCGCGATCCCGTCGGGGGATGCGACTTCACCAGCCCGGAGCTGCGCCGGGACGTCCTGATCGCGGCCGACCGGCACGCGGTGTTCGCCTCGCTGACCGAGCCCGAGCACATCGCGAAGTGGTTCGGGGTGAAGGTCGAAGCCGAGCTCTACCCGGGCGGCCGGTGGGCGATGGGTGGATTCGATGTGGACGGCAACCCCGCCCGCATCATCGATGTGCAACCGGGGCGTTCGATGTCCGTCGACTGGGGCGAGATGGTTGCGTCCTGGGAGGTGGCCGACGCCGGTGACGGCCACACCCGGCTGACGTTTTTCCGCAGCCGGTACGACCGGGCACAGCCACCGTACGACGGTTGGCTGGGCTCGCTCAGTGGTCTGGCGGAACTGCGCCGGTACCACGAAATGCACGACTGGCGTCCCATGTGGGCTGAGGTCCAGATCGACGGCACCCCAGAGGGACTCCTGACCAACAACTAGCACTGCTACCACGACAGGAGAAACAACGCATGCGCAAGCTAGTGGTGGGCGTGGGTGACTACTCGCTCGACGGCGTCATCGGCGAGCAGGGCAGCCCCTTCTTCATGTTCGCCCGCTCCATCCCCGACGATGCCGAGCACGCGGCCTGGACGGCCGAGGTGCAGCAGGGCGCCGAGGTGCACATCTTCGGCAAAAACACCTACGAGGGCTTCGCCGGCTGGTTCCCGAACGCGGCCGGCGACCCGACGGCCGACATCCTGAACAAGGGCCGCAAGGTCGTGTTCTCCAAGTCCCTCGAGCGGGCCGACTGGGAGAACACGACGATCGCCCGCGGCGACCTCGTCGAGGAGATCGAGAAGCTGAAGTCTGAGGGCGGCGGGGACATCGCCGCGTACGGCGGCATCAGCTTCCTGCGGTCCCTGGTCCGCGCCAACCTCGTGGACGAGTACCGGCTGACGGTCTACCCGTACCTGGTCGGCAGCGGCGCCACGCTGTTCGACGTGCCCGAGTCGCGCGCCCTCGAGCTGGTCAGCGCCATCCCCTTCGGCAACGGGGTGGTCGGCCTGACGTACCGCAAGGCGAGCGAAGTACCGGCTTCCTAGGCCTGACTCGAGTTCCCCCGGCCGGGTTGGTGCGGTTCGATCAGGCCGCACCAACCCGGTGAACTACGCCGCCCGCCCGCCCGCGACGAACGCTGCCGCTCTGGGTCGCCAGCGCGCCAGCCGCTGCGCTGTCGTCCGCGGCCTGCCGATCGACATCGGCTCGCGCACCATTCTCGCCGCCGCCTGCCTGTGCGCCGCCGCGCCCCCGTGGCTGCCGGCCCCGCGGGCGGCCGTACAACCATGAGCTCGCCCGGCGATTCCGGGCCACTCGCGCATTTATCGCGCTATACCTCGTCGTCCAACGGAGACGACATCAAGGGGGAGATCCATGTTCGGCTGGTTGGGCAGGTTCGTCGTCCGCAGGGCCTGGTGGGTGATCGCCGGGTGGCTGCTCCTGGCATTCACGATCATTGGTCTGTCGCCCTCGCTGAGTGACATCACCTCGGGGGAGCAGAGCGACTTCCTGCCGTCCAAGTACGAGTCGGTGCAGGCGATCAAGCTCGCCGAGTCCGCGTTCCCCAAGCAGACCGTCGCCACCGCGCTCGTGGTCGTCAAGCGCTCCGACGGCGCGCCGCTGTCCGAACAGGACAGCACGACGGTGTCGCAAGTCGCCGGCAAGCTCAAGGCGCGCGGCATCGCCCGCACCGAAGGGTACGAGACCGGTCCGCAGGCGCTGGCGCCGGACAAGTCCATCCAGCTCGTCAACGTCGGCCTGCAGGCCGACTCGCCGGGCGACCCGGTACTGGGCGACGCGATCCGCAGCCTACGCTCGGCACTCACCGAGGACCTCAAGGACACCGGCCTCACCGCCCGCGTCGGCGGCGACGTCGCGTCGTTCGTGGACAACGAGGCCACCTTCAACCGCGCCTTCGCCATCGTCGGTGGTGCCACGATCGTGCTCATCATCGGACTGATCGTGGTCATTTTCCGCAGCCCGGTCGCGGCGCTGCTCCCGGTCGTCATCATCAGCATCGCCATGGCGGTGACCACGGGCCTCATCGCGATCGCCGGCAAGGCCCTGGGCTGGAACGTCGGGCAGGATCTGCAGACGATCCTGCTCATCGTGCTGTACGGCATCGGCACCGACTACATACTGTTCCTGCTGTTCCGGTACCGGGAGCGGTTGCGCGCCGGCGACGACAAGCAGACCTCGATGATCGTGTCCGTGCAGCGGGTCGGCGAGGTCATCGCCTCGGCCGCTGGCGCGGTCGTGGTCGCCTTCCTCGTGCTGCTGCTGGCCTCGCTCGGGTTCTTCGGCTCGCTCGGCCCAAGCCTGGCGATCGCGGTCGGGGTCATGCTCGTCACGTCGCTGACCCTCGTTCCGGCGCTGGTCTCCAAGCTCGGCCGCTTCGTCTTCTGGCCGTCCAAGGCTTGGCAGCGCCCGCCGAAGGCCGCTATGTCCCGCAAGCTCGGAGCGCTCGTCGGTCGCCGGCCCGCGATCGTCGCCGGCCTGTCGGCACTCATCCTGCTCGGACTGGCCGCCGGCGCCCTGACGTACAAGTCCGACTACGACTTCGGCGCCGGGTTCCCGCAGGACACCGAGTCTGCGCTCGCGCAGACCGATTTGGCCCGGGCGTTCGCGGCCGGCGCCGCCCAGCCGACCGAGGTGTACCTCACCACCCTCGACGGCTCGCCGCTGAGCCCGCAGGCGGTCGCGGACTTCACGGCGGCGGCCAAGGCCGGCCCCGGCGTCGGCCAGGTGCGTGAGGCCGTGCCCAGCTCGTCGCCGGGCCTCGTTCGCATCGACGTGCTGCTGAACAAGAACCCGGTGTCCAATGAGGCAATCTCGCTGGTCCGCGACGACCTGCGCGACTACCTGCACAGCAAGGCGCCGGCCGGCACGAAGGCCGTGGTCGGCGGCGCGACCGGCGTGCTGGCCGACATCAACTCGGCCAACAACCGTGACCTGTCGGTGATCCTGCCGGTGGCCGCGGTGCTGATCGCGCTGATCCTGGCCCTGCTGCTGCGCAGCATCGTCGCGCCGGTGTACTTGGTGGTCGCGGTGCTGCTGAACTTCGCCGCGACGCTTGGTGCCACCGTCTACGTGTTCCAGGGCATGCAGGACAAGCCCGGCATCACCTTCCAGCTGCCGATCATCCTGTATCTGTTCGTCGTGGCCATTGGTACCGACTACAACATCCTGATGATCGCCCGGCTGCGCGAGGAGGCCCGCGCCGGCAAGGAGCCCCGGGAGGCCTCGGCGCTCGGCGTCGAGCACGGCGGGCCGACCGTGGCCGCGGCCGGGCTCATCCTCGCGGGTACGTTCGGCGTCCTGATGATCGCGCCGATCTCGTTCCTGCAGCAGATGGGTTTCGCGGTCGCGATCGGCATCGTGCTGTCGGCGTTCGTCATGTCGTTCTTCTTCGTGCCGGCCTTCACCGCGCTCATCGGGCACGGCGCCTGGTGGCCGGGGCACGGAGACCGGGAATCGACGAAACCCACGGCCGGGGATGCCGCCGTCGCGCTGAATAAGGCGGAGCCGGAACCGGAGCGGGTGCAGTAGCGGCGTCGTCGCGACGGCCCGGCCGCGGTGCGGCCGGGCCGTCGCGCATCCTGAGAGTACTGCGGCCCCTCGCTTGCCCTCTACGGTGAGATCGACGCCTGCGAAGCACAAACCGTGCTCGGACATGGTGTCTCCACATCAAGGGGGGTCTGTGGAACGGAAGATCTCAAAAGGACTCGGCATCTTGGCCGTCGCCACGATGTGCGTCACGCTCGGGGCGGGCGGCGTCTCGGCGACGCCCGGGACGGACCCGGCGCCGACGGCCGGCATCACCTAGGAGCCGTGCGAGCCGGCCGACTCGTCTGGCGCCGGCGCCGAATGCGGCATGCTCGACGTGCCGCTGGACTACAGCCGGCCGGATGGCAAGAATCCAGCTCGCCCTTCCGCGGTTCAGGGCGAAGTCGGCCGCGGAAGGACCGGCAGGGCGTGATCCTCGCCCTTCCCGGTGGCCCCGGCAACTCCGGGCGCTGCACGGCGGACACCTGCGTCCCTGTGGGGATCGGGGACGCCTACGACTGGGTCGGCTACGACCCGTGCGGTGTCGGCGTCAGCGTACCCGCCTTGTCCTGCGACAATGGCTATTCGACGGGCCCCGTCCGGACTACGTTCCACGCAACCCGGACATCGAGCGGTCCTGGCTCGACCGGGTCCGGCACTACGCCGACGCGTGCGGCTCGTCCGGCGGCGTCCTGCTGGACCACATGACGACGCTCGACGCCGCCAGGGACGTGGAGTCCATCCGCAAGGCGCTCGGCGTGAGCGAGATCAACCCGTACGGCTTCTCCTACGGCACCTACGTCGGTCAGGTGTACGCCACGCTGTACCCGAAGCAGCCGCCACGTCAATCCGGCGACGGGCCCGACGCGAGCTGTGATGCCCTGCCGCAACCCGTGCCGGCCGGCGCCTCGGCGCGGGCGCTGCGGGGCGGCGGTCCTTTGGTGCCGGCGACGAGGTACGCGCTGCTGCGCTAGCCGCCGAGGTACACGCGGGTCTCCTCCCGAGGAGGCCCGCGTCACGGTCACCGGGAGCGCGGTTGCCCCCCGGCCCGCAGCGCTCCGCGCAGCACCCGCACCACGACGCCCGGCCTGAGGAGCGACGCCGGCGGTCGCACGAGGTTGAGCACCCGCAGGAACGCCGCGCCGAGCACCGCGTCGTCGGCGGCGGCGATGTGCAGGCGGTGCACAAACGCGTTGATGAAGCGCACGCGGGCACTGCGCCGCCCTGGCACCTCGGCGAAGCGCATATCGGTGCCGACCGCGATCGTCCACGGCCCGTCGATGATCCGGGCCGCGCCGCGGAAGAAGGCCCGGGCGATCCCGGTGTGCCGGCCGGCGAGCAGGCGGCGCAGCAGCAGCGCCTCCAGCGCGGCGACGGTCATGCCTTGACCGTAGATCGGATTGAAGCTGCACAGCGCGTCGGCGACGACGAGGTACCCGGCGGGGAACCGGCGCAGCCGCTCGTACCGGCGTCTGACGCTGGCCGGGTACCGCATGGTGACCGGCTCGCCCGCCGGTGGCGCGTCCCGGACGATCCGCGCGATGTGCGGTGCCGCCAGCCGCTCGGCGAAGGCCACCATGTCGGCATCGTCGGTCGGTGGCTGCTCGCCCAGCATGCCGCTGAGCGCGATCGCGACGCGGTCGCCCTCCAGCGCCGCGGCGATCCCGGCCCGGGGCGCGCCCGGCACCGCGTTGGTCAGTGCGCCGAGGAGCCCGTCGAGATGCTCCGGGCAGCGCTGGTACAGGCGGGTGACATAGGTGACGTCGACGCGGAGGTGTTCCTCCGGCGGTGCGGGCCAGCCGAGCTCGGCCAGCCAGCGAGCACTGCTGGAGGAGCGACCGCCGGCGTCGAGGACCAGGGCGGCCGTGACGGTGTCCGGCGTCCCGGCAGCACTGTCCGCGAGGATGCGCACGCCGGTGACGGTGGTGCCGGCGGCGTCGGTGAGCAGCCCGGTCACGGTGGTCCGCGGCCGCAGCTCGACCCCGGGCAGCGCGGCGACCCGGGCGCGGATCGTGTGCTCGAGCAGGGGCCGGCTGACGCCGATACCGATGAGGTCCGACGGTGCGCGCCGCATCGAGTACCCGTCGTTGTACCAGTGGACCTGCTCGTGCAGGTCGACGATGGGCGCGCCGGCGTCGCGCAGCTGCTCGGACAGGCCCGGGAACAACTCCTCGAGCGCGGAGCGGCCGCGGGCCAGCAGCACGTGCAGCTGCCGGCCCTGCGGCACCCGCCGCCGGTTCGCCGGTGCGGTGGGCAGCTCGTCCCGGTCGAACACGATGACCCGCGTGAAGTGTTCGCTGAGCGCGCGGGCGGCCAGCAGGCCACCGATGCTCGCCCCGATCACGACCGCAGTCGCCTCGCTGGTCATGAACCGCACTGTATCTATCGATTGACAGCGATAGCGTCTTCATTGTTGCGGACTTCCGCCAACCGGCGGCCGCAGCGCAGCAACGCGAGAGATGTGCACCCACAAGTCTGGTGTGAACATTCTGCCATGGGCACCCATCATCTATGGACAATGATCGTTACAGGAGACGAGGAATCATGACCGCGCCGCTGAGCAAGGACGGTTCCCGGCTCGCTTCACTGACCGGAATGCGATTCCTAGCCGCCCTGATGGTTTTCGCGAGCCACGCCGCCCTCCTCGGGTATCTCCCGCCCGAGAAGGAGTTCAGCCTCGTCAAGTACAGCTACTCCATTGGCTGGATCGGGGTCGTGTTCTTCTTCGTGCTGAGCGGCTTCGTGCTGACCTGGTCGGTGCGGGAAGGAGAGCCGAAGCGCCTGTTCTGGCGGCGCCGACTGGTCAAGATCTATCCGAACTACCTGGTGACGTGGGTGGCCGCCATCGTGCTGTCCTGGTGGGCGTTCAAGCTGATCGACTTTCCGAACCTGGTCCCGGGAACGTTCATGGTGCAGTCCTGGTACCCGAACATCGGTGTCATCGTCTCCACCAACACGGTCGCCTGGTCCATGAGCTGCGAGCTGTTCTTCTATCTCATGTTTCCGCTGCTGTACCGGCTGATCAAGCGCATCCCGGACGAGGGGCTCTGGTGGGCGGCCGGCTCCGTGACGGCCGTCATCGCGGTCGTGCTCCCCGCGATCGCCAGGCAGCTGCCCATGGCCCAGGCCGACATGCTGCCCATGCTGAACATGTCTATCCAGCAGGAATGGTTCATGCAGTGGTTCCCGCTGACCCGGTGTCTGGAGTTCGTGCTCGGCATGCTGATGGCCCGCATCGTGATCCAAAAGCGGTGGATCGGGCTGCGCATCCTGCCGGCATTGGCGCTTGTCGCGGTCGGCGTAGTGCTCCAGATCCTGATGTTCCCCAGCTTCTACAGCTTCGCCGCGACGATCGTGCTGCCGATCGCCCTGCTGATCGCCGCGGCGGCCGTCGCCGACTCGACTGGACGCCGCTCGTCGTTCCGGGTCAAGCCGCTGGTGTGGCTCGGCACGATCTCCTACGCGTTCTTTCTCGTCCACTTCCTGGTTCTGCTGTACGGACACATCCCGCTCGGCGTCGGCCGGACCTGGCCGGTGCCCACCGCCCTCGGCATCCTCGCAGGCATCCTGGCGGCGACGATCGTGGTCGCCTGGCTGATGACGCGGCTGGTGGAGGAGCCGATGATGCGGCGCTGGGCTCGGCCGCGGCGCAAGCCGTCCGCCCCGGCCGAACCGGTGTCCGCCACGCCTGTCACCCCCGAGCCGACACCCGCCGTGGTCGCGAGTCAGCCGCTGGAGCGACACGAGGCGTGACGACCCGCCCGCACGCATGAGCGCGGAGCCCGATCGGCGGTCGGGCTCCGCCCGCTGCGCGGCAGGGCCGTCCGCGCTGCCGACGCCAGACACGACAGGGAGACATGGGATGACGCATGGCGAAGCGACGGCTGCGCCCCCCGCCCCGCGGGCGGCCGGGCCGGATCCGGTGTTCGTGCAGCTGCTCACGCCGGAGGGGGACCGGGTCGACCACCCGGACTACTCCGTCGGCTTCACCGATGACGAGTACCGCTCGCTGTACCGTGACCTCGTCGTGGTCCGCCGGCTCGACGCCGAGGCGACGGCGTTGCAGCGGCAGGGTGAGATCGGGCTGTGGCCGAGCCTGCTGGGGCAGGAGGCGGCGCAGGTCGGTTCGGCCCGGGCGCTGCGGCCGCGGGACATGGTGTTTCCGACCTACCGTGAGCACGGCGTCCTGTACTGCCGCGGCGTCGACCCGATCATGCCGCTGAGCCTGTTCCGCGGGGTTGACCAGGGCGCTCTGGATCCGCATGAGTCCGGCTTCGCCACCTACGCGATCGTGGTCGGCGCGCACGCGTTGCACGCGACCGGCTACGCCATGGGCATCGTCATGGACGGCACGGTGGGCGCCGACGACGGCGAGGCCGTGATCGCGTACTTCGGCGACGGGGCGACCAGCCAGGGCGACGTCAACGAGGCTTTCATCTGGGCCTCGGTCTTCAACCCGCCGCTGGTGTTCTTTTGCCAGAACAACCAGTACGCGATCTCCGAGCCGCTGGAGCGGCAGACCCGCGTCCCGCTGTACCAACGCGCGTCCGGCTTCGGCTTCCCCGGCCTGCGTGTGGACGGCAACGACGTGCTGGCCTGCTACGCGGTCACCCGTAAGGCCCTCGACGACGCCCGGCACGGACAGGGCCCGTCGCTGATCGAGGCGTACACATACCGCATGGGCGCGCACACCACGTCGGACGACCCGTCACGGTACCGCACCGCCAGCGAGGTGGAGACCTGGCAGGCCAAGGACCCGATCAAGCGGCTGCGCGCGTTCCTGACCAAGCAGGGCATGGCGAAGGACGAGTACTTCGACGCCATCGACGAGGAGGCCCGAGTCGCCGCGGTCGGGCTGCGCCAGCGCGTGCTCGACATGCCCGACCCCGACCCGATGACGATCTTCGACCACGTCTACCCGCACGGCTCGCCGGAGCTGGCGCAGCAGAAGGAGTGGTTCGCGAAATACCAGGCGTCCTTCGAAGGGAGTGGGCACTGATGGCGGCGGACAACCTCACGCTGGGCAAGGCCCTCAACACCGGCCTGCGCCGCGCCATGGAGCGCGACCCCAAGGTGCTCGTTATGGGCGAGGACGTGGGCAAGCTCGGCGGCGTCTTCCGGATCACCGACGGCCTGCAGAAGGAGTTCGGCGACGAGCGAGTCATCGACACTCCGCTGGCCGAGTCCGGCATCATCGGCGCCGCGGTCGGCCTAGCCATCCGCGGCTACCGGCCGGTCTGCGAGATCCAGTTCGACGGCTTCGTCTACCCGGCCTATGACCAGATCGTGTCGCAGGTGGCGAAGATGCACTTCCGCTCGCGGGGCAAGGTGAGCCTGCCGATCGTCATCCGGATCCCCTTCGGCGGCGGCATCGGCGCGGTCGAGCACCATTCCGAGTCTCCCGAGGCGTACTTCGCGCACACCGCCGGCCTGAAGGTCGTCTCGTGCGCCAACCCGGACGACGCGTATTGGATGATCCAGCAGTCGATCGAGTCCGACGACCCGATCATCTTCCTGGAGCCCAAGCGCCGCTACTGGGAGAAGGGGCAGGTCAACGTCGGCGGCGCGAGCCTGCCGCTGCACGCCTCGCGGGTCGCCCGTTCCGGCACCGACGCCACCGTGATCGCCTACGGCCCGATGGTTCACAGCGCGCTCGACGCCGCCACCGCGGCCGCCGAGGACGGCCGCGACATCGAGGTCATCGACCTGCGCACGCTCTCGCCGCTGGACATGCGCCCGGTGTACGAGTCCGTGCGCCGGACCGGCCGCGCCGTCGTCGTGCACGAGGCCCCCGGCAACCTGGGCCTCGGTGCCGAGGTCGCCGCCCGGATCACCGAGGAGTGCTTTAACTCCCTCGAGGCACCGGTCCTGCGCGTCACTGGGTTCGACACGCCGTACCCGGCGGCCCGCGTGGAGGAGGAGTACCTGCCCGACCTGGACCGGGTGCTCGACGCCGTCGACCGCTCGTTTGGGTTCTAGGGGGCCGCGCATGACCAGGGTCAAGGAGTTCAACCTGCCCGACCTGGGCGAGGGCCTCACCGAGGGCGAGATCCTCAAGTGGCTCGTCGCCGAGGGCGACATCATCACGCTCAACCAGCCGATCGTCGAGGTCGAGACAGCTAAGGCGGCGGTCGAGATCCCGGCGAAGTGGGCCGGCCAGGTGACCAAGATCTTTCACCCGGAAGGCGCCACGGTCGAGGTCGGCAACCCGATCATCGCCATCGACACCCACCCCTCCGCCGGTCGCACCGGGTGCTCGTGGGCTACGGCCCGAGGACGACCACGGCCAAGCGTCGTCCGAAATCAAATGCAACTGCGGCGGTTGTGCTCGACGAGCCCGCACCCGTAACCAGAGTTTCTGTGCTGGCCAAGCCTCCGGTACGCAAGCTTGCCCGGGATCTCGGCGTGGACCTCGCCGGCATCCAGGGCACCGGGCCCCACGGCTCGATCACTCGCGACGACGTCACCGGGGCGCGGCCCGCTCCGGCCGCGGTCCAGGCGCCCCGCCCCGTCTTGACCGGGGAGCGCGAGGAGCGTGTCCCGGTCAAGGGCGTGCGGAAGTTGACCGCGGAGAACATGGTGGCCAGCGCGTTCACCGCACCCCACCTGACCCAGTTCCTCACGGTCGACGTAACCCGCTCGATGAAGGCCTTAAGAAAGCTCAAGGCCCACCGCGACTGGCGGGACGTGCACGTCTCCCCGCTGCTGCTGGTGGCCAAGGCGGTACTGCTGGCGATCCGGCGGTACCCGATGGTCAACTCGACCTGGGCCGGCGACGAGATCGTCGTCAAGCGCCACGTCAACCTGGGCATCGCCGCCGCCACCCAGCGGGGCCTAATCGTCCCCAACATCAAGGATGCCGGCGCGTGCACGGTGCGGGAGCTCGCCGGCGCGCTCAACACACTGGTCGCCACCGCCCGCGACGGCAGGACACCGCCGGCCGATCTGACCGGCGGCACCTTCACCATCACGAACGTCGGCGTCTTCGGCGTCGACACCGGCACCCCGATCCTATCGCCGGGCGAATCGGCCATCCTGGTCTTCGGCGCCATCCGCGAGCAGCCCTGGGCCCACCGCGGCAAGGTGAAGAGCCGGCGGGTGAGCACCCTTGGCGTGTCGTTCGACCACCGCGTCGTCGACGGCGAGCTGGGCTCCAGGTTCCTGAGCGACGTCGGCGCCTTCCTAAAAGACCCGGAGCGCGCCCTGCTCGCCTGGGGCTGATGCCGCCACCCGTGACGCCCGCGAACCGCCCGGCCCGACGGGCCGAGCGGTCCGGCCGTGCCATGAATGCGCAGGTCAGGATGCGCACGAGCAAAGACGATGGCGGTGTCCGGCGTTGCCTAGGGTGCTGACATGGCCGCCTCGCATCGCACGGATGCGGCGGGAGGGCTGGCCCCGCCCCGGTAGCGGCGAAGAGAGGATTGCCATGTCAGTGCACGATGTCAACCCGGCGACGCTCGAGCCGCGTGCGTTCGCCCAACTGGTGAAGCGCAGCTCGGCCGACGACCTGCGCCGGCTGATCACCGGCGAGCAGCGCCATGAGGTGCTGGACACGATCTTCGACCGGATGCCCGGCGTGTTCCGGGCCGACCGGGCGGGTACGACGACGGCGGTGCTGCACTGGAAGGTCGGCGACCGGCCCGGCGGCGGAGCTGACACCTACGAGCTCGTCATCGCCGATCGCACCTGCACGCTGTCGTCCGCGCCGGACCGGACGCCGACACTCGAGCTGAGCATCGGCGGCGTGGACTTCCTGAAGATGGTGACGGGCAATGCCAACCCCGTCGCGCTGTTCGTGCTCGGCAAGCTCAAGGCGAGGGGCGACGTTGGGCTGACCGCCCGGGTACCGAACTTGTTCGACGTGCCGAAGGCGTGATGCCGCAGACGACAAGGCCGTCGGACGCCAGGCGTCCGACGGCCCCGTAGCGCAGCGCTCTGGTCAACTGTTCGGTGCGTGCAGGGGTAGCCGGGCACCGATGGAGCGGGCGGCGGCCAGGGCCGCCCACGACACCACGGTGACCAGCGCGTCGTCGTGCGGGTGGTGGCGCTTGAAGCCGGCGATGACTGCAGGGCCGACCTGGTACGCCGACAACGCCGTCAGCATCGCGAGCCGACCGACCGGCAGCTCGTCGTCCGGCAACCCGGTCAGCGCACTGTCCACCCAGGAAGCTGACAGCCCGGGCGTGGCGCCGTCCCAGGCGGCGAGCCGCGCCCGCACCCGGTCCTGGACGCGCTCGGGGACGACCGATGCCGCCGCCGCCGCGATCGCCGAGCCGGCCCGGGCGAGCGCCTCCGCGATGCGGGTGGTCCCGGCCCACGCCAGGTCCGGTGGGATGGCGACTGGCGGCAGCAGGTCCAGTGCGGCGCCGGCGGCGACGGGGCGATGGGTGAGGGAGCTCATGACGCGTCCGGCCATCCACTTCGCGCCGCGCCGCGCCGGGCCGGTCAGCGGCGGCAGCGGCGAGGGTTGCAGGAAGACGTTGACCATCCGGTTGATGTAGTGGAAGACCACCGCGACGCCACCGAGCTCTGGCAGCTGCGCCGCGGGGATCGGCGCCGCGGCGTCCAGCACCGGGCGGCGGGCCCACCGCACCACGGCTCTCAGCCCGGGGTCGGTGACGTCGTCGAGGCGGTCGGCGGCGATCGCGGCCGAGTCGAGCCGGTCATCGAGACCGGACAGGGTGGCGCCGTGGATGTCGACGCAGTAGGGGCAGGCGTTGGCCGCCGAGACGGCGATGGCGACCGCCTCCTTCGTCGCGCGGGGCGTGGTCGCGGTCACCAGCAGGCTCTCGTGCAGCATGACCCAGGCGGCGGCGAGCACGGCCGGGGCCGGCGAGTGCAGCGCGATCGGCGGGGCGAGCATGCCGAAGTCTCGCTCGACCTGGCGGTACACCTCGCGGACCAGCCCGGTCGCGGCCGACGGGTCGACGGGGGTCACATGTTCGACGTGGGCCAGCGCGGCGCGGCGGGCCACACGGGTCGTGAGCAGCGCGGTCAAGGAAGCCTCACAGAGGTGACGGGAGCCCGCCGGAAGGATTCTGGCGGGCTCCGATTGCCGACAGGCTGACAGAGGTTGCTGAGAGGGCTCAGGAACGGTCGAGCACCGGCCGCCGCGCGGCCGACAGGCCCGTCGGTGACGGCGCTCCGTAGGTGACGGCGACGCCGCGCTCCTGCAACGCCCGCACAATGCCCGGCACGGCGCGTTCTGCGAGCGCGGAGATGGTCAGCGCGGGATTAACGGTCAGGGCGCCCGGCACGGCCGAGCCGTCGGTGACGAAGATGCCGGGGTGGCCGCGCAGCTCATGCCGGTCGTCGAGGGCCGAGGTGGCAGGGTCGTCGCCGATGCGGCAGGAGGCGAGCGGGTGGACCGTGTAAGCGCCGACGAGGTCGTTGGTCCACGGCGTCACCGTCGCCAGCCCGTCCCGTTCCAGGATGTCCTTGACGTCGGCGTCGGAGAGGTCCCAGCCCCGCCAGGTGTTCTTCGTCGGCTTGTAGGACAGCGAGCCGTGACCGAGCATCTGCTGCGACATCCGGTGCGCGTTGCCGGTCTCCGGCGGCGGGCCGAACACGCCCTCATTGTCGTCCTCGGACATCGTGAAGATGGTCAGCCACGACTTCCAGGTGCGCAGCATCTCCTTCTTTTCCACGCCGAACCAGCTGCTCGCGCTCGGATCCTTGACCTGCGCCAGGATCGTGCCGAGGCCGGGCGGGAAGTACAGCTGCTCCAGCGAGTACCGTTCGAACTCCGGCAGGTCGCCGTCGAGCTTGTCCCAGCTGGCGACGGTGGGGCCGCGGCCGATTTGATACGCCTCGTAAGGCACGCCGTCGCCGCGGTCCAGGCCGAGGACGTCGCGGATGCGCTCCTCGGAGAAGACTGCGGTGTTGAGCCGCTCGCCGTTGCCGGAGAAGTAGCGGCCGACCGCATACGGCATGGTCCCGAGGTCCGCCTCGGAGCGCTGCAGGATGACCGGGGTGGCGCCGGCGCCGGCGGCGACGATCACGATCTTCGCGTCGATGGCGCCTTCGCCGTGCAGGATACGGTAATCCTCGTCGTCGACGATGCGGTAGTGCACCCGGTAGGAGCGGTCAGGGTGGCGGGTGATGCGCTGCACCTCGTGCAGCGGCCGGATCTGCGCGCCGTGCGCGAGCGCCCCGGGCAGGTAATTGAGCAGGAGCGAGCGTTTGGCGTCGAAGCGGCAGCCGGCCATCATCCAGTTGCAGTTGGTGCACATGTCGACGTCGACGGCGGACGGCGACGGGTTGGCGGTGCGGCCGGCGTGCGCACACGCGGCGGCGAAGAGCCCACCGGCGTAGGGCACCTGGTCCCATCGCTGCTGGGTGATCGGCAGCGCCTCGGACACCACGTCGTACCAGGGGTCGAGGGTGTCGCGGGTGATCGCGGCCGGCCACATCCGGCGGCCGATGCTGCCCCGTCGCTCGAAGATGAAGCGCGGCGCCCGGGGCATCGTGGCGAAGTACACGACGCTGCCCCCGCCGACGCAGTTGCCGCCGAGCACGCTCATGCCGTCGCCGACGACGAAGTCGAACGCCCGGGTGTAGGACGATCCCAGCTTGAAGTCGTGGTCGAACTCGTCGGCTTCCAGCCAGGGCCCGCGTTCGAGAATGACCACCTTGGCACCGCCCGCGGCGAGGTGGTACGCGGTGATCGCGCCGCCGAAGCCGCTGCCGATCACCAGAACGTCGGTCGATTCGACGTGTGTCATGCCGGGCTCCCGGTCGGGGTCGTGTTCGGGTGGATGGCGGCGAGCTGACGGCCGTACGAGAACCGCGCGAAACGCCACAGGCCGTCGGCGCCGGGCGCCGCGTAACCGATCGCGAGCAGGCCTGGATGGCCGGCGGCGAGGGCGTCGGTGGTGTTCAGGTGCGCCGCGCTGTCATAGGCCATGTTGCTGAACAGCGCGAGACCGATCCAGAGCTGCTTCTCCGGGTGCTCGGGGTCGGTGAGCCGGCGCACGAGCGCGGTACGGTGCGCGAAGTCCAGGGCGACGAACGGGGGGACGTCGTCGGCGAGGACCAGGTCGTGTTCGGCGGCGTACTCGCCGGCGTGCATGTTGAGCAGGAACGCCATCGTCTCGAGCTGATGGGCGAGCCCGCCGGCCGACCACGCCAGCAGTTCCAGCGCGCCGGCGGCCACCGCGCCGCCGCCGGGGGCCGCGCCGAGGCAGACCCGGTCCCCGTCGAAGCGGCGTTCGCCGGGAATGATGGTGTCCGCGTACGCCTCGATCACCATTGCCTGGTCGGGTTCAATGTCCGCATTGGACGCGAATGCGGGAGAGGTATCGGATTGCACGGCGGCTCCTGACGAAAAATGCGGAACAAAACCACGCGCATCGTCTCCGCCGAGGTTTCTGCGATGCACCTCCGGCCGTGCTGACCGCCGAGTTCTCCGATCGTGCGGTGATCCGCGAATATCGGCGTCAGGTATTACGGCGGTACCGCCCGGGCCGATAACGTGGCGCGCAGTGGGGTGGTTGTCAGCACATGCCACCGTCGCGAATGACGGGAGAAAGTCGTGGTCGTCGGTCGGGTGGCTTCCTCGGTGGTGCAACGCCAGGTTAAGTACGTGAGCGCCGTGCCATGGTCCAATGCCTCAGGGATAGTTGCCGAGGTCTATGCGCAGATTGCCGATGAGATGCGGCTGGTGGTACCGCCGGCGCAATTGCATTCGCCTTCGCCGGACCTGCTGGCCGCGTATTGGATGCTCACCCGCGAGCCGCTGGTGGCACCCGCGGTGCCGCGCGCCGAGAAGGAGGCGGTCGCCGCCGCCGTCGCGGTGGCCAACATCTGTCCCTACTGCGTGGAGGTACACACCGTCGGCATGTACGACCTCAGCGGTGAGCACGACGCGGAGGCCGTCGCGGGTGACCGTGTGGAGACGATGGCCGACCCGGCGCTGCGGGCGCTGACCGCCTGGGCCCGCACCGCCCACCAGCTCGACGACGCGGCGCCCGAGCCGGCCGGGCTCAGCGCGGCCGAACGGGCCGAGCTGATCGGTGTCGCGGTGGCGTTCCACTACGTCAGTCGCGTGGTCAACGTGTTCCTGTCCAGTTTCCTGCTGCCGCCGGGTCTCGGCCCCAGATCGCGGCGGCGGATGAAGCAGGGGATCAGCCGACTCCTGCGCCCCACCCTGCGCACACCCCGGCCGGGCGGCCGGTCCGTCGGGCTGCTCGCGCCGGCCCCGCTGCCGGCGGGCGCGCCCTGGGCCGCCGGCAACGACCACGTCGCCGCCGCGGTCGCCCGGTCCTACCGGACGTTCGAGCTCGCCGGTGCGCGGTCCCTGCCCGACGCGGTCCGCCGGGTGGTCCTGGACCGGCTCGCGGCATGGCGGGGCGAGGACACCGGCCTCAGCGCGGCCTGGTGCGAGGACCTGATCGCGGACCTGCCGGCGCACGAGCGGCCCGCGGGCCGACTGGCGTTGCTGACGGCGATGTCGTCGTATCAGGTCGACGAGGGGGTCGTCGCGGATTTCCGGCGGTTCGACCCGTCCGACGCCGGGCTCGTGGATGCGGTCGCCTGGTCGGCGTTCGCCGCGTCCCGGGTGATCGGCAACCGATTGGCGGCGGCGCGGACGGCCGCA
The DNA here is from genome assembly GCF_059359015.1 of Micromonospora sp. LZ37. Lineage (NCBI taxonomy): Bacteria > Bacillati > Actinomycetota > Actinomycetes > Micromonosporales > Micromonosporaceae > Micromonospora > Micromonospora sp. LZ37. Next base: position 69,978 of record NZ_JCADBL010000002.1, on the reverse strand, counting down.
CCGCCGGTGGTGAACAACTTCGAATACCTGGAGGATGGCGGATGGCACAACTCGGGGCCGCACGACCGCGGCAGGGCGGCCTGAATGGCCGGTTCCACCGCGTCGGGCTGAACGTGTTCATGGTGGTGGTCCTGGCCCACTGGGCCGAGCATATCGCGCAGGCGTACCAGATCTGGGTGCTGCACTGGCCGCTGCCGAAGGCCCAGGGCGTGCTGGGCCTGGCCTACCCGTGGCTGGTGAAGAGCGAGTGGCTGCACTACGGCTACGCGCTGGTCATGCTGGTGGCGATGTTCGCGCTGCGCGGCGCGTTCACCGGCCGGGCGCGGACGTGGTGGACGGTGGCCCTGGTCATCCAGTTCTGGCACCACATCGAGCACCTGCTGCTGTTCCTGCAGGCGCAGACCGGCAACTACCTGTTCGACAAGTCGGTGCCCACCAGCGTGCTGCAGCTCGTTCTCCCGAGGGTGGAGCTGCACCTGTTCTACAACACCATCGTCTTCCTGCCGATGGTGGTCGCGGTCATCCTGCACCTGCGCCCGACCCAGGCGGAAGCCCACGCGGCCCCCTGCACCTGCGCCAGGCCGCTGGCCGTGGCCGGCGCCGTGAGACCATGACGACGTCGCTGACCGGAGCCCGTTCCGGCGGGCTCCGGTCGGCCCTGCGCAACCGGGGCCTCTGGCTGGCCGCCGGTGCGGTCGCGGCCGCCGTGCTGGGCTTCGTGCTGTTCGCGCAGCCGGCCCCCGCCATGCTGTCCACGATGGATCCGGCGGACGGCGCCACGGTGCGCACCGCGCCGCGGGCCGTGACCGCGACCTTCACCGGGGAGATCGCCCCGTACGACTACCACCTCAGCGTCGCCCGCGAGGACGGCGTGACGGTGACCACGGGCGCCGTCCGGCGCGACGGGGCCACGCTCACCGTGCCCGTCACGCTGACCGGCGACGGCCCGTACCTCGTCGCGTACCACGTGCGGCTGGCCGGCGGTGCGGAGCTGTCGGCCGTGACCCGCTTCGGCGTCGACGTTCCGGTGGCACCGATCGCCGGTGACCAGGTCGCCGTGGCGGTGCCGGGGCACCAGCACGTCAGCGACGACCCGATGAACGTCGCCCTGCTCGGGGTCGACGCGGCGCTGCTGCTGGCGCTCGCCTACGCGCTGCTGCGGCCCCTGGGACGACGACACCGACGTTCCTAAGGCCGGGGGCGCCGCCTCCGACCTGGATCACCCAAGGTTGAGGAGGCAAGGCAATGCCGACCACGCTCGGCTCTCTGCGCCGCTTGGTGCTGACGCCGTCGTTCAAGGAAGTCTCATTTGCGCACCGGGGCTTCCCGGTCGTGCCGACCGACGCGACCCGCCGGCTCGAGGCCATCCCGCAGGCGGTGCTCGTCGGCTTCGAATGGGGCATCGACACCCGCACGGAGGCGGAGCTCGTCCGGCGGCTGGAGCTGGTGGAGCCGGAGATGCGCGGCTTCGCCTACGAGGGCGCCACGATGGCCCTCACGGTGCTCGACGCGATGGCCGGCGGCCGTGGCCGCCGCGCGCAGAGCCTGCTGTCCGGCGCCGCCGTGCCCCACACGTTCCTGACCTACATCGGAATCGGGTTCGCCATGGCCCGGCTGCCCCGGCCGCTGTGGAAGAAGATCCTGCCCGATCTCACCGGCACGCCGTACTACCCCACAATGAGCTGGCTCGCCGTGGACGGCTACGGCTTCGACCGCGCCTACTTCGAGACCGAGCGCTGGGTGACCCGCCAGGAGCGGCTGGCCCCATACCCCTGGCAGGGCCGCGCCGACTACTTCCAGCGCGCCTGTGACCAGGGTGTCGGCCGAGCGCTGTGGTTCATCCACGGCGGGCAGGTGCCGGACGTCGTCGCCGCCGTCCGGCGCTTCGCCGCGGACCGGCAGGCCGACTTGTGGAGCGGCGTGGGGCTGGCGGCCACGTTCGCCGGCGGCAGCGACGCCTCCGGCTTCGCGGCGCTGCGCGACGGCGCGGGGGAGCACTGGACCCACGTCGCGCAGGGCTCCGTCTTCGCGGCCAAGGCGCGGGTCTTCTCCGGCTTCGAGCCTGAGCACACCGCGATCGCGGTCATCACCCTGACGGACCTGACGGTCGCGCAGGCGGCGGCCCTCGCCGACGAGGTGGCCGTCACCGGCGCCGACGTGCCCGCGAGCGATCTCGACTACGAGGTGTGGCGCTCGAAGATCCGCGACGCCGTCGGCGCCCGGGCCGGGTCCCCGCGGTAGCGAGCGGCGCTCACCAGGAACCGATCCGATTTCGGAGACCGCAAGCGCGGAGACGCTCGGGCGGGCATTGCTCATCAACAATTTGTCGAATCCGTCTGACTGGGGGCCCGAATGACGATGTTCCAATCCCTTCGCCGGCGCATCCTGACGCCCGACATCAAGCAGACCAGGATGGACGTGCGCGGCTTCCACGTGAAGAGCCCCGAGGCGCGCGACCGGCTAGAGGCGGTCGGACGGTACTTCCTGACCGGGTACGCCATCGCCGCCGAGGTCGTCCACCCTTCGGACGCCGACGAGCGGCTCAACGGCGTCCCGCACGCCTACCGCGGCTTTGCCTACGAGGGCGCCGCCATGGCGTTCGCGGTTCGTGACGGGCTGCCCGTCGGCGGTTCCCGCCACGTCGAGGATTTCCTCGCCGGCCCAGCCGACGCCCACGTCTACATGGCGTACGTGGGCGTCGGCTGGGCCATGGCGCGGGTACCGCGGTTCCGCTGGTCGAAGCTGCACGCGCCGGACCCGCTGCTGCGGTGGCTGGTGCTGGACGGCTACGGCTTCCATCAGGCGTACTTCAAGACCCGGCAGTACGTCGAGCAGTGCTACCAGGCCGAGACGTTCCCGTGGCCGGTGGACGGCCCGGCCTGGTACGCCAACCGCGTCATCGACCAGGGCGTCGGGCGGGCCACCTGGTTCGTGTGCGGCACCGACCCCCGACGCGTCGTGGCGACCTTCGAGCGCTTCGACGAGCGCCGTCGCGGCGACCTGTACGCCGGGGCAGGCCTGGCGGCCACGTACGCCGGCGGCAGTGACGAGGCGGAGCTGGCCTGGTTCAAGGAGGCCGCCGGCGCCTACGCCTGCGACGTCGCGCAGGGTTCGGCCTTCGCCGCCGCCGCCCGCGTCCGGGCCGGTCTGGTCGTCGCGCACAACGAGATCGCGACCCGGGTGCTCTGCGGGCAGACCCCGGACGCGGCGGCCAAGGTGACCGACGAGGCGCTCGTCGGGCTGCCGTTTGACGACGAGCTTCCCGCATATGAGATCTGGCGGCTCCGCATCAAGGCGGCGCTCACAGCGGGCTTGGAGAGGTGACCTGACATGACCAAACTCGCGGTGGTGGGCATGGCGTGCCGGTATCCGGACGCCACCTCACCGAGGGAGCTGTGGGAGAACGCGCTGGCTGGGCGCCGCGCCTTCCGCCGGCTGCCCGACGAACGCATGCGGCTCGAGGACTACTACGACGCCGACCCCAAGGCCAAGGACCGGTTCTACGCCCGCCTCGCGGCGGTCATCGAGGACTACGAGTTCGACCGGGTCGCCTACAAGATCGCCGGCAGCACATACCGGTCGACCGACCTGACCCACTGGCTGGCCCTGGACGTCGCCGCCCTCGCGCTGGCCGACGCGGGCTTCCCGATGGCCGAGGGCCTGCCCCGGGAACGCACAGCGGTCATCGTCGGCAACAGCCTCACCGGCGAGTTCGCCCGGGCGAACCAGATGCGGCTGCGGTGGCCGTACGTGAGCCGCATGGTCAGCGCCGCCCTCAAGGCCCAGGACTGGGACGACGGCCAGATGCAGAGCTTCCTGCAGGATTTGGAGAACGCCTACAAGTCGCCGTTCCCGGAAATCGACGAGGACACCCTCGCCGGTGCACTGTCCAACACCATCGCCGGGCGCATCTGCAACCACTTCGACCTCAAGGGCGGGGGCTACACCGTCGACGGCGCCTGCTCGTCCTCGCTGCTGTCCGTGGCGACCGCCTGCAAGGCGCTCGTCGACGGTGAGGCCGACGTCGCGGTGGCCGGCGGGGTCGACCTGTCCATCGACCCGTTCGAGATCATCGGGTTCGCCAAGACGGGTGCGCTCGCCACCGGGGAGATGCGCGTCTACGACCGCGGCTCCAACGGGTTCTGGCCCGGCGAGGGCTGCGGCATGATCGTGCTGATGCGCGAGCCGGAGGCGCGGGCCGCCGGGCACCGGATCTACGCGTCCATCGCCGGCTGGGGCATCTCCTCCGACGGCAAGGGCGGCATCACCCGGCCGGAGGCCGGCGGCTATCAGCTCGCCCTGCGCCGCGCGTACAAGCGGGCCGGCTTCGGCATCGAGACCGTCGCCCTGTTCGAGGGGCACGGCACCGGTACGAAGGTCGGCGACGCCACCGAGCTCACCGCCCTGTCGGCGGCCCGCCGCGAGGCGGACCCGACGGCGGCACCGGCCGTGATCGGCTCCATCAAGGGCATGATCGGCCACACGAAGGCCGCCGCCGGCATCGCCGGGCTCATCAAGGCCGCGCTGGCCGCCTACCACCAGGTGCTGCCCCCGGCCATCGGCACCCGTGACCCGCACGAGGTTCTCAGCGGGGACGCACCCGCGCTGCGGGTGCTGCGCAAGGCGGAGGCATGGCCCAAGGACATGCCGGTGCGCGTCGGCGTCACCGCCATGGGCTTCGGCGGGATCAACACCCACGTCGTGCTCGAGAACACCGAGCCGCGTCACCGGGCGCCGTTCAACAGCCGCACCTGGGCCCTGGCCTCCTCGCTGCAGGACGCCGAGCTGCTGGTGGCCGACGCCGTGTCACCGCAGGAGCTGCGGGAAAAGCTCGACGAGCTCGGGCGCTTCGTGTCCGGCGTCTCCTTCGCCCAGCTGGCCGACCTCGCCGTCACGCTGCACAGCGGGCTGCGGGACCTGCCCTACCGGGCCGCGGTCATCGCGTCCTCGCCCGAGCAAGCCGTGCAGCGCCTGACGGGGCTGTGCCGGGTCCTCGACGAGGGCGGCACCAGCCACTTCGGCGGTGACGGCAACAGCTTCCTCGGCCACGTCAGCAGGCCGGGCAAGGTCGGCTTCCTCTTCCCGGGTCAGGGCTCGGGTCGGGGGGTGTCCGGCGGGGCCATGCGCCGCCGGTTCGCCGAGGCCGAGGAGGTCTACGTCGACGCGGCGCTGCCGGTCACCGGTGACGTCGTGGCCACCGAGGTCGCCCAGCCGCGCATCGTCACCGGCTCGATGGCGGGACTGCGGGTCATGTCCGCACTCGGCATCGAGGCGAGCGTCGCCGTCGGACACAGCCTCGGCGAGCTCGCGGCGTTGCAGTGGGCTGGCGCCATGGACGAGGCCGCCCTGCTGCGCATCGCCGCCCTGCGCGGACGCACGATGGCGCAGCACAGCGCCTCGGGCACGATGGCCGGGATCGCGGCCCCGCCGGAGAGCGTCGAGGCGCTCGTCGCCGGGCTGCCTGTCGTCATCGCCGGCTACAACGGTCCCTCGCAGACCGTGGTCGCCGGGCCGGTGGACGCGATCCAGGCCGCCGGTGCGCGGGCGGACGCCGCCGCCACACCGTGGACCATGCTGCGCGTCTCCCACGCCTTCCACTCTCCGCTGGTCGCCCCGGCCGCGGCCGCGTTCGGCGCCGCCCTCGCCCACGAGGACTTCGCCCCGGTCGGCCGGCGAATCATTTCCACCGTGACCGGCGACGTGCTGCACCGCGACACCGACGTCGCGGCGCTGCTGCACCGCCAGATCACCGACCCGGTGCTGTTCAACCAGGCGATCGAGCTGGCCGCCAAGGAGATCGACCTGTTCATCGAGGTCGGGCCCGGGCGGGTGCTGAGCGAGCTGGCGGCCGCGGCGACCGACATGCCTGCGGTGGCCCTGAACACCGACGACGAGTCGATCGCCGGGGTGCTCCGCGCGGTGGCCGCCGCCTTTGTCGTCGGCGCCGCGCCGGTGGACAGCGCCCTGTTCCACGGCCGGCTCGTCCGGCCGGTGACGGTCGGCGCGACGTTCAAGTTCTTCGCCAGCCCGTGCGAGCAGGCGCCGCAGGTCCGCACGGTAGGCCGCGACGCGCTGCGGCTGGTGCCCGCCGTCGAGCCGCCCGAGCCGGCGGCGCCGGCCACCGACGCGCAGCCCGCGGCGGCGGAGTCCACCACCGACCTGCTGCGGCGGATCGCCGCCGAGCGGGCCGAGCTGCCGGTGGAGCTCGTCCGCGCCGACAGCCGGCTCCTGGACGACTTGCACCTGAGCTCCATCACGGTGGGTCGGGTGCTCAACGGGGTCGCCCAGCAGATGGGCCTGCCGGCCGCGCAGCTGCCGACGAACCTCGCCACGGCCACCATCGATGAGCTGGCTGGGGCGCTCGACGCGCTCGCCCTCACCGCCCACGACGGTGCCGCGCTGACCGTCACCCAGGTGAGCGGTGCGGCGCCGTGGGCCCGGGCGTGGTCGGTCGACCTCGACGCGGTACCGCTGTCCGCCCCGGCCGCGCGGCAGGACGACGGCCGCTGGGAGGTGCACGCCGGCCCGGAGCATCCGATCGCCGAGCCGCTACGCCGGGCGCTGGAACGCGCCGGGGTCGGCAGCGGTGTGCTCGTCTGCCTGCCCGAGCAGTGCACCCAGGACCAGCTGCGGATCGCGTTGGACGGCGCCAAGGCCGCGGTGTCCGGCGGCGGAACCGGCCACGGCCCCGGGCGGTTCGTGCTCGTGCAGCACGGTCGCGGCGCGGCCGGCGTGGCCAAGACGGTCCGGCTAGAGGCGCCGCACCTGACCACCACGGTCGTGCACGTGCCACCGGTCGCCAACGCGGTCGACTGGGTCGTCGGCGAGGTCGCCGCGACCACCGGCTTCTCGGAGGCCCTCTACGACGCCGACGGGGTGCGGCGCGTGCCCACCCTGCGCGCGATGCCGGTCGAGCCGGCGATCACGCACACCCTGCTGGACCGGACCGATGTGCTACTGGTGACCGGGGGCGGCAAGGGCATCACCGCCGAGTGCGCGCTGGCGATGGCCACCGACAGCGGGGCGTCGCTCGCACTGCTCGGCCGCTCGGATCCGGCGCAGGACGCCGAGCTGGCGGCCAACCTGCGGCGCATGACCGAGCAGGGCGTCAACGTCCGCTACTGCCAGGCCGACGTCACCGACGCGGCGGCGGTCCGCTCGGCCATCGCGGAGCTGGCCCGGGAGCTCGGCCCGATCACGGCCGTACTGCACGGGGCCGGCCGCAACGAGCCCGCCTCGGTGGCCAACCTCGACATGGCGGCGTTCCGCAGCACGTTCGCCCCGAAGGTCGACGGGCTGCGGGCCGTCCTGGACGCGGTTGACCCCTCGGGGTTGAAGCTGCTGGTGACCCTCGGCAGCATCATCGGCCGGGCTGGGCTGCGCGGCGAGGCACACTACGCCACCGCCAACGAGTGGCTCGCCGACCTCACCGTGCAGACCGGCCGGGACTTCCCGAACTGCCGGACGCTGTGCATGGAGTGGTCCGTGTGGTCCGGCGTCGGCATGGGCGAGCGGCTGTCGGTCGTGGAGTCCCTGACCCGCGAAGGCGTCGTCCCGCTCACCCCGGATCAGGGCATCGCGATCCTGCGCCGGCTGCTGGCCGACCCCGAGGCGCCTTCGGTCGTCGTGATCAGCGGCCGCACCCAGGGGATCGACACCGTCCAGTACGACAAGCCGGAACTGCCGCTACTGCGCTTCGCGGAGCGCCCGCTGGTGCGCTACCACGGAGTGGAGCTCGTCACCGAGGTCGAACTGAGCGCCGGCACCGACCTGTACCTCGCCGATCACCGGCTCGACGGCAACCTGCTGTTCCCCGCCGTCTTCGGGATGGAGGCGATGGCGCAGGTCACCATGGCCGTCACCGGGCACCCAGGGATCCCGGTGATCGAGGACGTCCGGTTCCTGCGGCCGATCGTGGTGCCACCGGACGGCAGCACGGTCATCCGGGTCGCGGCGGTGGTCACCACCGACGACACCGTCGAAGTGGTCATCCGCAGCGCCGAGACGCAGTTCGCCGCCGAGCACTTCAGGGCGCGGCTGCGCCTCAATCGGGGCGTGGCCCCGGACGGGCCGCCGGTGCCGGTCGCCGCCGGGCTGCCGGCGGTTCGCCTCGACCCGATGACGGAGCTGTACGACGGCGTGCTGTTCCAGGGCGCCCGCTTCCAGCGGCTGCGCGACTACCACCGGGTCGCGGCGCGCGACGTGGACGCCGACGTGGTGGCCGACCCGGGCACGCGGTGGTTCGCGGCGTACCTGCCGGACCGCCTGCTGCTCGGCGACCCCGGCGTGCGCGACGCGCTCATGCACGGCAACCAGGTGTGCGTGCCGGACGCGACCCTGCTGCCGGCCGGGGTGGAGCGCATCCACCCCGCGGGGGAGCGGCTCACTGCGATGACCGGGCTGCGGTACTGCGCGACGGAGCGCAGCCGCGACGGTGACCTCTACATCTACGACATCGCACTGCGGGCCGATGACGGCAGGGTGGTCGAGCGCTGGGACGGCCTGCATCTGCGGGCCGTGCGCAAGCTCGACGGCGCTGGGCCGTGGGTGGCGCCGCTGCTGGGCTCCTACCTGGAGCGCACGATCGAGGACCTGACCGGGGCGCGGGTGGCGGTCGCCGTCGAGCCCGACGGACCGGCCGCTGACGGCGACCACGTCCAGCAGCGGCGGACGCGGACCGCGGTGGCTGCCGGGCGCGTCTTCGGCCGCGCCGTCGCCGTACGGTACCGGCCCGACGGCCGGCCCGAGGTCGACGACCCGCGGACCGTCTCCGCGGCGCACGGCGCGGGCCTCACCCTGTGTACCGCCGCAGCCGGGGTGCTCGGCTGCGACGTCGAACCGATCGTCGCCCGCACCCCTGAGGACTGGCAGGGGCTCCTCGGCGTGCACGCCGGCTTGGCGGCCGTCACCGGCGGCGTGTCCGGCGAGGACCAGCACTCCGCGGCGACGCGGGTGTGGACCGTCATGGAGTGCCTGCAGAAGGCGGGCCGCTCGACGCTCGGCCCGGTCAGCCTGCACTCCACGGACCGTCCCGGCTGGGTCGTGTACTCGACCGGGGAGGGGTACGTGGCGACCTTCGCCACGAGCGTGCGCGGCATTACCGAACCCGTCGTCTTCGCGGTGCTGACCGGAGGAGCCCAGCAATGAAGCCGTACTTCGAATACCGGCACGTCGTCGGCTTCGAGGAGACCAACCTCGTCGGCAACGTGTACTACGTCAACTATCTGCGCTGGCAGGGCCGCTGCCGGGAGCTTTTCCTCAAGAACGAGGCCCCCGAGGTGCTCGCCGACCTGCAGGCCGACCTGAAGCTGTTCACGCTGAAGGTCGGGTGCGAGTTCTTCGCCGAGATCACCGCCTTCGACGACGTGGCGATCAGGATGCGGCTGGTGGAGCTGGCCCAGACCCAGATCGAGTTCAGTTTCGACTACGTACGGGTCGCCCAGGACGGCGGGGAACTCCTCGTCGCCCGGGGCTGGCAGCGGGTGGCGTGCATGCGCGGCCCGAACACCAGAACCGTGCCAGCGCGGGTCCCCGAGGCGCTGGCCCGGGCGCTCGAGCCCTACACGTCGACGGCCCGGGTCTAGCCGGACCGACCGGCCCGAACAGGAGGTGCACGTGGACGTCCCGCCCGGGTCGCCGCCCAACGCGGCGACCGATCCGAAGACCCTGCGGCGTGCCCTGGGTGCGTTCGCCACCGGCGTCACCGTGGTGACCGTCGGCGGTGTGACCGCGCACGGCATGACCGCCAACTCGTTCACGCCGGTGTCGCTCGACCCGCCACTCGTGTCGATCTGCGTCGGCCGGCAGGCCATCATGCATGCGTCCCTGGAGGAAGCCGGCACCTTCGCGGTGTCGGTCCTCGCCTCGGAGCAGGAGGGCATGGCCCGCTACTTCGCCGACCAGCGCCGGCCGCTGGGCTGGGAGCAGTTCGACACGGTCGACTGGATGGCGGCGCCGCACACCGGGGCGCCGCTGCTGCGCGGCGCCCTGGCGTACTTCGAGTGCGAGGTGTGGCGCACCTACGACGGCGGCGACCACACCATCTTCATCGGCCGCATCCTGTCGATGAGCCGGGCCGTCGACGACGAGGCGCTGCTGTTCTTGTACGGCCGGTTCCACCACTTGCGTCAGGACCGGACCGAGGTGACCACGTGACGGCGCTCGACCAGCCCCGTCCGCCGCTGCTCGATCCGCCCAGCAGCCCGCGGATCACCGCCATGGGCATGCTCGTGAAGATGACCCGCGACCGTATCGGCATGATGACCGACGCCGCGCGGGACTACGGCGACGCGTGCCGGCTCGCGGTCGGGCACAAGACGCTGTACTTCTTCAACCATCCCGACCACGCCAAGCACGTGCTTGCCGACAACGCCGGCAACTATCACAAGGGCATCGGCCTGGTCCATGCCCGCCGGGCGCTCGGCGACGGCTTGCTCACCAGCGAGGGTGACCTGTGGCGCAAGCAGCGCAAGGTCATCCAGCCGGCGTTCCAGAGCCGCCGGATCGCCGCGCAGGCCGGCGCGGTGGCGGAAGAGGGTGCCAAGCTGGTCGAGCGGCTCCGCCGCCAGGTCGGCGCCGGTCCGGTCAACGTCACGGAGGAGATGACCACGCTGACCCTCGGCGTGCTCGGACGGACGCTGCTGGACGCCGACCTCGGCCGGTTCGCGGGCATCGGCGACGCGTTCGCCGCCGTGCAGGACCAGGCGATGTTTGAGCTGGAGACGCTCAGCGCGGTGCCGACCTGGGTTCCGCTGCCCCGGCAGCGGCGCTTCCGCCGGGCCCGCCGGAAGCTGGAGGCCGTCGTCAATGAGCTCGTCGCCGGCCGTCGCGCGCGCACCGGCGATCGCGACGACGTGCTGTCCCGCCTGATCGTCTCGGCGGACGCCGAAACGGACTCGGCGGTGCGCCGCGATCGGCTGCGCGACGAGCTCGTCACGCTGCTGCTCGCCGGGCACGAGACCACGGCCAGCACGCTGAGCTGGGCGCTGTACCTCATCGGCGAGCACCCGGACGTGCGCCGCCGGTTGCACGACGAGGCGGTGGCGGTGCTCGGCGACCGGCTGCCGACCTTCGAGGACCTGCACGGCCTGCGGTACACCACGATGGTGGTGGAGGAGGTCATGCGGCTGTACCCGCCGGTGTGGCTCCTGCCGCGCAAGGCGCTGGGCGCCGACGCCGTCGGTGGCTATCGGGTGCCGGCCGGGGCCGACGTGCTCGTGTCACCGTTCACGTTGCACCGGCACCCGGACTACTGGCCCGACCCGGAGCGGTTCGACCCCGAGCGGTTCGACCCGCAGCGCCCGGCTGGCACGGCCGAGCGCCCCCGGTACGCCTACATCCCGTTCGGTGCCGGTCCACGGTTCTGCGTCGGCAACCACCTCGGCATGATGGAGGCGGTCTTCGTACTGGCCCTGCTCACCCGGGACCTGCGGCTGGACAAGGTGCCCGGCTACCGCGTGGTCCCCGAGCCGATGCTGTCGCTGCGGATCCGCGGCGGCCTGCCGATGACGGTGACGCCGCTCGGCTGAGCCAGGTCGGTCCACCATGGATGCTCGCCGCAGCGTGTGCCCGGCGGGCATCCGGCATTGTGCACCGATGGCAAATGCAGGGCCGGGTTGAGCACATGCCGAGAAGCATTTGCCGCAGGCCTTCGCAACGATAACGGAGGATCGATGAACGGGGCCGACCTGGCGATTGTTCTCGACCAGCCCGCGATGTCTCCGCCGGTCAATTTGACAGGTGTCCGGCCGTTCGGCCGCGGGTCACATGCCGTCGACCTCGAGGGAGAACTGTGTCATCGCATCCTGTCGGAGCCCTGCGCCGGCTCATCCCAGGCGCCTTCGTCCTGGTGCTCATCACCGCGCTGTACGTGGTGGCTCGGCTGCCCGAAGCGTCAGCGGCCACCCGCAGCGCGCTCGCCAGCCGGTTCGCGTTCAGCGAGCTGCCGATCGCCCTGCCGCCCGGCCTGCCGCAGAACACGGTGCGGCAGGTGAACCCGAAGTACGAGCACATCCGTGCTTGGATTTCCTCGGTCGGTGCCTCCATCGCCGTCAACGACATCGACAGTGACGGCCGGTCCAACGACCTCTGCCTGGTGGACACCCGCAGCGACTCGGCGATTGTCACGCCGGCACCGCAGGGCGGGGCGACCTACGCGCCGTTCGTGCTCAACCCGGCCCCGTTGCCGACCGGCCCCACGATGGCGCCGATGGGCTGTGCCCCCGGCGACTTCAACGGTGACGGCTGGACCGACCTGCTCGTCTACTACTGGGGCCGCACGCCCGTGCTGTACATGCACAAAACCGGCGCTACCGCGCTGGACATGGCGGCGTTCCACCCGACGGAGCTCGTCGCCCAGTCGGCCACCCGGGCCGGTGGCTACGGCGGGGCGCTGTGGAACACCAACGCCGTGTCGATCGCCGACTTCGACGGCGACGGCCACGTGGACATCGGCGTGTTCAACTACTTCCCCGACACGCAGGTGCTCGACCCGCAGGGCGACCCGAACGTGCAGATGAACCACTCGATGTCGCGGGCCGAGAACGCCGGCGGTGCGCACATGCTGCACTGGGAGGCGGCCACCGGCGGCGCCGAGCCGTCCGTCACGTACGTGGAGCAGAAGGCGCTCCCGCCGTCGGCGGCGACCGGCTGGACGCTCGGCGCGGGCTCCGCCGACCTCGACGGCAACCTGCTGCCTGAGCTGTACCTGGCCAACGACTTCGGGCGGGACCGGTTCTTCCGCAACATTTCCACGCCGGGCCAGATCAAATTCACCCTCGTCGAGGGAGAGCGGGACGCGTTCACGCCGAAGTCGCTGGTCGTCGGGCACGACTCCTTCAAGGGCATGTCGATGGAGTTCAACGACCTGTCCGGTGACGGGCAACTCGACATGTTCATCAGCAACATCACGACCAGTTGGGGTCTGGAGGAGAGCAACCTCTACTACGAGAACACCGCGAAGAGCCCGGAGCGGGCTGCCGCGATGCTCAAGGACGGCCGCGCGCCGTTCGAGAACAAAGCCGCCTCGGCGAACATCGCCTGGGTCGGCTGGGGCTGGGACGCCAAGGCCGCCGACTTTGACAACAGCGGCCGGCTGTCGCTGGTGCAGGCCGCAGGCTTCGTGCGCGGCACCATCAACCGCTGGTCATGGCTGCAGGAGCTGGCGATGACCAACGACCTCATGCTGCGGGAGCCGACGATGTGGCCCAACGCGAAGGTCGGCGACGACATCGCCGGTTCTCAGCCGTTCGCGTTCTGGGTCAAGGAGTCCAACGGCCGTTACGTCAATGTCGCCCCTGAGCTGGGCATGACCTCGGACATCCCGAGCCGCGGCGTCGCGATCGCCGACGTTGACGGTGACGGAGCCGAGGACTTCGCCATCGCCCGGCAGTGGGGCGCCCCGTCGTTCTACCGCAACACCAAGAGCGGCCAGGGCGAGTACCTCACCCTCAACCTGTACCGGCCGACCGTCGCCGGCACCGCCGCCGGCGGCCTGCCCGGCGCGCCTGCCTACGGCGCTCAGGTGCGCGTCACCACCGCGGACGGCCACACCCAGGTGTCGCAGCTCGACGGCGGCGGCGGGCACTCCGGCAAGCGCGGTTTCGAGCAGCATTTCGGGCTCGGCGCCAACGGCGGCAAGCCGGTCTCGGCCGAGGTGTGCTGGCTCGACAACACCGGGGCCATGCACAAGCAGACGCTCCGTCTGAGCCCGGGCCGGCACGACCTTATGTTGACCACGCAAGCCCAGGAGGTGTAGCCGTCGTGACCGACGTGCAGCCCCGCATCACGACGCCGGCCGAGGCACCGGCCGCCGCGGTCGCGACCGCGGCGGCCCCGAAACCGGCCACCGCCACCGGCTTCGCGGCGCCACCGCGCGTCGACCGCCGGGACCCCCGCTACCTCGCCCTGCGCAACTTCGCGATCTCGATGAGCGTCTTCAACATCCTGGGCTACACCGTGCTCGGCTTCGAACAGCCCTGGACGTGGCCAATCTTCTCCCTCGCCATCGGCTACTCGACGGAACTCGTCGTGGAGTGGATCGCCGCGCGGGCCGAGCGGCGGGCGCCCGGCTACTCCGGGCACGGCGGCTGGGGTGTGTACACGTTCCTGCTCCCGGCGCACATCACCGCGCTGGCCGCGAACATGCTGCTGTACGCCAACGACATCTACTGGCCGATCGCCTTCGCGGTCGTTGTCGCCGTCGGGCAGAAGGTTCTGCTGCGGGCCCCGATCAAGGGCCGGCTGCGGCACTTCATGAACCCGTCGAACTTCGGCATCACGGTCACGCTGCTGTTGTTCGGCTGGGTCAACGTGGCGCCGCCCTACCAATTCACCGAGCATGTGCCGGACGTGATCCGGGTCGTGGTACCGACCGTCATCCTTACCGCCGGCACCATTCTCAACTCGCTTCTGACCAAGCGGGTCCCGCTGATCGTGGGCTGGGTCGGTGCCTTCGTCATCCAGGCCCTGATCCGGCACTTCGTGTGGGACGTCGCGCTGTGGGCGGCGCTCGGCCCGATGACCGGTGTCGCGTTCATCCTGTTCACCAACTACATGATCACCGACCCGGGGACCACCCCGACGTCGGGCAAGGCGCAGTTCATGTTCGGCTCCAGCGTCGCGTTCGTCTACGGCGCGCTGCTGCTGGCCAATGTGGTCTACACGCTGTTCTTCGCCGTCACCATCGTCTGCGCCGCGCGCGGGCTGTTCTGGTGGGCGAAGTGGTTGCGCGAGCGCCGGACGGCCGCGCTCGCCACGTGAGGCAGTGCTCGGCCGGCACCGGGACAACGGCGTCCCGGTGCCGGCCGCGGTTCCTTGTCCAACCATCCTGGAGGCGCCATGGCAACCACCCGGATGGGGCGCGGCGTGACGCCGGCCCCGCACCTGCACGGACGAGCCGGCCGCAACGGCCGGGTCGTGCTGTTGAGCGTCCTGGCGGGGATCGCCCTGTCGGTGCTCTGGTCGTTCGAGTTCGTCGACTCGGTCATCGGCGACAGCGTCGCCAACACCCTGCTGGGCCACGACGCGAAAGGCACCGCCATCGCCGGCTCCACCGCCGGGCTGGTGTTCGCCTTCGTGTCCGGTCTCGCGGGGACGTTCACCGCCTGTAACATCGCCATGGCAGCCTCCGTCGGCCCGCTGGCCCAGGCCGGCGCGGGTCATTATGGCGCTCTGCGCCAACTGCTGCGCCCGCTGGTCTGGCTCGCGCTTGGCATGGTCGTGGTGTCCGCGACCTACGGCTTCGTCGGCGTGCTGCTCGGCGAACGGCTGCCCCAGCTGTCCACAGACAAGGTCGGCGACGTGCCGGTCCGGCTCGTGCAGTCCTCCGTCGTCTTCGGCCTCATCGGCCTCGCCCTGGTCTACCTGGGCCTCGCCGCACTCGGCGTACTGCCAGACGTGTTTCGCGACCGGCCGGTCGCCCGGGTCGTCGTCCTCGGCGGCCTCGTCGGCGGCTTCCTGATCGGCCGGCCGTACCCGCTGTTCAACAAGCTCTTCCACTATGCGGCGGAGCAGGAGAATCCCCTGTTCGGCGCGCTCGCGTTCGTGCTGCAGTCCTTGGGCAACATCGTGTTCGTCGCGACGATCTTCGCGATCGTCGTGGTGATCACCCGGGGCAAGTTCCTGGCCTGGCTGACGGCCAGTCCCCGGCGAACGGCGGTGGTGACGGGCAGCCTGCTGCTCGCCCTCGGCGTGTTCAACATCGTCTACTGGGACGTGCGCCTGCCGGCGATGTTCGGCATCGGATGGTTCCCGACCATGTGGTACAACGCCTGACTCGACCCGCCCCGCGTGCCCCGGAGCCGTCGCGGCGCCGGGGCGCGCCGCGTTTCGGACGCCGCGGCGGCGAACCAGCAGCGCACAGCGGGAGATATCACCAAGCGGCCCGCGCCGAACAATTGGTGCAGATCCGCTCGTCGATCGAGGTACCGCCCACCTCCGCCGGCCGGTCCGTCGCTGTCGGCACCACCGGAAGGAGCATGTCATGACGATCCCCGCACCCCTCGCCCCGCAGCACCTGCTGTGGTTCCTCGTCGGCATCGGCCTGCTGCTGCTGACCGCTCGGCTGCTCGGCGCGCTCGCCGAGCGGCTGCGGATGCCGGCCGTGGTCGGTGAGCTCACCGCAGGCGTGCTCATCGGGCCGTCGGTGCTGGGGCACCTCGCGCCGGGGGTCACCGAACGGCTGTTCACCGGTGCTGCGGAGCAGTTGCACCTCGTTGACGCGGTGGGCCAGATCGGCGTCCTGCTGCTGGTCGGCGTCACCGGCACGCACCTGGACCTCGGCCTACTGCGGCGCCAGCGGGCCACGACCCTGACCGTGAGCCTGAGCGGCCTGCTGGTCCCGTTCGCGGCGGGCGTCGCCGTCGGGTTCGTGCTGCCGATGCCCGCCGTGCCGGGCGGCCCGGGCAACCGGGCGGTGTTCGCGCTCTTCCTCGGTGTCGCGATGTGCGTGTCGGCGATACCGGTCATCGCGAAGACGCTGACGGACATGCGCCTGCTGCACCGCAACATCGGGCAGCTCACGCTCGCCGCGGCGGTCGTCGACGACGCCCTCGGCTGGCTGATGCTGTCGGTGGTCGCGGCCGCGGCGACGATCGGGGTGAGTGCGGGCGTCGTGATGGTGTCGGTGCTGTACCTCGTCGGCTTCATCGCCGTCGCGGCCACGCTCGGCCGACTGCTGGTGCGCACGGTGATGCGGGTCGCAGCCGGGCGGCCCGGCGACTCATCCGCGGTCGCGTCGGCCGTCATCCTCATCCTGCTCGGGGCCGCGACCACGCAAGCGCTGGGCATGGAGCCGGTCTTCGGAGCGTTCATGGCCGGCATCCTGATCGCCGGCAGCCGCGCGGCGCAGCCGAAGCTGGCCGGGCTGCGCACGGTGGTCTTCGGGGTGCTCGCCCCGATCTTCATGGCGACGGCCGGGTTGCGCATGGACCTCACGGCGCTGGCCAGCCCGGCGGTGGCGCTGACCGCAGTGGTGGTGCTGGTAGTGGCGGTGGTAGGCAAGTTCTCCGGAGCGTACCTCGGTGCCCGGCTGCGCCGGCTGAGCCGCTGGGAGGCGTTGGCCCTCGGCGCCGGGCTGAACGCCCGCGGGGTCATCGAGGTGATCGTGGCGCTGACCGGCCTGCGCCTGAAGGTGCTCGACGTCGCCGGGTACACGGTGATCGTCCTGGTGGCCATCGCCACCTCAGTGCTCGCGCCGCCGCTGCTGCGCCTGTCCATGCGGCGGATTGCGGCCACCGACGACGAACGGCTGCGGGAGATCGACCACGACACGTGGCGCGGCCTGGCCCGGCCCGGGCTCGGCGCGGCCGCCGCGGACGAGCCTGGCCTGCGGCCGGGATAAATGCCCCGGGCGCGCCGCCGCTGTCGGCCGCGTCGCTCGGCACACGCGGAGACGACACGGGCGGCGAATCGCAGCAAGCTGAAGGCACACAACGGAACCGTTCCTCACCCCATCGACCGGAGGTTGCACCGTGACTGCACAGGACGTGATTGCCGACCTGGTCGCCGATGCAGCGGACATCGACCGGATGATCGCCGGGCTCGACGAGTCGCAGTGGACGCTGCCGACGCCCGCCGAGGGCTGGACCGTCGCCCACCAGGTCGGGCACCTCGCGTTCGTCTTCCGCATCGCCGGATTGGCGGCAGGCAACCCGGAGGCGTTCAAGGGCTTGACCCAGCGCATCGGCACCGGCTTCGGCGCGTTCGACAAGGCCGTCAACGCGGCCCTGGACGAGTACCTCGCCCTGTCACGGGAGGCCCTGGTGGCCCGGTGGCGGGCCGAGCGCGACGCCGGAGTGGCGGCGCTGGCTGCGTTACCCGACGGCACGCTAGTCCCGTGGCTCGTTCGGCCGATCCCGGCTCCCGTGCTGTGCGCGGCCGGCATGACGGAGATGTTCGCGCACGGCCAAGACATCGCCGACGCGCTCGGCGTCGAGCGGATGCACACCGACCGGATCAAGCGGATCGTCGGCTTCGTCGTGCACACGTGGGACTTCGGGTACCAGTCCAACGACCTCACGCCGCCGGCGGAACAGTTCCGTTTCGAGATCACCGCACCGTCCGGCGCGCAGTGGGTGTTCGGCCCGGCCGACGCCACCCAGATGATCACCGGCCCCGCCGTCGACCTCTGCCTGCTCGCTAGCCGCCGCCGCCACCACGCTGACCTCGGCCTCGTCGCCACCGGTCCGGACGCGCAGGCGTGGCTCGAGCTGGCCCAGGCCTATCGCGGCCCGGCCGGCAAGGGCCGAGCCCCCGGCCAGTTCGCGACGTCCCGGCAGCCGGTCTGACGACTCGCTGCCGCCTGGCCGGTCGCCCGGCGGGACGCGCCGGCCAGCATTGGCCGGCGCGTCCGGCGTATTCCGTCTTGTACCGCTCGAACGCGGCGCGCGGCCCGCCCGCCGGCCGCCGCGCAGGATGAGGAGGGCGCATGTCCAGTGCGATGCGCATGTCGGAGCTCAGTTCGCGCAGCGGCGTGCCGGTGCCGACGATCAAGTTCTACCTGCGCGAGCACCTGCTGCCACGGGGCCTGCCGACCGCGCCGAACCAGGCGGTCTACGGACCCTCCCATCTGGTCCGGCTGCGGCTGATTCGTGTGCTGACCGGGATGGGGCATCTCAGCATCGCCGCCGTGCGCGAGGTCCTGCGGGCCCTGGACGACCCCGAGGTCGCCGCGGTGGAGCTGTACGCCGTCCTCGGCCGGGCCCGCGACGCCCGGCCGGCCACGACCAAGCCGGCGGCCCCGCCGGCCGCGCACGCCCACGTCAACGCACTGCTCGAACGCTGTGGCTGGCGCGTCGGACTCCATGGGTCGCAGCGGGACCTGCTCGCGCAGGCTGCCGCAATGCTCGACAGCACCGAACTCGACGCTCTGGCGGGCACCGCCGAGCAGCTCGGCTCCCGGCTGCTGGAGCTGCTACCCGCTGACCCCGCCCCGTGGACCGCCCAGCCGTCCGACCGGATGACCGTGATCACGCGTCTGGTGACCCTCGATGCGGCGTTCGACGCGCTGCGGCGTCTCGCCGTGGAGCATCACCTCACGGTCCGTGCATCACGGCGGACCTCCGCCGCCTCCTGAGCGCCGGTTGGCCGGGCTTTCAGGCACCGCCCGTGCAGGTCGGCGCCGGTGGACGGCCAGCGGCGGCCCGATTACGCTCCGGAATGCATTCACGGTTGCCCCCGCGGCCGGCCGCCGACACGTGTGGCGAGGAGGCGGCCTGATCGCAATTTCTGAGATGCCGGTCAGTGATCGCGTTGACACGATAGCTGCTGTATCCAGTTCAGATCTCTTAACGACCACCACCCCTGGTAGGCCGTGAACAGGGGTTATGACACCGATCTGTTGCACGCGTCCGTCGGTATTGCGGCGGTGGACGCTGCTGCCTGGAAACGACAAAGCGCGACCATTTGTTCTTGGGGGAGCCGTGGAAAATCATTTCGAACAAGCCGTTCGGCGTTCACTCGACATGATGCGGGAGAATATAGGGGAAGAACTGACGGTCGACGACATGGCCCGTGCCGCGATATTCAGCAAGTTTCATTTCACGCGAGTCTTCCAACGGGTCACCGGGGTGTCGCCGGGCCGGTTCCTCTCCGCCATGCGGCTGCAGCGGGCGAAGGATCTCCTGCTCACCACGTCGATGAACGTGGCGGACATCAGCGTCCACGTCGGATACAACAGCGTTGGGACGTTCAGCACCCGCTTCACCCGCAGCGTGGGGCTTGCGCCGACGGAGTACCGCCGGTCCCGGGGCGTGAGCAACCTCGTCGAGCTCAACGCGCTCGGCGAGCGCGCCGCAGCGCCCGACGGCGTCGTCTCCGGAACGCTGTCCGTGCGCCCGTCGGCGGACATCGACGTCGCCTTCATCGGCCTATTCCCCAGCCGGGTGCCCGAGGGCAAACCGGTGCGCTGCACAATCGTGCGGGGCCCTGGCCGCTTCATCATCGACAAGGTCCCGCCCGGCGACTGGTTCCTGCTGTGCCAGGGCATCCCGCGTCGAATCGGCGACATGCACAGCGTCGACGAGTCCGGGGCGCCGGTTCCGCTCGTGGCCAGCGTCGGCCCGCTGCGGATGGACCCGCAGGCAGAGGCCGTCGTGCACGCGCGGCTGCGGCCCGCGCGGGTATTCGACCCGCCGCTGCTGCTCGCCCTGCCGGACCTGCGGACCGCGATGGTCGCCACGCGCAGCCGGCCATACGCCCGACTGCTGCGGTACGCGGCTTGACGCCGCCGCCGGCTCGCACGCCATGAGATGACGCGGCGAGCACGGCGCCGCGATGCTCCTCTGAGCAGACCCTCCCGCGACTTGCGTACTAGGAGCAGCCCTGTGACCATCCTGCCCGAGCTGCAGAAACCGTCGGCGGTTCAGCTGCGTGAGCTCGACCTCCGCCACCTCATCCATCCGCACCAGCAGGCTGCCCGAACCGAGCGCTGTGTCATCGTGCGCGGCCAGGGTTGCACGGTCTGGGACGCCGAGGGCAACAAGTACCTCGATGCGTCCGGCTCGGCGAACTGGCTGGCGCAGGTCGGCCACGGCCGTCGTGAACTGGTCGAGGTGGCCGCCCAGCAGATGAGCGACCTCGCCTACTTCACCGGCTGGGACGTCTTCACCAACGATAAGGCGGTGCTGCTGGCCGCGCGGCTGGCCGAGCTCGCGCCCACCGGCCTCAACCGTGTCTTCTTCACCTCCGGCGGCTCGGAGGGCGTCGAGACGGCGGTGAAGGCCGCGCGCCTATACCACCACCGGCGGGGCCAGCCGGATCGGAACTGGATCATCGGCCGACACTTCGGCTACCACGGCTCCACCTACGGCAGCGGCACCATCACGGGCCTGCCGCCGATGCAGGCCGAGGTCGGCCCGGCGCTGCCGCACATCGAGAAGGTCAGTGCGCCGGCCCTGTACCGGGCGGCCGCGCTCTACGGCGGCCAGGACCCGACCGACTTCCTCATCGACGAGCTGGCGCACACGATCGAGCGGATCGGGCCGCAGCGCGTCGCGGCGATGATCGGCGAGCCGGTGATGGGCGGAGGAGGCGGCATCCTGGTCCCGCCAGCCGACTACTGGCCCCGGGTGCGGGAGTTGCTCAGCCGGCACGGCATCCTGCTGATCGCCGACGAGGTCGTCACCGCCTACGGCCGGACCGGTGCCTGGTTCGACTCGGCCGAGCGCGGCATGGCGCCGGACATCATCGTCACCGCCAAGGGGCTCACCAGCGGGTACGTGCCGCTTGGCGCCGTGCTGCTGTCCGACGCCATCGGCGAGGAGGTGACCAGCCAGTCGTTCTTCCACGGCTTCACCTACTTCGGTCACCCGGTCGCGTGCGCCGTGGCGCACAAGAACCTCGAGATCATCGAGGACGAGGACCTGCTCGCCCGCTCCCGGCTGATCGGCGAGTGGTTCCGCACGGCCCTGGCGCCGGCGGCGCAGCTGCCCGTGGTCGGCGACATCCGGATCGCCGGCGCGACCGTCGGCATCGAGCTGGTGACCGACCAGGACACCAAGGCGCCGCTGATGGCGGGCGGTGCGGCCGCCCACATCCGGCGCGTGCACGGCGTCATCGTGCGCGACTACGGCCCAACGCTCGTGCTGTCCCCGCCCCTCGTGCTGGACAAGCACGAGGCCGACCGGATCGCGGCGGCCATTGTTGAGGTGCTGTCCAGACTGGATGGCGACGGCCGGCTGGCGCCACTGTGAGCGCCGGCATCGATCGGTTGCTGGACGGGGACACGACGTACGACTACGTGGTGGTCGGGGCCGGCTCCGGTGGATGCGTCGTCGCCGGACGGCTGAGCGAGGACCCCGACGTCCGGGTCTGCCTTGTCGAGGCGGGCCCGCCGGACAACGATGCGCGCATGCGCGTACCCAGCCGCGCCGCCATGCTCCAGCAGACGGAGTACGACTGGGACTACGACACCGCCGAGGAGCCGTTCTGCGGCGGCCGCCGGATTTACCTGCCCCGGGGCAAGGTCCTCGGCGGCACGAGCGTGCTGAACGGGATGGTCTACACCCGCGGCAACCCCGCCGACTACGACG
Source organism: Micromonospora sp. LZ37 (assembly GCF_059359015.1). Lineage (NCBI taxonomy): Bacteria > Bacillati > Actinomycetota > Actinomycetes > Micromonosporales > Micromonosporaceae > Micromonospora > Micromonospora sp. LZ37. The sequence goes on along the minus strand of NZ_JCADBL010000002.1, from coordinate 47,947 downwards.
GCTGGGGCCTTCCCGGCTGGACCTACCGCGACCTGTTGCCGTACTTTAAGCGCGCCGAGGACAACTCCCGCGGCGAGGACGATCACCACGGTGTCGGCGGCCCGCTGGGCGTCACCGACAGCTGGTACCGCAGCCCCGCCACGTCCGCGTTCGTGGAGGCCGCGACCGCCACGGGCTTCCCGGCCAACCGGGACTTCTGTGGGCCCGTCCAGGAGGGCTTCGGCTTCTACCAGATCACCGGGCGCAACGGCGAACGCTGCAGCGCCGCGACCGCCTACCTGCATCCGGCGCTCGCCCGGCCGAACCTGACCGTCGAGACCGGCGTGCTGGTCGAGCGGGTGTCGTTCGAGGACGGCCGGGCCGCCGGGGTCGTGGCGCGCCGCGGCGGCGAGCGGGTCACGATCCGGGCCGCTCGCGAGGTCGTCCTCGCCGCGGGCGCCTACAACTCCCCGCAGCTGCTGATGCTGTCCGGCGTCGGATCGGCCGACCACCTGCGCGCGATCGGCATCCCGGTGGTGGCGGACCTGCCGATGGTCGGGCAGAACCTGCAGGACCACCCGCAGTGCTGGCTGGTGTTCACGCACGAGCTGCCGGTGAGTCTGGCGATCGGCGCCGAGCCGCGCCACGCTCGCCAGTACGAGCGGGACCGAACCGGTCCGTTGGCGTCCAACGGACCGGAGGCGGGCGGCTTCGTCCGGACCGGCCGCGGCCCGTACCCCGACGTGCAGTTCCACGCGGTCGCCGCCGGCCTGGCCGGCAACCGCCCGGCCGACGTGGGCGGGCACGCCTTCTCCATGGCACCGTGCGTGCTGGCGCCGCGCAGTCGCGGCAGCGTCGGGCTCGTCGGCGCGGACCCGGCCACCAAACCGCACATCAGACACAACTACCTCGCCGACGAGGCGGACCTGGACACGATGGTGGCCGGCCTGCGGATCGGACTGGAGATCGCACGCCAGTCCGCGCTGGCGCCGTTTACCCAGACCCGGTGGCAGGGGCCCGCGTCGGACTCCGACGCCGACCTGCGCGCCTATGCCCGCCGCAACACCCACACGCTGTTCCATCCGGCGGGGACCTGTGCGATGGGCGCGGTCGTCGACGGAGACCTGCGGGTCCGCGGCGTCGAGGGCTTGCGGGTCGTGGACGCGTCGGTCATGCCGGCCATCGTCCGCGGCAACCCGAACGCGCCGATCATCGCCATCGCCGAGCGGGCGGTGGACCTGATCCGCGGGAACGTGCCGGCGCTGGCGGCGGCCGGCGCCTGAGCCCGCGCGGCCGGCGGCGCAAGGGCCGCCGGCCGCGATGAAGTGCGTCAGATGCGACACAGCCAAGGAAACGACCAATCCGGCCCGGATGGAGATGAGTGCGATGAACAGCCAGGTGGGAAAGCGGGCCCTGGTGCTCGGCGGCAGTATGGCGGGGCTGCTCGCGGCCAGGGTGCTGGCCGACGCGTTCGCCGAGGTGGTGATCGTCGACCGCGACCGGCTGACGGGGGTGACCGAGGCCCGGCGCGGCGTGCCGCAGGGGCGGCACACGCACGGCCTGCTCGCGCGGGGACAGCAGATCCTGGACGAGCTGTTCCCCGGCTTCACCGCCGAGGCGATCGCCGCCGGGATCCCGACCGGCGACCTCGGCGAGCTGCGCTGGTTCTTCAACGGGCAGCGGCTGCGGCCGAAGAGCACTGGCCTGGTGTGTGTGTCCGCCGACCGGCCCGTGCTGGAGAGCCACGTGCGGGCGCGCGTGGCGGCCCTGCCCAACGTCACCTTCGTCGAGGAGTGCGACATTGTCGGGCTGCGGGCCGAGCCCGGCGGCCGGCGGGTGACCGGTGCCCGGATCCAGCGGCGCACCGACGGCAGCACCGAGGAGACGGTGGACGCCGACCTCGTCGTCGACGCCACCGGGCGCGGCTCGCGGACGCCGGTGTGGCTCGAGGAGCTCGGCTTCCCGCGGCCCGCCGAGGAGCGCATCAAGATCGACCTGACCTACACGACCCGGCACTACCGGCTGCCCGACGAGTCGATCCTCGACGGCGACCTGTCCATCAACCCCGTCTCCTCGCCGTCGCACCCGCGCGGCGCCTTCTTCTCCCGCGTGCAGGACGGCCGGTCGATCCTGTCGCTCACCGGCGTGCTCGGCGACGCCGCTCCGACCGACCCCGAGGGCTTCCTCGAGTGGGTGCGCTCGCTGCCGGTACCGGACGTGTACGACGTGATCAAGGACGCCGAGCCGCTCGACGACCCGGTGTCCTTCACCTACCCGGCCAGTGTCCGCCGCCGGTACGACCTGCTCGAGGAGTTCCCCGGCGGGCTGCTGGTGCTGGGGGACGCGGCGTGCAGCTTCAATCCCGTGTACGGGCAGGGCATGACGGTCGCCGCCCAGGAGGCGGTCGTGCTCAGCGAGCACCTGCGCAAGGGCCTGCCGGAGCCGCTGGCGTTCCTGCGGGACATCGCCGCCGTCATCGAGGTGCCCTGGCAGGTCTCGGCCGGCGGTGACCTCGGCTTCCCGGAGGTGGAGGGGCCGCGCCCGCCCGAGGTGCAGATGATGAACGCCTACATGGCGCTGCTGCAGTCCGCCGCGACCCGCGACGGCATGGTGACCCGAACCTTCATGCGGGTGGCCGGCCTGGTGGACCCGCCGACGGAGCTCATGAGCCCGGACACCGTCTACCGCGTGCTGAAGCACGGCACGCCGCCCCGGCCGGGCACGCCGGCCGGCGCCGCCGCATAACCGATCGATCATCGGCGAAGGGGCCCCGCGGTAGCGGGGCCCCTTTCCATGTGTGAGCGGGTCGATGACAGCGATCAGGGCCAGTGCCTGAGGCACTGGCCCTGAGTCGCAAGGGTCGGACGTAGGACGCGTCAGGCGGCGGCCGTCAGCCGCACCGGCAGGGTGCGGTGGCCGTTCATGATGAACGTCGGCAGCGGCAGGAGGTCCGCGGCGGGGCCGGCCAGCTGCAGGTCCGGGAACCGCTCGAACAGGCTGGACAGGCCGATGGTCGCGACGAGCCGGGCGATGCCGGCGCCGAGGCAGTAGTGCGGGCCGTGCCCGAACGAGAGGTGCGCCTTGTCCGCCCGGGTGATGTCGAAGCGATCGGCGTCGGCACCGTGCAGGGCCGGGTCACGGCCCACCGCGGCGTAGTTGACGAGGATCGGGTCCCCCTGCGGGATGGTGACCCCGTCCAGCTCGATGTCCGTCACCGCGTACCGCAGCGGCAGGTGCGCCAGCGGCGACTCCACCCGCAGCGTCTCGTCGATCACGTCGTCCCACGAGACCTTGCCGGACGTCACCAGCTCCAGCTGGTCGGGGTGGGTGAGCAGGGCGGTGATCGCATTGTCGAAGAAGTTGATCGTGGTCTCCGACCCCGCGCCGAGGATCGCGAAGATGGTGTCGGTCAGCTCCTGCTCGCTCAGCCGCGACCCGTCCTCGTCCCGCGACGCGATCAGGTCGCTGGTGATGTCCTCACCCGGCTGCCGGCGCTTGGTCGCGATGAGCTCGGCCATCGCGCCCCGCCAGCCGGCCAGCACGGCCTGGGCCTGCTCCGGGGTCACGGTGGTGTCGACCATCATGTCGATGACCTTGGCGGTCTCAGCCCGGGCCTCTTCCGTCATGCCGATGAGGTCGGCGACCAGGCGGGCCGGCAGCGGGTAGGCGAAGCGCTCCCGCAGGTCGACCACCTCACCGGCCGGCACCGTGGCGAGCGCGTCGAGGAGCTGACGGGTCAGCTCCTCGATACGCGGCCGGATCGCCTCCGTCCGCCGCGGCGTGAACGCCTTGCCGACGAGCCGGCGCAACCGGACGTGGTCCTTGCCGTAGGCGGTGACCATGTTGTCCATGGCGACCCAGCTGATCATCTGCCAGTCCGGCGGGATCTGGCCGTTGATGAACGCCGGCCAGTGGTTGCGGGCACTCTTCGTCACCCGCGGATCGGTCAGGACGCTCTTGATGACGTCGTGGCGGTTGAGGGACCAGGCGATGACGCCGCCCGGCAGTTCCACCTGGGTCGCCGGGCCCTGCTCGCGCAGGGTGGCGGCCTCGCCATGAATGTTGCTCCCCGTCGGATCCAGGGCTACAGGGCAGCGCATCTGCATCTGAGATCTTCCAATCGGTCGGGCGAAAGGGACGTTGCGGGCTAGGCGAGCCCGCGGAAGAACGACCGGACGTCGTCGGTGAGCAACGCCGGCTGCTCGAGCGCGGCGAAGTGGCCGCCGAGGTCGAACTCGGTCCAGTGCGACAGCGTCGGGAGGTCTCGGTCGGCGAGCCGGCGTAGCGGGACGAAGATGTCGTGCGGGAACACCGCGACACCGACCGGCCTCGTGATCGGCGGGGGCTGCACCCCGGCCGCGGCCTGGCGCACGCCCTCGGCACCCTCGTAGTAGAAGTGGGCCGACGGGCCGGCGGACTGGGTGAACCAGTAGATCGAGACGATCGTGAGCATCCGGTCGCGGTTCACCGCGTCCTCGGGCACGCCGCCGGAGTCGGTCCACTCGCCGAACTTCTCCACGATCCAGGCGAGCAGCCCGGCGGGGGAGTCGTTGAGCCCGTAGGCGATGGTCTGCGGCCGCGTCGCCATCACCTTCATGTAGCCGGACAGCTCCGCGTCGAACCGGGCCAGCTTGCCCAGCCGGGCCTGGTCGGTCTCGCTCAGGTCGGCGAGCTCGGCCGGGTCGCCCGACGGGAAGGTCATGAGCATGTTGACGTGGGCACCGATGACGTGGTCCGGATCCGTCCGGGCGACCTCGAGCGAGATCACCGAGCCGGCGTCACCGCCCTGCGTGCCGTAGCGCTCGTAGCCGAGCCGGCGCATCAGCTCGGCCCACGCCGCCGCGATCCGCGGCACGTCCCAGCCGGTCTCGGCCAGCGGCTGCGAGAAGCCGTAGCCGGGGATCGACGGGATCACCAGGTGGAACGCGTCGGCCGCCGTGCCGCCGTGCGCGCGGGGATCGCTGAGCGGGCCGATGACGTCAAGGAACTCCGCCACCGAGCCGGGCCAGCCGTGCGTGAGCAGCAGCGGCGTCGCGTCCGGCTCCGGCGACCGCACATGCAGGAAGTGGATGGTCGCGCCGTCGATCTCTGTGGTGTATTGCGGGATCTGGTTGAGCTCCGCCTCGGCCGAGCGCCAGTCGTACTCGTCGCGCCAGTAATCGGCGAGCTCGCGCAGGTAGCCCAGCGGCACGCCCCGCTTCCAGCCGACGCCGGGCAGCTCCTGCGGCCATCGGGTGGCGGTAAGGCGTCGGTGCAGGTCCTCAACATCGGCCTGCGGAATGTCGATCTTGAACGGTTCCATGGCTTACTCCGCCCGGTTCGGGTCCGTCGGCGGATGCGGTCCATGCGCATGCGCCGCCCGGAGCGACAGGCCTCCAGGTTGCGGTACCGCCGGCCCGGGACGCCTCTCTCTTCTTGCCCGAAGCAGCGCATTTCAGGAGGTGCGGCCGGGCGCGGAAGCTGCCTGGTCAGGTGCCGCTCGCACCTGGGCAACTATGGAGATGAACCGGATTCGGAGGCGGGGCACGCTGGTCGGACACCGCCCGGACGGGCCGAGCGAAATGAGGCTTCCGTGACGAATCCGTTCGAGGACACCGACGCCCCGTACCGGGTCCTGGTCAATGACGAAGGACAACACAGTCTGTGGCCCGCCGACATCGCCGTCCCGGACGGCTGGGTCATCGTGCACGACACCGACTCCCACACCGCATGCCTGGACTACGTCGAGCGGCACTGGACCGACATGCGGCCGAACAGCCTTGTTCGGGCCGAGCAGGCGTGACCGGGGATGGACCTGGCCGGCAGCGGGGTGACCCTCTATTCGACGTGCCGATCCAGCTACGCCTACCACGAGGGATCTCGCCTCGAGACGTTGCTGAAGATCGCCCGATGGGCTGATGACGCGGGCTACCGCGGCGCCCTGATCTACACCGACTGCGCCGCGCTCGACGCGTGGATGGCGGCGCAGGCGACGATCCTGAACACCACCTCGTTCGTGCCCCTCGTCGCGGTACAGCCGATCGACGCGACCCCGTTCGCGCTGGCCCGGTCGGTGTCGTCGCTGGCGCACCTGTACGGCCGGCGCGTCGACCTGAATTTCGTCAGCGGCGGGTTCCCCCGCGACCTGGCCGTGCAGGGCGACAGGCTGCCGCACGACGACCGCTACGACCGGCTCGTGGAGTACGCGACGATCGTCAGGATGCTGCTCGAGGGCGGCCTGACCAACTTCGCGGGCAAGTACTACACCATCCGGCGAGCCCGGCTCACGGCCCCGGTGCCCGCCGAGCTGCTGCCGACGGCGTACGTGTCCGGTGCCTCGCCGGCCAGCCTGGCGGCGGGCGAGGCGCTGGGGCTCAGCCAGCTGTCGTGCCCGTTGCCGCCCGCCGAGTACGTGAACCCGAACGTCCGCCGCAACCGGTTTGGCTCGGGCGCCAGCATCGGCATCATCGCCCGGGAGGACTCGGCGGAGGCGTGGCGGATAGCGCGCAAACGGTTCCCGGCCGACCCGGACGGAGCCGCAAGGATGCGGCTGCTGCTCGCCGCGACCGAGTCGAACTGGCAGGCACAGCTCGCCGCCTCGCCCATCGACGACGAGCCCGAGGACGACCCGTACTGGCTGGTGCCGTTCCGGTACCGGCATACGTTCGCGCCGTACCTCGTGGGCAGCTACGACGAGGTGGCCCGGGTGCTACGGACGTATCTCGACGGCGGCACCCGCACCTTCGTCATCGACGTACCACAAGAATCCGACGACTTGCATCATGCGCGGATCGCCGTCGAGCGCGCCGTCGCGGCCATGGACAGCCAGCAGCAGCCCACCCCCGGCCGACCGAGCGCATAGGCGGCCGAGGCCGCAGGCCCCCGCCTGCGCAGAGTGAAGGAAGATTGATGAGTGACAGCATCGAGACGGACGTCGTCGTCGTGGGCGGCGGACCGTGCGGTTCGACCGTGGCGACGCTGGTGGCCAAGCAGGGGCACCGGGTCGTGCAGCTGGAGAAGGAACGGTTCCCCCGCTACCAGATCGGCGAGTCGCTCCTGCCCTCGACCGTGCAGGGCATCTGCCGGTTGCTCGGCGTCTCCGAGGAGCTGGCCGAGGCCGGCTTCCCGATCAAGCGCGGCGGTACCTTCCGCTGGGGCGCGAACCCCGAGCCGTGGACGTTCGCCTTCGGCATCTCGCCCAAGTTCGCCGGAACGGCGTCGACCGCGTTTCAAGTGGAGCGCATGAAGTTCGACCAGATCCTGCTCGACAACGCCAGACGCAACGGCGTGGACGTGCGCGAGGAGCACACCGTCACCGAGGTCCTGGAGGAGGACGGCCGGGTCGTCGGGGTCAGCTGCACCGACGTCGCCGGCCGGCGCAGCGAGATCCGCGCACGGTACGTGGTCGACGCCTCCGGCAACACCAGCCGGATCCACAGCCAGGTCGGCGGCAAGCGGCAGTACTCGGAGTTCTTCCGCAACCTCGCACTGTTCGGCTACTTCACCGGCGGCAAGCGGATGCCCGCACCGACCGAGGGCAACATCCTGGCCGTCGCCTTCAGCTCAGGCTGGTTCTGGTACATCCCCCTCTCCGACGACCTCACCAGCGTCGGCGCGGTGTTGCTGCCGGAGGCGCTGGACCGGGTCAAGGGCGACAAGGAGCGCGCGCTGCGCGAGCTCATCGCCGAGTGCCCGATGATCGCCGACTTCCTGTCCAACGCCGAGCGGGTCACCGACGGCCCGTACGGCGAGATCCGGGTGCGCAAGGACTATTCCTACATCCAGGAACGGTTCTGGCGGCCGGGCATGGTGCTCGCCGGTGACGCGGCGTGTTTCATCGACCCCGTCTTCTCCTCGGGTGTGCATCTGGCCACCTACAGCGCGCTGCTGGCCGCCCGGTCGATCAACACGGCCCTGCGCGAGTCGGCCGACGTGGCCGAGACGGCGCTGTTCGAGGAGTACGAGGCGCGGTACCGGCAGGAGTACTCGCGCTTTCATGACTTCCTCGTCGCCTTCTACGACATGCACTCCGACGAGCAGTCGTACTTCTGGAAGGCCAAAAAGGTCACCGGCAACATGGGCTCGGAGGTGCAGTCCTTCGTGGACCTCGTCGGCGGCGGCTCGTCGGATGAGCGCGCGCTGATCGACGTCGGCACGTACATCGAGCGGCAGAGCCGCGACATCGACGAGCTGGCCTGGTCGGTTGCGCAGGCCGGGGCGAGCATCCAGATGCAGGCGGAGGCCGGCGGCGTCGCCGACGAGCAAGACCCGGTGCGCCCCGGCGGGCTGGTGCCCTCCAGTGACGGCATGCACTGGTCGCGGCCGGCCCCGGCCGCGGCCTGACGGAGGAAACATTCATGCGTCCCGTTGCCGGAACCCGACCGATCTGCCGCCGGCTCAGCTCCGGCGACGCCGCAGCCGTCCTCGTCACCGACTTCCAGGCCCTCAACGGGGACCGCCGGCTGAGCGAGCTGCTGGCCGACGCCGCCGACGGCGAACAGTTCTACCAGGTCGACCCGCGCGGTGCGGTGGCCGGCGACCGGCTTTATGCCGACCTGCCGGCGCTGGCCGACGAGGCCGTCGCGGTGTTCCGCGCCGAGGAGCCCGCCGCGCCTGCCGACCGGCGGGTATTCGTCGTGAGCCACTGCAGCGCTGCTGGGCTGTCGCTGCGGATCGCCGGAAAACTGGCCGGCGACCGCGAGGTGACCGCCATCCTGGTCGAGCCGACCTGGCCCGGCCCGGACGACGTCATCGGGCGCTTCGCGGAGTTCCAGGGCAAGCTCGGCACCGCCCGCCCATGCCCGAGCCTGCATGGCGATCCGTGGTCCTGTGTGTCCGGCATGGAGCGGCTGATGCGCGAGGACCTCACGGCGATGGCGCAGCGGGTCGGCCTCGACACCGTCCCGCCGGCGTTCACCGAGCTGCTGATGGCGTACCGGACGTGGCTGGCCTACCTGCTGGCGTGTGGCAATGACCTACCGGCGAAGCCGCCCTCGGAGGCGGTCGAGATCACCGTGCTGTCCCGTGAGCCCGGCTTCGTCGTCCCCGGCACCGCGCCGGGTCGCAGCCGGGTCGTCGAGCCGCCCCCCGGCGATGAACCCGACGCGGTGACGCCGGATCTGGTGCGGCTTTTGCTGAAGCAGATCCGGGGCCGGTGAACCCGGAGGACGGTACCGCAAGACAGCCGGAAACTCTTGGAGCCTGAAATGGAAGGTGAGCGGCTGATGACCACCGCTACGACCCAGGACGTGCGCGACGTGCTGGCCGCCTACCCTGGACTCGCGGACGTCGTCGTCCGGGAGCACCGGGACGCATCCGCCGGTGAGGTCCTGGTGGCCTACATCGTGCCCGGCGCGCCGGGTCTCAACATGGCCGCACTGCACTCGCACGTCCGGCAGCAGCTGCCGGCCGAGGCGGTGCCCGCGGCCATCATCGTGGTTGACGCCATCCCGGTGGACGGGGCCGGGGCCGCGACGCTGCCGGCCCCGGACCTGCGCGGCGTGGCGCCGTACCGGGCCCCCGTCACGCCCCGCCAGGAGATTCTCTGCACCATCTTCGCCGAGGTGCTCGCGAGGACCCGGTGCGGCGTCGACGACGATTTCTTCACCCTGGGTGGCGAGTCGATCGACGCCATGCTCATCGCGAGCCGGGTCGGCCCGGCGGTCGGCCACGAGATCTCGATGAACGAGCTCTTCGATGCGCCGACCGTCGCGGAGCTCGACCGGCTGCTCGACCAGCTCAGCATCGGAGGCTGACGATGGTGAAGGTCGCCGACCGGATCCAGGGGCGGCAGCAGTCGCCCCTGCGGGCAATGACGATCCGCTGCCAGGAGCTCGGCGCGATCAACCTCGCGCAGGGCCTCAGCCAGGTGCCACCACCCCCCGCCCTGCTCGCCGAGGGCACGCGGGACTTTGAGCACCTCGGCCACTCCTACAGCGCGCCCGAGGGCCTCCCCGGCTTCCGGGAGGCCGTCGCCGACAAGCTCAAGCGGCACAGCGGGCTCAGCGTCGACCCCGCGACGCAGGTGGTGGCCACGGTCGGCGCGACCGGCGCGCTCATGGCGACGCTCACCGCGCTGCTGGACGCGGGCGACGGTGTGCTGCTGTTCGAACCCTTTTACAGCTACCACCTGGCCGCGCTGCGGATGCTGGAGCTGAGCCCAGAACCGGTCCGGTTGACCGGCCCCGGCTTCGAGACCACCGAGGCCGTGCTGCGGGCGGCGATCACCGACAAGACCCGGGCGATGATCCTCTGCACGCCGAACAACCCGACCGGGCGCCGGCTCACCGCCGGGGAGCTCGCGGCCGTCTCCGCCGTCGCAGAGGAGCACGACCTGCTCGTCATCACCGACGAGGTGTACGCGGACATCTACTACGGCGTGGCACCGCACCTGGCCCCGGCAACTGTCGGCGACCTCGGCCGCCGGACGGTGACGATCGCCTCGCTGGGCAAGTCGTTCAGCATCCCCGGATGGCGCGTTGGCTACGCCTGCGGCCCGGAGGAGCTGATGAGCCGGATCCGGCTCGCCGCGGACGCGCTCGTGGTCTGCGCGCCGGTGCCGCTGCAGGAGCTGGGCATCCGGGCGCTGCGGCTGGGCGACGACTACTACCAGGAGCTGCGGCAGATGTACGACCGCAAGCGCCGCATTCTCGCCGACGGTTTCACGGCCGCCGGGCTGACGCCCAATGAGCCCGAGGGTTCGTACTACCTGTACGTCGACTGCTCGCGGATGCCGGTCGCCACCGGGACGGAGGCGGCCGAGCTCTTGCTCGAACGCAGCCTGGTCGGCACCGTCGCCGGCGAGGCGTTCTACCTGGACCAGCCGGACCGGCCGTACGTGCGGGTGTGCTTCTCTCTGCCGGACGAGGTCCTGACCGAGGCGGTCGACCGGATCGGGAAGGCGGGGCTGACCCATGGCTGAGGACGGCAACGGCCGCGCGGTGCTCGTCACCGGCGGCGCCAGCGGCATCGGACGGGCCATCGCGATGCGCTTCGCCGCGGCCGGCGACCGGGTTGCGATCCTCGACAAGGCTCCGGCGAGCGCCGGCGCGCAGGTGCTGGGCAAGCTCGACGGCGCCGGGCACTTCTTCGTCGAGGTCGACCTGGCCGACCCGGAAGCCGTGCTGCGCGCGGTGGACTCGGCCGCCGGGCAGCTCGGCGGCTTGGACGTCCTGATCAACAACGCCGGCGTCTTCCCGCCCCACCACATCGTCGACGCCAGCTACGCCGACTGGCAGCGGCACTGGTGGACCACGCTCGGAGTGAACCTGGTCGGCGCCGCCAACGTGACCTGGTGCGCGGTGCGGCACCTGCGTGAGCGCGGCGGCCGGATCGTCAACGTCTCCTCGCGGGGTGCCTTTCGCGGCGAGCCGGACGCGCCCGCCTACGGGGCCAGCAAGGCCGGCCTGAACTCCTTCAGCCAGTCTCTGGCGATCGCGCTGGCGCCGTACCGGATCTCGGTCTCGGCCGTGGCCCCCGGGTTCGTCGCGACGGACATGACCAAGGAGCACCTCCGGCCGCCGGGCGGCGACGCCATCCGGGCGCAGAGCCCATTCGGCCGGGTCGCCGAGCCGGACGAGATCGCCGCGGCCGTGTTCTTCCTGGCCTCCGCCCAGGCCGAATGGACCAGCGGCGCGATCCTCGACGTCAACGGCGCCTCGTACCTGCGCAGCTGAACAGACCCACACCACACGAAGGGGGCACAGTGTCCACGCGGAAAGCATGGGAAGTGCTGGTCAGGCGCGACAACCTCACCGAGAGCGACATCCGCGTCCCGGTCCTGGGCGAGCTGCGGCCCGGCGAGGTCCGGCTCGCCTTGGAGAAGTTCGGCCTCACCGCCAACAACGTCACCTACGCGAAGTTTGGCGACGGCGTGAACGCGCCCTTCTGGAACGCCTTTCCCGGGCCGCCGGGGTTTGGCCGGGTACCGCTGTGGAGCTTCGTGCGGGTCACGGAGTCGCGCAACTCGGACATCCCGGTCGGTGCCCGGTTCTTCGGCTACGTGCCGATGACGAGCGAGCACATCGTCCACGCGGAGGCGACGCCGCGGGGCTTCCGGGACACTGCACCGCAGCGGGCCTTCTTGCATCCCTGGTACGTGACGTTCCAGCGGGCGGACGATCCGGACGACCTGGACGACTACCGGGCGCTGATGCGGCCCGTGTTCCCCGCGTCGTTCAACCTCGCCGGCCTCGTCGAGCAGCAGATCGCGCTCGGCGCAAAGTCGATGCTCGTCACCAGTGCCTCGTGCAAGACAGCGATAGGCATGGTCGACGAGCTGCGCGAGCGGGGCGCCGGCATCACGGCCGTGGGGGTCACCTCGGCCCGGAACAAGGCCTTCGTCGAGCGCCTCGGCGTCTACGACGAGGTGCTCACCTACGACGCCATCGGATCGGCGCCCGTGACGGCGCCCGCGGTCCTCGTCGACTTCACCGGCGCGGCGCCGATCCTGGGCGCGGTCTACGAGTACTTCGCGCCGTCGCTGCTCAGCGGCGTGCTCATCGGCCTCACCCACCCGGACCCCGCCGACCAGGCGCCGCCCGGGCTGCCGGACCCGCAGCCGGCGTTCTTCTTCACCCCCGCCGTGGAGGACCAGGCCATCGCCGCCGAGGGAGAGGACGCGTACTTCGCCCGCTATCTCGCGGCCGAGACCCGCTTCCTGCGACGCATGGCGTCGTGGCTGACGATCCGGCCCGGGCAGGGCCCCGCGGACCTGGCGGACGCGTTCCTCCGCCAGGTCATCGGCAAGCAGCCACCGAACGAGGGTCGCGTCCTGACCCCGTGACCCGCACCGGCTGCAGGCACGGCCACCGCTCACACAGCGGTGGCCGTCGCCGTTGCGGCGGTACCACGGCGGCGTCCGCCGTGAGCTGGAGCAGTTTCGGATATGCGCGGGCCGGTGCGCCGCTGCTTCACTTGGATGCCTGCCTGGCCGAGGGACGTGTCTCGCCTCGCCGCCAGTGCCGCACGGGCACGTCAATGGGTCTGCGTCGAAAGCGGGTTCGTGATGAAGTTCAATCCAGTGCAGTACGCCAAGTCGCACATTCCCCCGCCGGGGCATCAGCGGACGTACATCGCGGCCTACGCCATCGGCATGATGGCCAACGGTGCCTTCCTGCCGATCTACGTGCTGTACCTCACGCAGATCGTCGGCATCTCGACCTCGAAAACCGCGATGGCCATCGCGATCGCCGGGCTCATCGGCCTGCCGCTGACCCTCGTGGCGGGCGACCTGGCCGACCGGCTCGGCCCCCGCCGGGTCGTGCTGTTCGGCCTCGTGGGGCAGGTCGCCGGCATCGCCAGCTACGTGTTCATCCAGGGCTTCTGGTCGCTGCTGATCATCGTCATGAGCATGAACGTGTTCGCGTACGCGTACATGGCGTCCGAAGGCGCGCTGCTGCGGCGCATCGGTGGCGACGACACCGTCACCTTCCGCAGCCAGGTCCAGGTGCTCGGGAGCATCGCGGTCACCGTCGGGGCGGTCGGCGCCGGCGTCGGCATCGCAATCGGCACGCCTGTGGCCTACCGGGCCATGTTCCTGGCCGTCGCGGGTGTCTACCTGGTGGTCATCGCCATCACCCTGCGCCTGCCGGATTACAAGCCGCTGCCGAAGCCCGAGCCGGCGCCGGCGGCGGATGAGGGGCCGGCCGGCGCGGCGGACGGCGCGGTGCCGGCCCGGCCGCAGCGCTGGATCGTCCTGCGCGACAAGCCGTTCATGTCCTACTCCGTGGTGTCCGGGCTGATGACGGTGTCCGCGTTCGTCGAGCATCAGCTGCTGCCGATCTGGATCGCCGTGTTCACCCCCGCGCCGCGCTGGACCGTCGCCCTCGCCTTCGTGGCCAGCACGGTCATCTCGGTGCTGCTGCAGATGCGCCTGAGTACCGGCGTCAGGACCACCCGCCAGGCCGGCTCGTCCATGCGGCGTGCAGGCATCATGCTGTTGCTGGCCTGCCTGACGCTGGTCGAGATGCCGTATCAGACCCCGGCGGGCGCGACGGTCCTAGTGGTCGCCGGGGTCGGCTTCATCTCGATCGCCCAGATCTACCTGATCTCCGGCCGGTTCGTCTTCGAGTTCAACCTGCCGCCGGCGCACGCCCAGGGGCAGTACGACGGCTTCCTGAACACGGTCATGACGCTGAGCATCACGGGCGCGCCGCTGGTCCTGCTCGGGTTCGTGGCCAACGAGGGCTACATCGGCTGGATCGTCATCGGGGCGGCCTTCCTCGTGCTCGGCCTCACCGGTCCGAGCATCGCGGCCTGGGCGGACCGCACACGCCCGGCGCCGCAGTCGCCGGTCGAGCCGGAGGCGTCCGCGGCGGACGCCGGCGCGGACGCGCTGGTGCCGGACACCGGCGTGGACCCGCTCGCGGCGTCCGCGTCCTTGGTGCAAGGCGGGCAACCTGCGGTCGTCGCGGGCGGCGCGATGGCGGCGCCGAACGGTGGCCAGCAGCCCGTCATGGCGAGCGCCGCGGCCGGCGCGCTCGCGCACAGCGGCGGGTCGACCGGCGCGGACGCGCTGGTGCCGGACACCGGCGTGGACCCGCTGGCGGCGTCCGCGTCCCTGGTGCAAGGCGGGCAACCTGCGGTCGTCGCGGACGGCGCGGTGGCGGCGCCGAACGGTGGCCAGCAGCCCGTCATGGCGAGCGCCGCGGCCGGCGCGCTCGCGCACAGCGGCGGGTCGAACGGCGGCCCGAACGGCAGCCCGAACGGTTCGCCCAACGGCGGGAGGAGCGCAGTCGTGGCGGATGGCGAAATGGACACGCACATGGAGGACAACGGCAATAAGGCGCTCGCCACAAACGGCGGCGCGAACACCCTCGCGGCCGGCGCCGGGGCCTACGCGCTCATGGCCAACGGCGGGATGAACACCATCGTGGCGAACGACGGGGCAATCATCGTGCTTAACGCCGGCGCGACCATCGTGCTCAACGCCGGCGCAACTATCGTGGCGAATCCGCCGGAATGGACGGCAGTCGATGACCACTGAGCAGCGGACCGAGCCGGCCGGCGACGCGGTCGCCCGGCGTGCGCTGTCGCTCAACGAACAGGTCTGGGTCGCCCTGGACCCAGGCGACGAGTTCAGCGTGTTCGGCCCGCGCAAGATCGTGGCGGCCGGCTGGCGCCTGCACGGGCCGCTGGACATCGCGAGCCTGCAGCTGGCGTTGGACGACGTCATCGCCCGGCATGAGGTACTGCGCACCATCATCGTCAGGAACCACGCATACCCGCACGCGCGCATCTACCCGCCGGGTCCCGCGGCCCTGGCGGTCACCGATCTTTCGCCGGCCGCCGAGGCCGACCGCGAGCGGCGGGCGCACGAGTTCCTCAACGAGGTCGACGACGGCAGCCGGTGCGATCCAGGGCAGCTGCCGCTGCTGCGGGCCATGCTCGGGCGGTTCGACGAACACGAAGCCGTGCTCGTACTCATCACTCACCACGCGGTCAGCGACGGCTGGTCCATGCACCTGCTCATGCGAGACATCGCCGTCTGCTACGCCCGGCGCCGGGGGCTGCCCGCGCCCGAGCTGCCGGCCGTGCGCCAGTACGAGGAGTACGCGATCTGGCAGCGCCAGGCGTGCCAGACCGCCGCCGCCACCGTCTCGCGGGAGTACTGGCGTCAGAAGCTGGCCGGCGGGCGCTTCCTCACCATCCCCACCGACCGGGTCCGGCAGCTGGACGCCCCGCCGGCCTATTCGGTGTACCGGTTCCTGTTCGACGAGGAGGTCGTCCGCGCCACTACGGAGCTGGCCAAGTCGATGAACAGCTCGCCGTTCATGGTGCTCTACGCCGCGTTCAACCTGTTCCTGCACCGCCGGACCGGTGCGACCGACATCGTCGCGCCGATCTTCACGTCCGGCCGCACGGAACCGGAGTTCCAGCAGACGGTCGGGCCGTTCTTCAACCTGCTGCCGATCCGGACCGATCTGTCGGGCTGCGTGACCTTCGCAGACCTGGTACGCCGGACCCGGACCACGCTGCTGGAGGCGTACTCGCACGAGCTACCGTTCAGCGAGATCGCGGCGGAGGCCGACCCGGCGCTGATGCAGGAGTCGCTCGAGGACGTCAACGGTGCCGCCACCGGCTTCGAGATCTTCCAGTACCCGCGTGACCTGGAGGCCGAGGTCATCGGTGACATGCGCTTCACCGGACTGCGCCGGCGTCTGATCTCCTCGTCGGACACTTCCGAGATCCTCGACGGCAACCTGTGGGACTTCGACCTCGACCCGGCCGGCGACATGGTCGGCGCCGTGAAGTTCAACCGCCTGCACTTCGACGAGGCCAGTATCGTCGCGATGGTCGACGAGTACCGCGAGCTGCTGCGCGCCTCGCTGCGATCTCCCGACGCCCCGCTGTTGCGCTGAGCAACCGCGCGCGGCACCGCCCCCGACGCTGGACCGGCCTCGGGGGCGGTTTCGCGTGGCCCGACCGGCCGCGGACCGTACCAGGGCACCCAAACGCGAGGGCCGCATCGACCAGGTCGATGCGGCCCTCGCGCGGGGACGGGCGGCGGTGACTCAGTCCGCCCTGAGCTCGGCCGGCGTCCGCGGCGGGTCGGCGAGGGCCGCGGCGTTGTGCCGGTCCAGCGCCGCCTGGGCCTGCTCGGTGGCGGCCCGCAGCCGGGTCGTCGGGTCGGCGCCGTTGAGAATGACGTCTTCGATCGCCTTGGTGAGCGCCAGGTTGATATTGCTGAAGTTGCCGAGCGCCGCGCCGGCGGCCGCGGGCGTGTCGGCGGCGCTCGCGACCTGCTCAGCGGCGGCGCGGAAGCCAGGGAACGGCTCGGCCCAGGTGCCGGCCATCGCGTGCCGGTACGCCGTCTCGGTGATCGGCAGCGAGGTCATCGGGTTCGGGTCGTCGTCCAGGCGAGCGATCGCGTGCTGGGGGTTGAGCTGGTGCTGCAGGTAGGCCAGCGCACCGTCTCGCCGCCGCTCGGGCAGGCCGGCGGCGAGGAAGAAGGAGCCGCCGCCCAGGACGCCGCCGGGAGAGGACCGCGCGTCCTGCCGGGGGAGCCCACCGGCGACGAGCTCGAAGCCGGCACCGCGGGCCATGTCGGGAAGGATCTTCGCGACGGCCGTGGTGGTGACCGCGAACGCCACCTCCTGCCGGAGGAACGCCTGCATCGCGGTGACGTAGTGCATCTCCTCGGTGGGCAGGTAGAAGCCGCTGTCGTGCAGCTGCTTCCACCACCGCACGTAGTTGAGCAGCTCGGGGGAGTCGAGCCGGACCCGGGTCGACCGGCCGGTGCGGCCGTTGCCGTTGTCGCTGAGCAGCCCGCCCTGCCCGGCGAGCTCCATGTGGATGAGCCAGCTGTAGTTCGGCCAGGTGATGGCATGACCGGGCCCGTCCGGGAGCTTGGCGACGGCCGCGCAGGCATCCGTAAGTTCCTGCCAGGTCTGCGGCATCCGCGTGACGCCGGCGGCGTCGAGCATGGCCTTGTTGGCGCACAGGATGTTGCTCGACACGAAGGTCGGCATGGAGACCAGCTCGCCGCCGACGCTGTAGTGCCGGCGCACGGCGGGCAGCAGGTCGTCGGCCACGACCGGCTCACCGAGGATCTTCGCCCGGCCCGCGATGGCCCGCTCGACCGGCACGAAGTAGGGCTCGCCGTCGGCGGCCCGGGTGTCCAGCGCCGTCTGCGTCGACAGCGAGTAGTACTCCGCGATGTCCGGCGGGTTGCCCGCCGCTACAGCGTTGGCGACCTCCTCTGGCAGCAGGTGCGCCTCGACCTTGCGGGTGCGGACCTGATACTGCGGGTAGGCCCGGTTGAACGACTCGGCGGCCTGGGCCAGCGGATCGCCGTGGCCCTGCAGGACGTCGCCGGGGCTGACCGCGAGCCACACCTCGATGGTGACCGGCTCGTCGGTCGCGTTCGGGTCTGCCATGAAATCCTCCGCGGGTGCTGTGACGGGTGTCGGGTCGGTGTTACGCGCGCTTCCACGGCTGGCCGGGGTCGTCGGCCATCGCGAGCAGCCGGTCGATGAAGTCCGTGCCCCATCGTTCGATCGTGCTCGCATCGACCGCGTCGGGCTCGTACTCGATGGCGCACCGCAGCTCGCCCGGCGGCACGACGCGGAAGTTCCACTTGAACGCTCCGCGCAGGAACGTGCCGGGCAGCTCCTCGGGCGGATGCACCTGCTCGAAGCCGACGGCGAACTTTGTCTCGTCCCCGGCGACCGGCACGCTGATGTAGTTGAAGCCGGGCACCAGGGCCCGCGGGTCGCCGACGGCCTTCAGCAGGCTCGGGAACATCTCGAGGATCATCCCGATCGGCAGCTGGTGCTGCAGGGCCTCCGCGCTCGCCTTGCGGGCCAGACGCATGAGGTCCAGATAGGTCGTGCAGTCCGCGAACCGCAGGCGGACCGGAACTAGGTCGGCGAACAGCCCGATGGTGTCGTAGAACGCCCGGGCCGGCCGGCCACTGCTCACCGTCAGCAGGGTGATGTCGGTACGGCCCGACGCCTCCTCCGTGAACGCCATGACGGCGGCCAGGAAGACGTGCCAGGCGCTGCAGCGGTGCTTGGCCGCGCTCGCGGTGACGCGCGCGAAGCGCTCGGGGGCGAGTGAGAAGTTGCTGACCGCGCACTGCGGTGCCTGCGTGTCCGGCCCGTGCAGCCGGTCCGCGGGCACGGTGCACAGCTCGGCGCCGGCCAGGTTGTCCAGCCAGAAGCGGCGGGCGACGGCGGCTTTCTTGCTCTGCAGGAACTCCTGCTGCCAGGTCGCGAACTCCCGGTACGGGGCCGGGGCGGGCAGCGTGTGCGGAATGCCGGTCGCCCGGGCCCGGTAGCACACCGCGAGCTCGCGCTGGAGGATGCCGGCCGACCAGCCGTCGATGTAGAGGTGGTGCACGAGCAGGGTGAGCACCGCGTCGTGGTCGTCGAAACGGTGGAGGGTGGCCACCACCGACGGGGTGAGGGTGTAGGACACCCCCTCGGTGGTCAGGATGTTGGCCAGGTCGACGGCGACGTCGTCGCGGGACTGGCCGGGCTTCACCATGGCGTCCACCACGGTGAGCGGGACCGGCAGCGGCGGCAGGACCTCCTGGTACCCGAGGCTTCCGTCCTCCTCGTCGTAATGGATCCGCGTGCGCAGCGCCTCGTGCCGCGCCACCACGTCCTCCAGCGCGCCCTTGAGACAGTCGACGCGCAACGGACCCTGGACGCGCAGCGTCAGCGCGAGGACGTCCTCCGGGGCGCGCGCCGCGCCGGTAGGGTCCTGTTGCCGGAACGCCAACGGATACGGGCCGTCGGTGCGGGCGAGGTGTTTCGGCTGGCTCACGATGTTGCTCCATCTTCTCGTTGAAGGGCGCTGCGGCGGCACCCCGGTCCGGTGCACCTAGCGCGCGGGAATCTGCAGCGAGGCGAGGTCGGGGGCCTGCCAGCCGTTGAGGTCGTACTCGGCCAGGCAGCGCTCGACGAGCTCGCGGTAGCCGTCGAGCTTGCCGTCGCCCATCTGGCCGCGCAGCAGCTCGATCCGGGTGTTCTCGTGGTTGCCGGAGTAGTTGCGCTCGTAGAGCTCGTGCCGCCCGCCGAACTCGGTACCGACCGCGTCCCAGAGCAGCTTCATCACCTTCACCCGCTCGACCGCGTCCACGCCGTGCGAGCCGCGCAGGTAGGTGTCCAGGTACGGCCTGACCTCGTCGTTGTGGAAGTCCGCGGCGCTGGATGGCAGGTAGATCAGCCCGCTGGCGACGTCCTGGAGCACGATCTCCCGGACCCGGGCGTAGCCGACCTGGGAGAACCAGCGGTACGCCATGCAGTAGTCCGGGTTCGGCAGCACCGCGCCGTCGCGCCACGGCACTGGGTTGCCCGCCGCCGCGTCGGACAGCCCCCAGAACAGGTTCCGCCAGGCGAGGACCTCGCCGAGCCGGGTCTGTACGCCGTGGAAGTCGCCGGCGCCGGTGATGTCCAGGGCCTTGGCCAGCAGCCCGGCCATGAACTCGAGCTTCACCGCGAGCCGCGTGCAGCCGTGGAACATGGCCCGTTCGACGAAGCCCGAGTGCCCGCCGAACATGCCGACCTTGTCGACGTCGCCGTAGATGAAGACGTTCTCCCACGGAATCAGGACCTTGTCGAGAACCAGGATGGAGTCGTTCTCGTCCATGCGCGACGACAGCGGATAGTCGAACGGGCTGCCGGTCCGCTCTGCCGCGGCGGCGTACGACTGGCGGCAGATCAGCTTCAGCCCCGCCGCGTCCATCGGCACCGTCGCCACGATCGCGAACTTGCGATCCTTGATCGGCAGGCCGGTGTGGGCGATGAAGTTGTAGTGCGTCAGCGCCGAGTTGGTGGCGACCACCTTCGCGCCGCTCACGATCACGCCGCTGTCGGTCTCCCGCTCGACGTGCACGAAGACGTCGCCGACCTGGTCCGGGGGCCGGTGCCGATCCACGGGTGGGTGCACGATCGCGTGGTTCCAGTACAGGACCTTCTCCTGCGACTCCCGGTACCACCGCCGCGCGTTGTCGGCGAACGGGTTGTAGAAGGCGGCGTTGGCGCCGAGCGTGCCCAGCAGCGATGCCTTGTAGTCGGGGCTGCGCCCCATCCAGCCGTAGGTCAGCCGGGACCACGCCGCGATAGCCCGCTGGTCGGCGACCAGGTCGGCGGCGGTGTGCGGGGTGGTGAAGAAGCGGTGCGTGTACCCGCCCGGACCGCCGGCGTCGGTGGCGGTGGTCAGCACGTCGTGATGCTCCGGGTCGTGCAGCGCGTCGTAGAGGCGTGCGATCATCCGCGCGGGATTGCGAAACGCCGGATGCGTGGTGACGTCGGCGACCCGTTCGCCATGTAGGTAGATCTCCCGGTCGTCGCGGATACTCTCGAGGTACTCGGCGCCGGTCAGCGGCCGGGTCTGCCCGCTCATCGGGTGGCCACCGGCTCCTGCTTCGGGCCGCGCCGGGCGTCGATGTACGCTGCCAGCTGAGCCACGGTCGGGGAATCGAATAGCGTGTTCATCGAGACCCCCACGCCGACGGCCGCCCCGATTCGGCTGCACAGCCGCATCGCCTGCAACGATTGGCCACCTAGCTCGAAGAAGCTGTCGTCGATGCCGACCTCGGGTACCTCCAACAGCATGCTGAACAGCTCACACAACGTGTGCTCCAGCTGGGTCTGCGGCGCGCGTGAGGCGAGCACCTGCTCGAAGTCCGGCTCCGGCATTGCCGCGCGGTCCAGCTTGCCGTTCGCGGTCAGCGGAAGCGCGTCGAGCCGGACGAATACTGATGGCGTCATGTATCCGGGCAGCTTGGTCTTGGCGTGCGCGCGCAGCGCGGCCAGGTCGAGCCCGCTGGCCTCCGGCACCACGTAGCCGACCAGCTGCTTGTTGCCGTCCTCGCGCTCGTGCGCCAGGACGACGAGCTGGGCCAGGCCCGGGTAGCCGGCCAGCGCCGCCTCCACCTCGGCCAGGTCGACGAGAAAGCCGAGGATCTTCACCTGGCTGTCCTCCCGGCCGGCGAACTCGATCACGCCCCCGGCGGTGCGGCGGGCCATGTCACCCGTGCGGTACATGCGAGACCCGGCCGGCCCGTGCGGGTCGGCCACGAACCGCGAGGCGGTCAGGGCCGGCTGGCCGAGGTAACCGCGGGCGACGCCTTCGCCGGCGAGGTAGATCTCGCCGACGTCACCGGCCGGCGCGGACGCGAGCCGCTCGTCGAGAATGTGGATCGTGATGCCGGTCAGCGCGTTGCCGATCGGCACGACCTTGCCGACCTGCGCGCCGCCGGTCAGCACGTGGTGCGTGGAGAACACCGAACCCTCCGTCGCGCCGTACATCGCGCGGATCACCAGGCCGGGGCAGGCCTCGAGCACCTGACGCACCGCCGTCGGCGCGATCACGTCACCGCCGGTGAGGACCTCGCGCAGGCCGCTCAACGTCTGCGGGGCCTCCTCGGCGAGGACCCGGAACAGTCCGGCCGTCAGGTGCAGGCCGGTGATGCGGTACCGGGTGATCAGCTCGCGCAGCGACGCGGGCTCGATCCGCCCGGGCGGCGCGATGACGACCTGGCCGCCGTGCAGCAGCGGCATCCAGATCTCGTACGAGGACACGTCGAAGGCGTACGGCGCGACCAGCAGCACCCGCTCGTGCCGCTCGAACACCCACTGCGGGTCGTCCAGCAGCCGCACCAGCTCCTGCTGGGTCACCATGACCCCCTTGGGCTGACCGGTGGATCCAGATGTGTGGATGACGTACGCCAGCTGACCCGGGTGGATGCGCACGCCCGGGTCGGTGGCCGGCTCCGCGACGACCTCCGGGTCGGTCACCGAGACGACCGGCACGCCCGCAGGCACACCGCCCGCGCGGGTCGCGTCGTCGACCAGCAGCACCACCGGCCCCGCGTTGTCCACGATCCACTGTCGCCGGTCGGCCGGGTCGGCCTCGTGGAGCGGCAGGTACGACCCTCCGGCCTTGAGGATCGCCAGGAGCGTCACCACCAGATCGGCGGACCGCTCCATCAGTAACCCGACCCGGTCCTCCGGGCCGACCCCGCGCCCGATGAGGTGATGGGCCAGCTGGTTGGCCCGCTGATCGAGCTCCTGATACGTCAGGTCAACCCCGCTCGCGGCATCGGACACCGCCGTGGCCTGCGGCGTCCGCGCGACCTGCTCGGCAAACCGGGCGGGAATCGAACATGCTGTCATGCCATTCTCCATCTGGCTCGGCACTTCCCGAACGTGCGTCGCACTCCTCATGCAATCGGGCGCGCATGCTCTGCAACATGCTGCTCGCGACCCAGGTCGGGCTCACCTTCGTCGTTGCTCGGCCCGGCCCGGCTCGCTCTCGCAACGTCGGAGATGAGGCCCGGCGCGTGTTGCCGCGAGCATGGTTGCCGATCGGGTGCTGCGGCTCCCGGTGACGATTGCTGACTTCGACTGGGAGGACGCCGGTGGTGACTGAGGTTGCGACGCGGGAGCAGTTGGTACGCCGTGCGGTCGAGGCGGGTCCCGTGCTGCGCCGTCATGCGGTGTGGCAGGAGCGGCATCGGCGGTTGCACGACGAGACGGTGGAGGCGCTGGCGGCGGCGGGGGTGTTTCGGCTGCGGGTGCCAAAGCGGTACGGCGGCTTCGAGGCGGACACCCGGACGCTGGTCGAGGTGGCGACGCAGCTGGGGCGGGCGGACGGGTCGTCGTCGTGGGTGGCGTCGGTGTCGTGGATTCCCGGCTGGATGGCGTGCCTGTTCCCGGACGAGGTGCAGGACGAGGTGTTCGCGACATCGGATGTGCGGGTGTGCGGGACGCTGAGCCCGACGGCGTTCGCGAAGCCGGCAAAGGGCGGCGCGGTGCTAAACGGCAAGTGGGGCTTCATCAGCGGTGCCCTGCACAGTCATTGGCAGGTCACCATCTCTGTGCTGGTCCCGGACGACGGTGACCCGTATCCGGTGATGGCGCTGGTGCCGATGTCGGATTTGCACATCGTGGACGACTGGGCGACCGGTGGCCTGTGCGGCTCGGGCAGTGTGAGTACGGTGGCGAAGGACCTGTTCGTCCCTGACGCCCGCATCCTGCCGTTGCCGGCGATCCTGCAGGGCCGGTCAGCGTCGAAGCGCAACGCTGAGGCCGAGATCTACCGGGCGCCGCTGCTGCCGGTCGCGGCGGCGTCGTCGGTCGGTACCGCGCTCGGCATCGCCAGTGGCGCCCGCGACGTGTTCCTCAAGCGCCTCCCCGGCCGGAAGATCACCTACACCGGGTACGACAGCCAGCGTGACGCGCCGCTGACCCACCTGCAGGTCGCCCAGGCGACGCTGAAGGTCGACCAGGCGCAGTTCCACGCGCATCGGCTCGCCGAGCTTGTCGACGCCAAGGGCATCGAGGGCTCGGAGTGGAAGCTCGATGAGCGGGTGCGGGCCCGCGCGGACATGGGCGCGGTGTGCGGGCTGGCGCGCGAGGCGGTCGACATCCTCGCCGGCGCCAGCGGCGGGTCGTCGGTGTACCTCGACGTACCGATGCAGCGCTTCGCCCGCGACATCCAGGCGATCAACCTGCACGCGCTGATGCACCCGAACACGAACCTCGAACTGTACGGCCGCGCCCTGTGCGGGCTCGAACCCAACACCCTGTACATCTAGCCGGAAGCGAGCACGACATGACGTCGACCATCGCCCAGCCCACCCAGGCCGACATGGCCGCCATCGCCGCCCTCACCCAGCGCATGATCGCCGCCTGGGCGCACGGGGACGCCGAGACGATCGCGAACCTCTTCGTCGAGGACGGCACGATGATCCTTGCTGGCACGTACTGCGACAGCCGGGCGAAAATCCTGGACTACTTCACCGAGGCGTTCCAGAACCAGTACCGCGGCACCCAGGTGACCGGCCGGCCCGTCGGCAGCCGCTTCTTCGGCTCGGACGCGGGCGTGCTGCTGACCGCCGGCGGCGTCCTGGAGCCCGGTGAGACCGAGGTGTCGGACAAGCAGGCCATCCGCGCCTCGTGGACGGTCGTGCGGCGCGACGGCGAGTGGCGGCTGGCGGCGTACCAGAACACGCCTCGCGACGCCGTCGCCTAACGCGACCGCATCGCCGACCCGAGAGGAGAACCGGTGCTCGTTCACCTGACGCTGGACGAAGAGATCCAGCAGTACGTGATGGACGTGTCGCTGCGCGAGGATGACATCGCGCGTGAGCTGCGGATGGCCACGGTCTCACGTGTGATCGAGCACCGGATGGCGGTGGCACCGGAACAGGGGCAGCTGCTCGGCTTCCTCGTCGGCCTGACGTCCGCCACCACCGTCCTGGAGCTGGGCGTGTTCACCGGGTACAGCACGCTGGCCATGGCCCGCGCTCTCCCGCCCGGTGGCCGGGTCATCGCCTGCGACTACAACGAGGAGTGGGCCGCCATCGGGCGCCCGTTCTGGGAACGGGCCGGCGTCGCCGACCGCATCCAGCTCGAACTGCGTCCCGCGATTCAGACCCTGGACGCGCTGCTGGCCGACGGCCGGGCTGGCACGGTGGACTTCGCGTTCATCGACGCCGACAAGGAGAACTACCCCCTGTACTTCGAGCGCTGCCTCGAGCTGCTCCGGCCGGGCGGCCTCATGGTCATCGACAACGTGCTCCTGACCGGCAACGTGGCCCGGCCGGGCGAAAGCGATCCGGAGATCGACGCGATGCGCGCGCTGAACTTCGCACTGCGCCACGACAAGCGAGTCGAACTGAGCATGCTGCCCGTTTTCGACGGCCTCACGCTGGCCTACAAGACGGGCACCCGACCGGACGCCCGGGACGCCCGGTGAACGCGACCCCGGTTCCCCGAACCGCTCAACCGCTGCTGCGGTCAAGTACAGCCCGAAGCGTCAGGAGTGACGGATGAACCCCCACGACTCCCGGAAGGCGGCCGGCCGGCTCTCCGTGGCGGTGCTCGGCGCCGGCCTCATCGGCGTCGACCTGGTAACGAAAGTCATGCGCTCGGAGCATCTCGACATGCGGCTGGTCGTGGGCCGGGACGAGGCCACCAAGGGCCTGCGGCAGGTGGCCCGCCACGGCGTACCGGTCGCGGCCAACGGCATCCAGTCCCTGGTCGAGAGCGAGCGGCCGTTCGACGTGGTCTTCGACGCCACGAGCGCGGCGTACCACGCCGAGCACGCGGAGAAGCTGTTGCCCTTCGGCACCCTGCTGGTCGACCTGACGCCCAGCCGCGTCGGGCAGATGGTCTTCCCCACCGTCAACCGGGCGGACATCGGGTCGTACCGGGACCTCAGCATGGTCAGCTGCGGTGGCCAGACGTCGGTGCCAATCCTGCACGCGATCGCAAAGACGCACGACATCGAGTACATCGAGGTCGTGACAACCGCGGCCACCTTGAGCATCGGCCATGGGACTCGGGTCAACCTCGACGAGTATGTGGACACCACGGCGGAGGCGGTCCGGACCTTCACCGGCGTCAGGGACGTCAAGGCGCTGGTCAACATCAGCCCGGCCAAGCCGTCGCCGACCTTCCGGGTCTCGATGGCACTGCTGGGCCGCAACCTCACCACCGAGTCGCTGCGCGAGGCGGTGACGGGTGCCGCCGACGAGGTTCGGGCCTTCGCGGGCGGCTACGAGGTCAAGGCGTGCACCGTAAACGACGGCCAGGGCTTCGTCGCGGTGGAGGTCAGCTCGTCCGGCGACCAGATCCCGCGGTTCGCCGGCAACCTCGACATCATCAACTCCGCCGCGATCCGGGTCGCGGAGCACTACGCGGCGGACCGGCTTTCGATGGCAGGCGTGGAGCATTCATGAGCGAGACATCCGGCCAGGACGTCGTCCAGGGCAAGCCGATCCAGATTCACGACCCGAGCCTGCGCGACGGCCACCACGCCGTGCGGCACAACCTCGACGCTGGGCAACTGCGGGCGTATGCGGAGGCCGCCAACGCCGCGCGCATCCCTGTGGTCGAGGTCGGCCACGGCAACGGGCTGGGCGCCTCCTCGCTGCAAGTCGGCCGGGCCCGGCTGAGCGACGACGAGATGCTGTCAATCACCCGCGAGGCGCTGACCGACAGCCGGCTGGCGGTCTTCGTGCTCCCGGGCTGGGGCACCACCCACGACATCAAGAACGCCATCGTGCACGGGGCCGATCTGGTGCGCATCGGCACCCACTGCACCGAGGGCACCCTCGCCGAACGCCACCTTGGCTTCCTGCGCGACGAGGGCGTCGAGGCGCACGCGGTGCTCCTCATGAGTCACATGGCCAAGCCGGAGCGGCTCGCCGAGGAGTGCGCGATGCTCGTCGGGTTCGGGGCCACCGGTGTGGGCATCATGGACTCCGCCGGGCACTACCTCCCGGCCGACGTCACCGAACGCATCCAGGCCATCCGATCCGCCGTCGACGTGCCGGTGATGTTCCACGGGCACAACAACCTCGGCATGGCCGTCGCGAATTCCATCGCGGCCGCCGACGCGGGGGCCGCCATCATCGACGCGTGCGCCCGGGGCTTCGGCGCCGGCGCCGGCAACACCCAGCTGGAGGTCCTCGTCCCGGTGTTGGAGCGGGTCGGCTACCGGACCGGCGTCGACCTGTACAAGTTGCTGGACGCCGCCGACCTCGCGGAGCGGGTACTGATGCCCAAGCCGCCGGCCGTCGACTCGCTGTCCATCGTCAGCGGCCTGGCCGGGGTGTTCTCCGGGTTCAAGGCGCCTGTGCTGGACATCGCCGCCCGCGAGGGCGTCGACCCTCGCGACGTGTTCTTCGAGCTCGGCCGCCGCCAGGTGGTCGCGGGCCAGGAGGACCTCATCCTGGACGTGGCGATGGCCCTGCGCGAGGCCCAGGACGGGAGTCGGTCGTGACGAGCGCTGAGGCCAGGGCCGCGGTGATCTGCGGCCTCGGGCACTGGCTGCCGGCCCGCGTCGTCACCAACGCGGAGCTGTGCACCCGGCTCGACACGTCCGAGGAGTGGATCGTTCGGCGGACCGGGATCTCCCGCCGCCGCTGGGTCGAGCCGGGCGAGGCGACCTCCGACCTCGCCGTCGAGGCGGGCAAGGCTGCCCTCAAGTCCGCAGGCGGCGGCACCGTCGACGCCGTCGTCCTGGCGACCACGACCCCGGACTACCGCTGCCCGGCCACCGCCCCTGAGGTCGCCGCGCGCCTCGGCCTCGGCGGCGTGGCGGCCCTCGACGTCTCCGCCGTGTGCTCCGGGTTCCTCTACGGCCTGGCGACCGCGGCCGGCTTCATCGCCGCCGGCGTGGCCGAGCGGGTCCTGCTGATCGCCGCGGATGCCTTCTCCACCCTGCTCAACCCGGACGACCGGACGACCCAGCCGCTGTTCGGTGACGGGGCCGGCGCCGTCGTGCTGCGCCGCGGGGCGGCCGGCGAGCCGGGCGCCATCGGCCCGCTGGTGCTCGGTAGCGACGGCGACCGCAGCGAGCTCATCACCGTGAAGGCCGGCGGCTCCCGGCACCCGATGTGGGGGCCACCGGCGGGTGCGTCGCAGTACTTCCAGATGCAGGGCCGCGAGGTGTACCGCGAGTCGACCCGCCGGATGGCCGAGGCGGCGACCGATGCGCTGGCCGCGGCCGGCTGGCGGCTCGGCGACGTTGACCGGATGATCGCTCACCAGGCGAACGCGCGGATCAGCGCCACGCTGGTCGAGCTGCTGGGCCTCCACCGGGACGCGGTGCTGCAGAACGTCGCCGAGGTCGGCAACACCGCCGCCGCCTCGATCCCGGTCCTGCTGGCCCAGGCGGTGCTGGACGGCACCCTGCGGCCGGGCCAGCGGGTGCTGCTCACTGCGTTCGGCGGCGGCCTCACCTGGGGGGCCACCACGCTGACCTGGCCCGAGCTCGACATCCATGACGCATAGGCATCCAGCTACCACCTCCGGAGGGGCGCAATGTACGAGATCCTGAAGACGATCATGGTGGAGAACCTGCTCCTGGACGCCGACGGCGTGCACCTCGACGCGAGCCGGGAGGACGTGGGCATCGACTCGCTGGCCGTCGTTGAGCTCTCCCTGGCCTTGCGCAAGCGGTACGGCATCCACATCACCGACGAGGAGCTGCTCGAGCTTGACACGGTGGCGGACATCGCCGAGCTTATGGGGCAACGGGGCGCCAAGGTCTGACGTCCGGCCGGCGGCGTACCCGGCTGCGGCCGGGTCCGGCGGTCACCGGCACACGAAGGGCGGCCGTCGTTGCGACGGCCGCCCTTCCGGCTGCGGGCTGTCAGTCGGCGAACCGGACGCGCTGCGCTTCGACGCTGTTGTACAGGTGCTTGATGTTCGAGCTGCCGAACGTGGTCGCGCCGGCGCGCTCGATGATCTCCAGAAAGATGGTCTTCCGCGGGTGTACGGACTTGGCGAAGATCTGGTAAAGCTGGCCGTCGTGGTCCTCGTCCACCAGGATGTTCAGGTCCCGCAGCTGCTCGACGGAGTGGCGCTTGGGGTGCACCCGGTTGGCGAGCGCGGTGTAGTAGGCGGCCGGCGTGGACAGCAGCTGGACGCCGCGGTCGCGCAGGCGGTCGACCGTCGCCAGGATGTCGGTGGTGCTGAAGGCCATGTGCTGCACGCCGGCTCCGTCATGGTTCTTGAGGAACTCGTCGATCTGACCGGACCCGAGCTGGGCGTCCGCCTCGACCAGGGTGAGCGTGACGGCGCGCGACGGGCTCTGCACCACCTTGATGAGCATCGCCTGGTTGCCGGTCACGATTCGCTCGGTGAGGGTGACATCGAAGCCCAGCACCCGCTGGTAGTGCTCGGCGGTGCTGTCGAGCCGGCCGGGCTCGACACAGACCGCGAAATGGTCCAGCCGGCGCAGCCCCCCCGCCGCGGCGCCATCCCCGCCGTCGTCCGGCACCGGGGTGAGGCCGCGCACGTCGGCGACGACCGCGTCGTCCGGTCGCTGCACGAACGTGTGTGTCACGTCGCCGAACGCGTCGATCGTCGCGGTGGTCACCGAACCCCTCGTGACCGGGGCTATGAGCGGGCGCGCACCGCGCCGCACGGCCTCGGCGAACGCCGCGACGGCGTCCGGCACGCGGATGCCGATGTCGGCGATGCCGTCGCCGTGGCGCTGCGCGTAGATGCGCGCCGGATGTTCCTCGTCGCTGGACTCGGTGAGCAGCAGTTCGATGCCGCCTTGGCCGACGTTGACCGAGCGTGTCGGTGCACTGGTCGGCGCCGAGGTCGCGCGCACGGTGAAACCGTAACCGTCGACGAGCCAGGTGAGCACGCGTCCGATGTCCTCCACGTACCACTCGACATAGTCAACGGTCATCTCCCTGAAGGCGTCCGTCCCATTCCTCATGGCTTCGGCACTCCTGTTCTTGTGGTCGGCGATGAGCCATTTCGGTTGCTGCTGCAGCAGGCGCACGAGGGCCGCGCGCCGTTTCGCCGCCTATTCGGTGACGATTTCGATCTCCGGCCAGATCATGGTGGTCGCTCCCCAGGTCAGTCCGCCGCCGAAGGCAGACATCAGGACCCGGTGGCCGGCCACCAGGAATCCGCTGGCGGCCGTCTGCGCCAGAAGAATCGGTAACGACGCGGCGGCGGTGTTGCCGACGTCGCGGATGTTCCCGGCCAGCCGGTTGGCGGGGATGCCCAGTTCGTGGCCGAGGGCCGAGGTGATGCGGGCGTTGGCCTGGTGGGCGTAGAAGCGGTCGACGTCCTCGAGGCTCCACCCGGCGGACGCCATCGCGGCGGTCGCCGCTGCGCTCATCCGCTCCACCGCGTGGCGGAAGACCTCTCGCCCGGCCATCTGGAAGTACTGCGTCGCGCCCGAACCCGGGCGGTTCTCGAGTGCGCCGCGCCGGCCGGCGGCGCCAACCCGGATCATGTCGCTGCGCGCGCCGTCGCTGCCGAGCACGATGTCGCCGATCGCGCCGGCCTCGTCGGGCGAGCCCTGCCGCAGCACGACCGCGCCGCCTCCGTCGCCGAAAATGGGCACGGTCGTGCGGTCGTGCGGGTCGAGCAGGACGGAGAAGGACTCGGCGGCGACCACCACGACCCGCTCCGCGAGGCCGGTGGCGAGCAGTCCCGCCCCGGTGGCCAGCGCGTAGAGAAAACCTGAGCAGACCGCCGAGACGTCGAAGGCCGCGATGCTGCCGAGACCGAGCCGGGCCGCGACCTCGGGTGCCGTCGCCGGGCACCGTCGATCGGGCGTCGTCGTGGCGAGGACCAGGGCCTGGACGTCGCCGCCGCCGGCCGACTTGAGCGCCCGCTCCGTCGCGGCCGTCGCCAGGTCCGCCGTGGTGATGTCCGGCGTCACCCTCCGCCGCGTCGAGATGCCCGTACGGCTCGTGATCCACTCCTCGGAGGTGTCGAGCCGGGTGCACAGCTCCGCATTGGTCACGACGAGTGGTGGTAGCCAATATCCTATTCCGCAGATGACGGCGGCGGCGCCGCGCGTCTTCGGCCGCGATTCTCGTGTCATGTGAAGCCTCGCCGCACCTTTCGGTTCAGATCGTGCTTGGCGTGCCGCCACCGGCCGAAATCAAGAATCTCGGTGCGCGCGCTCGGTCCCGATATCGAATTCTCACTCGCCGGATCGGCGGAGTTCGCCTTTCTGCATGCGCACACATCGGGTATGCGCAGAGCGCGGCGGCGACGCCCGGATGGCTCATCGGCTCAGCATGCGCGCCGGTCAGAACGGTGGCGTCTTGAAACGTGCGTTGCGGCGACCGCGCGGCATCGTCGGAGATGACATCGACTCGCGGCAATCGGATCGTGGAGCTCAGCGCGGCCGGCGCCGGTCGTGACCGCATCGACCGGCGCGCGGGCTGCCCGGATCGGAGACTGACCATGGCCAAGGCCACGAGTACACCAGGCCCGAACGCCCGGACCGGCGTCGGTGTCGTCGATCTCCGGCAGGGGCGCGGCCAGGTGCCCCCGCCCGCGGCGGTGCTGGCCGAGGGTGCGCGCCGCTTCGGCGAGCTCGGCCACTCCTACAGCCCCGCCGAGGGCCTGCCGGTCTTCCGCGCGGCCGTCGCCGACAAGCTGCAGCGGCACAGCAACCTCAGCGTCGACCCGGCGACCGGGGTCGTCACCACGGTCGGTGCGACGGGTGCGCTGATCGCGGCGCTCATGGCCATGCTGAACACGGGAGAAGGTGTCCTGCTGCTCGAACCGTTCGACAACCGGCACCGCACCGCGCTCGAGACGCTCGATCTGCGCCCCGAGCCGGTCCGGCTCACCGGGCCGCGCTTCGAGATCACTGCGGAGTCGCTGCGCGCGGCCGTCACCGGCCGGACGCGGGCGATGATCCTGTGCACCCCGGGCAACCCGAGCGGCCGGCGGTACACCGAGGCCGAACTGCGAATTGTGTCCGCTGTCGCCGACGAGCACGACCTCGTGGTCATTACCGACGAGGTGTTTGCCGATATCGCCTTCGGCGCCGCTGCGCACGTCGCCCCGGCGACCGTGGGAGGGCTCGGCAACCGGACGCTGACGATATCGGCGCTGTCGCCGACGTTCAGCCTGCCGGGGTGGCGGCTGGGCTACGTCTGCGGCCCCGAACCGCTGATCGGCCCGGTCAAGGTCGCCGCCGACGCGCTCGTCGGATGCGCGCCCACCCCGCTGCAGGAGATCGGCGCGCAGGCGTTGACGGTGGGCGAGGAGTACTACAGCGCGCTGCGCGGCCGGTACGCCGCCAAGCGGCGCCTGCTGGTCGACGGCTTCCGGGCCGCGGGCCTGGCCCCCAATGAACCGGAGGGCTCCTGGTTTGTGCTGGTCGACTGCTCACGGTTGGGCGCGGCGAGCGGCGTGGAAGCGGCCGAGCTGCTTCTGCGGGGCGGCGGCATCGCCACGGTACCGGGCGAGACCTTTTACCTGAACCCGCCCGATCGTCCGTACGTCCGGGCGAGCTTCGCACTGCCGGACGCGGTGCTGGCCGACGCCGCCGACCGGCTGGCGAGGCTGCCGTAGCCCGGACGGGTCCGCCGACAAGCAAAGGATGTGACTGCAATGGCTGACGAGCGCTGCGAGGTGGCCGTCATCGCCGGCACGCCCTACGACTCCGGGCTCGGCGCCGACCTGTTGCGGGCCGAGGGCGTGGCGGCGCTGCCGTACGCCATGGCCAGTTCGCCCGACGAGCAGGACGGCCTGCAGGACCGCGATCCTCGCGGGCTCGAGGCGTCGTTCCACGACCTGCTCGACCTGCTGCGCGGACAGCGGGTCGGCCTCGCGATGGTCTTCTGCAACTCGCTGTCCTCAGTCGTGGGCCACGACGACACCGCGATCCCGGTGGTCTCGCCGCTGACTGTGTACCGGGAGCTACTGCCCCGGCTGGGCTCGTCGCTGGTTCTGACCGGCAACGCCCACGCGCTACTGGGGGTCGAGCGCACCGCGCGGCGCGTCAACCCGGGCCACCGGATGCTCGGGGTCTCGGACCCGGCGCTGGTCCGGGGCATCGAGAGCGGTGACCCGGAGGCGGCGTTCGCGGCCTCACACCTGCCGGTCACGCTGCGCCAAGCCGAGCGGCTGGGCCTGGAGGCCGTCGTGCTCGCCTGTACGCACTTCACCGCCATCAAGCAGCTCGTCGTCGCCGGCTGCGACCTGCCCGTCATCGACGTCGGGACAGAGTTGCTGGACCGGACCGTGACCGCCGTGCGGGCCGCGGCGCGCTAGCGATCCGCATCCACGGTGCGCCGCAGGGTGCCGGAACCGATCCGGCGCCCTGCGGCGCGGGCCGTGTGACCGTCAGGTGTTCGTGAACAACCCGTCCGGGATGCCCTCGAGGTGCTGCTCGACCCACATGGGGCGCCACTGCTTGAGCTCGTGGAAGCGGCGCAGCTCCACCAGGCCGCCGAGCCAGCCGAGCCAGCCGTCGAACGGCGGCGCGGCCTGGTCGAACCCGCTCTGGACGAACGTCAGCCGGGTGCGTCCGCCCGAGTCAGACAGCTCCCACGACTGGACCATGTCGTGCCAGTCGACCGACATGGAACGTCCCGGCCGGAGCGCGGTGATGCGCGCCGGGTTGGGGTTCGCGTCGAACCCGCCCATCGCCCAGCGGCCGCCCTCGTGCAGCTCCACGTCGACCTTCACGCCGGCCCACTGGGAGAACTGCTCCGGCTCGGTCAGCGACTCGTAGACCGCGAGCCGGTCGGCATCGATCAGCACCTCGCCCCGCAACTCGGCACTGGTGAAGTCGCAGCGCACGACGGGGTCCCGCCCCTCGGTGTAGTCGGCCAGGTTGGCCAGGGCGAGAGCCCAGTAGGTGTGCATCAGGCTGCGGTCGCCCGGCTCCGTCAGCACCTCGGGCCAGCCGGGGATGCCGGTCTGGGTGAGCGTCAGCAGGGTCGCCGCCCCCTCCGGCGCCGGCCCGGTCTCGGCCGTCAGCCGGATATCGACGGTGGTAGTCACGCCGTCGAGGTCCCAGTCGAAGCGCAGCGAGCTGTCATCGACGTGGCGCAGCCGCTGGCGCGGCGCCTCGCCGGACGGGGTAAAGCGACCCCAGAACTGGTAGAGGTCGGGCAGCTTCACCTCGGCGTGCTCGGCGAGCCAGACTTGCAGCGCGGCGCGGTCGGTCAGCGCCTGGTGTACCGCTCGGGGCGGCGCGGTGATGCGGATGCGCTTTCTCAACGTGCTCATTGCCCTACCTGCCGCATGATCTCGTTGCGCTGCGGTGCGAGCAGCGTCTCTGACTGGTCGAGGCGCTCCGGAGACGGAAGGTCTCGGTATTCACAAGGGATCACCCTGAACTAGCGAATTGCTTTTGTCAAATGTCACTGTCCGTCGCCTGGGCGCGGGGTGGACAGTGGTCCAAGCCCAACGAGCGGTGCGCCACAAAGCAACGGGTGACCCGAGGCATTCTCGAGAAATTCATGCCGCCGCGGATGCGCAGCGCCCTGCCCCGCCGGGAGGATCGCTGCGATCCGCGGCGAAGGACTCCCGGCCGGCAATACCGCCGGACACTGGATAACCGTCGCCGTCCTTGGTAGAAAGCCATGGGGAAACTGCGCGAGTACCCACAATGGCA
The DNA here is from genome assembly GCF_059359015.1 of Micromonospora sp. LZ37. Classification (NCBI taxonomy): domain Bacteria; kingdom Bacillati; phylum Actinomycetota; class Actinomycetes; order Micromonosporales; family Micromonosporaceae; genus Micromonospora; species Micromonospora sp. LZ37. The sequence continues at coordinate 13,621 of NZ_JCADBL010000002.1, read as the reverse complement.
CCAGACCGCGCGTCGGGACCGTCCCGGGCGTAGGCGGCAATGGATGGAGGGCACCGTATGCGGCGAGTGGTCCTGCAGTTTTACGTGTCGCTCGACGGCTACAGCTGTGACGCGGAGAACGGACTCCGTGACGTCATGATGAGCATTGACGACCCGGAACAGGAGAAACACTTCGTCAACCGCCTGCGACAGGCCGGCACCCACATCATGGGCCGCAACACCTACGAGGGCATGGCCCAGTTCTGGCCCGGCGCCGAGCACCCATCGGCCGACCCGATGAACGACATCCCTAAGGTCGTGTTCTCCCGGACCCTGACCACCGCCGACGACTGGCCGGAGACGCGCATCGCCGGCGGTGACACTGCGGAGGAGATCGAGAAGCTCAAGGCCGAGTCCGGCGGTGAGATCCTCGCCCACGGCGGCACCGCGTTCGTGCGGTCACTGATCGAGCTGGACCTGGTCGACGAGTACCGGCTGTGGGTACTCCCCGCGGCCGCCGGCACCGGGGCGGCGCTGTTCACCGACCGGGGCCGTCCGCTGAACCTGCGGCTGCTGCAGAGCACGGCGTTCCCCTCCGGCGTGCTGGAGCTGGTGTACGCACCGGCCGGCCGGGCCGACGAGCAGGCCGGCTGATCGCACCCGCCGCGTGACATCGCAACGGCTCGCCGTGACGGACGAACCCACGTCACGGCGGGCCGTTGCGGCGTCTCATCGCGGGCTGGACGCCGCGACGAACGACAGCACGCGCCGCGCGATCGCACCGATGGCGGTCGAGCCCCGCTCCGTCAGGTAGAAGTGGCCGCCGGGGAACACCTGCAGCGTCGAACCGCCGGTGGTCACCTCCGACCAGCGCGTGGCCTCCTCCACCGTCACCACCGGGTCGCGGTCACCGACGAAGACGCCGATCGGGCAGTTCACGGTGGCGGTCGACGCCACGTAGGTCCCGATGGCGGTCATGTCGTTGCGCAGTGGCGGCAGTACCAACTCCAGCAGCTTTTCGTCCTCGAAGACCATGGCCTCCGTGCCGCTGAGCTGTCGCATCTCCTCCAGCAGCTCGTGGTCGTCGGCGGGATCGGTCCGGTTGCGCCGCATGAGGACCGGCGCGCGGGCGGCCGAGGCGATCAGCCCGGCCGGTTCGGCGCCGCGCTCGGCCAGCCGCAGCGCCACCTCGTAGGCGACGACGGCACCCATGCTGTGCCCGAGCAGCACCGTGGGCAGCGGCGACGGCCGCGCCACCAGCACCTCGGCGATCCGGTCGGCCAGCCCGGCGACGGACGGCATCGCCGGCTCCGCGTGCCGGTCCTGCCGGCCCGGGTACTGCACGGCGACGGTGTCGATCGCCGTCGGCAGCCCTCGCGCCAGGCGCACGAACGACGAGGCCGCGCCGCCGGCGTGCGGCAGGCACACCAACGTGACCTGCGCGGCCTCCGTCCGCTCCCACCACCGCCGCAACCAGCGATCCGGCTCGTCCATGGCCCACTCCTCATCCGGTGCTCGGCTCGCGGCCCGCGAGCCGCCCGCCCACCGTAGCCACCACACCGTGCCGGATCTGCTTGCTGCGTGCGCACTTCGGCCGCCGGGTGATGCTGGCCGCCATTGACGGCGAGCAATTGGTGAGATGCGGGGGCAGCGCGCCGGATGTCAGTGTGCTGAGCAAGTGGCGGCGACGACCGGGGAGATCCGCAGTGCTGGTCAACGACATCTACCTGGCCGGAGTGGCCAGCTGGCTCCCGGCGCGGGAGCCGATCGGACAGGGCCGCTACGAGCCCGGGCAGCAGGACGAGTACGCCTGGGAGTCCGCGACCGTGGCCGGCGACGACGAGACCGTGGTCGGGATGGCGGTCCGGGCCGGGCAGCTGGCGCTGAACCGTTCAGGCGTCGACCCGGCCGAAGTGTCCCTGCTGATCCACGCGCACACGTGGTTCCAGGGCTTGGACCTGTGGACGGCCGCATCGTACGTTCACCATGCGCTGCTGGGGGAAAATCGCATCGCGCAGGCGCTCGATCTCAACCAGCAGTGCCCGGGCGGCGTGTCGGCGCTGCAGGTCGCCGCGGACCACCTGATCGCCGATCCGTCCCGCAGCGCGGCGATGGTCACCACGGCCGACCGGTTCGCGCTCCCGGGCCTGGACCGCTGGTACGCCGAGGGTCCGGAGTTCATCCTCGGCGACGGTGCGGCGGCCGTGGTGCTGTCGCGGTCCCGCGGTTTCGCCCGGCTCGTCGCGGTCAGATCGGTCGCGGACACCGCCTTGGAACCGATGTACCGGTCCGACAGCGAGTTCACGCTCTTCAGCCTCGCGCCGCTCGGTCCGTTCGACGCGCACGCGCGCTCGGAGGCCTTCCGTGACGTGATGGAGCTCGACGAGGTGATCTTCCGGCTGAACCGCGGGCACGCGGACGCGGTGCACGGCCTGCTCGAGGAGGCCGGGCTGACGCTCGGCGACGTGCGCCGGTTCATCTTCCCCAACGTCGGGCTGAGCATGCTCGTTGACCTGGTGCAGCCGCTGGGCATCGACGTGTCACAGACCGCGTGGGAGTTCGGCCGTACCACCGGTCACGTCGGCGCCGCAGACCCGATCAACGGCCTGATGTGGCTCATCGAGCAGGGCGAGCTCGCGGTCGGCGACCGTGTGGTGCTCGTCGGCATCGGGTCCGGGTTCAACTGGGCGAGCGCGCTCGTGGAGTGCGTCGAGGTTCCGGACTGGTCCCCGGCCACCTGAGTGTCAATGTCGGATGCAGCAGCGCAGATCACCGGGAGACGCAGTGCGATACAACGACATCTACGTGGCTGGCGTGGCCAGCTGGCTGCCGGAACGGGAGCCCATCGGGCACCACCGCTACGCGCCGGGCGTCCAAGACGAGTACGCCTGGGAGTCCGCGACCGTGGCCGGCGACGACGAGACCGTGGCCGCGATGGCGGTCCGGGCCGGGCGGCTCGCACTGGACCGTTCGGGCGTCGACCCGGGTGACGTCACGCAGCTGCTGCATGCGTACACCTGGTTCCAGGGCCTGGACCTCTGGACGGCTTCCTCGTACCTGCACCGGGAGCTGCTGGGGCAGGAGAACCGCAAGGCCCAGGCGCTCGACCTCAACCAGCAAAGCGCCGGGGCGGTGTCCGCCCTGCAGCTGGCGGCGAACCATCTGACCGCGGATCCGTCCCGCCGCGCCGCGATGGTGACGACCGCCGACCGGTTCGCGCTGCCCGGGCTGGACCGCTGGCACAGCGAGGGCCCGCGCTTCATCTTCGGCGACGGTGCGGCCGCACTGGTTCTGGCGCGGGGTCACGGGTTCGCCCGGCTGGTCGCGGCCAGCTCCGTGGCGGACACCACGCTGGAGCCGATGTACCGGGGCAACAGCGAATTCACGCTGTTCAGCACCGCGGCGCTGGGCGGGGTCGACTTGCACGCGCGGAAAGCGTCTTACCTGCGGCAGAAGGGCGACGTCCGCGAGGTGGCGTCCCGGCTCGGCCGGGGCCACGTCGAGGTGGTGCACGAGCTGCTGGACGAGGCCGGGTTGACGATGGACGACGTGAGCCGGTTCGTGTTCCCCAACTTCGGCCTCAGCATGCTCGTCGACCTGGTGAAGTCGCTCGGCATCGACGTCGCACAGACGGCATGGGACCTGGGCCGCACCACCGGCCACGTGGGCGCCGCCGACCCGTTCAACGGCCTGGCGTGGATGATCGAGCAGCGGCAGCTCTCGGTCGGTGAACGGGTCATGCTGGTCGGCATCGGGTCCGGCTTCTTTTGGTCGGCCGCGCTCGTGGAGTGCGTCGAGGTCCCGGACTGGCGCCCGGTCGGCTGAGTTCCTCCAGGTCCCGGGCCGGGTCCGTGTGCCGGCCCGCGGGCCCGGCCCGCTCCAGTGCGTCGGTGGCGAGCCCGCCGAGCGCTGTGCCAGGGTGACATGCAACTGACCAGGAGAAGTGCCGATGGCGCAGCCCGATCTCACGCCTGCCACCGGCCGGATGGCCGGCCTGCTCGCCGGCATCGGCGACGACTAGCTCACGGCCCCGACGCCCTGCAGTGCGTACCGGCTCGGCGACCTCGTCGACTACGTCGGCGGCATCGGCATCGGGTTCGCGGCCGCGGCGGCCAAGGACATCGGCGACATCACGGCCCAGGCGCCCCGGCCCGACGCGTCCCGGCTCGAGCCGGACTGGCGCACCACGATGCCGGCCCGTCTGGAGGCGCTGGCCACGGCCTGGCGCGACCCGGCGGCGTGGGCCGGCATGACCCAGGTCGGCGGCGTGGACCTGCCGGTGAGGTGACCGGGCTGATCGGCCTGACCGAGCTGACGGTGCAGGGCTGGGACATCGCCGTGTCGTCCGGCCGGCCGTATGCGCCCGCGGACGACGAGCTCGGCGCCGTCTTGCAGTTCCTGACCGCGATGGCCAAGCCGGACCAGGCCGCTGCCCGCTCGGCGATCTTCGGGCCGGTGGTGGCGGTACCAGCCGGCGCCCCGTTCCTGGATCGGGTCATCGGACTGAGCGGGCGCGACCCGTCCTGGCGGGCCGGCTGAGCCGCACGCAGGTCACGACACGACGAAACGACGCACCCGTGGGGTGCGCCGTTTCGCGTTGTACGGTGGCGCGGACGCGCCGTCAGTGCGGCAGGACGTCCAGCACGACCTCGTCGGCGACGATTGCCGGGTCGACGCGCAGGACCGCATAGCCACCGACCGCACCGGCCCCGAACGCCGGCGCGAAGATCCGGGTCGGGCGGGTGATGACGCCTTCGCGGATCGCGTCGTGGATCGCGATCGGGATGCTCGCCGAGGACACGTTGCCCATCGTCTCGATGTTGAAGTACAGGTTGTCGGTAGCCAGCCCGGCCTCGCCGGCCAGCCCGAGGAACATCGCCTTGTTCGCCTGGTGGGGCACGACGAGCCCGACGCCGTCCAGCAGTGAGCGCCCCGGAGCGTTCGGGTCGGGCTCCGCGCGCAGTTCCGCGAGCATCTGCACCAGGTAGCGGCGCACGAGCGACTTGACGTCCGGGCCGTACATGGTGAGGTCGCCGTCGAACTCCGGGTTGGGCCAGATGATCGAGTTGACCTCGTGGTGCGGGCCGCTGGCGTACGTCTGCACGACGTCGACGTCGCCGGCGGCGCCAGCCGCGGCCGGGGCGACGACCATCGCGGCGGCGGCGTCGCCGAAGATCATCCGTGAGGTCCGAACGCTGCCGATCTTGTCGGAGAACTTCTCCACGCACACCAGCAGAACAGGCCGCCGGACCTCCTGCAGTTGCCGTACGGCCTCGGCGAGCCCGTACGGCATCCCGGCGCAGGCGGCGATCGAGTCGACCGACGCATGCGTCTGCAGCAGGCCCAGCTCGCCGGAGAGCCAACACGCCATCGGCGGGACCAGCCGGCTGCTCGAGCTCGTGCTCACGAGGACCGCGCCAATCTCCTCGGGCCGGCGGCCGGACTTCGCCACCGCGGCCAGCGCCGCCTGCAGCGCCAGATCCTCCGGCGACCGGCTGCTGTAGCGGCGCTGCTGGATCCCGGTCTTCGCGGCGATCTCGTCGGCGCTCATCGGCGACCAGGACAGGCTCGCGTTGCGGATGATGTCGGCGTTGCCGATGACGTGCTCGCCGCGCACGACCGCCAGGGACTCCAGGACGGGCTGGACGGGGCAGTCCCGCCGCACCCGGACCGGCTGGTAGGGCGCGACCGGCTCGACCACCCCGGCGGGGGGCCGCGCCGCGACGGGTGCCGGGGCGGCCGCTGCGGGGGTACCGCGACCGCCGATGCCGCCGCGCCGGACCCGGTCGATGAACGCTGTCACGTCCCGGTTGCGCGGGTGCAGGGCGACCACGTAGTCATCGTCGCCGATCTCGTCCGGGCCGCGCAGCTCGACGCCGGCGCGGTCCCACGGGTACTGGTTGTGCAGCACCATCGCCCACCGCATCAGCGACTCCAGCTCCGGCACCTCCTCGTGCGCGTCGAGGATGTCCTCGTCGCGGAACACGGGGAAGTCCGGATCGTAGCCGTGGATGACGAACGTCAGCGCGTCCGGCTGCTTGAGGAACTCGGCGACCGTCGGCTTGATCGCCGGCAGGTCGGCACCGTTGTGCAGCTTGGTGCGGAACACGCCGAACAGCAGCGCGAACAGCCGGTCCTCGGCCTCGGCGTCCGGGCCGGCCGGCAGCCGGTGGTACGCGCGCTCGACCGCGTCGACCTTGCGTTCCCGGCCCGGCCACGGGGTCACCAACGGCAGGAAGACGTCACCGCGCCGTTTAGGCAGGTCCCGCCAGCGGGTCGGGCGCTTGTCGAACATGGTGATCGAGTAGCGGTTCAGCCACAGGAGATGCTGGCCCAGGTCGCGCAGCAGTTCGAACCGCCCTGGATAGGCGTCCGAGGCGATCCGGGCCAGCAGCTCGGTGCCGGTCGGAGCCTTCGCCGCCAGGTCCCGTGCGATCACCGCGGTGTAGCGCTCTAGCGTGTCCAGGAGAGAGAAGTCCAGATCAACGTGGAAGTTGGCCGGGAAGACCAGTCGGCCGTGCCGGTTTATCACGAATGGTTTCATGCGGTTCCCTCGCCTGTCTGCGGTGACGGGTTGACGGCCGGCCCGCTACATGTGCATGCCGCCGTTGACGGCGTAGACCTGGCCGGTGATGTAGGCCGACTCTGGGTCGGCCAGGAACTCCACCACCCGTGCGACCTCGTCGGGTTCGGCGGGCCGGCCGACCGGGATCTTGGCGAGGATCTTCTCCATCGCCAGGGCCGGGACGGCCGCGGTCATGTCGGTCATGATGAGCCCGGGGGTCACCGTGTTGACCGTGATGTTCTTGCGGGCGACCTCCAGGGCGAGGCTCATGGTCAGCCCGAACAGCCCGGACTTGGCGGCGGCGTAGTTGGTTTGGCCGAACGCGCCCGTCTCGCCGATGATCGAGGAGATGTTCACGATCCGTCCGTACCGCCGCTCGAGCATTTGCGGCAGCACGGTGCGGGTCAGGTAGAACGCGCCGGACAGGTTGACCCGGACGACCTGGTCCCACTCGGCCGGGGTCATGTTCCGCATGGTCTTGTCCAGCGTCATGGCGGCGTTGTTGACCAGGATGTCCAGGCGGCCGTGCTGCTCCAGGACCTCGCCGCCGATCCGGGCGCAGTCCTCGGCCGAGCCGATGTCGCCCTGGTGCACCGTGACGTCGTGCTCGGCATGGTCGTCGAGGAACCGCTTGGCTGCCTCGGCGTTTGTCGAGTAGCCCGCCGCGACCGTGATCCCGCGGGCCATCAACCGCTTGCTGATCGCCAGGCCCAGGCCGCGGGTCCCGCCGGTCACCAGCGCGACCTGCCCGCTCATGTCCGCCATGGTGCTCACCTCCGGTCAGATGTAGAGCGTGTTGGGCGGCATGCCGCAGAGGACGCGGCCGTGCAGCTCGGCGTTGGTGGCCGGGTTCATGAGCGCGTGCAGGTTGATGGCGTGCAGGTCGTTGGCGATGCGGCCGATGGGCACATCGGTGTAGACCGACGACCCGCCGCTGGCCAGGCTCAGGATGTCGGCGGCGTTCCTGGACAGTTCGACGGCGCGGCCCATGCGGGCCCGGGCCAGTGCCCGGTCGCCGGGCGTCCACGGGCTGCCGTCGGCGGCCTTGGCGTCCAGGGTGTCGGCGAGCTGGTGCGCGTGCGCGGTGGCCTCGTCGACGAGCATCGCCGCCTCGCTGACCTTGAGGTGGGTGACCGGCGCCTCGTGCTGGTACTCGTACGAGGTGTACGTGATCTTCCGGCCGGGCAGCCGCTCGAAGAACTCATCCCGGGCGGCGCTGGCCAGCCCGATCGCCGTGCCGACCGACAGCGCCGACGCGGTCGGCAGCAGCGGCGTGCGGTAGACCGGCGAGGCCGCGTTGGTCGCTGAGGCGTACTGCTCGGCCAGGACCAGCGGCAACGGCAGGATCCGCTGGGCCGGGACGAAGACCTGGTTGGCGACGGTGCTGACGCTGCCGCTACCGCGCAGGCCGGTGGTGTGCCAGTCGTCGACGATCTGCAGGTCGCGCAGCGGTACGGCGGTCATGACCGGCCAGAATTCGGCGCTGGACCCCGGTGCCGGCGCCACGGCGACGATGATCTGCCACTGGCTGTGGTGGGCGCCGCTGATGAAGCCCCACTTGCCGGTGAGGATGACGCCGCCGTCGACGGGCATGCACATGCCGGTGGGGCTCAGCGTGCCGCAGAGACGGGTGCCGGGCTCGGCGAAGATCTCGTCCTGGACCTCGTCCGGCAGCAGGCTCGCCATCCAGGTGGTGATGGCGTTGACGCCGGTGACCCAGGCGGCGGAGCCGTCGCCTTTCGCGATCTCGGCGATGGTGTCGGTGACCGTGCGGGTGCTGGGCTCGAGACCGCCGTAGCGGGCGGGTAGCCGCAGCCGGAACGCGCCGGCGTCGGCGAGCGCCTCGACGGTCGCTGGGTGCAGGCGGCGGTGCTCGTCGGCCCACGCCGCATGCGACTTCAGCAGTGGCACCAGTTTCGCCACGTCCTGAACCGGGTCGGCGGGCCGCGATACCTCAGTGATCGTCACAGAGATCTCCTCTTGTCGATGGATGCGGAAGCTGATGGCCGTCCTGCCCGGGGTGGGTACGGTGCCATGGGGGATACTTCCATCGCCCGTGAGCTGGGCACATCCTCTGGATTGCCCGCTTGCTGGCCGCGGCTCAGCGCGGGCGCCGCCAGTAGTAGCACTTGGAGTCGACGCGGGTTAGCTCGCCGGTCAGGCCGCGTTCCCGGCGGAAGTCGTCGACCGCCTGGCGGCAGTACGTCCACAGGTCCTCGCCGTAGTCGTCGACCACCACGTAGCCGCCGGGGGACAGCTTGTCGTACAGGCTGGTGAGCGCGTCCATGGTCGACTGGTAGTAGTCGCCGTCGAGGCGGATGACGGCGAGGCGCTCGATGGGAGCGGCGGGCAGCGTGTCCTCGAACCAGCCCTCAAGGAACCGCACCTGCTCGTCGAGCAGCCCGAAGGCCCGGAAGTTCGCCTCCACATCGGCGCGGGAGACCGCAAAGTGCTTGTAGGTGCGGGTCATGGTGTCGCTGGCGTGCGCGACCGCCTCGGCGGGGAACCGCCCGGCGTCCGGTTCCGGCAGGCCCTGGAACGAGTCGGCGACCCACACTCGTCTATCAGTGACGCCGAAGGCCTTGAGTATGCCGCGCATGAAAATGGTGGTACCGCCGCGCCAGACGCCGGTCTCGATGAAGTCGCCCGGGATCCTCTGCTCGAGCACCTCGGCGATGCACGCTTCGACGTTGTCGAGACGCACGCGTGGCACCATCGTGTATGCGTCGCCGGTGATGTAGTGCTGGATGAAGCCAGGCAGGAAGCGCGGATCGTCGATGTCGGGCTCCTCGCTGGCGAGAGTGCCCGTGAGGACCTTCTTCAGCAGATCGAGATACAGGCTGGCGGCTGTCATGGGCGGATGCTATTTCGCCGGGGCCGCCGTACTCCTCTCCCTGCTTGCGACCCAGATCGGGTCGGCGCTGAGCAGGTCACAGCGGACTGTCGGGGTCCGCAGCCTCGGAGGTGTGGGCCGGGATCGTGGCCGGGAGCATGAATCCGACATCCTGTACCTCGAGCCGGAAAGAGCGGGACATGAGCCATGACGGGTCACCGGACGTGTCCGAGCTGGTCGCCGCCCTCCGGTCCACAGTTGAGCCCGCGCTCTGGCAGCGCGCGGCCGTCGAGCTCGCCCGCAACCCCGAGGCCGGTCGGCCGTTCATCCGTCGCACCGTGCGTGTGCGGGTGCTGGCGACGTCGACCAGCGACCTGCTGGCCAGGCTGCTGCCGGCCGCCGGGCTGGCCGTGGGGCTCGGTCTGGAGGTGACGCAGGCGCCGTACGGTCAGATCGAGCAGGAGCTGTTCGACGCCGGCTCCGCGACCCGGTGCGACCCCCCTGACTACGTGCTGCTTGTGCCCAGCACCGATGACCTCGCCCTCGGCGAGCTCGCCCGGCGGGCACCGGACGAGGTGATCGCCGGCGCCGTTCAGCGCTGGACCCGGCTGTGGGACGCGGCCCGGGCCGCCGGGATCGGGGTGTGCCAGCTCCTGTTCACACCGCCGGCCGACGACCCTTACGGCACCGCCGCGCTCCGCTTTCCGCAGAGCCCGTCGTCGGTCGTCGGGCAGGTCAATGCCCGGCTACGGGCCGGTGACGACGTTGTGATCGTGGACACTGATCGGCTCGCGGCCGAGCACGGCCTGCGGCACTGGCGCGACGACCGGTACTGGTACGCCGCCCGGCAGGCCGTGTCGCTCGCCGCCCTGCCCGCCCTGGCCCGCGCCACCGCAGCGGCCCTCGCGGCCGATCAGGGGCTCAGCCGCCGGTGCGTCGTCGTCGACCTGGACAACACGCTCTGGGACGGCATCGTCGGTGAGGAGGGCATTGACGGCGTGGCCCTGAACGCCTCGCCGCGGGGCGAGGCGTTCGCGGCGTTCCAGGAGCACCTGCTGGCACTGCACCGGCGGGGGGTCGCGCTCGCCGTGGCGACCAAGAACGACGCGGACCTCGCGCGCCGGGCCATCGCCGAGGTGCCGGGGATGCGCCTGCGACCCGAGCACCTGGCGGCCGTGGTGGCCGACTGGCGGCCCAAGTCCGAACAGCTGCGCGAGGTGGCCGCCCGCTTGTCGCTAGGCCTGGAGAGTCTGACGTTCGCCGACGACAACCCCGCCGAGCGTCTCGAGGTCCGGCGGGCGCTGCCCCAGATCGACGTGGTCGAACTGCCGGTGAACCCATCCGACTACGTCGCCGCCCTCGCGGGCCGGCCCACCCTCGCACCAGGGCGGCTCACCGCAGCGGACCGGCAGCGCAACGCCTCGTACGCCGGTCTGCGCGCCGCGGCGGAACTGCGAGAGCAGGCGGGGTCGCTCGAGGACTTCCTTGAAGACCTGGGCATGGAGGCCGTCGTGCGGCCCGTCGACGAGACGGTGCTGCCGAGGGTTGCGCAACTGCTGCAGAAGACCAACCAGTTCAACCTCACCACCCGGCGGCGGACGGCGCAGGAGGTCGCGGCGCTGGCCGCCGACCCGCGCTGGGTCTGCCGGTGGCTGTCGCTGCGGGACCGGCTCGCAGACCATGGGATCGTCGGCGTCGGCTTCGCCGAACTGCGCGGTGACCAGGCGGTGGTCGACACGTTGCTGCTGAGCTGCCGCGTGATCGGCCGTACCGCTGAACGGCTGCTCCTGCAAGAACTGGGCCGGGCGGCCGCCGAGGCCGGCTGCACGACGCTCGTCGGCGGGTACCGGGCCACCAACCGCAACGCGCTGGTCGCCGACCTGTACCTGCAACTCGGATTCGCCCCGCAGGGCGTGGTGGACGGCGAGCAGCGCTACAGCCTGCCGCTCACCGCCCTGGACAAGCTCGCGACCCGGCACATCGCCGGCGCGGGATCCGACGAAAGGACGGTACAACGGTGAGTACGGTCATCACAGTGATCACGGAGGCGTTCACCCGGGTCGTCGGGGAGCCGCCGATCTGGGGAGCCGATACGACGCCGGCAGACGTCGAGTCGTGGGGATCCCTGGTGCACGTGCAGCTCGTCTTCGAGATCGAACAGGCGCTTGGGATCCGGCTTCCCGAGGACGTGCTGACTAGCCGCACCACGTTCGGTGCGCTGGTCGACGCGGCCGAGGCGGCGGTGAAGGCCGCGGAAGCGGCGTGACGCCGGCCCGTCGAGGGCCGGGCGCAAACAGGGGTGGTGGGACGCCGTGAACCCGGGCGTACCACCACCCCGTTGTCGTTGGAGGGCGCATGCGGCGCAAGGCCCCGCCTCCCCCTGGTCGGTCAGGGGGAGGCGGGGCCTTCTTCAGGTCAGGACTGCTCGGCCGCCGTGGGCGATGAGTGGCCGGCGACCGCGCTGACGGACGGGTTGGCCATGAACTCCTGCAAGCTGATCTTGATACCGAGCTGGCCCTCCATCCGGGTGACCATCACGGCAGCGAGCAGCGAGTGTCCGCCGAGGTCGAAGAAGTTGTCGTCGACGCCGACCTGGTCGACGCCGAGGACGTCGGCGAACAGTTCGCAGAGTGCGTGTTCGGTCGGGGTGGACGGTTCCCGGGCGGGCGCCGACGCGTACTCGGGTGCGGGGAGGGCCCGGCGGTCGAGCTTGCCGTTGACCGACAGTGGGAGTGCCTCGATGGTGACGATGGCCGCCGGGACCATGTAGTCGGGGAGGGCCTCGGCGGCGGCCGCGCGGAGCTGGGCCGGGTCGGCTGGGTCGCCGGGAGTCGGGATGATGTAGCCGACGAGGCGGCGGTCGCCGGGTCGGTCTTCGCGGACGATGACGACGGCGCGGTCGACGCCTGGTTGTGCGGCGAGCACGGCTTCGATCTCGCCGAGCTCGATGCGGAACCCGCGGATCTTGACCTGGTCGTCGATGCGGCCGAGGTACTCCAGCTCCCCGTTGGGCCGCCAGCGGGCGAGGTCGCCGGTGCGGTACATCCGCTCACCGGACTCGAACGGGCAGGCGACGAACCGCTGCGCGGTCAGGCCGGCCTGGTGCAGGTAGCCGCGGGCGAGGCCGGTGCCGGCCAGGTACAGCTCGCCGACGACCCCGGGCGGCACCACATCCAGCCGGTCGTTTAGGACGTAGACCCTCTCGTTCCAGTTGGGGCCGCCGATCGATGGGGCGCCCGTGCCGGACAGCGGCCCGCTCACGGTCGTGCACACGGTCGCCTCGGTCGGCCCGTACCCGTTGAACATGCGTCGGTTCTTCGCCCATGCTGCGGCGAGCTCCGGCGGGCAGGCCTCGCCGCCGACGATCAGGCACTCGAGTTCCGGCAGCTGCTCTGGCCGTGCGCCGGCGAGGGCGCTGGGTGAGGCGACCGCGTGGGTCACCCGCAGCTCGCGCAGGACGTCGGCGAGGATTTCGCCGGCCAGGGGGCCCGGCTCGGGTAGGACGAGGGTCGCGCCGGCCGTCAACGCCGTCAGAATCTCGCACAGGCACATGTCGAAGCTGAGCGAGATGAGCTGCGCCATGCGCGACTCGGGCCCGACGCCCAGCATGTCCGCCAGGAACGCACCCAGGTTCCCCAGGCCCTCATGAGTGACCACGACGCCCTTGGGTCGTCCGGTGGATCCGGAGGTGTAGATGGTGTAGGCGGGGTGGGCGAGGCGCAGCGGGGCGAGTCGTTCCGCGTCCTGGACCGTGGCGGTGCTGTGCCGCGCGATCGCGGCCGTCACGTGGGGGTCGTCGAGGAGGACTTGGTGGTCGTGGTGGGGGAGGTTGGTGGCGGTGTGGTGGTTGGTGATGGTGGTGACGGGGGTGGCGTCGGTGAGCATGTAGGTGATGCGGTCGCTGGGGTAGGTGGGGTCGATGGGGAGGTACGCGGCGCCGGTTTTCAGGACGGCGAGGACGGCGGTGATCATGTCGATGGAGCGGGGGAGGGCGACGGCGACGAGGCGTTCGGGGGCGGCGCCGAGGGTGATGAGGTGTCGGGCGAGTTGGTTGGATCGGGCGTCGAGTTCGGTGTAGGTGAGGGACTGGTCGGCGTAGGTGACGGCGGTGGCGTGAGGGGTGCGGGCTACCTGGGCGGCGAACAGCCCGGGCAGGGGCAGGGTCAGTACGTCGTGGTCGGTGTCGTTCCACCGGTGCGTGACCAGGTCCCGCTCTGCGGGGGTCAGCAGGTCCAGGTCGCTGA